>JAGBCY010000006.1 GCA_017937765.1 Alistipes sp.
AGATACGACGTGTGCTCCAGATACTCTCGCGACGCACGAAGAACAACCCCATCCTCGTAGGTGAGGCAGGCGTGGGTAAGACCGCCATCGCCGAGGGTATAGCCCACCGTATCGTCGATGGCGATGTACCTGAGAACCTGAAGGATAAGATAATCTACTCGCTCGATATGGGCGCACTCATCGCCGGTGCCAAGTACAAGGGCGAATTCGAGGAGCGACTAAAGAGCGTCGTCCGCGAGGTGACATCGGCCGAGGGTCGTGTGCTGCTCTTCATCGACGAGATACATACGCTCGTTGGTGCGGGCAAGAGCGACGGCGCGATGGATGCCGCCAACATCCTCAAGCCGGCACTTGCGCGTGGCGAGCTACGCACCATAGGAGCCACGACGCTCGACGAGTACCAGAAATATTTTGAGCAGGATAAGGCCCTCGAGCGACGCTTCCAGAAGGTGCTCGTCGCGGAGCCCTCGATGGAGGATGCCGTGTCGATAATGCGAGGCCTTAAGGAGCGTTACGAGAACCACCACCGTGTGCGTATCAAGGATGAGGCAATCGTCGCCTCCGTGGAGCTATCGTCGCGCTACATCACCGACCGCTTCCTGCCCGACAAGGCTATCGACCTCGTCGACGAGGCAGCAGCACGTATGCGTCTGGAGATGAACTCCGTACCCGAGGAGATCGACCAGCTCGACCGCCACATTCGCCAGCTCGAAATTGAGCGCGAAGCCATCCGTCGTGAGGGCGACAAAGAGCGTATTGCACGCCTCGAGAGCGACATCGACGAGCGCAAGGCCGAGTGCGCCGCGCTGAGGGCCAAGTGGCAGTCGGAGCGCGACCGCCTCGCCGAGCTTCAAAAGGCTAAGGAGCAGATCGAGCGCGCGAAGGTCGAGGCTCAACAGGCCGAGCGCACAGGCGACTATGGCCGTGTAGCAGAGCTGCGCTACGGCACCATCGTCGAGCTTGAGCGACGTGTAGCCACGCTCGAGGAGGAGTTGCGCTTGACTTCCGAGACTGCGATGATTAAGGAGGAGGTCGACGCTGAGGACATTGCCGAGGTGGTATCGCGCTGGACGGGAATCCCCGTAAAGCGTATGATGGCCTCGGAGCGCGAGAAGCTACTCAATATGGAGGAGGAGCTACACCGCAGGGTTGTGGGTCAGGATGAGGCCATCGAGGTGGTGTCGGATGCCGTGCGCCGCTCGCGTGCTGGTCTTGCGGATGGTCATCGCCCGATTGGCTCGTTTATCTTCCTCGGCACCACGGGCGTCGGCAAGACGGAGTTAGCCAAGGCCCTCGCCGAGTTCCTCTTCAACGACGATCGTATGCTCACGCGTATAGATATGTCGGAGTATCAGGAGCGTCACTCCGTATCGCGCCTCGTGGGTGCGCCTCCGGGATACGTTGGCTATGACGAGGGTGGACAGCTCACCGAGGCTGTGCGACGTAAGCCCTACTCCGTGGTGCTCCTCGACGAGATCGAGAAGGCACACCCCGACGTCTTCAACATCCTCTTGCAGGTACTCGACGACGGCCGCCTCACGGACAATAAGGGTCGCACCGTCGACTTCCGTAACACCATCGTCATTATGACCTCGAATATGGGTTCGAACATTATCTCGGAGCGTTTTGCCGAGGCTGGCAACGAGCCCTCGGCCGTGGTTGTCGATCGCGTCAAGGAGGAGGTCATCGATATGATGAAGCAACACCTGAAGCCTGAGTTTCTGAACCGTATCGACGAGATTGTGATGTTCGAGCCCCTCGACAGACGAAGCATCGAGAAGATTGTCGACATCCAACTCCGCGCCGTAGCCACGATGCTTCGCCGCAACGGCATCGAGCTTGTCTACACCTCGGCCGCCCGTCGCCATATTGCCGATGCTGGCTTCGACCCGCTCTACGGTGCACGCCCCATCAAGCGAACAATCCAGCGCGAGGTGGTCAACACCCTCTCGAAGCGTATCCTTGCAGGCAAGGTAAACAGCGAGCATCCTATCACAATCGACGCAGACGATGCGGGGCTCACGTTTAGCAATTAGCCCAAAACGGAACTTCGCGATTCTGTTTTAAATAAATTCCTATTGCGGGTATTAAAAATAATACCCGCAATTGTTTTTATATCCACCATTCGCGTATATCGCTGAATTCTAAACAATTATATAAATTTCAGCATCTTATTAAGGCTGCCCTTGTAACTTACTGATTATCAACACTATGAAAATTTAGCAAAAATGAGCTTTTCAACATATTGAAAATCAAACACTTAAACAGGGTGCTTCTGAAAAAGTTTGGGCTAAAAAATTTGGCTATCGCCCTCTCTATGTGTAATTTTGCATCAAGAAACAATCAAATTATTTTTTCCAAAATTACATTATTATTATGAAAAGGATTTATTGTATGTTTGCCCTATTGGCAGCAATGTTTGCAGCTACAAGTTGCGAGGAGGTTATAGATGGTCCGATAACTGACGAGCCCTATATCGCCTTCCACGAGGATCAGATGATTGTGCCCGCTGAGGGTGGTGAGTTTTATGTTCCGGTAACCTCAACGGGTATTGACAATGCTTCGCTCGGTAAGGGTAGCAACTGGGTGCAGGATGAGAATGGCGACCTCCTGCCCATAGACGAGTGGATCGAGATTGTGAAGGTCATCAGCGAGTATGACGCCGAGGCAGAGGGTACGCGTGCCCTTGCAAAGTGGGATTCGGCAATTGTTATCAAGGTGCAGCCCAACGAGACGGGCTACGTCCGCAGTGCATCGCTTTCAGCTTTCAGCTTCTCTTTGGGCGACCACATCATCATCCGCCAGTCGGCAATGGCCGAATAGTAGCGGTCGAATTTAAAGAGCCCCGGGTGGGAGATACTATTCGTACTCCCATCCGGGGCTCGTAGTTTTGTGCCGCGCATTGCGGCTTACAACAACAGATTATTACCAGTTCAAGATCTTACGGAAATCAAACTCCTCGGGGTTAGCAACGTAGGCCTTAGCTGCCTCGTAATCGGCGGGAGTGATGTAGTGCATAAGGTTGTCGATAACCTGGTGAATCTTGTCGGCGTTGATGTCAACGAGACGAGGAGGAATCTTGCCTGTCTCGGGATCCTGAAGGTCCTTCAGGTAGAGAGGCGATACGTAACCCTCCTGGCTGATGTACACCATACAGCCGGTCTTACCCTCCGAGAAGAGCTTATAGACACCCATACCGAGCTGCGAGCAGTAGACGAGGTCGAAGGCACAAGGCGTCTGGCAACGTACCTCATAGCCAATCTCCACGGGGCGCGACTTAACCTTGATGCCGAGAGCCTTGCAACGCTTCTCCAAGAGAGTGTTAAACATCTCAGCCTTAGAGACCTTACCGAGCTCGGGGTGACCGTGCTCGTCGTACGAGAAGTTGATGCCCGACTTAAGGATCTCCTCCTGGTCGAGAGCGTGGAATACACCCTCCGAAACCATAGCAACGCCATAGTCCATATTGAGGATCTTACGCTTAACAATAGCCGAGATGATGAGGTTGATGATCTTTTCGATGGTGATCTTCGTCTTGTTGAACATCTCGGGGATGATGATCATAGGATAGTGGCACGCCGATGCGATACCGAAGGCGAGGTGACCTGCCGAGCGGCCCATAGCTGCCACAACGAACCAGTTAGACGACGTACGTGCATCGTTATATACAGCACGACCGATAACCGAGCCAGCATTCTTTGCCGACTGGTAGCCGAACGTAGGCATACCTGCGGGCAAGGGGAGGTCGTTGTCGATAGTCTTAGGAACGTGGATGTTAGCGATAGGATACTGCTTCTTCTCGAGGAACTTAGCGATTCGGTTTGCAGTCGAAGCGGTGTCGTCGCCACCTACGGTAACGAGGAGCTTAACGTTGTTCGACTTGAAGAAGTCGAGATTAAAATTCTTCTCGAAGTCCTCGTCGGTAGGCTTGAAACGGCTCATCGTGAGGTACGAGCCACCCTGGTTGAAGATGTAGTCTACGCGGAACATATCGAGATCCTCGTAGCGAGGATTAGGGTTGAAAAGACCCGAGTAGCCGAAGTGCAAACCGATAACACGATAGCCCTTAGCCAAAAATGTCTTAGCAACACTGCCAACAACGGTGTTCATACCGGGAGCAGGACCGCCACCCGTGAGAATTGCAATAGCCTCTTTCATAATGTTTTATGTTTTAGAATTACAGAATTATCTGGTTTTAGTACCACAAAGATAATAAATATTTTTAAAAATAAAGAAAAATTATTAAACTATTCGTTATTTTAGTAAAAATGAGTAACTTTATGCTCGCAATAATACGGATGTGTGTATGAAGAGAATAGTTTTACTTGCAGCCCTCGCGCTATCGGCTATGGGCGCATCGGCCGATGAGCCGTTCAACGGCCTTGTAACCCACCCCGACGGACGTGGCATCAAGGCACGCGTGAGCGTCGTTGGACGCGATAAACAGACGATGGCCGACGGCAAGGGTCGCTTCGGGTTTACCGATATTGAGCCCGACGACACGCTACAATTTGTCTTTAAGCGCGACACTCTGCGCGTGGCCCTCGAGGGGCGACGCAGCGTCAACATCGTGTGGACCGTGGGTAGCGACCTCTATACGGCACACGAGGACGAGGAGCTCGTGAACTTCGGTTTTGGCTATGTCAAGCGTAGGGAGAGCACCGACTACACTTCGGGAATATCGGGCGACAGATTGCGCGCAACGGGGTGTATGAGCGTGACCGAGGCGATTATGGTCTGCTATCCGGGGCTTAAGATGATTGGTGGTGAGCTGTGCCTACGCACGCAAAACTCGATAAACGGCTCGTCGGCCGTGCTTGTTCTGTGCGACGGTATGGAGGTCAACCCCGATATGATTAACATCCACGATGTCAAGAGTGTAGAGATCCTCAAGGGGTCGAATATGTATGGTTTCAGGGGCGTCAATGGCGTGGTGCTAATAACCACGATGAATGCCGAGGATGCCTTGAAGGTTAAGATGTGGTAGGCGACGTTTGGAGTTTAGAGATGGGAATGCGCTGCCCACACGCGAAACAAATTTTTGATTAGAAGGTAGCTCGGCAAAAAAATGCCGTCGATGGGTAGTACTTGGCGTACGTCCCATCGACGGCATTTTTTGTTAGCGGCAGTAGATGCTGCTTTATAATCGAAGATTACTTTGTGCGGTTGATATAAGAGTTATAACGCCACTTAGCATTCTCCTCCGCTGCCTCAAATAGCTGCTCTGCCTCAGCAGGGAAGGCCTTCTTAAGCGAGGTGTAACGTACCTCCTTCATAAGGAAGTCGCGGAACTTAGTCCAGTCAGGCTCTTTAGAGTCCATAACGAAGGGGTTCTTACCCTCAGCCTCGAGCTGAGGATTGTAGTGCCAGAGGTGCCAGTAACCACACTCAACAGCCTGCTTACCAACGGTCTGCGTGCGTGTCATACCGCCCTTGATACCGTGGTTGATACAGGGTGCATAGGCGATGATAAGCGACGGACCGGGGTATGCCTCAGCCTCCTTAAGGACGTTGAAGAGCTGCTGCTGCGATGCACCGATAGATACCTGAGCTACATATACATAACCATAGGTCATGGCGATAGCACCGATATCCTTCTTGCGGATGCGCTTACCGGCCGATGCGAACTTAGCGACAGCACCGATAGGCGTAGACTTAGACGACTGACCGCCGGTGTTAGAGTACACCTCCGTGTCGACGATAAGGATATTTACATCCTCACCCGATGCCAACACGTGGTCGACACCGCCGAAGCCGATGTCGTAGCCCCAGCCATCACCACCGATGATCCACTGCGACTTCTTAACGAGCCAATCCTTATAATCGAGGATTGTGCGGCAGTAGCTACAGTCGCAAGCCTCGACCATAGGCAACAGACGAGCCGTAACCTCCTGAGACTTAGCGGCGAGGTGACGAGCGTCGATCCACTCCTGCATCGTGGCCTTAAGCTCCTCCGAGCAGCACGAGCACTCGGCGATAGCCTTACGCATAACATCCTCCAAGCCCTGACGTACCTTCTCAACACCGATACGCATACCGAGACCGAACTCGGCATTATCCTCGAACAACGAGTTTGCCCACGCAGGACCCTGACCCTTAGCGTTGGTGCAGTAGGGCGTAGAGGGTGCCGAGCCCGAGTAGATAGATGTACAACCCGTAGCGTTAGCAACCATCATACGGTCGCCGAAGAGCTGGGTGATAGCCTTGATATAGGGGGTCTCGCCACAGCCGGCACAAGCACCCGAGAACTCGAACAAGGGCTGCGAGAACTGGAGATTCTTTACCGACTTGGTCTTATCGACGTGCTCCTTATAACCGATGGTCTTAGTCACGTAATCCCAGTTCTTTGCCTCCTTAAGCTGCTCGGCCAAAGGACGCAACTCGAGGGCCTTCTCCTTTGCGGGACATACGTCGACACAGTTGTTACAGCCCGTACAATCCATAGGCGATACCTGAATGCGGAACTTCAACGCCTTAGTCTCGCCCAAGCCCTGTTTCCACTCCAAGCCCGATGCTGCAGCCTCCTCCTCGGTTGCGAGGAAGGGACGGATAGCAGCGTGAGGACATACATAAGCACACTGGTTACACTGGATACAGTTCTCAATCTTCCACTGGGGCACGCTTGTGGCGATACCGCGCTTCTCGTAAGCTGCCGTGCCATTATCCCACGTGCCATCCTCGCGGCCGTTGAATGCCGATACGGGGAGAAGGTCGCCCTTCAACGCGTCGATAGGCTCGCAGACATTGCGCACGAATGCGGGCACCGAGGCATCTACGTCGTGAGCCGACTCTTTAACCTCGATATCAGCCCACTCGGCGGGAACCTCCACCTTGTGAACAGCCTCGCAACCGGCATCTACCGCTGCGTAGTTCATATTCACGATATCCTCACCCTTATTGCCATACGACTTGTAGATAGCCTTCTTCATCTCCTCGACAGCCTTCTCGATAGGAATGATGTCGGCAATCTTGAAGAATGCAGCCTGCATAATAGTATTTGTACGCGAGCCGAGGCCGAGGTCAGCAGCAATCTTAGTAGCATTGATGATATAGAAGTTGATACCCTTCTTTGCGAGGTACTGCTTCATATGGTCGGGCAGCGTGCGGCAGGTAGTCTCAACGTCGTTAACCGAGTTAAGGAGGAACGAGCCACCGCGCTTGAGGCCCTTCAGCACGTCATACTTATCTACGTACGAGGGCACGTGGCAAGCCACGAAGTCGGGCGTAGTAACGAGGTAGGGCGAAGTGATGGGGTTATCACCAAAGCGCAGGTGCGACGAGGTGTAACCACCCGACTTCTTAGAGTCGTACGAGAAGTATGCCTGGCAATACTTATTCGTAGAGCCACCGATAATCTTGATAGAGTTCTTGTTAGCACCCACGGTACCATCCGAACCAAGACCGAAGAACAGAGCCTCGAAGGTACCCTCCTTAGCCATTGATATCTCCTTGCCTACGGGGAGTGACAACATCGTAACGTCGTCGTTGATACCTACCGTAAAGTGGTTCTTGGGCTCCGCAGCCTCGAGGTTAGCAAACACGGCCAACATCTGAGCGGGCGTTGTATCCTTCGACGAGAGACCATAGCGGCCGCCGATGATCATAGGACGCTGCTCCGACTCGTAGAACGCATCGCGGATGTCGAGCAACAGAGGCTCGCCATTTGATCCGGGCTCCTTCGTGCGGTCGAGCACGCAGATACGCTTAACGCTTGCGGGCAAGACGTTAAAGAGGTACTTCGCCGAGAAGGGGCGATAGAGGTGTACGGTGATGACACCCACCTTCTTACCCTGCGTACGGAGGTAGTCAACGCACTCCTTGATAGTCTCGGTAACCGAACCCATAGCGATGATGATGTTCTCCGCCTCGGGATCACCGTAATAAGTGAAGGGCTTATACTCACGACCCGTAATCTCCGAAATCTTTGCCATAGCCTCGGCAACCATATCGGGCACTGCATCGTAGAACTTGTTTGAAGCCTCACGCGTCTGGAAGTAGATATCGGGGTTCTGAGCTGTACCGCGTGTAACGGGACGCTCAGGGTTGAGCGAGCGCATACGGAACTCCTTCAAAGCCTCGCGGTCGAACATTGCGCTGAGTGATGCCTCGTCGATGAGCTCGATCTTCTGAATCTCGTGCGAGGTACGGAATCCGTCGAAGAAGTGAACGAAGGGGATGCGTGCCTTGAGCGCGACGATGTGAGCGACGCCCGCGAGGTCCATAACCTCCTGAACCGACGAGGTTGCAAGCATAGCAAAGCCAGTCTGGCGCACAGCCATAACATCCTGATGGTCACCGAAGATAGAGAGTGACTGAGCGGCAAGAGCACGTGCCGAAACGTGGAATACACCGGGGAGCAACTCACCAGCGATCTTATACATATTAGGCACCATAAGCAACAAGCCCTGCGATGCCGTGAATGTTGATGTGAGCGCACCACTCTGCAACGAGCCGTGAACAGCACCTGCGGCACCCGCCTCCGACTGCATCTCCATGACCTTTACGGTGTCGCCAAAAATGTTCTTTTTGCCCTGAGCCGACCACTCATCAACGAGCTCTGCCATTGTTGATGAGGGCGTGATGGGATAGATGGCTGCTACCTCCGAGAACATATAAGCGATATGCGCTGCGGCGTAGTTACCATCACACGTAATAAATCTCTTCTCTGCCATATATTTCAACTTTAGATATTATTTTCATCCTTCGAGCACACCGAGCCCTCTGCCCTCTACCCCATAGGGGTAACCACCGAGGCCTCGCTATGCCGACTCCTGCCCGTGAGCAACGATGTGCCATAGCCCACCAAGACAAAAATCGGGGCAAAGGTACATATTTCGATTGAAAAATCATAGCTTTTTTTCTGTTAACTTTTTAACACTGACGATTATGCGTTTTGAGCCACGGCGAACGACTCCGCAAATTGGTCAGTTTCACGCATAACACCACACGTGCGACGATAAAATGCGAGAGCGGCAGTTGATATTTCTCTCCTAACTTGTATCTTTGCCGTCGTTACGACGGTCCTAATTACATCGAAGTCATACTACACCAATGGCATCAAGTGATGTCAGTTCAATTCTTTTTATTATCTTTGCCGTCGTAACGACGGTCCTAATTACATCGAAGTCATACTACACCAATGGCATCAAGTGATGTCAGTTCAATTCTTTTTATTATCTTTGCCGTATGAAATTGACATTCTTAGGCACTGGAACATCGCAGGGCGTGCCCGTAATCGGGTGTGAATGCGAGGTATGCCGCTCCGACGATAGGCGCGACAAGCGTCTGCGCACCTCGGCAATGGTCGAGATTGGAGACCTACGATTCATCATCGACGCGGGACCCGACTTCCGCTACCAGATGCTCCGCGAGGGCATCCGACAGGTTGACGCCATACTGCTCACCCACCAGCACAAGGACCACACTGCCGGCATCGACGACGTGCGCGCCTTCAACTTCGTGGACTACCCCACGATTCGCACAATGCACATCTACGGCAACCGCCCCACTATCGAGCGCGTGATGCAGGAGTACGACTACGCCTTTGCCGAGAATAAGTATCGCGGTGTGCCAGTGATCGAGCTACACACCATCGACGAGCAGCAGAGCTTCAACATCGGCGGCGTGGAGATAGTGCCCATCGTGGGCGAGCACTCCAAGCGTTTCCGCTCCGTGGGATATCGTTTTGGGGATATGGCCTACATCACCGACTTCAGCCATATCGACCCAGCGGAAGAGGCTAAGCTCGAGGGCGTTAAAGTATTAGTCATCAACGCACTACGCTGGGAGCCACACGACTCTCACTTCGCGGTGAGCGAGGCCCTCGAGATCATCCATCGCCTGCGCCCCGAGCGTGCATTTCTCACACATATGTCGCACGGCATTGGTCTCCACCGCGAGGCCTCCGAGCGGCTGCCCGAGGGTGTGGCGTTTGCCTACGATGGCCTAAGCGTAGAGTTTTAGATAAGGATATAAATAACAGTAAAAAGATAAGAGTATGGGTAATTTTCTTAATGGAAAGGTTATCGTTGTGACAGGAGCGTCATCGGGCATTGGCGAGGCTATGGCACGCGAGTATGCCAAGATGGGCGCGAAGGTCGTTATGGGCGCACGCCGCGAGGATGAGCTTAAGCGCGTGGCCGCGGAGATAGAGGCTGCGGGTGGCAGTGTTGCATACGCCGCTTGCGACGTAGTTAAGGAGGAGGAATGCAAGCACCTCATAGATACCGCCGTGGAGGCCTTTGGTGGTATCGACGTGTTGATCTGCAACGCCGGTCTTTCGATGCGTGCCTTGTTCGACGACTGCGACCTGAAGGTACTGCACAGATTGATGGACGTAAACTTCTGGGGTACGGTCAACTGCACGAAGTATGCACTGCCGTGGTTACAGAAGTCGCGCGGCTCGCTGGTGGGCATCTCGTCGGTTGCGGGCATCCACGGTCTCCCGGGCCGCACCGGTTACTCGGCATCGAAGTACGCGATGACGGGCTTCCTCGACACTATCCGCGTTGAGAATCTCAAGAAGGGCCTCCACGTAATGACTGCCTGCCCTGGCTTCACGGCCTCGAACGTCCGCTTCTCGGCACTCACGGCCGATGGCTCGCAGCAGGGCGAAACACCGCGCAACGAGGCCAAGATGATGACACCCGAAGAGGTGGCACACATCGTTGCTCGCGGCATACGTCGCCGCAAGCGTCTCTGCCTTATGGAGTGGGAGGGCCGCGGCACATACTTCCTCAAGAAGATCTGCCCGGGATTAGTCGATAAGCTCTTCTATGCCGTTATGGCCAAGGAGCCCGACTCGCCGCTGAAGTAGGCCTACTGCGGGAGGAGTAACGCTCGATTTATGGCGCGATACATAGCCTAACAATATTAAGCCGCAGGATAAAATATATTATTGTTCGGTGACACCATAGCGGCCAGCACACCATAATTTCTTGTCAGAAGGGGTGAGATTTGGCCTGTCACAAAAGAGACTACCGCGGGATAGTACACATAGTACAGCCCGTGGTAGTCTACTTTTAGGAATGGGTCGAAGATTGCCTCTTATCACAGCAAATTACTCGGCGTACTCTACCTTAATCTTATTAATATACTGCTTGTGATACTTGAAAAAGCGCGAGAAGAGGAGCTTCTTGTTCTTATCGACAAATCCGGGTTTAAGAGCGATAGACTCGGGATAGAGGCTATACTGCGTATCGCGGCTCGGGAGAAGGGCATAGTTACCCTCGATATAGGTGTCGCTCATCTGAGGAATGAACGAGCCGATGATAGAGCCAACGCTACCCGCCACAGAGATATAGGTATGGCGATATGCCTCCTTATCCTCAACCGTCACAGTCTCCTCGCCGAGAGGTACATCGAACGACGTATCCATATTGCGTGAGTGCGCCACGACGGCCGCCGTAACGTTAAACTCCGCGGGGATGTAGAACGTGGGCGACGATATAACCACACTATGCTCGGTATTCATCAGAAGGGCATTGGTTAGCTGCGGCTCGAGGATAAGCGTATTGAACTTATAGAGGCCGTAGTCCACCTCGCCCACGCTCACCGTAGGCTCGCCGAGGAGCGATGCGGGAGAGAACCAGCTCCAGCCCTCGTAGCTATCTTCCATAAAGTTTGCCTCCGCGGGGATACCCGTAACCGCAAGCGTAGCACTAATCTTTCCACAGGGGTAACCGTTGTCGAGCTTGACAACGACGTCGACATTATAGTTACCCGCGCCCACGCCACTAACCTCTCCATCCGCGAGGCTCACCGTGGCACTCTTCTTATTCAGGCCGAAGTAGTCCGACGTACTCTTATAGGTTATCTCGGCAACAGCACCGCCAAGCGACAAGGGGTCGCTCAGCACCACGTTGCTAACATAAATGCTATTGCCGTGGTAGGCGTTGCTACGATTTATGCTGCCGTCGTTGCTGTTGTACGACGTGTGTACCGTGGCACTCTCGAGCGATGCTTTGTTGTAGACGTCGACGTAGAATATCTTTGTTCGACAGCTCTCGATGGCGGCATAGACCTCGTGGCGACCAGGAGCTACAGCAATGCGGTTATCCACTACCTCGGCAGGAGCACCGTCGACATAGACCACGGGCGTGCCACTCTCCCACTCCAAGCCCTGAAGGTAGATATACCCCTCGTCGAGCGTCGTCTGAGGATTTTCGCGATAGTCCTCGTACCACGACGTCACGTTCTCAATCGTCACGGCACGACGCCACTCCACGTTAACCACCGTACGCTTACCCGCCACGAAGCTCTTGTCCGCGATCGGGAGGATGACACCCTCGCCATTGGGGGCCTCAAGGTCGAAGACAAAGTCGTAGGTGCCGGGGGCCACGTTAAAGACCACAACATCGCTATCCAAGCCATCAACCACAACCTCCTTACCCGCAAGTCGCTGGCTGACGGATAGCTTTCCGCCACTCTCCTTTACGATCCACTCACCCAAGAAGTCGCTCTCGGAACGGAGCGTCGCCTTGTGGATATTCATACGCTCGCCGGTATTCTTGCCGTCAACCTCCCATACGCGAATCTCAAAGGCGGCCGATAGATGCTGCATAGCGACACTCTCCGCAGTACCCGACTGCAGTTCCTCTGGTGAGAGCTTACGCGAGGTGAGGCCCGCGAGTGCAGGCGTCCACGTACCATCCTGCGTGGTGGTCACCGCATAACTACCCGCAAGGTTCGACCACGACTTATCGACAACATCCAACACGGGGTAGGCAAACATATAGTAGTGCGTCTTGGAGAATAGCGATGTCGTAATATTGAAGGCATCGTTATGGAAGTTACCAGCCTCGTTTAGTGTCATCGCGTTAAGGACCTTTGCCGCCGTGTGTATCTGCGTGCCGTAGACAACATCGTCCGCCTCCCACGCCCAGCGTAGTTCATCGTCAAAGATACGCGTTTGATCCTCGCTACACGACACCTCGACGGGGATTGCCACCATCTCCAGCTCAGGTTCGCACTCCTCCTCCACGGGCGAAAAGAGCTCCTCGTCGTAGATATCACCGCAGGCCGTTGCCACCAACAACGCCCACATTGCATATACCATCTTTCTCATAGCGTTCATCTGTTTAGCGTTGTTTTAAACCCACTCCTCGTCGCCGTAGTCCTCGCCCGGAGGCACGTCAAGACCAGTGCTGTATAGCGTTCCAAATTCTGCAACCACCTCGACAATTTCCAACATCGGGGGCTCGTAGCTGTTGATTTTCATATGCTTTCAAGTTTGTTTCGTGCGGCAAAATTACATAATTATTCCGAGAATACTAAGCAACCGAGGCTATTTATATTCTACTAAAACGGGTGTTTGTGCTAACTTGGCGAGTATAGACGAGCCATTTGTTGATATATGCGACCACCTCGAGGGTGAGTACCCCAAGGACTTCAAGTTCGTGGGCTGGCAACGCGCAACGAGGAGGTTAAAAATGGGCGGTGAAGATTTATCAAAAACGGAGTCACGCCCGAGGTCTCATGCTTTTAGGGATGTGCCGCAGATGCTGCCTTAAAATCGGTGATTTTAGCGTCATAAGGTGCCGAGGCCACACTCGACAAAAATGCCACCGATGGGTAGTACTACGCCAGGCACTTGTCGTCAGAGTGGTGCTAATGTGGCGATGACACAAAGAAACCTTCATATCACAACAATAGTCTTAAAGATTTGGTGTCAAAAGGGGTAAGATTTAGCGCACCGCAAAAGAAGACCCCTCGGGATAGTACTAATACGTACAATCCGAGAGGTCTTTCGTTTGTGATGGGTCGAAGATGACCCACTGTTCACGCCAAAGATTATGCGCCGAAGTTATCGAACAAGATATTCTCTGCCGGAACTCCAAGGCCATCGAGAAGGTTTACTACCGACTGTGCCATCATCGGAGGACCGCACATAAGGTAGATAATGCCCTCGGGCTCGTCGTGCTGCTTGAGGTATGTCTCGTAAAGCACGTTGTGAACGAAGCCTGCAACGTAGGGAACACCTGCCTTATCAGCCTCAGGATCTGGACGGTCAAGAGCCAAGTGGAACTTGAAGTTGGGGAACTCCTTCTCGATCTGGTAGTAATCGTCGAGGTAGAAGGCCTCCTTCAAAGAACGTGCACCATAGAAGAAGTTAACCTTACGGCCGGTCTTGAGGGTCTTGAAGAGGTGCATAATGTGCGAACGCATAGGTGCCATACCTGCACCACCACCGATGAATACCAACTCCTGATCATCCGAGAGGTTATCGGGGAGGAAGAACTCACCGAAGGGACCCGACATAATGATCTTGTCACCGGGCTTGAGCGAGTAGATGTACGACGAACATACACCGGGGTTAACATTCATAAAGCCACCCTTAGCGCGGTCGAACGGAGGCGTTGCGATACGTACGTTGAGCTTGATGATATCGCCCTCAGCGGGGTAGGTAGCGCACGAGTAGGCACGCACCTGAGGCTCAGGATTTACCATCTTGAGGTTGAAGACACCCATCTTCTCCCAATCCTCGCGGTACTCGGGATCAACGTCTATATCCTTGTAATCTACCGTGATTGCAGGAACGTCGATCTGGATGTAACCACCCGAACGGAAATTGAGGTGCTCGCCCTCGGGGAGCTTAACGACAAACTCCTTGATGAAGGTAGCCACGTTGTTGTTCGAAACAACCTCGCACTCCCACTTCTTAATCGAGAGAACCGATGCAGGAACCTTGATCTGCAAATCCTCCTTAACCTTCACCTGGCAACCCAAACGCCAGCCCTCGTTGATCTGGCGACGGTTGAAGAAGCCACGCTCGGTGGGAAGAATCTCACCACCACCGGCTACGACCTGACACTTGCACTGACCGCAAGCACCCTTACCGCCACAAGCCGAGGGAAGGAAGATACCCTGCTCCGAGAGAGTGTTCAGAAGTGTTGAGCCAGACTCAACCTCCAACACCTTGTCACCGCCGTTGATGTCGATCTTAACGGCACCCGACGATGTAAGTTTTGCCTTTGCAAAGAGCAGCAGCAACACCAACAGAAGTGTTACGGCAAGAAAGGCAACTATTGCCCATAAAATAATATTAAAGTTCATATTACATACTCTTTTTAAAGGTTACAACTGAATACCCGAGAAGATCATAAACGCCATACCCATAAGGCCGGTGATGATAAATGCGATACCGGGACCCTTCATCGCTGCAGGGACGTGAGAGTACTCGATCTTCTCGCGGATAGCTGCCATCATAACGATAGCCAACCACCAACCAATACCCGAGCCAAGACCATAGACGATAGAGTCGCCAACAGAATTAATCTCGGTACCCACCATCTGCTGCATAAAGAGCGAGCCACCCATGATGGCACAGTTTACGGCGATAAGCGGGAGGAAGATACCAAGCTGGTTGTAGAGTGCCGGAGCAAACTTCTCGACAATCATCTCCACCAACTGCACAAACGCAGCGATAACGGCGATGAACAAGATGAACGACAAGAAGCTAAGGTCTACGCCCTCAGCCAAAGCATTGGGAGCCAACACATACTCATTCAACAGGTAGTTTAGGGGCACGGTCATAACCTGCACAAAGGTAACGGCGGCACCTAAGCCAAGTGCGGTCTTAACGCTCTTCGACACGGCAATGTACGAACACATACCGAAGAAGTATGCGAAGACCATATTTTCGATAAATACCGAATTAATAAACAAATTTAACATACGCTACCCTCCTATTTTTCCTGTAAATCCTTATTAATAGAACGATGAACCCAGATGATGCAACCGATGATGATAAGGGCCATCGGCGGGAAGAGCATCAAGGCATTGGGGGTATACCAGTCGCCGAATATCTCGAAGCCGAACAACTCGCCCGAGCCAAACAACTCACGGAAGAAGGCTACGAGAACGAGGATGAAGGCATAGCCAAGACCGTTGGCAACGCCGTCAACGAACGAATCCCACGGTTTGTTACCCAACGCAAAGGCCTCGACACGACCCATCACGATACAGTTCGTAATGATAAGGCCGACGTATACCGAGAGCTGCTTCGATACATCATACATATACGCACGTAGGAACTGGTCAACAACGATAACGAGCGTTGCGATAACCACCAACTGAACGATGATACGGATACGCGAAGGCACACCTTTACGCAACAACGACATAAAGAGGTTAGAGAAGGCACACACAAACGTCACAGACAAGCCCATAACGAACGCAGGCTCCAACTTAACCGTTACGGCAAGAGCCGAGCAGATACCCAATATCTGAACGATAACAGGGTTATTAGCTGCCAAGGGGTTTGTAAAATTCTTACTTAGTTTCATAGCTTACTCCTCCTCAACATTTACGGGTTCAACAATAGCCTCCTCCGAGCAGCACTCATCGGCACACTCGCCGCAGCACTCCTCTGAGCACTCCTCCACGCAGCACGCGCACTCCTCAGTGTCAGCCTCAGCCGTAGCCTCAGCACCACGAAGGAACGCCTCGTACTTACCAATAGAGGTGGCCAACATAGCGTTCACGCCGTCGCAGGTCTTAGTACCACCAGTGATGGCATCAACCTTCGACGCATCCAACTTTGCGTCAGCCTCATTCAAGCCCTTAACCATCTCAACGGCAAACTGATTCTCTGCATCGTAGAGAGCCTTGCCAGCAAACTTAGCCTGCACGCCCTCGGTAGCGATCTCGGCACCAAGACCGGGAGTCTCACCAGCGTGGTCCATAACGATACCAGTGATTACAATGTTATCCTCAGTCTGCTGCAACGACACATAGCCCCAGATATCACCCCAGAGGCCCTTACCTACAATAGGAAGCACGTACTTCGTAACGCCATCCTTCTCCAAAACGAAGATGGGGAGCCCCGCGGTAGCCTCCGAGAGAGCCTTACGGTTACCAAGCAAATCGAATACGGCCTGAACACCAGCCTTGTCATCCTTAGCGACCTCGGTGAACTCGCCCTCGGTAACAAGACCTATCTTTACCATATCATCGAAGTTGGCATCTGCCTCGCCAAAGGCCTTCATGATAGATACCTTCTGCTCGTTGAGCACGTTAGCATCCTGCTGAGGCTTGAGCGACGTAGCCAAGAAAGCAAGCAGCGCACCAACAATGACAACCATCACAACAGTATATGTGATGATGTATACATTTGAATTCTTATTAATTGCCATAGCTCCTTACTTATTTAACGTTCTTAATTAGCTTCTTACGACGTGCAATGTTGCGCTCAACAACGAAGTAGTCGATAAGCGGAGCCAAAGCATTCATAAAGAGAATCGAAAGCATCATACCCTCGGGATAAGCGGGGTTGACAACACGGATAAGCACCGCAAGAGCACCCACCATAAAGCCGTAGATCCACTTACCGCAGTTAGTCTGAGCCGACGTTACGGGGTCAGTTGCCATAAACACAGCACCGAACGCGAAACCGCCGACGAGCAAGTGGTAGTATGCGGGATAAGCCGTCATACCAACTGCATCGAACAAGTAACCGAAGGCCAAACCACCAGCGAATACGCTGAGCATAATGCGCCAAGAAGCAACACCCGTGAAGAGCAAGATAACGGCACCGAGCAAGATAGCGGCCGTAGAGGTCTCACCGAGCGAACCGGGGATGAAGCCCCAGAACGCATCCATCGCGCTCCACTCCATCTGGTTGGTAGTAGCGAGCTGCTCCAAAGCCGTAGCACCAGTCTTACCATCGGCATACCATACAGCCTCACCCGACATCTGGGGAGTGTAAGCGAAGAACGCGAAGGCACGAGCCAAGAGTGCAGGGTTAAAGACGTTCATACCAGTACCACCGAATACCTCCTTACCGATAATCACGGCGAAGGCCGTAGAGAGGGCAACGATCCAGCAGGGAACACCGATAGGCATTACCAAAGGAATCAAAAGACCCGTAACGAGGAAGCCCTCGTTGATCTCGTGCTTACGCTTCTGAGCGAAGGCAAACTCGATAGAAAGACCTACAACATACGATACAACGATGTTGGGAAGAGCCTCAAGGAAGCCATACCAGAAAGCGGGCAACACACCCTCGATGCCAGCAAGGCGACCAACGTTATACATACCGAACAACATAGCGGGCACCAAAGCCAACACAACGACGATCATCACACGCTTGATATCGTTACAGTCGCGGATGTGTGCACCCTTCTTTGTCACGGTGTTAGGAACATAAAGGAATGTCTCGAAGCCCTCGAATGTCGAGTGCAAGAAACCGAGCTTACCGCCCTCTGAGAAGGTAGGCTTAATCTTATCTACAAATTTACGCAATCCCATAGCTTAGCTCTCCTTAATCATTAGGTTAATACCATCGCGCAAGATCTGCTGCATCTCGATCTTCGAAGGATCGACAAACTCGCAGAGTGCCAAATCCTCGGGCAATACCTCGTAGAGACCCAAGTTCTCCATCTTGTCGAGGTCCTTAACGAGGCAGGCCTTGAGCAGATACGATACATAGACATCCATAGGCAAGTAGTTCTCGTAGAGACCCGTTACCACGAAGGGACGCTCACCACCATTGAGGTTGGTATCAAGCTTGTACTCCTTCTTGGGGCAGAGCCACGAGAAGTAAGCACGCGATACCGAGAAGCGGTGGAAGCGGGGCATTGCCCAGCCCAAAAGCTCGTACTTATCGCCCTCGGGGATAAGAGTGAGCATATTGGCACCAGCGGCGATGTAGCCATCGGCAGCGGTTGTCGTACCCGTAAGCACGTCACCCGAGATGATACGCACGTCTGCGCCAATCTTGCCAACGATAGACTCTACCGCAGCACCCGAGATGATGCGCTTGTAGGCGGGCTTCTGAGCCTCGCTACCGGCCACAGCCACAGTCTTCGACATATCGAGCTTGCCGGTCTTAACAAGACGACCCATAATAGCGACATCCTGGATGTTTACAGTCCAAACGATGTCACCCTTAGCGATACGGTCGATGTGGTGGATCTGAACACCCACGTTACCCACGGGGTGCTTACCCGAGAATGTGTGGTACTCGACGCCCTTAACCTCGGCCATAAAGCCCTCGTCGCCCTTACGAGCCGAGAGGTGTACCTTACCGTCGGTCAAACGAGCCAACAGCTGGAGACCAGCCTCTACCTCAGCCTTCTCCGAAGCCAACACGAAGTTGTAGTCGGGAGCCAAAGGAGCCGAATCGAATGCCGACACAAAGATTGCCTTAGGCTTTGCATCGGGGTTAGCGATAACGCCAAACGGACGCTCTACGATACGAGTCCAGAGACCCGAAGCGAGCAACATCTCAACAATCTCAGAACGCTCAGCCTTGGCGGGGTTAACCACCTTAAGCTCCTTCATCTGCTGCTTCTTGTCAGGCTCAACGGCGACGTTGAGTAGCTTGCGCTTCTCACCACGGTTGATGGCCGAAACCACACCGCTAACGGGCGAGGTGAACAGGATGCGCGGGTTGTTCTTATCAAAGAACAGCGCGCTACCAACCTCTACCTGGTCGCCAACCTTAACCAACAGCTTGGGAGTAACGTTCTCATAGTCAAGCGGACTAACGGCATACGACTTAGCCATAGGAGCATTCTCCACGACCTTCTCGGCTTTGCCTGCCAGCTTGATGTCGAGACCCTTACATAATTTGATGTTTTTCGACATAAAAACTGTTTGTTAGATTATTAGTTTAATTTAATAGTTTTATTTTGTGTGTTTGTTTTTATCCGTTTTCCTCGGGCACTCATATCCACTATAAAATGCGCACGAAGATACGCCTTTTTTTCCAAACAACCAATCATTTTGACCCGATATTTTTGTTTTGGCTCAAAATTTATTATTTTTGTAGTCGGAGAGTTTTAGACCTCGATGCGTAAATATTGGAAGCGTGAAGCGTAAATATATTGATATACACACACATAATCCCTCGCCAGAGGTCGTATCGCCACGAATGGCGGGCATACACCCGTGGGATGCGGAGCGCGGAGTCACGTTACCCGATTTCGCGATGTGCGACATTGTAGGTGAAACGGGCTTAGACTACGCTTGTGATGTGGATCGAGCCCGCCAGATGGAGTTGTTCCGAGCACACCTGCGTGCCGCCGAGAGGCTCGGCAAGCCTGTCGTTCTGCACGTTGTCCGTTCGTTCGAGGATGTGATGCGCACGCTTGGCGACTACCCTACCCTCCGAGGCATCCTCTTCCACGGCTTCATCGGCTCGGTGGAGCAGGCTGCACGCTGCTTCGAGCGAGGCTACTACCTCTCGTTCGGAGCACGCTCGTTGCGCTCGCCACGCACTCGCGAGGTGATCATCGCCACCCCGGCCGATAGGCTCTTCGTGGAGACCGACGATAGCCTCTCGCCCACAATCGAGGAGCTATACACTGCGGTAGCCGAGCTACGCAACGCGAGTGTCGAGAAGCTCGGCCGACAGATAGAACAAAACTACGAAAAACTGATTTTAAGATAATGGATAACTGGTTAGAACGCACAGAGTTACTACTCGGAGCTGAAAAGCTCGCAATGCTCCGCAATGCCCACGTCCTTGTCGTAGGCGTCGGCGGTGTCGGGGCCTATGCAGCCGAGATGATCGCTCGCGCGGGTGTCGGACAGCTCACCATTGCCGATGCCGACAACGTATCGCCGAGCAACATCAACCGCCAGCTCGTCGCCTTGCACTCGACCATAGGACGACCCAAGTGCGAGATTCTCGCCGAGCGACTCAAGGATATAAACCCTGAGCTCGAGCTACACATCGTCAACCGCTTCATTAAGGATTCGGAGACCGACGCCCTGCTCGATAGCGCGAAGTTCGACTACGTGGTCGATGCCATCGACACCCTATCGCCCAAGCTCGCGCTGATAAAGGGGGCACTCGACCGAGGCATCCCGCTCGTAAGCTCGATGGGTGCAGGTGCCAAGACCGACCCGACACTTATGGAGATTAAGGATATCGCCAAAACACATCACTGCCCGCTGGCGCATATGCTCCGCAAACGTCTGCATAAAATCGGCATTAAGCGAGGCTTTCGCGCCGTATTTTCTCCCGAACCGGTGCGCGAAGGTGCAATGATTCTTTGCGAGGAGCAGAACAAGAAATCGAACGTAGGCACCATTTCCTACATTCCAGCCCTCTTCGGCATTGGCTGCGCCTCGGTCGTGATTCGCGACATTGTGGGCGAGATGCCGACAAAGAACGAGACAGAATAGATATCATAAAAACAAACAGAATAAAACTCAAGCAATATGAAGAAAATAGTCTTTTTGGATGAGTATAGCATCGCAGGTCGCGACCTCACAAAGATCACATCGCAGGGCGAGTACGTCGCCTACGAAAACACGCGCAAGGAGGATGTCGTCGAGCGACTTAAGGGTGCCGACATCGCCATCACGAACAAGGTTCTGATCGACGGCGAGGCTATGCGCCAGCTCCCCGATCTGAAGCTCATCTGCGTGGCTGCCACAGGTATGAACAACGTTGACCTCAACGCCGCCTCGGAGCTCGGCATAGTGGTTAAGAATGCCGTGGGCTACTCCACCTCGTCGGTTGCCGAGACAACGCTCGCATCGGCCCTCGCGCTGGCACGTAACATCGTCTATTTCAACGAGTACTTCCACGATGGCCGTTACTCGAAAGCCGATCGCGCCTTCTCGTACGACCGTCTCACGTTCGAGATTCGCGGCAAGAAATGGGGTATCATCGGACTCGGAAATATTGGCCGCGAGGTGGCACGTCTCGCCACGGCCTTTGGCTGCGAGGTGCGCTACTTCTCAACTTCGGGCACCAAGCGTGAGGAGGCATACCCTGCAATGGAGCTTAAGGAGCTCTTGGAGTGGAGCGACATCGTCTCGGTACACTCGCCCTTAAACGACCGCACACGCGACCTCATCGGCCGCGAGGAGCTCCGCGCTATGAAGCCCTCGGCAATAATCATCAACGTGGCACGCGGTGGCATCATCAACGAGACGGCACTCGCCGAGGCTCTCGACAACGAGTGGATCGCAGCGGCAGCCCTCGATGTATTCTCCGTAGAGCCGTTGCGCACATCGCCGCTCTACGACATCAAGGATAAGTATCGTCTTGTGGCATCGCCTCACAATGCTTGGTCGGCAGTCGAGGCCATCGACCGTCTCATTGATTGCGTTGCGGAGAATATACGCGCGTGGCTAAGCGACAAATAATATCTCTCTGTCTCGCACTACTTATCACATTACTCGGGGCGACGGGGGCCGATGCCTCCTCACCCGAGCGGTGCGACTCGTTATACCATAGGCTCTCGGTAGAGTTACGCTCGGCCTACAACAGCGTCGCACACTTTTTGTTTCGTAGCTCCACGCATCCCGTCAACAGCTCCATCGCACTCCACGCGCGCTATGCCTTCACGTTTAGCGAGGATAGCCGACTTGGACAGCTATATCCCACAGCATATCAAGGCATTGGCGTTGCGGTATATACCTTCTGGGACCACGAGCTCACGGGCACACCAATGGCCATATACCTACTTCAAGGTGCCAAGATTGCGAACCTTACGCCGAGGCTCGCCATCGGCTACGAGTGGAACTTCGGACTATCGTGGGGCTGGCATCCAAACGATGCGATGAACTCGCGATGCAACGTGATGATAAACGTCGCGCTGCCCCTTACGTGGCGCATAGCCCCACGCTGGGAGCTCGCGTTCACGCCCGACTACACCCACTTCTCCAATGGCGACACATCGTTCTCGAATAGCGGTGCCAATATGTTTGGACTGCGCGTGGGGGCCACCTATCTCTTTGACGACACCCACGAGGAGATCGAGGCCGTGGAGTACATCTCACCCGCCGAGGAGCTTCAGGGCACGTCGTTTCGCGATCATATGGCCTACGACCTGGTTTTCTACGGCGGCTGGCGTGCCGACCGGTTTGTGGAGGATGGAAACTTCTACCTCATAAACAAACCGTTGCCCATCGTGGGCCTCGCGTTTCAGCCCTCCTACCTCCTCAACGACCACTTTGCCGTGGGTCTCTCGCTCGACATACAGGCCGACAGCAGCCTCAACCTCTACGACGGCGTTATGGACGACGACGGCAACACCATAAGCTACTCGCGCCCGCCCCTATGGAAACAGACCGAGGTGGGCATATCGCTACGTGGCGAGATTCGTGCACCGATATTTACCATCGGTGCAGGCTTCGGCTTCAACTTCAACCACGCGGGCTACGATATGAGCCCCTTCTACACCTCGTTCTCGCTGAAGGCATTTCTGCACAAGAACCTCTTTCTCCACATCGGCTACCGCTTCAACAGCACGCAGTACACCCATAATCTGATGTACGGCTTGGGCGTCAGATTTTAAACCCGAAGGGGCTTAGATTTTAGTTCCACAGAGGCTTAGGCATTCGAGGTTGCCTCCGTCTTTCGACCAACTCCACCTCGACCACAGCACAAAAAAAACATCTCACACAGCACAAAAAATTATGGGGCTACCCAGTCGGGCAACCCCATAACAGCTATTTTGCAACAGCGCGCAACGCACTACTTATCCTTCACCTTCTTCTCGTGCTTAAGGAAACTGGGGCGACCGAAGTTAAAGCCGACGCCTACGTAGGCATTGAGCGACTTCTGGTAGCGAGGCAACGATGGTTGCATAGTATCAAACTTCGGACCCTTAACCCAGCTGGTATCAATGAAGTCGACACCGGCGTAGATGTTGATGACCCTCGGGTGGATATTCAGCGCGAAACCAAGCACACCGAACTTATTATAATTAAGGAAGGTGTGGCTCACGGTTGCCGACAACCAGTTCGTCGGGCGGAAGTTAACCGATGCCGTAAGCTCCGAGTAGGTCAACGTATTACAGAACTTCGTGTGCGACAACAGGCCAATGGCAATGTGGTTATTCAAGAAATTGTACTCGACACCGGCATTCACCGAGAAGTTGAGCATCGAGCTGTAACCCTTGTTATCCGACGGGTCGTAGACGGGTAGCGTAAAATCGCCATCCATCTTCACCTCCTGAGTCTCGAAGTCGAAGCCCTCGTAGTAGAAATCAGCCTCGGCAGCACCCGCGATATGCGAGGCCTCCGACCACTTGATAAAGCCGAGATCGGTGATAGCGGCCGAGATCTTGAGGTGGTCGTCGAGGAGGCGTACCTCTGTACCGAGGTCGATAGCCGCACCAAAGCTCTTCATATCTTGCAACACGTACGACAGATCAGTCATCTTGAAGGCATCCATCGAAATCTCCTCACCCTTCTTAAACTCTCTCTTGTCGATAAACACGGCGTTAGCGCGCCACGTACCGCGGAGCTGGCCGACAACCGACTCGGGTGTCACATCGGCCGATAGCTGCGTGAAGTCGGCACCAACGTTTGCAATACCCACAAGGAACTTGAACTTAATACCCAAATTCACATTCTTGTGCACGCGGAACGACGTACCGAGGAATACATCCAAGTAGGCATTTGCCGAGAGTGCCGTAGAGCCCAGATCGTAGCTACCGTTACCCAACGTCTTGAGAGCCTTGAAGATATCCGACGACAGAGCCAAATCAGCATCGACATTTGCATCGACACCAAAGGTCCAGAACGACTTTTTAGAGTAGAAGCCGAGACTGAAGAGATTGGTCTTCATATCGGCCAAGAGCTTGTTCTGCGCAGGCAATTTGCCGAGGAACTCATCGGCAGATACCGTGTTATGCAGAGCCGTAACCACCTGTCCCTCGCGCTGGTAGAGGAAGTTATCTACCGAGAGGAAGTTGGTCGTGACGTTCATACCAACGCCACTCATAAGCGGGAGGTTGATAAAACCACGCGTTGGAGCGAGTGCCGGGTTGAGCTCATTACGGAAGTACGAGCCCTCCATAAAGTATGAGTTACGCGACTGTGCCGAGGCGAAATCAACGCCAACGAGCGTGATAGCCGCAACTATCAATATAAGAATACGTTTCATAGTCTCTTCATTTTAAAGTTAGAGGTTACTCCAAGTAGTCGCCCAAGTCTATCGTGATGCCTCCGTCGAGCTGAAGCTGGAGCTTAACGCCGAGGTACTGCTCCTCCTTCAAAGGTACCGATGTCTCGTTGGCAGCACTCGATGCTGCGAGCTCTACGCGCAAGCCATCAACAGCAGCAACATTCGACACGAGGCCATCCTCGCCGAGGTCGAGGACGAGATTCAAGACGCTCTCCACGGGAGTCTCGCCATCCGACGAACCGAGAATCTTCTCGCTCTCGTCGATGATAACCTGAGCCACCGTCTCACGGCCATCCTTATCAAGCATCGTCACCTTAGGAGCAAACTCCAAAGGAGTGGTGTTCGTAACAGTAGCGATAACCTTCACGTCGCCAACCTTGAAGTCGTAGTCGGCAATCTTCTTGAACGTTGAGTTAAGGCCCGAAACCTCATCCTTGTAGTAGATCTCGAAGGTGTTGTCGATAGCGAACGGGATGTCGATCTTGTAGTCGTACTGAACCGACAACGACTCTGCCATATAGATGGTGTGAACCTTGTTAGGATCTACGCCCAACGTGAGGTCGATGCTCAACTCCTCGGGGAGCTTACCGAGCAACAGACGTGTAACGTCGCAAGCAACGAACGTATATTTCTCGTCGGTATAGTTCTCGCGCAGGCTCTCGTCGGCGATGATAAGCGTGATGTCGGCAGGGATGATCTCACCGTTAGCATAGGTAGCAGGTGCGACCTTAACGGCGGGGATCTCAACTCGATTCTCAGCTACCTCCGCACCGTCGGTGATAGGCGTGATAGCACCCGAAAGCTCCGCCTCGATAGTGAGCGGGTTAGAGACGCTAACCTCGATGATAGGCTTAAGGCCCACGCCAGCAATCTCGAGATTGAGGTCGCCAAGACCATCGAGAGCAAACTTCTGGTCAACCGTATACTCATAATCAACGCGACCGCTAACCGACTCGATAGTGAGCATACACTGCTCGATACCGATAGATATATTGAGGTCGCCCTCGTGCTGGAGATCCGACACCCAGATCGAGGCATCCTCCGTAAAGTATGCAACGATATCGGGGCCGAACTCGATATTGATATTTCCGTTCTCATCGGGGATGATACCCTCAGCTCCGAAGTCCAGAGCCTCGATACCGATCTGGATACCCTCGTCGAGGTCACGAACCGTAGCCTTAAGCGTTCTTGTCTCCTCGTTATACTCGCAGTTCATACCATCGAGGTTATAGAGCTTCAAGTACTCGGGCAAGACAACGAGAATCTCGGTCTGCTCGGCGATATCACCCATCCACTCGAGGCCGTGAGCAAACATACTCAAAACAGCACCGTCGGTAAGCGTCACTCGGTTTACGCTCTTAATCTGCTCGGGCAGACCCTCGATGTCGATAGGCTGGGCCTCCTCAGGGTGATACTCAACAAGGTAGCTATCAGAGTTCACAGCAACCTCGGCATCACCAAAGGCAAAGGCAGCGTCGAGCTCGATATGAGGCAAGCTCTCAACATTGAAGCTACCGGCCTTTGTCTGAAGCTCGAAGTTCATATCGAACGTGAGCTCCAAGGGGATATTGAGGTGGTGGTTCTCGTCGAGGGCTGTGTCGTTGGTAAGGCTCTCGATATAAATCGAGAAGTCGATATACTCGGCATCCTCCTCAATGATATACTCATCCGTATAGTGCGAGCCGAAGTAGATCTCGTTGTTGTCGGCATCGAGGATATTGAAGCGGCCGCCGTTGATCTTAAGATCGAAGCCGAGCTTACCACCGCCATTGATACCAGCCAAGTCGTTGAAGTCGACGCGGAGGTGCAAGGGGGCACCGTGGTGCTTGTCGTCCAAATCCTTGAACAGGATCTTCGAGAGGTTGTCAATCTGATCGGGGAGAGCGATGTCGATGTGCATACTCTCGAACTCCTCCTCGGTAAACGTCTTTGAGTACGAACCCTCGATCACGGGGAGCTCAACGCCCTCGGGGATCTCATAACCAAAGCCACCGAGGTCGGGCAGCTGCTGGATACCCTCCAGCACGCCGAGGTCTACGTACACATCGCCCATAGCATCAATCTCGATAGGCTGCATATAGAGCGAGAACTCGGGATACTCAACGTCGAACGAGTTGCGAATCTCGGGAATCTCGAACTCCGTAGTGATGCCGTCGATGTCGATAGAGTCGCCCTCGCCCGAGAAGTTGAACGAGAGGTTACCGTTCTCATCCTTACCCAAGCCGTCGATATCCTGACCACCGAGCAAGTCGCCGATAGTCTTATTCTCAAGGGCACCGATGGGAAGAACCGTAGTACCCGAACCGATAGTCACATCGGTAGAGATGTTGTCCAAGTCAAATGAATCGTCGACGCACGATACAGTTGCAATAGCGCACGCCATCAATAGAAGATGGCACACAAATTTTTGTGGTTTCATATCTTATTTTTATTTGGTTTTCTACGTAATACTGATAGCGATTACTACCGCAAATATAATATTTATTTTCTAATAATCACACAAATAGTCCAACTTTTTCAACCGAATTTCGGGACCCGACAAAAAAGCAGTTTCCCCATTTAATCACATTGACAAACAGGGAAACTACATTTATATTTCGGCGTGCAGTACCGCCACGGACAACTCCTAAATTCTATTCCTTTCGTCTATCGCTCTTTAGGTGTTTCGGGCGACCAAAGTTGATACCCACACCAGCATAGACATTCACCGATGTTGCACTCTTAGCAACAGGCATAGGCGGATAGGCCATAACGTCGGAGTCACTGAGCGGCGGCAGGTCGTAGTTTAGCACATATTTCGTGTCGATGAAGTCCACGCCGAGGAAGATATTGATAACCGCAGGATGGATATTCAACGCTGCGCCAAAAATACCTGGACGATTGCCATTAAAGAAGGTGTGGCTCACGGTGGCCGAAAGCCAATTCGTGGGGCGGAAGTTAATCGAGGCAGTGAGCTCCGTGTAGGTCATACTCTTACCGAACTTGGTGTGCGACAAGACTCCAAAACCGATATGGTTATTCAGGATGCTATACTCCGCACCAACATTGAGCGAGCAGTTAAGCGTCGTGGTATAGCCCGGCTTCTCGGGTACCGATATCATCTCCTTCGTCGTGCTTTCGTTTATGCTGCCTGTCTCGCTCTCGACTAACTCACCACATAGGTGCGACGTAGGATGCCAGCGGATAAAGCCGAGGTCAGTGACCGCCAGCGACAGTTTCAAGTGGTTGTCAAGCAGGCGAGCCTCCGCACCTAAGTCGATAGCTCCACCATAGCTATTTACGTTTCTGAGGAGATCGCCCAAGCTGCCGTCGTGCTCGTCGTTGTCGACATACTCGCCTTCGGGCGTGACGTTCCTATTGTCAAGGATACCAGTATTTATCCTCCAACGACCGCGCAACACATCGACCAAATCGTTACTCTCTGGACTCGTCATCAACGACTCGACCTCCAAGCCAATATCCAGAATACCCACCAAGAACTTAGCCCTGACGCCCACGTTCATCCATCGTGTCACGGGGAACGACGTGCCGAGGTAGACATCCAAGAATGCCGAGCCAAAGCCCTGAGTCCCCTCCTCGAAGAGCGTTCCATCGGGGCTCTTAAGGTAGCCGAGCATACTCTTAGGCGTCGTTGTCTGGCTGGTAATGCGGCCATTGACACCGAAATTCCAGAAGGTGCGCTTGGCGTAGAAACCCACGCCGAGGAGGTTGTAGGTCTCGGACAGATCCCTGCGACAAACATCCGGGAAACCTGCGAGATACTCCCCAGCCGACACTCTATCATCCAGGCCCGACACATACTTGTCGTCCTTATAGAAATAGTTGTTTTCGAGCGAGTTATAGTTCGACGAGTCGTTATATCCGAAGCCCGATATAAGGGGCAGTGCCAAGTATCCGCGTGTAGGCACGAGTGCCGGGTTTAGCTCCGTACGGAAGTATGATCCCTCCATAAAGTAGGATGTGCGCGACTGCGCTGCGGCCTCTGTCAAGCCCGCAAAAGCAAGCGCAGCGACGAGTAAGGGTAGTAGGCGTTTCATAACATTAACCTAAGTAAAGTGTAAGATCTTGCTAATCGTTTGTGATTTCAGTCCGTTGCAACATATCGACAAGCACGAACTACTACAAAGGTAACAAATAATTTTCAATTAGCAATAAGTCATTCCGATCGAAACGTAACAACACGCTGTCATCCTCGGCGGAACAAAGTGGAGTCGAAGGATCTCGAGGGGTGTAAGACTTTGCAACGCGCGTGTATGCCTTGAGATTCTTCGCTACGCTCAGAATGACACGCTAAAAACAATGAGTAATGAGTAGTGAGTAATAATTATAACTGAAGATATAACGCTTTGGGTAGTACACCACAATTTCTTGTCATAGGTTGTGAGATGTGGTGCCAAAGGGAGGAGCCTCGGATGGGACATACTCGAAAGTATTTCTCATTCGGGGCTCTGAGGTTTGGTGCCGCAGATTGCCCCTTATCACGAGAAATTTCTTCTCAGAAGGGTGCCGAGTGCTACACTCGGCAAAAATCCCGACGATGGGTAGTACTTGACGTACGTCCCATTGTCGGGATTTTTTGTTAGGGGACACAATCGACCCCTTATCACAAGAAATTAAATTACTTATTGAGCTTCGCCCACGTATCCTTAAGCGTCACCGTGCGGTTGAAGATAAGATGGTCGGGCGTTGAGTCCTTGTCGACATTGAAGTAGCCGACACGCTGGAACTGCAAGTAGTCGTAGGGCTTAGCATCAGCCAAGAACTTCTCGACGTAGCACTTAGCGGGAACAATCATCGAATCGGTATTCAACATTCCACGCTTGATAGCCTCCTTCATTGTCGACAGGTCGTCGGTGAAATTCATTTCCTTACGAATGTTTGCCAACTCATCGCGAGGATTCTCCACCTTCCACAATGGCTCATAGAGACGAACCTCGGCCTCAAGGCAGTGGTTGGCACTCACCCAGTGAAGCGTACCCTTAACCTTGCGGTTGCTGCCTGGCATACCCGTCTTAGTATCGGGGTCATACTCGGCATAGACGGTCGTAATGTTGCCATTCTCGTCCTTCTCGCAGCCCGTACACTTCACGATATAGGCATTCTTTAGGCGCACCTCCTGACCCGGCGTCATACGGAAATACTTCTTGGGAGCATCCTCCATAAAGTCCTCGCGCTCCATCCATAGCTCGCGGCTGAACTCGATGGTGTGCGTGCCCGACTCGGGATCCTCGGGGTTGTTCACAGCCTCCATAGCCTCGACCTGCCCCTCGGGATAGTTGGTGATGATGAGCTTCACGGGGTCGAGAACGGCACTCACGCGCGTGGCACGCTTATTAAGGTCGTCACGTACGGCACTCTCCAAGAGAGCAATATCGTTCAAGGCGTCGTAGGTTGTATAGCCGATCTTATCCACGAAGTTGCGGATCGACTCGGGCGAGTAACCACGGCGACGGAAGCCACACAATGTCGGCATACGGGGGTCATCCCAGCCGTTAACCCAGCCCTGCTGCACGAGCAGGAGCAGGTTACGCTTGCTCATAAGCGTATAGTTGAGGTTGAGCTTGTTGAACTCATACTGACGAGGACGCTCGTCCGAGGGGTCCACGCCCTCCTTCACCCAGTCGACGAAGAGGTCGTACAGGGGACGGTGGGGCACAAACTCAAGCGTACAAAGCGAGTGTGTCACACCCTCGAAGTAGTCGCTCTGGCCGTGGGCAAAGTCGTACATAGGGTACACCTTCCACTTATCGCCCGTGCGGTGGTGGGGGTGGTTGACGACACGATAGATGATCGGGTCGCGGAAGTGCATATTCGAGCTCGCCATATCAATCTTGGCGCGGAGCACCATACGTCCCTCCCCGATCTCGCCATTTGTCATCTTCATAAAGAGGTCGAGGTTCTCCTCGATGGGGCGATTACGATAGGGGCTCTCTGTACCTGCCTGCGTGGGGGTACCTTTCTGAGCGGCAATCTGCTCCGATGTCTGCTCGTCGATATAGGCCTTGCCCTGCTTGATGAGGCGAACGGCAAAATCCCACAGCTGCTGGAAGTAGTCCGAGGCGTAGTACTCTGCACCCCACTTGAAGCCGAGCCACTCGATATCCTCCTTGATAGCATCTACATACTCGACATCCTCCTTTGTGGGATTGGTGTCGTCGAAACGAAGGTTACACACACCGCCGTAACGCTGTGCTACGCCAAAATCGAGGCAGATAGCCTTAGCGTGGCCGATATGCAGATAGCCGTTAGGCTCGGGCGGGAAGCGGGTCTGCACGCGTGTTTTACCCTTAGCTATCGCCTCCTCGATAACCTCCTCCACGAAGTTCAACGACTTCTCCTTAACTTCTGTAGTAGTCTCAATTGCCATAATTATATAGTTTTATCGTTTGTTAATCAACAACTTGTTTCTTACGTTTCAGCCCTATGCCGTAATCCAAATCTACGCTCAGCTGCAACCATTGTCGTGTACCCCAGCCACGGCCGTCGTACTCCATAGTGATACCTGCCTCCACGGCGAGTGTGTCGTCAAAGAAGCGACGCGCATATGAGAGGTTTATGGCCTCGTAGATCGCACCCTTATCGACGTTATATATCGGCTGTCCGAAATATACATCCGAACCATAGCGGTCGTAGTACGTAAACAGACGACCCCAAGAGGTGTAGAGGCGATTCGAGAGTCGCACGTCGTACCACTCTACCTCCACAACGAGCTCAGCACCACGCGGATACTGCCACTTATGCTCATTGACTCTGTCGCGCTGCAACGACTGTACGTACTGCAGACGGAGGTCGAAATTTATGGGTCGCGCCCTCTTATTGGCACTAAACCTATACCCCGCGTAGGGCGTAAGCATAAGGTTATCTACAACGCCATCACGCGTCTCGGGGTTATAATCCTTAGCATAGTGGCCCATATAAAAGTCGTAACCGAAGTAGAAAGCGTCGATATTCATACGTCCCGACGACATAATCATAAAGGCCTCACGCGTATCGAAGTCGCGCATACCCGTGTAGTCCATTGCGAACTCAACGTACGAACCCTTGTATTTGTCATCCTCGTAGCGCGCCAACACACCTCCGATGCGATTATGGTAGTAGCGATAGGTGCGATCAAAAAAGAGGGGTGAATCGAGTCCTCGCATCTCGCTGCGCGGGAAGATACCGGCCAGCACCATCACACGCGGGGCACGGTAGGCGTAGTAGAGCTGAACGTTGGTATCCGACAGAAATTTCGAGTTATGGCCAAAGTCCTGCACCATATCCACGGCAAACGTCAGCTCGTTATGCTCGGCCCACGCCACGCCCACCTTAGGCGTAAGGCGCGCGCTGAAGAGCGTGCCCGACTCGTCGAACTCCATACCTGCATACTCGCGATTATCGAAGAGCGTTGTGAAGTCGGCACCTAAGCGTAGCTCCTGAGCTGAGAGAGTAATGCTACCCCCCCCCACGAGCACCACCATAAGGAGTGCAATATGTAGAATGAATCCACGCATAGGTTTACCGATAAAAAACATTTCCGTGCAAAATTACTCAAAATATTTTATATTTTATTACTTTTGTGGCGTAATTTATAAAAGAATTTAAAAAAGGATTTAAAACATACCTCTACAATGCGAAAACTATCCAACGAAGAGCTTGGCCGCCCCACGATCGAGGAGTATGCCGAGAGAGAGAAACTCCCCGTCGTAGTCGTCTTGGACAACGTGCGCTCGGCACAGAACGTGGGCTCGTTCTTCCGTACGGCCGATGCCTTCGGTGTTGAGCATATAGCCCTTGCGGGCATCACCTCGACACCGCCGAATCGCGAGATTCACAAGACAGCCCTCGGTGCCGAGCTAAGCGTGGCGTGGAGCTACTACCCCACAACCCTCGAGTGCGTGGCCAAACTCCGCGAGGAGGGCTACAAAATCATTGCCATCGAGCAGATTGAGGGTGCCACGATGCTCGATGAGTTCCGCGCCGCGAGCGACACGAAATATGCCCTTGTGTTTGGCAACGAGGTAGAGGGTGTCGATCAGGCGATTGCCGACATTGTGGATGGCGCGATTGAGATTCCGCAGGTGGGCACCAAGCACTCACTAAACGTTTCAGTCTCGGCAGGCGTGCTGATGTGGGAGTTTTTCAGGCAGCTGAGGTAACAATAATAATCAAACGAGGAGGCTTATGGCCTCCTCGTTAGTTCATATATCATACATTAGAAATAGTAACTAACTCCTACCGTTGGACTGAGTGATAGACCGAGGTTGACTGTGTGGGTAGAAATATTGTATTTAGACAACAATGAGTAGCTAAACGACAATAGACTCGCAGATAAACCAATATGATCTGTTGGGCGATACTCGAAGTTCGCAATAGATAGACCTAACGCAAAACCTGGAATACTTTCACCGCCATATATACCACACGCAAACGCAAGATCTAATCTTGGAGCATAAAATAGACTATCGCCAATCGGAATATAATAACTTAATGCTGGGCCTACGACAATGGCATGCACCGCGTCATCACCACCAGTTAGATCATAAGCTAATCCCAATCCAAGTCTAAATCTATCTGCTACAAAACAACCTACATCGACACCCAAACCAAACTCTACTGCCGTAGCACTCTCACCCCCAAGAGCAACAGAAGATAGTCCAATACCCAAGTTACCACCTATATTCCAATCACCCTTTTGCTGAGCTGAGAGAGAAGATACAGATAGGCCTATAATTGCCACAAGACAAAGTAAAACTCGTTTCATAATTAATGGATTTAAATATTAACTTATAACAAAGTTAGTGAAATTTTATGGATAATTTTAAGTTTGGCAATAATTAATGAAAATATCTGTAAAAATTTTGCTAAAACAAAAATAAGTCGTATATTTGCACCGCTCTTTTACAAAGAAGTGGTTTAAGGAGGGTTGGGTGAGTGGCTTAAACCAGCAGTTTGCTAAACTGCCGATATCGTAAGGTATCCGCTGGTTCGAATCCAGTGCCCTCCGCTTTTTTTAGAGTTTTGTTGCGACCGAGGTTTCTCGGTCGTTTTTTGTTATGTCTGCATCACCTTGTGCAATTTGCAGCTTATTCGGGCTTATTCAATATGTCAGGACAACGTCTACACGCTGTCATCCCGAGCGGAACGTGGCACTGCGCTGTCATCCCGAGCGCGACGAAGTGGAGTCGAAGGATATCGAGGTCTATGCTAACATTGCATCGCTCGTACTAACTTTAAGATTCTTCGCTACGCTCAGAATGACACGCTAAAAACAATGAGTAATGAGGAGTGTGGAGTGAGTAATTAGTAATATCTTACTGAGTGGCGAAATAATCTATATCACAACGATCGGCTAATTTGGAGGCGATGGGCTATACTTGCGGTACTGCCCATTGATGAGATAATTTGTTAGCAGAAGTAGATGCTGCCTTATCACGAGAAATTTCGTGCGAGAAGGGGTTAGGCTTGGTACATCCCAAAAGAAATGACCACGGGATAGTACTTTGACGTACAGCCCGTGGTCATTTGATCTTTTGGGATGTGACGAGAATGGCCTCTTATCACAAGAAATTACTTTTCGAACTTAGCCTTTGCCTTCTCCAACTGACGCTTAATTATATCCATCGAATTGTCTATCGCCTCCTCAAAGGTAAATGCTCGCTCCTCAACGCGGATATCGCTACCCGGAACGTGGAACGATACTACTACTACTTTGTTGCCCTTTTCTGAGTCGGGATCGAGGCGCAAAACCACCTCTACATCACCTGCTCTCTCATCGACAAAGCGATCCAATCTATCCATCTTCTTCTGAATGAACTCAATGAGCTGCTTGCTCGCATCGAATTTTACTGACTGAATCTGTACGTTCATAGGTCATAAAGTATTAAGTTTATAAATAGTGTGGGGGCATCGCGCGTCTCCCACTGTCCAACCATCAACCGTGCCGAAAGTATCACCCGACACCCTCGGTCGTCACTCGCCGCGCTCGCGCGGATGAGCCATAGCGTAGACCTCCCTCAATCGCTCGATGTCGTTATGGGTATACACCTGCGTGGCCTTAAGCGAGCCGTGGCCCAAGAGCTCCTGTATCTCGCGCAGATCGGCGCCATCGTTAAGTAGGTGGGTTGCAAAGGTATGCCTCAGCACGTGAGGCGAACTCTTGCCCTGCACACCCGCCATCCGGAGCTTACGCTCGACGATGCGCCCGACCGTACGGCGACTTATACGTTCGCCTTTGTTCGATAAAATTAATGCTTTTTTTTGACCCGTGCAAATATTTTGTGAAGAAAGTAGACTAAAATATTTTTTTATCACACCTTTAAGCGAGCCGATAATCGGTTGTATGCGCTCCTTACGTCCCTTACCCACAACGCGTAACGAGGAGAAATCGGCAGCTATATCCTCGCGATTGGCCGCAACAAGCTCCGCAAGGCGCAGGCCCGACGTATAGATAAGCAGCACAACAAGAGCATCGCGCACACGCTCGACGTCCTCCGAGGCAATATCCTCACGCAGTTCCTCGACGACATCCTCCATACGCGTATCGGGAACAAAGACGGGCAGACGCCGCGGGGTTTTAAACTGCGAGATGCCCTTAAACACATCCTTCTTAACATACTCACGCTCGAGCATCCATCGCCACAGCGCACGTAGCGAAGCGACGGTGCGATTTACGGTCGAGGCCTGCAATCTGCGCTCCTCAAAGAGCGACGTCGTCCAGTCGCGAGCATCCTCGCGCGTGATACGCATCGGATCGAACTCCTCGCGCGAGACACCACACCACCTTAGAAAGTCGTCGACATCGCGCCGATAGTTACGCACCGTGAGAGGTGAGTAGCGTCGCTCGGCCTCGAGCCAGAGCAAGAATTCATCGACAACATTCATAGGCTCAAATGGTTATGACGTAGTAACGACTGCCACGATCCTCGATATGGAGGTAGAGTCCTGCATCGGTACACTTCGCGCCACGGAGCACGCCGTCGCCAACAACAGCCGTGGAACTCACGTTAAGTACGCCATCGACAAAACGGCCCGCCACGACATACTCCGCGCGCGACTCTCGATCGAGGCTTATCGCATAAAGCGCGCCGCCGGGGAGCAGATATACCCTTTCGGGAAGCGTATGATGATTGCCCTCGGCGTCAATTATTGTTATAGATGTGGAGGTTGTCGACACGGAGCGTACGATCGTCACACGACGGCCGAGGTTGTGGTCTATGGCGACATTGTAACACCCATCCCACGCGATACACTCCGCAGCGATATGGCTCAAAAGATCGTCGTCGCCCAAGACTCGAGCCGCAGAGATAGGCTCAACGCTACCCCTCACTGCAGAATACTCCGCAGCCGTGATGGCACGTGGCATACGCTCCGTAATCTCGGGCTCGGTGGCGTCGGCAAAGAGCGTGGATGACAGACGCAGCGAGCTTTCGGCGATATCCACACCGCCACTAAGTGCCGCTACAACAGCACCATAGCGTCGTGCATAGCGTCGACGCGCGACCTTGCGCAACACGCCATTGGTATCGCCGTGCGTACCCTCCGTCACGTTATGGCGCGCGAGGGCATAGGCATAGTTATAGACATCGTAGCGATGAAGCTCATCGCTCCAGTGTTCGAGGAAGTAGGCGGGATAGCTCCTAAGCATAGCGATGTCGTCCTCGGCGGCCGTCCCGTTCGCGGGACGTAGCGTCTCATATAAATATAGGTATAGCGAGGCGAGCTGTCTATCCCCCGTGGGTGAAGTCACCACATCCCACAATTCGGCGCGCTCCGCGGGGCTCATCACCTCAAGGCTATCTACCGCCCTGCGCACCAGATCGGGTGTGTTACGCGCCCCCGCGATACGCTCACGCTGGCGCACATCGTACTCACTCCACGGCCGCTGTGCTGCGGCTGGGAGCATCGCGATGACGAGGAGGACGACAAGCAGAGGCCTCCGCATAGGCTACTTAAAAAACTTATACTGGAAGATAAGCAGGTAGACAACAGCCACCGAGATATAGGCATCGGCGACATTAAACACCGCGCCAAAGAAGTAGCCATCGCCACCAACAAGGAAGTCGAGCCACGAGGGGCAGTTCTCCCAACGGAACAGCGGCAGGTGGATCATATCCACGACCTTGCCCATAAGGAAGCCGCCGTCCTGCGTGTCGAGCAGGAGGCCGTAGAACATACTATCGACCATATTACCGATGGCACCAGCAAGGATAAGCACCGCACCGACGATGACACCCTTAGGCACCTCGGCACCCTTACGCAGCAGGTAGCGTATGCCATAGATGAGGCCGCCGATCATCACCAGACGGAAGAGGCTCAGCACAATCTTGCCCCAGTCGACACCCTCCTCGCCACCGCCGAGTTGCATACCGAAGGCGAAGCCATTATTCTCGATATAACAGAGGTTGAACCACGAAAAGACCTGCATTCGCTCTCCCACCTCGAAGTTAAAGTGGATGAGCATCTTCACAATCTGGTCGATAGCGACAAGCACAACGACCCATAAAGCGATCTTATATCCGCTCGGCAAACTACGTAAACTCATAATATTCAGCGAAATAAATAATTCAAGTTAAACAACCGACCCAATTTAGTCAAATAAAATTTGCACAAATATACGAAATTTAAAAAAAATATACTACTTTTGTGCACTGAAACCGCTGCCCAGGTGGCGAAATGGTAGACGCGCTCGTTTCAGGTGCGAGTGCTTAGCGGCATGTAGGTTCGAGTCCTATCCTGGGCACAAGGGAGGTTGACGGTGTTCGTCAGCCTCCTTGTCGTTTGGGCGGGGTACGGCGAGAGCATTCGTTACACGAACTGCGTTGGTATATAGAGTTGCTATTATGAGCAAGCTCAACTGCTACTATATATACCAACGGTGCAAAGCACGGCTCTCGCCTATGATGCCACAGCATTGCACTGCTCACTGAGGGTAGGTTGCGCGGATAGATTTTTGTATATTGCTCGGGCAATGCCCTCCGCTTTAACGTATCCGCGCGAGCTGGGGCGGTTGCCCTGCGCTTCGAGTCCTATCCTGGGCACTAAGGAGGTTGACGTTGTTCGTCAGCCTCCTTGTCGTTTGGGCGGGGTACGGCGAGAGCGTTCGTCAGCCTCCTTGTCGTTTGGGCGGGGTACGGCGAGAGCATTCGCTACACGAACTGCGTTGGTATATAGAGTTGCTATTATGAGCAAGCTCAACCGACAATCCGCGCAACAAAAAAAGCAGCACCCTTTTGGGATGCCGCTTTAGTTATAATAAATTAAGTGGATTACATAATTACCATAACACCATTGCACAAAGCCTTAACAGCAGCTGCTGTTGCAACCTCGCCATTAATTTTACAGTTCTCAACGAGCAACTGAACGAGACCAACGCCATTGTTATCAATAATCTTAGCGCCATCAGTTACAGTAAGGTTACAATCCTTGAGGTACACAGTTGAGTAACCAATTGTGAAAGTCATAGCAGCCTGAGCACAATCGAAGTTAACACCCTCAAATGTATAGAAGATACCGTCCGTAGTATCTGCAACACCCACCTCATCGGTAAGAGTACAGTCCTTCATATAGATACCTTCCTGAGATCCTACACCACCTGGAGCAGGAACGTTAGAGTTCAACTCTGAGCCATCAACATCGAGAGTTTCAACGATAGTCTTACCCTCGATAGCTACAGTATAGTCGGGCTCGAATGCCTTAACAACCCAGTTCTGTCCCTCCTTAACAGCCTCGTAGCCAGGAGCTACCCACTTAGTAGGATTGAAGCCGAAAGTACCACCGTAGATGATAGTCTCACCACTACCCAAGATACCATCAGTGTAGCCAGAACGCTCAGAAGCAGGACCGAATTTACCACCGTTGATGATAACCTTAGCACCTACGCCAGTGTAAACGTAAGCACGCTTCTGGTTGAGAGATGAGCTGAATGAGAACTCACCACCGTTTACAGTAACAACAGTACCCTCGCCAACAGCGTAGATAAGGTAACGACCCGATGTGCTTGCAGAGTTAACAGCGAGCTTACCGTCGTTGAATGTTACCTGTGCACCATCAGAAGCACCGATACCACCACCCAGTGAGTTGATGTCAGCAGCGTTGATTGTAAGTGAAGTATCCTCACCCTCAGCTACGAAACCGTACTGGTTTGGTGTACCAGTCTCGATCTTACCGGCAGTGATCTCTACATCACCCTGAACGTGGATGCTCTGTGACTTAACATCCTCAGTGAGGTTATACTCACCAGCGGGGAGTACAACAGAAACGTCAGAGTTCTGGTTGATACCAGCAGCATCCTTAACCTTAACGAATGCGTAAACTGCCTCAGAGTTAGCCGTATTGATACCACCAGCAGGAGTGTTATCTGAAACAGTAGCAGTAGCAGCAGCCCAACCTACGATGTAACCGATATCAGCGGGATGAACCTCGCTGTACTCAGCGGTCATATCAGCTGTGATGTAAGAGCTCTCAATATAGTTACCAGTAACCTCAGAAGCAAGATTAGCAGCACCTACGATACCACCGACCTTGCGGTAAGCTGTGATCTTGGCATTCTTAACAGTACAATCCTTAACCCAAGCAGTACCACCATCAGCTGCAAGGTAACCAGCGATAGCACCTACGTTGTTAGCGTCGTTCTTCTCATAAGGAGTAGACAAAACGATAGCGTCGTTAACGTGGCAGTTCTCAATCTTAGTGCAGACAGCGTCAGCAACGATAACAGCAGCCTTGTAGTTACCATAAACCTCAGCGTTCAATACTGTAAGGTCCTTAATAGTTGCGCTGGGGCAGTAGCCGAACAAACCAGCAGATACCTTACCTGTCTCGTAAACGAAGAGACCCTCGATCTTGTGGTTATTACCATCGAATGTACCTGAGAATGGGCAACCAGGAGCACCGATAGCAGTCCAACGCTCGTCGTTGAGGTGGATATCCTTCATAAGACGGAATGTCTCACCCTTGAAGCTGATACCAGCAGCACGTGTGCCACCATTTACCTGAGCTGCCAACCAAGCAAGCTCCGAAGCCTCGTAAATCTCATAAACACCGTCAACCTTCTTGGGCTCAGCAATAGCCTTGCCATCCCAAAGCTGATACTCGTAGTAGCCAGCGAAGTTGTCGTCGATACGTACCTCGATATCGGTAGCAGTAGTCAAAACGTTACCAATAACGGTTGTGAGGTAGTTACGCTGTACGGGGATATCAGTAGCGAACTCAGTAGCCTTGATAAGATCACCCTTTGCGTCGTAAACCTCCATCTCGAAGTGGTAAGCAGTCTGATCGTCCTTAGCAAGGATATAGTCGGTGAAGAGGGTCATATGAGTGTGACGCTTAACACCGTTGTCGTTGATCATACCGTAGTTGTCGTAGTTGTCGTAACCAGCAGTGTAGAAGTGGTTAGCAAGGTCCTCCTTGGTTACGCCCTCGTTGTAGCGCGACTCGTAGTCGTAAACATACTCGAACTCAGTCTCTACAGTCTCCTCGATCTCACCAGTAAGAGCATTGAATGCAGCGGGATGCTTAGCAGTGTAAGCAACCTTCACTTTCGCAGGCTCTACGTTGAGGTTGAGCTCAGCAAGGTCGGTAGCGATAACGCGGAGCTTACCATAGGGACGCTTCAAAACGATCTCTTGGGGAGCAGCGTTAGAAACGCGGATGTCCTTAGTAGCGAAGTAAGCATCGGTAGACTCGTCGTTGATGCCGTCCTCGGTGATTGTGATGTCAGCCAAGGTCTCACCAATGATGTGGTGCTTACCAAGATCCCTCTGGTATTCAACGCCCTCGTTGAGGTTGGTATCCTGCCACAAGCCCTCCTCTACGAAGTCAGCAAAGATCACAAAGTGATAATCACGGTTAGGAACGAGGCGAAGCTCGAACTTAACGGTCTCGTAAGAGTCCTTAATGATAACCATACGGTCCTTGATAGGCTTAGCGTCGGTGTAGTCGTCAGCCTTGTCGTAAACCTCCAAAGTGTAACGAAGGTCTACATCACCCCAGTCAATACGACGCTCGTCGCCACGCACGGCACCCTGCAAATAGTCGATAGCACCAAAAGCACTATCGAAAGCCTGCTGGTCGTCAGCCATACCGTTCTCACCGGCACGTGTAGCACCGAGATCGGGGGCAGCGACAGTAAGCTGGAAGTTGACCTCGCCCTTAGCGTTCTGCTTAACGCCCTCGAAGTCATTCTGGCAAGATGCCAATCCAAGCACCAATGCCATCAGAGCAAAAAATCTCGCTTTCATAATTAATAGTGTTAAAAAATAATAAATGTATAGGTAAATTGTAAAATATATCAAACAAACGTCGCGCATCACCCGCAAAAGCCGAGCCAACACTACCCGCAACTCGCCACGAAATTCAACCATTCGACCACTCCATACTTAGTCAATAAGGGAGAGCGAGATTCGCAAATCCCCCCCCCCTCAACGAGTTACGCGGATAGACGTTGTAAATTGAGGCCCAGACAATTGTTCCACAACTCCTTAACACTCTACAAATCAGGCTTCAAAACAACGGATACGCGATACAAATGTATGTAAAAAATTCTTAAATCCCAAAACTTTAGGATGTTTTTTACACTAAAATTTATCAACGAAAAACAATTTGTGATAAACGTATCGACTACATTTGTTGGTATTATATTCTTCCTTGTCGTGATACAACCCCGTCAAAACCAACGCAACCGCACATTGACACACAAGAGTTACGAATAATTTATTTTTCCGTCGGAGCGACGGTCCTACTACATCAAAGTCCTGCAACACCGAGGGCATCAAGTGATGTCAGTTCAATTCTTTTTTGTATATTTGCAGCCCGAAACATAACAACGTAGATATATGGCACTTATTGATGAGATTACGAAACGCCGCACATTTGCCGTCATCGCACACCCCGATGCCGGTAAGACAACCCTCACCGAGAAGCTCCTGCTGTTCGGTGGTGCTATCCACGTGGCAGGCGCAGTGAAGAGTAACAAGATAAAGAAGGGCGCGACATCCGACTTTATGGAGATCGAGCGTCAGCGTGGTATCTCGGTGGCAACATCGGTGATGGGATTCGAGTACAAGGATGTGAAGATCAACATCCTCGACACCCCCGGTCACGAGGACTTTGCCGAGGACACATACCGCACGCTCACGGCCGTGGACTCGGTAATCATCGTAATCGACGGTGCTAAGGGTGTCGAGACGCAGACACGCCGACTTATGGAGGTGTGTCGTATGCGCAACACCCCCGTGATTGTCTTTATCAACAAGCTCGACCGCCCGTCGAAGGATCCGTTCGACCTCTTGGACGAGGTGGAGCGCGAGCTCAAGATCAAGGTGCGCCCGTTGGCTTTCCCCATATCGTCGGGCGACACGTTCAAGGGAGTGTACAACATCTACGAGAAGAACCTCTCGCTCTTCACCTCCGACGAGCGACAGACGGCCGACGCATCTACGGTGGACATCAGCGACCTATCGTCACCCGAGATCGAGAAATATATAGGCGACAAATTTGCTACGCAGCTACGCGAGAACATCGACCTTGTGGAGGGTGTCTACGAGCCCTTCGACCGTGAGGATTACCTCTCGGGCGAGTTGGCTCCCGTGTTCTTCGGCTCGGCTGTTAACAACTTCGGCGTGAGAGAGTTGCTCGAGTGCTTCATACGCATAGCACCCTCACCGCGTAACGCCACAACCGAGACTCGTATGGTTGAGCCCTCGGAGCCTAAACTCTCGGGCTTCATCTTCAAGATTCACGCCAATATGGACCCCAACCACCGCGACCGCATCGCCTTTATGAAGATATGTTCGGGCCGCTTCGAGCGTAACAAGAACTACCTCCACGTGCGCAGCGGCAAGCAGCTGAAGTTCTCCTCTCCCACGGCATTTATGGCCGAGAAGAAGTCGATCATCGACGAGGCATTTCCGGGCGATATCGTGGGTCTGCACGACACGGGAACATTTATGATTGGCGATACGTTCACCGAGGGCGAGAAGCTCAAGTTCACGGGCATACCGTCGTTCTCGCCCGAGCACTTCCGTTACATCGAGAATGCCGATCCGCTGAAGTTCAAGCAGCTGGCTAAGGGCATTGATCAGCTTATGGACGAGGGTGTGGCTCAGCTCTTCACCTCGTCGCTCAACGGCCGCAAGATTATCGGCACGGTGGGAGCCTTGCAGTTCGAGGTTATACAGTATCGCTTGGAGCACGAGTATGGCGCGAAGTGCCGCTGGGAGCCTATCTCGATTCACAAGGCCTGCTGGATAGAGTCGGAAAACGAGGCGCAACTTGCCGACTTCAAGCGTCGTAAGCACACGAATATGGCCGTGGATAAGTATGGCCGCGATGTATTCCTCGCCGACACGAGCTACACACTGGCTCTCGCGCAGGAGAACTTCAAGGATATACGCTTCAAGTTCACCTCGGAGGTGTAGCTAATGACGGCAGAATCAGCGTAAATATTGTGCACAACCCGCACAACCCGATAGTTTAAAAGGTCTGTACAGCATATCCGCGTGCAGACTTTTTTCGTTATTTGAGCCATCATCTCTTGCTTTTACCGCTTTTTTGAGTACCTTTGCCGCCGAAACAGAGAGACTTAAACAGAGGATGCGAATTGACGTAATAGGTAGACGTGTGCTGATTGGATGGGTGCTTATGATACAAGTGCTCTTCCATCTGTGTAGCTCTACCCTATTCATCCACAGCCACATAATCGATGGCCACGAGATCGTCCACTCGCACTTCTTCGCCGGCCCCATCTCGGAGCACGGCCATACGTCGGACAGTGCCGAGAGCATCCAAAATGCGACCTACGGCGCAGCACTCTCTGCCACCACAACTACCATAGATGCACCTCTTTGCATCGTAGTCGTGCTAATCAGCTCCGTAACGGATATGTTGGCCACCACCAACATCATCCACCATTCGCTTCGTGCACCGCCCGCAGTGGCATAATCATCCCAATCGCTTACGCTACACAACAGCATCATCCCTCATTTGGGGGATGACGACCGTCGTAATATGCGGCATTATACCGTTTTATTGCGATTGACTGACGATGTGATATCGCCTACCTTTGCACCGAAGAAAAGAATAAAAAATACAAACAGTTATATAAACTATGAAACGCATCATTGTTACACTGCTTGCCGCCCTGCCACTCGTGGTTATGGCCGCTGGCGACATCCCAACATCGCCCAACGTCGAGATCGTGCGACGCGATGTACGCAAGAACTCCGACTCGAACATATTTGGCCACGTGCTCGATAGTGCGACGGGCGAACATATACCCTATGCTACCGTGACCGTGAAGGGCACAACTATCGGTGCCGCGGCCGATGGTACTGGCCACTACAACATCAACAACCTACCATTAGGTCCCTACACCATACAGGTATCGGCCATAGGCTATGCAACAATCGAAGTCCCCTTCGTGGCCGAGGAGGATACATCCGTGGAGTTAAACTTCACGCTCGACGCCTCATCAACAGATATCGATCAGGTCGTAGTGTCGGCAACACGCAACGAGACCAACCGCCGAAAGACCTCGACCGTGGTGAACGTAGCCTCGTCGAAGCTCTTCGAGGGCACCGCTTCGTCGAACCTCTCGGAGGCGATGAACTTCCAATCGGGTCTGCGCGTGGAGAATACGTGCGGCAACTGCGGTGCTCCTCAGCTACGCATCAACGGTCTCGAGGGTCAATACTCTCAGATTCTGCTCGATAGCCGCGCTATATTCTCGTCGCTGGCGGGAGTCTACGGCCTCGACCTGATGCCCGTGGCAATGGTCGAGCGCGTGGAGGTAATACGCGGTGGCGGCTCGGCACTCTACGGCTCGAGCGCGATCGGTGGCGTGGTGAACATCATCACGAAGGACCCTGTGCGCAACACCCTCTCGCTCTCAAACACGACCAACATTATGGAGGATGGCACGCCCGACATCAACACCTCGCTCGGCGGTGCCTTCATCTCGGACGACTACAAGATGGGAGCCTATGTCTTTGGCCAGGTAAAGAGCCGTGGCGGCTACGATCGCAACGACGACGGCTTCTCGGACCTCACGAAGCTAAGCTCACAGACGGTCGGCTTCCGCGCCTACTACAAAACATCGACCCACTCGCGACTAACGGCTGAGTATCACCACATTCACGAGTATCGTCGCGGTGGTGACAAACTAACGGAGGCACCCCATATGGCGATGATCTGCGAGCAGCTCGACCACAACATCGACGGCGGCGGCATCAAGTTCGACTACTTCCCCTCGATTAAGCATCGCCTCTCGGTCTACGCCTCGACGCAGGGCATCGCACGCTCGAGCTACTTCGGCACCGATATGAACCCCAATGCCTATGGTCAGACCTCGGACCTCACAGCCGTAGCCGGTGCGCAGTACACCTTCGACTACAAGGCCGGACTCCCCGCCGAGCTTACGGCCGGAGCGGAGTATAACTTCAACAGCCTCAACGATATATATCACGCCACAGAGCGCGAGCTAAACCAGCAGACCTCGACCTTCGGCATCTTCGCCCAGAACGAGTGGCGCAGCGACAAGATAAACATCCTCATCGGCTTCCGCCTCGACAAGCACAATATGATCGACCGCCCGATATTTGCACCGCGCGCCAACATACGTTACAGCCCCATCGAGGACCTCGGACTACGTATCTCGTACTCGAGCGGCTACCGCGCACCGCAGGCCTACAACGAGGATCTACATATCGACGCGCTAAACCACTCTGTATCAATCATCGAGATCGATCCCAACCTCCGTCCCGAGTTCTCGCACTCGCTCTCGGCATCGGCCGACTACTACCACTCGTTCGGCCGTTTACAGGCAAACCTCCTCGTCGAGGGCTTCTACACCATCCTCGATGACGTCTTTACGCTGGAGAACACACGCGAGGAGACTGATGCTGAGGGCAATAACTTCATCTACAAGATTCGTCGCAACGCCGCCGGAGCACGTGTTGGAGGTGTCACCGCGGAGTTGAAGCTCGGCATTCCTAACATCTTCGACGTACAGCTCGGCTACACCTTCCAGAAGAGCCGCTACGTCGAGCCCGAGAAGTGGAGCGACGACGTGGAGGCACAGCGCACGATGTTCCGCTCGCCCGACAACTACGGCTATCTTAACGCTAACTTCTACATAACCAAGAACTTCAATGCCTCGGTATTCGGAACATATACGGGCAAGATGCTCGTTCAGCACGCCGCCTATACCGACATCCTCGGTGTTGAGCACCCCGACTCGGAGGTGTGGTCACCCTCGTTCTTCGACTGCGGCCTGAAGCTCGGTTATACGTTCAAGCTCACTGACCTTATCGGCCTTGAGATCAACGCCGGCGTGAAGAATATCTTTGATGCCTACCAGCGTGACTTGGATGTCGGTGCCGGCCGCGACTCGGCATACATCTACGGTCCCTCGATGCCTCGAACCTACTTCTTCGGCGTAAAGCTCTCGCTCTAAGAGAGCACACGAAATAGGGCTGCTTCCTCCATCGAAGCAGCCCTTTCTTTTTAATGAGTAATGAGGAGTGAGGAGTTAGGGGGTAATTAGTGACACACCCTGCTTATCATACGCAGTACTGCCCCTCAAACATTTTCCACTATCCGCGCTCGAAGAGCACCACGCGACGACGCAGACGCAAAAGCGTGAGCAGCGCAGCCACCGAGAGGCCGAGAATAAGGCCGATGACAAGACCCTCGCACTCCATATCCAAACCATAGGCCAAGAGGCAACCCACCGGTATATTGACAACGAGATAGGCAAAGAGCACGATGGGCATAATCACACGCACATCTTGAATACCGCGCAACATACTGATAGACAACCCCTGCACAGCATCCGACAGCTGATAAATGGCGATGAGGAGCATAAGCTCCGAGCTCAGGGCGATGACCTCCACATTATCCGTAAACAGCGAGGTGATAGGTCCGCGGAAGAGGACAAACACTACCGCCATAAAGAGTCCCCACGCCAAGCCGAGATGGTAGGTTGCACGGACCGTAGGACGCAGCTGTGCGCGCTCCCCCGCACCGTAGATATGCGACACGAGGATCGTCGACGCTGAGCCTATGGCCACGGTTATCATCCACGCCACGTTGGCAATGCTGAAGGCCACCTGCATAGCTCCGCCAGCCACCGTGCCAAACGATAGCGCGAGGATGGAGGTGAGGATAAAGGCCGCCGACTCCAGAACCATCTGAAACGATATCGGGTAGCCAATACGCAGCAGGCTACGCAGATAGCTGAGTCGTATGATGCCACGCTCGAAGAATACGCGATAGATACGCAAGCGGCGCGACAGGAAGAAGTAGGCAACGATGGCCACCATCTGACCCACGCGCGCAAGGAGCGTAGCCAGACCCGCACCCTCGGTACCCATAGCCTCCGAGCCGAAATTGCCGAAGATAAAGATATAGTTCAGCACGATGTTCACGACGTTGCTCGCCAGCGAAATCCACATAGCCGTTGAGGTGTTGCCTATGCCCTCCAAGAACTGCTTTACCGCAAGAAAAACCATAAGCGGCAGGATGCTCCAAACAAGCATATCGTAGTATGGCAACGCCTGCTCCACCACCGCCGATATATCCTCCCCGGGCGACGACATCCACCCACCAAGCACCCGAATAAAGGGTCTTAGAGCGAGGGCTGCCCCTGTAGCCGAAACACCGATAAGGAGGCAATACGAGACGCTGTTTTCGAATATACGCGCCACCTCGTGTCGATTACCGCGAGCATAATACTCACCAACAAGCGGTGTAATTGCGAGGGCTAATCCTAAGGCTGCCAAATAGATAAGCAAGAAGAGTGAGCTGCCGAGCGACACAGCGGCTAAAGGTACTGGGTCTGCGCCACCGAAGTTACCGACCATCGCCGTGTCGGCGAACTGCGTCGTAAGCTGTCCCGCCTGTGCGAGCACAACGGGTAACGCCAGGTGGAGTATCTGCTTGTAATAGGGGGTATATCTCTTAATCATCTGCATAGCGCGCAAAGGTACAACATTTTTCTCAATTCCGAATCTTTTACAACCAACTCCCATTTTCTGCCGTTCGGCTTGCAAAAATGCCCGTTCGGTAAAAGAATAATGCCATTTATTAAAATAATTTAAAATTATTTCCCTTAATTAAATAATTGTGCTAACTTTGCACCGTGATATGTTATTCCCATATGTGAGCCCTTGAGGCCAGACGTGGAGAAGCAACGCACTACTAAATAAAGGGAAAATAATACTATAATAACGGACTAATATGAGTAATGTAAATCTTACCCCCGACTACCTATTTGAGGTGAGCTGGGAGGTGTGCAACAAGGTGGGTGGCATCCATACGGTCATCGCATCGAAGGCTCCTACCGTACAGAAGATGCTCGGCCAGAAGTATATAACCATCGGCCCCGACTTCTCACAGGATGCTGCAAACCCCGAATTTAAGGAGGATAACACGCTTCTTACGGCGTGGCGCGAGTCGCTCTACACAAAGGGCGTACGTGTGCGCATCGGTCGCTGGGCCATCGAGGGAGAGCCCATCGCCATTCTTATCGACTTCAAGTCGTTCATTCGCGAAAAGGATAATATTCTTAAGCAGCTTTGGGAGTCGTACCACGTAGACTCGCTCTCGGGTCAGTGGGACTATATCGAGCCCGTGCTCTTCGGCCACGCAGCAGGTGTGGTTATCGCATCATACGTTGATAATTTGTGTTCACAGTCGGATAAGGTTGTAGCCCACTTCCACGAGTGGATGGCAGCAGCAGGTTCGCTCTATTTGCGCGACAATGCACCCTACGTTGCAACCGTATTCTCGACACACGCAACGGTCATCGGCCGCTCTATCGCCGGCAACCGTCTGCCCCTATATAACGACCTCCATAAGTTCAACGCCGACGAGCTGGCTCGTCAGTTCAACGTGATGGCTAAGCACTCGCTGGAGAAGTCGGCAGCAACCTATGCCGATGCATTCCTTACCGTTAGCGACATCACGGCTAACGAATGTAAGTATCTGTTGGGCCGCGAGGTTACACGCATCACCCCCAACGGCTTCGAGAATGGCTTTGTGCCCGTGGGCGAGAAGCTCCACGAGAAGCGCGAGGCTGCACGTCGTAAGATGGTTGAGGTAGCGGAGGCTACGTGGGGCTATGAGTTCCGCGGCGAGCCCCTCATCGTGGCAACAAGCGGTCGCTACGAGTACCGCAACAAGGGTATCGACGTATTTCTCGAGTCGTTGAAGCAGCTCGCTGCATCGAACCTCGACCGCGATATCTTGGCAATCGTTGCAGTTCCCGCAGCTAACGTGGGTGCACGTCAGGATCTCATCCAGCACCTCGAGAACAAGGAGGTAGCTATCGACCCTGCTCAGAAGCGTTATCTCACGCACTACCTCGAGTCGGAGGCTTGGGACCTCGTATCGCAGAGCATCGAGGGCAGCATCCTCTCGACATCGGCCTCACGCGTTAAGGTTCTCTTCGTGCCTACCTACCTCAACGGTCACGACGGCATCTTCAATATGCCTTACTACGATATGCTCGCAGGCGTCGACCTCACGGTCTTTGCATCGTACTACGAGCCCTGGGGCTACACTCCGCTCGAGTCGGTAGCCTATGGTGTTCCCACGGTGACAACGACGCTCGCCGGCTTCGGTATGTGGGTTGCCAAGCAGTCAAACCACGAGGGTGTAGACATCGTACGCCGCGACGACTATAACGAGCGCGAGGTTGTATTCCAGATCACGGAGGTCATCAAGAAGTACGTGGCAATGGATGCTGAGGCATTGGCCGAGGCACGCACGGCAGCTCAGGAGATCTCGTCGACGGCACTCTGGAAGAAGCTCTTTAAGGAGTATAAGCAGGCCTATGAGGAGGCTATGGATAACTCTGTATCGCGCACCAACCGCGTCCTTATCGACGGTGGTGGCCGCTCGGAGCAGATCAACTTCGTGCGCCAGCAGCTCACCTCGAACCGCCCCTCTTGGCACCGTATGATGGTCGAGAAGGGTATCCCCGAGCGATTGAAGCCACTGGAGGAGTTGTCGCGCAACTTGTGGTGGTGCTGGACGGTAGCTGCTCGCGACCTCTTCGAGTCGGTTGACGAGGAGCTCTGGGTAAAGGTTGACCGCAATCCTATCGCTCTGCTCGACAAGCTCTCAGCATCGCGCTGCGAGGAGCTGTGCGCCGACAAGGAGTTCCTTGCGCGTATGGACGCAGTATATAAGGAGTTCACCGAGTATATGTCGGAGAAGCCCTCGCCCGAGCACGCAAAGGTGGCATACTTCTCAATGGAGTACGGCTTGCACTCATCGCTGAAGATCTATTCGGGAGGTCTTGGTATCCTTGCAGGTGACTACCTCAAGGAGGCTTCGGACCGCAACGTAAATATGGTTGCCGTAGGTCTCTTGTACCGCTACGGCTACTTCACACAGCGTCTCTCGGCACAGGGTGCTCAGGAGGCGACATACGAGGCTCAGAACTTCTTCAAGCTCCCCATCTCGCCCGTGCGTGACGAGTTCGGCAACTGGATCACTACGCAGGTAGCTCTTCCCGGTCGTACGCTCTCAGCACGTGTTTGGAAGTGTCAGGTGGGTCGTACCGACCTCTACCTCTTGGATGCCGACTATGAGGCAAACCTCGAGGAGGATCGTCAGATCACCTACTACCTCTATGGTGGCGACTGGGAGAACCGTCTGAAGCAGGAGATCCTGCTCGGCGTGGGTGGTATCCGTGCCCTCGTGAAGATGGGCATCAAGCAGCAGGTATACCACTGCAACGAGGGTCACGCCGCCTTCATCGGCATCGAGCGTATCCGCAACCTCATCGCTAAGAAGCACCTTTCGTTCTCTGAGGCTTTGGAGGTTATCCGCTCGTCGTCGCTGTTCACGACACACACACCCGTGCCCGCAGGTCACGATGCCTTCCCCGAGTCGATGATTCGTCAGTATATGTCGCACTACCCCGACGTGTTGGGTATCACCTGGGATCAGTTCATCAACCTCGGTAAGACCAACCCGAGCGACCCGAACGAGAAGTTCTCGATGTCGGTGCTCGCTTGTAACCTCTCACAGGAGGTAAACGGCGTGTCGTGGTTGCACGGCGAGGTATCGAAGGATATCCTCGGCAATATGTGGCCCGGATACTTCAAGAACGAGCTCCACATCGGCTACGTAACCAACGGTGTTCACTTCCCCACGTGGGTAGCTTCGAACCTGCGTCGCCTCTACGCTAAGTACTTTGGCAACGCATTCGAGGGTCACACCTATAATATCCCCGAGTGGCAGAACGTCCACAAGATAGACGACACGGAGCTCTGGAAGGAGCGTATGTTCCTCAAGGAGCGTCTTATCAAGACCATCCGTAAGCGTTACAGCGACCCCACTCAGGTGCGTCTGCAGTCGCCCCGCCAGATGGTTCAGGTCGTTGACAGCATCAAGCCCGACGTGCTGACCATCGGTTTTGCTCGCCGCTTCGCGACGTATAAGCGCGCCTACTTGTTGTTCACCAACCTCGAGCGTCTCTCGGCCCTCGTCAACAACAAGGAGCGTCCCGTGCAGTTCATCTTCGCAGGTAAGGCTCACCCCAACGATAAGCCCGGCCAGGACCTTATCAAGCGCATCGTCGAGGTGTCGGCAATGCCCGAGTTCGTCGGCAAGATTGTATTCTTGCAGAACTACGATATGGAGCTTGCCCGCCGTATGGTTCAGGGTGTCGACGTATGGCTCAACACTCCTACCCGTCCGTTGGAGGCATCGGGTACTTCGGGTGAGAAGTGCGTTATGAACGGCGTTATGCAGTTCTCGGTTCTCGACGGCTGGTGGGTCGAGGGCTACAAGGAGGGTGCCGGCTGGATGCTTCCTATGGAGCGCACCTATGCCGACCAGCGTTTCCAGGACGAGCTCGACGCCGAGATGATCTACAACACCATCGAGGAGCAGATCGTACCCTTGTACTACGACCGCGCCGAGGATGGCGTTCCTCACCGCTGGGTTAACGCCGTGAAGAAGTGTGTTGCGGACATCGCTTCGAACTTCACAACCAACCGTATGCTTATCGACTACGAGGAGCGTTTCTACAACAAGCTCGCTGAGCGCAAGGGTCTTATGCTCGACAACAACTACCTTATGGCTCGCCAGATTGCGGCGTGGAAGCGTAAGGTATCGGCTGCGTGGGACAACATCGCAATCCTCGATGTTAAGCGCGCCGAGATCGAGTCGGAAGCAATATACGTGGGTAAGAAGTACCACTTCGAGATTACGCTCGACTTGGCAGGTCTCCAGAAGGAGGATATCGGTGCTGAGTTGGTTGTTGCCACACAGATCGAGGCCGGCCAGGCAGCTAACGTCATCGAGACTCGCCGCCTGGAGTGCGTAGCATCGGAGGGCAACACCGTAACTCTCGCGCTGGACTACGCTCCCGAGCACACGGGTATGTTCGACGTTGCGTTGCGTGTATTCCCCACAAACGACAAGCTCGAGCATCGTATGGACTTCGCCCTCGTTAAGTGGGCATAAGCCTAAGTTCCAAACGATTATAAAGAGGGGCTGGCTAAAAATAATTTAGCCAGCCCTTTATGTCTAAGAGAGTGGATAAAAAGATGTAGCTTTAGGCTTGCAAAGCCCGATAAAGCGGAGTTTACTTTGCATAAATGAGCATTTCCGGGACGAGCGTAACGACAAAATAGACTCTTTACCCACTCTCTTTGCGGCATAAAATGATCCATTTATATTAGGTATTGTTTTCCAAAATTTTTATACCTTTGCACCGCAAACAAAACAGAACATATATGAAGCGTACAATTATAGATTTGTTCGAGGAGTCGGTTGCCAAGTATGGCGCGAAGGAGTTTCTACTGGAGAAACACAACGGCAAGTTCGAGCCAACGACATACAACGAGACACGCCGCCGCGCACTGCGTATCGGTGCAGGCCTCGTAGCCTTGGGCATCAAGCGCGGAGCACGCGTATCAATCCTTGCCGAGGGTTGCAACAACTGGATTATCTCGGAGCTCGGCCTACTATATGCTGGAGCCATCAGCGTGCCCCTCTCCATAAAACTCGAGGAGTCGAACGACCTGCTCTTCCGCCTGAAGCACTCCGACGCGGAGCTCATCTTCGTATCGAAGTACCAGCTTAAGAAGATTCGCAGCATCACCACGGAGCTCCCCGACCTAAAGCATATCGTCATCTGGGGCGAGGTAGATGGAGGTCTCAAGGAGGGCGAGATGTCGCTCGAAAGCCTTGAGACTATGGGAGATGAGTATCTCAAAGAGAACGAGGCGAGCTTCCTCGCAATTGGCCGAAGCATCGAGAACAACGACATAGCCACCATCACCTACACCTCGGGCACCACGGCCGACCCCAAGGGCGTTGTGCTCACCCACCGCAACTACACGGCAAACGTCGAGCAGGCACTATCGGTTGTGTCGATACCCTCTACGTGGCGCACGCTCATCATCCTCCCGCTCGACCACTGCTTTGCTCACGTCGTGGGATTCTACATTATGATCGCCTGTGGAGCATCGGTGGCAACCACCGAAGTGGGCCGCACACCTATGGAGACGTTGAAGAATATTCCGCTCAATATCAAGGAGGTACGTCCTCACTTCCTACTCTCGGTACCCGCCCTTGCCAAGAACTTCCGCAAGAGCATCGAGACAACCATCCGCAAAAAGGGCAAGACCACAGAGCGACTCTTCAACCTCGCACTTCGCACATCGTACGCCTATCAGGCCGACGGCTACTCGAAGGGCTCGGGCTGGCGCGCTCTGCTAAAGCCCGCCGTGGCACTCTTCGACAAGGTGCTATACAGCAAGGTGCGCGAGGCCTTTGGCGGTGAGCTTCAGTTCTTTATCGGTGGCGGCGCTCTGCTTGATAGCGAATTGCAGCGTTTCTTCTACGCCATCGGCATACCAATGTTCCAGGGTTACGGTCTCTCGGAAGCAACGCCCGTAATCTCGACCAACGCACCCTCGAAGCGCAACCACCGTTTCGGTTCATCGGGGCGTCTGGTTCAGCCCCTCGAAATCAAGATCCTCGACGACGAGGGCAGCGAGCTTCCGTGTGGTGAGAAGGGCGAGATAGTCATTAAGGGAGAGAACGTTATGGCTGGCTATTGGAAGAATCCCGAGTCTACGGCTGATACCGTCCGCGATGGCTGGCTCTACACGGGCGATATGGGTTATATGTCGAAGGATAACTTCCTCTACGTGCTCGGCCGATTCAAGAGTCTGCTCATCTCGAGCGACGGCGAGAAGTACAGCCCCGAGGGTATGGAGGAGGCTATGGTCGACAAGTCACCTTACATTGATCAGGTCATCGTCTACAACAACCAGAATCCCTATACGATTGCCCTCGTTGTGGCATCGAAGGAGCGACTAAATCAGCTGCTCGACGAGCGCGGACTCACGGGCGAGGAGCGTTATCGCACGGCTGCAAAAGTTATCGCCGAGGAGATTGCGAAATACCGCTCGGGCGGTGCCTATGCCGACGAATTCCCCGACCGCTGGGTACCCGCAGTAATAGCCCTCGCAAACGAGCCATTCACCGAGCAGAACGGTCTGGTTAACAGCACGATGAAAGTTGTGCGAAATAAGGTTGAGAAGCACTTTGCTGAGGCTATAGCTCACGCCTATACGGCTGAAGGCAAGGCTGTTGATAACGATCGAAACATCGCAGCAATCAAGCAACTTTTAGGCTAATATTCAACCAAAAGTAATATCGCGAGCGTGGTGATTTATCTCTGCCACGCTCGCTCTTTTTGCCCACCAGTGGACGCACGACATAACGGAAGTTTCTGAGTGAAAAGCCGCCATTCAGCACCTCCGAAATAAAGCGAAATTTCAGGGATATATAAACATAATACATCCACTATCACACCCATCATACGACATATTTTTGGTGCGGGATGTAGATAGAAATGGCCACACCAAAGCAACCTCGAAATAATATACTAATGTATGGCGATGGTGGGCTATTTTATATCCCAAAACATTTTGAAATTGGTTTAAAAAAAGTTCCCCTTTAGGGTGATAAAAAGATGCGAAAAAATTTGGCGGATAAAAAAATTAATTTTCCTCGCATTTTTTTCAAAAAAAACATTGCCACATAAAATATTATTTGTATATTTGCACAACGTATTTGTGTGTAGATACGAAGTAAACGCCATTTTTAGGCTCATTTAATCGGACAAAGTAGTGTGTCGCGGTTGGCCACTTTTGGGCAAGGTGCACAGGCTAAGATTTTGAAAAACTGAGTGTTAGAGAATAGCAAGCCGTAGAAGGTAACACAAATGGGTGCAACAGAGTAAAGATTAGACTAAAAAGATTGTAAATTTACAAAACAACAAATAATTAACTGATTATGAAGAAATTAGCCTTATTGATCGTGGCAATCGCCTGTGCTTTCAGCGTAAATGCGCAGCAGAGCAAGAGCGACGCGAGCGTTGAGTTCCGTCCTCACTGGGATTTGCAGCTTCAGGGTGGTGTAGGCTACACCATCGGTGAGACATCTTTTGGTAAGTTGTTGTCACCCTCAATCAATCTTTCAACCAACTACCGCTTCCACCACGCTATGGGCGTTCGCTTCGGTCTTGGTGGTTTCCAGGGTAAGGGTGCTATTGTTAATCCTGACGAGGGTTACTCATTCGATTTCTTGCAGGTTAACGCCGACTACAAGCTCGATCTCACATCGCTTATCGGTGGCTACAACCACAAGCGTCCCGTAGCATTCTACTTACTCGCTGGTGTTGGCTTCAACTACGGTTTCAACAACGACGAGGCTAACGCAATCGACGCACAGCTTCCCGGCTGGGCAACAGATCGTTTCGCTTACTTGTGGGACAAGAAGGCATTTGTTGCTGGCCGTTTCGGTTTGGGTGCCGACTTCCGCGTAGGTGAGCGCGTTTTGCTCAACCTCGAGGCTAACGCAAACGTTCTCTCAGACCACTTCAACTCTAAGCGTGCTGAGAACGCTGACTGGCAGTTCAACCTCTTGGCAGGTGTTACCGTAGCATTTGGTCCTAAGAGCCAGACTTCACAGGCTTGGGTTGAGGAGCAGGAGGCTATCGCACGCGCTGAGAAGGAGCGTGAGGAGCGCGAGGCTCGCTTGGCTGAGGAGAAGGCTGCTGAGGAGAAGCGCATCGCTGAGGAGAAGCGCATCGCTGAGGAGAAGGCTGCCGAGGAGAAGCGCATCGCCGAGGAGAAGGAGCTTGAGGCTAAGCGTCTTGCAGCTGCTGTTCGCGCTGAGAACATCGCAGCACACTCTGAGGATATCTTCTTCACTATCGGTTCATCATACATCCGCAAGGCAGAGCTCGAGAAGCTCAACCGTATCGCTGAGTGGCTCAAGGCTAATCCCGACTACCGAGTTGACGTTGTAGGTTACGCCGATAAGGAGACTGGTACTGCAACTGGCAACCTCAAACTTTCGGAGCGTCGTGCTCAGAACGTTCGCAAGGCTCTCATCGCTGCTGGCGTAGAGGAGGCTCGCATCGATATGGGTCACAAGGGTGACACCGAGCAGCCCTTCGAGAAGAACCACGAGAACCGTGTAGTTATCTGCACATTGGAGTAAGCCCAATACATATATATAATATAGATAACAATTATTTTTTCTTTTAACTTTTATTAATTTATTAAACAATGAAGTACTTTTCAAAGTTGTTGAGCATGCTCCTCGTTGGCGCAATGCTCTATTCGACCGGATGTACCGATTACGGCGAGGACATCTCGAACCTCAAGCAGGAGCTCGAGGATGTTAAGCAGGAGGTACAGGGTCAGATCAACGTTTTGGATGGCGACCTTGACGCAGTTCAGGCAGCTCTTCAGGGCGCAATCGACGATGCTAACAAGGCTATCGCAGAGAACAAGACTGCTATCGCAGGCTTGCAGGAGGTAGCTGACGAGCACGGTAAGGCTATCGAGGATGCTAATAAGGCTATTGCTGATGCAATTACCGAGTTTGAGGCTGCTATCGTAGCAATCGAGGCAGACCACGATGCTGACATCGAGGCTGTTAACGCTAAGATCGCTGAGGAGGCAAAGAAGGCAACCGAGGCTATCAACGCTGCTGTTGAGCTCATCGTTGCTAACCAGGAGGCTATCGCAGCTCTCGAGAAGGAGGACGAGAAGTTGGCAGAGGATATTGCTAAGGCAGTAACATCTATCCAGGCAAACGCAACCAAGATCAACGAGAACGCTGCTGCTATCGCTGAGAACGCAACTGATATCGCTGCTAACACTGCAGCTATCAAGACTCTCCAGGCAGACCTTCTTGACCTTGCAAGCCAGTTCACTACTTACAAGGCTGAGTTGGAGGCTACTATCGCTACACTTGAGAGCCGTTTGGCTACTGCTGAGGAGGCAGTTAAGACTCTTGAGGGTAACGTTGAGGAGTTGTACGTTTTGCACGACAATCAGGCTGCTTTGATCGGTGACCTTCAGAACCAGATCAACGTTTTGGATAGCTTCGTAAGCGAGCAGCTCGATCTTCTTGCTGAGGCTGACAAGGCTTTGAACGATCTTATCGTTAACCTTGAGAACAGCTTCATCGACTACCAGAAGATCGTTAACGCTCAGTTCGAGAAGGTTTATGGCGATATCGCTGAGAACGCTGAGGCTATCAACGCTCTCGAGGCAAAGCACGATGAGGAGGTTAAGTCTCTTATGGCTCAGGATGCTGCTATCCTCGAGACTTTGGAGTTGTACCGCACTTGGTTGGCTGACCTCGACGCTGACGTTGAGGAGCTCTACACTATGCACGACAACCAGGCTGCTTTGATCGGTGACCTCCAGAACCAGATCAACGCTTTGGATAGCTATGTAAGCGAGCAGCTCGAGATCCTCAAGAATGACATCACAGCTCTTGAGAACTCATTGATGGACTTCCAGAAGCAGATGAACGAGCAGATCGCTCGCCTCGACGCAGCTATCAAGGAGGCTCTTGCTGAGGCAAAGGCTTACGCTGAGGAGAAGGCTAACAACGCACAGCTCGCAGCTCAGGCTTACGCTGACGTTTTGGTTGCTCAGTTGGAGAAGGAGATCGAGGCAGCTCTTGGTGAGCTTGGCAAGCAGATCGACCAGGTTAACGCTTACGCTGTAAGCATCGAGGAGGCTCTTAACGCATACAAGGAGTCTAACGACGCTGCTCTTGCTAAGCTCCGTGGCGATATGGAGGCTATGATCGGCCAGATCGTTAACCGTATCCAGTCTATCGTTTACGTTCCCGAGTACACTGATGGTAAGATCACTATCGACTACGCTACATTCGGTAACTACATCATCGAGGGTCGCTCGAAGATCGAGTACCAGGTATACCCTGCTGAGGGTGCTTACGCTATCGAGCAGGCATTCAAGAACGCTGAGACTTATCCCGATTTCAACATCTGGTTCGATATGCAGGGTCTTAAGACTCGCGCTAACGCTCCTGAGTTGAAGGTTGTTGACCTTAAGTCTAACGCTAACGGTCGCCTCGAGGTAACTGTTCTTGCACGCAACTTCAGCGACGCATTCTACTTGGGTCTTAACGCTCAGGCTGAGGGTGCTGAGGAGACTACTGACTACGCTATCTCATTGGCAGTTGATATGGGTACTAACGCTGAGACTGGTTCTGCTAACCTCTCTACTTGCTTCACTCAGATCACTCCTGGTAAGGGCGACGCTATCACAATGCGCATTATGTACGACGAGAAGGATGTAACTAACGTTGAGAGCGTATACACTGACGAGTTGACATACACTAACATCGAGAACAATCCCGACTTCGTAGCACTTCCTGGCTACTACCTCGTATTCGACTTTATGGGTAAGGAGTACTTGAAGTCTGAGCTTCACGAGCTCGGTTATATGGTTAACCCCGTATACCAGGGTACAGCAATTATCCATCCTGTCGTAATGACTTCCACCATCAAGAACGAGACAACTGGTTACCCGGAGGCTGTTCTCGACATCCTTAAGGTTGACGCTGGTCTTATCGGTAAGACTTACAACTTGATTGTTAACTGGCACTATGGTGACAAGAACGCTGAGAAGGTTTACGCTGGTGCAAGCTTGCTTATCACTAAGGAGCAGGCATACGTAGACTTCGCTCCCGCATTCACAGCTACTTGGAACTACCTTGAGGATGCTGCTGTTGATGCTGCTAAGTTGAACATTAGCGAGGCTGACTCGTTCGATCCTATGGCTGTTGCTAACTACACTCGTGAGTTCGGCTATGCACTTGCTGACGCTGTTGTTGACAACTTGCCCGCTGACACTAAGCTCGCTGACGTTCTTAATATGGAGCCCGCTAAGGTTCTTGTAAACGGCGAGGAGGTTGAGGATATGGAGGTTGTTATCACTGCTGAGGGCGAGAACGCTACTGTAGAGTTCCTCGGCTTCGAGTGGGACAAGACTTATGACATTACAGTTGTTTACTCGTTGTCTAACGTTGATGTAAACGTTAAGTTCGGCTTCGAGACATTCGACCGCAACCGTAAGCCTCTCCTCGTTGACCTCGGCAACTACACTGGTGTTTACGCTACTAACCTCGTATTCACTGAGAAGGTTGTTGACACAATGGAGGGCTACATCGCTCAGACTGTTGACGCATATCCTGCAAACTTCGCTGGTATCACTGCAGCTGACTACTTGCTCGACGTATTCGTAACTAAGGCATACCACGTATGCGGCACTGATCACCTCTTCACTAACACAGTGAACGGTGTTGAGGGTGTTGAGAACAAGAACACTAAGCTCGTTATCAACGAGGAGAATGGTCAGACAATCGCTGCTATCTACGACTACCGTGATGAAGTTGCTTCTAAGGACGGCGTGATCGTTGACGCTCTCGCTTACTCTAAGAAGATGACTCTCTGGTACGGTCAGGAGGTTGAGTTCGTTAAGACTGTTAACTTCACTGCACCTGAGGTTTACTTCCAGCGCGTAGCTAACTACGTTGAGGAGGCATTCGACGGCTATGCAACTTACGTTCAGCCTTACTACTTCCCCAACTCTGATTACGCTACTGCTCTCGAGAAGTTCGACGTAAACAAGGTTGACTTGAACGCTGCATTCGACCTCCAGGAGGCAGATGCTACATCTGTAATCACTGTTCCTGTAGCAGGTGAGGATCGCGGTATCGCAGTTTCTGCTAACGGTAACGTTTACCGTCCTGAGTTCCGTCTCACTGACGTGAAGGATATTTACAAGGATGGTAAGGGTATCCTCCTTTACGATAACTACATCAGCTACTACGGTAAGGATGAGTACGTAAATGTTGACGCTAACCTCTACTTGTGCAACGATAACGGTGCCGAGATGAAGATCGCTACCAACTTCGACGCAGCTGTTGATGGTTATGAGGATTACACTAACTACGTAGTTTGGGCTTACAATCCTATCAACATGCCTACTGGTCAGGATATGTATGAGGAGGTAACTGACTACGGTGAGTACGAGGTAGACCTTACTGAGATGTTCTCAATGAAGGATCGCCGTGGCCACACTGGCAAGATCACTGGTTGGGAGATGATCAACAAGGGTCGCGTATACGGTGACAACTTCCTCGTTGACGGTAACGGCGAGAACGGCTTCGCAGAGGGCTACAACGCTGGTTACATCTACGGCTACTACTTGCGTGACGAGAAGGGTGTAGCTTACGGCGACATCATTCCTGTTGACGTTAAGTTCTTGCTCAAGGGTAACGACGCTGAGCAGCTTAAGGCTAAGGGCCTCCTCGAGGTTGATATGAACACTGGTATTGTTAAGTTCCACTATACAAGCCAGGTTGACCTCAGAAAGCCTATCACTATCAACGTTGCAGTTCAGATTACTACTGCATGGCATGTATCTACTCACGAGAACATATTGGTAATTCGCAAGAAGGCTGATACAGTTGAGGAGACTCCTGCTGAGTAATTCACTGGAAACTCTATAATGGGCGGCGAACTTCGGTTCGCCGCTCTTCTTTTATTAGGGCGCAACCAACAAAACTCGCGAGGGAGACGAGAGTCGCAACGAACAATCGGTGAAGAATAATCGGTGAAGCGCGCAAAACAAAAAAGGCTACGCAACCTAAGTTGCATAGCCACTCAACATATTCACATACCCTACTCGGTTATGTTGAGTTTGTCTACTCTATATAATCTCATTACCACGTCTTTCTAATCTCATTAATACGCCGATGTAATCTCATAACCACTACAACAAGAGAACTACTTACAACAGAAGGCAAAGCCTAACGTCATTTAAGCGTAAACGAGCACTAACACGCTTTATTAATAAAGAGCCGAGGTGAGGGCGATATCTATCAGCCGCACAGTGAAAAAGTAAAATAACAGCTGAAAAATTTGGTTTTCGAGGGCGGAATTTGTAACTTTGTTGTGATATATACTCATATTGCTCGCGCAAAAGAAGTGCGAGAGTGTGGTGTGTGCTAAGAATTAGAACATAAGATATTATATATCATACACTTAAAAACTTTAAACTCTAAAACAATTATGGCTAATACCAAAGAAAAGTTGTTCACGGAGTTCCCGCCCGTAACTACGGAGCAGTGGGAGGCCGTCATTACAACTGACCTTAAGGGCGCAGATTATGAGCGCAAATTGGTATGGAAGACCGGTGAGGGATTCAACGTACGTCCCTACTACCGCGCTGAGAACCTCGCAGAGGTTGAGTATCTCGGTGTTGAGGCCGGTGAGTTCCCCTTTGTACGCGGTGTGTCGAAGGATAACACGTGGCGTGTACATCAGACCATCTCGGTTGAGTGCGCAAAGGCAGCAAACGAGGAGGCCTTGAAACTTCTTAACTCGGGCGTTGACTCGCTCGGCTTCTGCTTCTGCAAGGCTTGTGCTTGCGAGGTAGACGTGGATGCCCTCCTCAAGGACATCGTTCCTACGGCTGTGGAGCTTACGTTCTGTAGTTCGAACGTTGAGGGCTTGGCAAAGCTGGCCGAGAAGGTCATGGCTAAGTATGCCGACGTGGAGAAGGATGAGCTCCGTCTCAACTTCTGCATCGACCCCATTATGAAGAACCTCTCCGTTGAGGGTAGCTTCTGCTGCGGCACGGGCGACGAGTGCTTCGACACCATCGCTAAGCTCATCAAGGCTACTGCCGACTACAAGCGCGTGAAGGTTGTGAACGTTGCTGGCTCAACGTTCTCGAACGCCGGTTCTACTATCGTCGAGGAGCTCGGCTTCACGCTCGCTGCTGCTCACGAGTACCTCGTGAAGCTTATGGAGCGCGGCCTCTCGATTGACGAGGTAGCTCGCAAGATCCGCTTCACCTTCGCCGTAACGTCGAACTACTTCCTCGAGATGGCTAAGTTCCGTGCAGCACGTATGCTCTGGGCTAACATCGTGAAGGCTTACAACCCCGAGAAGAACTGCTCGTCGAAGATGTTTGCGCACGCCGTGACATCGTCGTGGAACCAGACCGTATATGATCCCTATGTAAATATGTTGCGTGGCACAACCGAGGCTATGTCGGCTACTATCGCCGGTGTACACTCGTTGGAGGTATTGCCCTTCGACTACGCATTCGAGGCTCCCACCGAGTTCTCGAAGCGCATCGCTCGCAACGCACAGCTTCTGTTGAAGCACGAGTCGCACTTCGACCAGGTTATCGACCCCGCAGGTGGTGCTTACTACATCGAGACACTCACCAAGAGCATAGCTCAGGAGGCTTGGGCATTGTTCCGCGAGATCGAGGAGAAGGGTGGCTACATCGCTGCATTTGGCGAGGGCTACATCGTTGAGCGCGTGAAGGCATCGGCTGCTGCTAAGGATAAGAACATCGCTACACGCCGCTTGATCCTCCTCGGTGCTAACCAGTATCCTAACTTCACTGAGGTGGCAGACGCTTCAATCTCGGAGTGCAAGGTTACGCGCGATGTGAAGGATGGCAACGTCCTTGTTCCCTACCGCGGTGCTATGGCATTCGAGGCTATGCGTATGCAGGTTGACCGCTCGGGTAAGACGCCTAAGGCATTTATGCTCACTTGCGGTACACTCGGTATGGCACGTGCGCGTGCTCAGTTCTCTTGCAACTTCTTCGCTTGCGCCGGTATCCGCGTTGAGGATAACACCTTCTTCAAGAGTGTTGAGGAGGGCGTTGAGGCAGCATTGGCATCGAAGGCCGAGATCGTTGTTGTGTGCGCTTCGGACGACGACTACGCAACGGTTGCTCCTCGTGTGAAGGAGCTCCTCCAGGACAAGGCTATCCTTGTTGTGGCAGGCGCACCCGCTTGCGCTCCCGAGCTTGAGGCACAGGGCATCACCAACTTTATCAACGTTAAGAGCAACGTATTGGAGACCTTGAAGGATTACTTAAAGAAGTTAGGCATCTAATTCGGTTACAACTATGAGAGCAAAATTTTCAGATTTAGAATATAAGGCTGCAGCAACGGAGTGCTGCACCAAGAATAACGCTCCCAAGGAGGATTGGTTGACTGCCGAGCGTATCCCCGTTAAGGAGAACTATACGGCTGCCGACCTCGAGGGTATGGAGCACTTGAACTATGCAGCAGGTATCGCACCCTTCCTCCGCGGTCCCTACTCGACGATGTACGTTATGCGTCCCTGGACTATCCGTCAGTACGCTGGTTTCTCTACGGCTGAGGAGTCTAACGCATTCTACCGTCGTAACCTTGCAGCTGGTCAGAAGGGTCTTTCTGTTGCCTTCGACCTCGCAACACACCGTGGCTACGATGCCGACCATCCGCGCGTAGTGGGTGACGTGGGTAAGGCCGGTGTTTCGATCTGCTCGGTTGAGGATATGAAGGTTCTGTTCAACGGCATTCCGTTGGATCAGATGTCGGTGTCGATGACGATGAACGGTGCCGTGCTTCCCGTATTGGCATTCTACATCGTTGCCGGCTTGGAGCAGGGCTGCACGCTCGATCAGCTCGCAGGTACCATCCAGAACGATATCCTCAAGGAGTTTATGGTGCGTAACACCTATATCTACCCGCCTGAGTTCTCGATGAAGATCATCGCCGACATCTTCGAGTACACATCGAAGAATATGCCTAAGTTCAACTCGATCTCTATCTCGGGTTACCATATGCAGGAGGCAGGTGCTACGGCCGATATCGAGCTCGCTTACACGCTTGCCGACGGTCTCGAGTACTTGCGCGCAGGTATCAACGCAGGTATGTCTATCGACGCCTTCGCTCCCCGCTTGTCGTTCTTCTGGGCTATCGGTATGAACCACTTTATGGAGATCGCCAAGATGCGTGCAGCACGTCTGTTGTGGGCAAAGATCGTTAAGCAGTTCGAGCCTAAGAATCCTAAGTCATTGGCATTGCGTACTCACAGCCAGACCTCTGGTTGGTCACTCACCGAGCAGGATCCCTTCAACAACGTAGCTCGTACAGCTATCGAGGCTATGGGTGCAGCTTTGGGTCACACTCAGTCATTGCACACCAACGCATTGGACGAGGCTATCGCACTTCCCACAGACTTCTCAGCACGTATTGCTCGTAATACTCAGATTTACATCCAGGAGGAGACTAACGTATGCCGTCAGGTTGACCCCTGGGCAGGTTCATACTACGTAGAGGCTTTGACCAACGAGATTGCTCACAAGGCTTGGGCTCACATCCAGGAGGTTGAGAAGTTGGGCGGTATGGCTAAGGCTATCGAGACTGGTATTCCTAAGATGCGTATCGAGGAGGCTGCAGCACGCACACAGGCTCGCATCGACTCAGGTGAGCAGAAGATTATCGGTTTGAACGAGTACCGCTTGGAGAAAGAGGCTCCCATCGATATCTTGGCTGTTGACAACACAGCTGTACGTGAGAGCCAGGTTAAGCGTCTGCAGGAGTTGCGTGCTAACCGCGACCAGGCTGCTGTTGACAAGGCTTTGGCTGCTATCACCGAGTGCGTTAAGACTGGCGAGGGTAACTTGCTGGAGCTCGCTGTAGAGGCTGCAAAGGTTCGCGCAACATTGGGCGAGATTTCAGACGCTTGCGAGGTTGTTGTAGGTCGCTATAAGGCAGTTATTCGTTCAATCTCTGGAGTATATTCATCAGGTATGAAGCAGGATGCAGATTTCGAGAAGGCAAAGGCTATGTGCGCCGAGTTTGCCAAGAAGGAGGGTCGTCAGCCCCGTATTATGATTGCTAAGTTGGGTCAGGACGGCCACGACCGTGGTGCTAAGGTCGTTGCTACTGCTTACGCTGACATGGGCTTCGACGTTGACGTTGGTCCTCTGTTCCAGACTCCCGAAGAGGCTGCTCAGGATGCTGTTGACAACGACGTTCATATCGTTG
>JAGBCY010000007.1 GCA_017937765.1 Alistipes sp.
GTTTATCTTTATCTACATTTTCGTCAGTCGTTCATTTCCGTTGCCGTCTGCATTTCTGAGTACAGACATTGAAAGGGGAAAGGTTTTCGGGCTGAATACTCTCCGCAGGAGGAAGATTCAGCACGAAACGGCCAGCCGCCCGACCTTTCAACTTTCAAGGGCTATTGTACTACCTTCGCAGACGAGCAAAGGAGAGGGGCGACTGACGGAATCGGGAAACTCATAATATTGCAGATTTATGATAGACCAAATCAAATTTTATCCTGCAATAATGAAAAATGCACCGCCCTTTTGCTCGTTCATAAAAAAGTTGTACCTTTGTTCCAAGATGAGTTGTACATCAATGCAAATCACGCAAGTATGTAGAAATCAGAACAGTTGCCAACTCATTACCTCGTTCTTGACCTTTCCGCATAAACTTTTTATTCTTAGCGGATTATGAGATTATTCCAAAAATACTAAATAATCTTGTGACTGCAAAATATTACAGTTAGATATGATTTTTTAGAGTTGAGACGCACGATATTTGCACGTTTTGCGTTATAGATGTATAACCATTAAGATAATGAGACCTCTGCTCTACATAGCCATTCTGCTACTCACCGTGTCGCACGCCCCGGCGCAGCAGCCCGAGGGTGATGTCGTGCTTACGGATAATGGTAGCACGGAGGCCGAGGAGAGTAGTCGTGCGTTCGAGATTCTCGACAGCTATCGCCATCTCCTGCCACCTCACGAGTTCGAGCGTGGATCGTGGCTCATACGCTCGTGGACTCCCCATATCGGCCTTATGCCGCAGCGACTTTTGGGCACTGAGCACCATCTATGGATGGAGACAGAGATGATGCCTCGCGTGGAGATCGAGGCTCCGCGCTTCTTGGATTATAACTCCATAACACTGCGCCTCGGTAGTAGTGGTAGCTCTACGCTGACCATCTCTAATGGCTCAGCCTTCAACCATATGCCCTGGCCAAACGCTCCGCAAGGCTACCGCGATGCACGCACGCTCTCCTTCCCAGTGCCGAGGTAGGGGCTTAGTTTTTTTTGACACATCCTGTCACTTTCTATAAAATTTTTACTACCTTTACCTAATCAAACACTGTGATTATGGATCAACCAAAGGTAGAGCGTCTGCTTCGACTTATGAAGCTGATGACGGGAAATGTAAACTACACGGTCAATGACCTTGCCGAGAGGCTCGGCACGACCTATCGTTCGATTTATCGCTATATCGAGACATTCAAGGATGCAGGCTTTGTGGTGCACAAGCTCGATGGCGGTGTCTATAAACTCGGCAAGGAGAGTCCCTATTTTAAGGATATATCGCAGCTCGTGCACTTTACCGACGAGGAGGCACACATCGTAAACCGACTTATCGACGGCCTCGACGACACGAATATGTTGAAACAGAATCTACGCAAGAAACTCACCTCGGTGTATAACTGCACGGCCGTGGCTAACTGTATAGTTAAGGGTGCTAACGCTGTGAATGTTAATCATCTGGTGGAGGCTATCACGCAGCGTCGTCAGGTGATACTTCGAGGCTATGCCTCGTCGCATACGGGCGTTGTGCGCGATAGGGTGGTCGAGCCCTTTGGCTTTACTACGAACTACGTACAGGTGTGGTGCTACGAGCCCGAGAGCGGTATGCCCAAGCTCTTCAAGACAGCCCGCATCGGGTCGGTCGAGCTACTCGAGAGCGAGTGGCTGTGGGAGGCGGAGCATAGGCGTGGACATATCGACATCTTCCGTATGACGGGCTTCGAACTTCACCGTGTGCGGTTGGAGCTCGGAATGCTAGCGCGCAATCTTCTCGTCGAGGAGTATCCATTGGCCGAGCGCGATATCACGCCATTGGCCGATGGCCGATGGCTACTCGATACGGAGGTGTGCAACTACGTGGGTGTCGGCCGTTTCGTTATGGGACTTATGGATGATATACGTATCGTCGAAAGCCCCGAATTTGAGACCTATATAGCGGAAAATGCGCAAAAAATCCTAAAGTTAATCAACGGTTGACAATAGTTGTCAAAACTCCGTGCGATCTTTGCCATACGAAAACATTTTAATCTTATACTACTATGGCAAAGAGAGAATCACATCACGAGCACTTTATCCACTTCGACGTGGCGGGGTTCACCTATTATGATGGATGTATGGCCATCGGCGAGCTACGTCCGGGAATGCAGTTAATGCTTGAGCGCGACACGGATAACACTCACGATGCGCAGGCCATCGCTATCTATTTTGGCGATAAGAAGTTGGGCTACGTGCCGAGCAATATGAATGCGACTTTAGCACATTTGCTGGACTTTGGCTATGGCGACATCTTCGAGGCCTACGTGCAGCGCGTTGCGGCAGATGCTCACCCCGAGCATCAGCTCTCGGTCATCGTCTATCTTAAGCGCAAGACCGAACCTAATTGCGCTAAGTCAAAGCGTGAGGCAGAGGCTAAGCAGAAGCGTAAATCAGAACCTAACGAGTTACTAACCAATGAAAACGAGGAATACTATGGGCATTGCAAACATTAAATTTACGCTTAATAAGCGTTCACACTCTCCGCGTACGTTTATACTTATGTGGAACCCCGCGATATCGTCATACACGATGGAGCGTTTCGACAACGACATCGAGGAGTTGGCCGACGGCTGGGACCTCGACGACTTCGACTGGAGCGTGCGCGACTGGCAGCAGCTCGAGCCCGGCGACCGCTTCTATTTAGTGAAGGTGGGTGATGGCAATACGGGTATCGTTATGTCAGGCATCTTTACTGAGGAGCCCTACGAGGGTGAGGATTGGTCGGGTCGAGGTCGCACGGTCTACTATGCCAAGATGCATATCGACGTTATGTTGCACCCCGATCGCTCGCCGATACTCACCACCGAGCAACTCTCGGCCACGTGCCCCGAGTTCGATTGGACTAAGGGTAGCTCTGGACAGCTTCTCGACGAGGAGGTGGCAAAACGCGTCTACGCACTTTGGTCGCAGTTCTTGCAGGAGAATGGCGACATTTTCAAGCCGCGTGCCGTTATTAATGACTCAAATATGTAGAGCGATGGGTGTCGTCTATAAGATGAGTTGCAGTCGCTGTGGTACCCACTTCGACCATCAGGCTGGTGTCGGATTCTTCTGCTCGTGTCCCACGTGTGGTGACAGTGGCGACGATAGCGCACCGTTCTTCTGCCCGGTGTGTAACAAACGTTTCGACCCCACGGTCGAAGATAGCCTCGAGGATAGCCTCTTAGAGACCTTGCTCTGGGATTAGGCTTATATCTTGAATAAAGCAGCCCGTAGATCTAAAGAGCTACGGGCTGATTGTTATAATGGGTGTCGAGGTGGCTCGTGCCATATTCTCAGCACCAAATATTAAACGTGTCGTATCGCTACCTTGCAATCTTCTCACCACAGCGGTCGCAGTAACGCTGGCCCACGTAGAGCGTGGCTCCGCAGCGTGGACACACCGCCTCGTTGTCCGACGTGAGCATATGCGCACGTAGATCGGCGTAGAGTTGCGAGTTGTGATACTTGAGGATGTCGTAGCCGAGCTTGTGCATAAGCTTGATGATGTGCATAGCCATATCGCGATTATGACGTCGCTTGGACTCCGACAGCTCGGCGAAGGGTACAATATCGGGCGTTAGTCTCTTCTTGTCGTCGTATGTCTCGCCATAGCTCCATCCCTCGGCCATCTGCTGCTTAGCCCAGAGCTCGTGTGCATTCTCGGCAATAGCCTCGCGAAGCTCCGAGATATCATCCTTGAGTACCACGTCGCTAAGGTCGATAGGCGAAGGGCGATACTCCTTTTCGCCACGGCGATAGGCTGTAACCATATAGTTTTTCGAGTCCTCCCACGCATCGCGGAACTGCTCGATTGGGTAGACATCCTCAGCGTTGGGGCTGTTGGGGTCGAAGAGGGTGATTGTGCCCTCCTCGGTGTTGCACGCAAGGATTACTACCGTATGGTCTGGAATCTCGCCTATGAAGATATCTTCGCGACGCTCCGCCTCGAGGTCGCCCGTGAGCTCGCCGCCATCCACGGCAACGATTATATCCTCACCCGCGCGGAGGGCTGCGATGATGTCGTCGAAGCGACATTTGAATCGGCGCGTGACGCCCAAGCCGAGGCTCTCGAGATGGCGACCTATGTTGTGAAGTGCCGTGCCATCGCGCTTCTGCCATTTGTTATCCTTTGCGCTTGTCTCGAGCTCAGCCTCGTCAAACTCGATGCCTCTGCGGCGTAGTATGTATTTCTCGCACTCCAAGCAGCACTGCGTGCCATTTAGTGTTGACGCCGCAACGGCTACAATGGGGAGCACCTCGGCGTGATTTGCACCTAAGGCCAAGTCGCGGTCCACGGCCAACGATATAGCCATAATCTCCTGAAGCTCTGCGCTTGAGGCTATACCGTCGAGTATATCCTTGAACTCGTCGGAGGTGACATTGCCATCGAAATAAGCGGCTAAGGTCTCCTCGGTGATGTTGTTTACAATAACTCCCTCTTTCATATCTTTCATTCGGTTATTATAATTTTTCAAGTGCTATGCGTGTAATTGCGGCTATTGCTCGCTTCTTTACGTTGTATAGGTTATCGACATTTATACCCATACTGCTTGCGACCTTCTCGGGCTCCTCGTCCTTGAGTATCAGCCGTTCAATTACCTCCACATATCGGTCGTTTGCCATCTCGTCCAGCAGGGTCTCTACGTCCATACGGGCGTCGTTCTTTACCTCCTCGTTGTGTGAGTTTGATCTCAGCGACCTATCTAAAAGAGGCTCGTGCGATACGTTTTCTATCACGCGCCTGCGTTTAGCGATGAAATAATGTATCGATACGATCTTCAGCCACTGGAATATGGTGCTTCGACCCTCGAACTGACGTAGTCGCCGGGCATCATCCTCCATAAGGTATATGTATATCTCGCTGATGCACTCGTCGTAATCCACGTCATAAGTGAATACTTTGTGTATCACGCTGTTGAACATTGGCCGGCACTGCTTGTAGAAGAACTCGGCAGTGACCACCTCGTCGCGGTTTATCAGTGCATCCCGAATCTCTAAGTCCGTCATATCTATTTTAAGTTTTCAGTAAGCGTTGTAGTTTGTGTTGTTTGTGTACTCTATATTGGCTGCACGCCAAACGGTTATCAACGGAGCACTCTCCGCCCCTCACTTGAGAGTTCCCGAGGCATAATAACCTTATTGTAGTAGGACCATCTTATGATGGCTAAAATCGCTAATCAAAGCGTTCATCCGCCCTCACTTGAGAGTTCCCGAGGCATAATAACCTTATTGTAGTAGGACCATCTTATGATGGCTAAAATCACTAATCAAAGTGTTCATCCGCCCATCACTTGAGAGTTCCCGAGGCATAATAACCTTATTGTAGTAGGACCATCTTATGATGGCAAATGTAATAAAAAATATCTAATAATCATCCAATTGACCAACATTTTTGATATGGAGTTTAGAACGGATGATTTCCTATCACCTATGAAATAAAAAGACGGGCGATATACCGTATCACCCGTCTCTTATCTTTACAGCCAGCGAATCGACCAGCTTTGCTACCTATCTGCGGCGCATACCTCCGCGCTGTGCCTGACGCATCTGCTGCTGGAAGCCTCCGCCCGCCACGGTTTTCATCACCTTACGTGTATCCTCGAACTGCTTGAGCAGACGGTTAACCTCGGCAAGTGTTGTGCCCGAACCCTTAGCGATACGCTCGCGACGCTTGGCGTTGATGATCTCGGGGTTCTCACGCTCGGCAGGCGTCATCGAGTCGATGATGGCCTCCGTACGCTTGAAGGCGTCATCGGGGATGTCTACGTTCTTGAGCATCTTACCCATACCCGGAATCATCGAAGCGAGATCTTTAAGGTTACCCATCTTCTTAATCTGGTTGATCTGGTCGCGGAAGTCGTTGAAGTTGAACTGGTTTTTGATGAGCTTCTTCTTCAACTTACGAGCCTGCTCCTCGTCGAACTGCTCCTGAGCGCGCTCCACGAGTGATACCACATCACCCATACCGAGGATACGGTCGGCCATACGCTCGGGGTGGAATACCTGCAAGGCATCCATCTTCTCGCCCGACGAGATGAACTTCAAAGGCTTGTCTACCACCGAGCGGATAGAGATAGCGGCACCACCACGTGTGTCACCATCGAGCTTGGTGAGTACCACGCCGTCATAGTCGAGGCGGTCGTTGAACTCCTTAGCCGTATTCACCGCATCCTGACCCGTCATCGCGTCGACCACGAAGAGTGTCTCTGAGGGGTTCACCGTAGCCTTTATGGCGGTGATCTCCTGCATCATAGCCTCGTCTACGGCCAGACGACCTGCCGTATCGACGATAACGGTGTTGTACGACTTCTGGCGTGCATACTTGATGGCGTTCTCGGCAATCTCCACGGGGTTATTGTTACCCGGCTCAGTATATACCTCTACGCCAACGGTTTGGCCGAGGATCTTGAGCTGGTCGATAGCCGCAGGACGGTAGACGTCGCCCGCTACGAGCAACACCTGACGGCCCTTCTTACTCTTGATATGTGCTGCGAGCTTACCCGAGAATGTGGTCTTACCCGAACCCTGAAGACCCGCGATAAGGATCACTGCGGGGTTACCCTCAAGCTTGATATCTGTGGCCGTGCCACCCATAAGTGCTGCGAGCTCGTCGCGCACAATCTTGGTCATCATCTGGCCGGGCTTCACGGAGTTGAGCACATCCTGACCCATAGCCTTCTGCTTAACCTCGTCTGTGAAGGTCTTGGCTACCTTGTAGTTGACATCGGCATCAATAAGGGCACGACGTATCTCCTTGAGCGTCTCAGCGACGTTAATCTCGGTGATGCGGCCCTCGCCCTTGAGTATCTTAAACGATCGTTCGAGTTTCTCGGTTAAGTTTTCAAACATAGCGTATATACTGTTTTATATAGTTACGTAATTAGTTAGCGCGCAAAGGTACAAATAAATTCTTAAAAATCCTATTCTCACGAAATCTTACTCCCACACAGTCTTGTACCAGTTTGTCCCACTCCACACTGCGGGATACGCTGCACTCGGTGCCGATGTCGTTGCTCCTGAGAAGATATCCTCGTCGATGGGGTAGGTGCCATAAACACCATATGCCGAGTAGAACGACGATAGTGTGTACTTGGCGATTATCGTGCGCGATAGCTGATCGCGGAAGGCTGCGAGTGCCGCCTCATCCGTAGCCACGGTCTCTGCCCACTGGCCAAAGTCATAGAATATATGCACGGGCTGACCCTCATAGGTCTGCAACTTCGAGGGGTCGTAATCGTTGGTTGCGGTAGCTACCACGGCGCGTGTTGCCTCGGCAAGGGCATCCATCTCGGCACAGTCGTAGACCGCTACCGAGCCACAACGCGCGTTGCTTGTGTACTCGTCGCGATAGTATTTGTAGTAGCTCTCGGCCGCACCCCTAAGGTCGCTCGAGGCTCCGTTTGCCTGGAAGAGGAAGGGGAGTGTGCGGTGGTATGGGAAGCCTCGACCCATAATCTCGCAGGGCGAGGCAATCACATAGTCGGTAACGTTGCGCAGGTCGTATATCGCCTCGATGTTCGACATAAAGCAGGCGTCGAAGAGTATGTACTCGATATCCACGCCCGAGAGCTCGATGCCAGATGCCAGCTCGATGATGTCCACCTGAACGTTGTTCTCGCCAAAGGCACGTGTAATCTCGGCCCCCGCTGCGGGTTGCCAGCTGTTCTTTATACCGTCCACGTAGGGTGTGTGGCTAAATGTCGAGGCCTCTTCCTCCTCGCTATTTAAGGCCTCGCGCGTGATCCATCCGTGGCCGTGACCCGCTAAAATGAGGCCATACCTCTGTGCCGGTGCCTCCTCGGCCATCATAGCTATGTTGGCTCCTACGGCCTCTGGCGTTACGAGTGCGCCCTCGATTGAGATGTCATCCTTGATTATGCGCTCCACGACACCTCCGTTTACGGGGTCGTAGCACAGCTCACCGATATATGCCGTCGAGCGACCCTTCTGACGGAAGAAGAGCACGCGGTTATTTTCGCCTAAGATTCCATCCTTGATTGCCTTCTTGGCATCGTCGAGATTCTGGTCGAAGAAGCGGCTGAGGCTTGTGCCGAAGAAGTAATACATCAGCGTGTGCGAGGCATCGGAGGGTGCTCCGAGCTGCGTGAGCTTAACCTTTGCTGTGGCGTGGCCCGTTGCGCTGATGGCTATTGTCGTTGTGCGCAGCTCGCCGCCGTTAGCCTCCACCTCCACGGCGATGACTCCGGGGCGTGGGTAGTCGATACTCATCACCCAATCGTCCGAGGCTGTGGCTGTTACGCTATACGCCTCACCTTCGTGCGTAGTTCCAGCGAGTGAGTATTCAATCTTTATGACCTGACGGTCGAAGCTGCAGCTTATCTGCTTCTCGACAGCGATGTTATAGAGGTCGTTATCTCTATCGCAGCTACTTGCAAGGAGTGCTACGATGGCTGTTGCTATGATTGCAATGTGGTGTAAATATCTCATTATAACTCCAAATTTCCGCAAAGATACAAAAAAGTACTGAACTTCCACCACTTGAGGCTTTCGATGTTGTAGAACCACAATGTAGTAGGTCCGTCGTTACGACGGCAAAGATACAAAAAAGTACTGAA
>JAGBCY010000008.1 GCA_017937765.1 Alistipes sp.
AGACGATACTGTGCCCAGTTCTGGAATACCGCACCGTTACCACCATAGGTGATAAGCTCGTGGGGGTGCTGCGCAACGGCCTTGTCTAAGTTATTCTGGATCATAAGCATAATAGCCGCAGCCTGACGCGAGCGTGCAGGATAGTCGTCAATCGAGCGTGCGTACATCTCATAGTCGGGACGCAGGCGGTACATATAGATACGGCCATAGGTTTTAAGCTCGTTGAGGAACTCGGGAGCAAGCTCGGCGTGGTGCTTCTCGGGGAAGTAACGCAGGGCATTAGCGAGGGCTAACTTCTTCTCCTCGTCCGTGAGGATATCCTTACGCTTAGGTGCGTGGTTGGCATTGGGATCGTAGGCCTTAGGTGCAGGCAGCGGATCGGGAATACCGGCCAATATATCTTTCTGAAAGTCTGTCATTGCAGGTTACATTTTTAGGGTTTATTACTTAATCTTGCTCTCAACAACTACCAAGATCTCAGCCTCGGCCTTCTGAGCCGCAGCCTGAATCTCCTCAGCCTCCTTAACGAGCTGGTCGGCCATCTCGCGATCCTTAAGACCTGCGGCGTTGATCTTAACATTCAGGCAAGCACCCATCACTGCCGAGCGAGCAGCCAGTGCGCCTACGCCTGCGTCGGTAACCGAGTTGGGGTTACCCTCCTCTGCCATAGCACGAACAACGTCGAATGCCTTGTACGCCGCCTTCATCGTGCGCAGAGGCACCTGCGTAGCGTAGAGCGTGGCAGCCTCCATAGCAGCAGCGCGCGCAGCCTTCTCCTCGTCCGTACCCTTAGGCATACCGAACACATCCATAATCTTGTTGAACGCCGCAGTATCCTCGTCTACCAAGTACAACAACTCGTTCATAACGGCCATACCGTTCTCAGCCCAGTTCGAGAAGAACTCCCAACGGTCGTCCCAACCAGCCTTGTGCGACGAGAGGTTAGCCACCATAGTACCGAGCGCAGCGGCCAAAGCACCCATATATGCAGAGATAGAACCACCACCGGGTGCGGGCGACTCGCTTGCAGTCTCCTCGGCAAAGCCCGTGCAGGTCATATCAACGAGCTTCTTAACGCCCTTGTTCTGGTCAGCCTCCAAGATATACTCCACAACCTTCTCCTCGGGCTTGAACTCCTTGAGGTTCGAGAGGCCCATCGACTCGATGGCGATGCGTACAAGCTCACGCTCTGGCAAACCCGTCGAGCGATTCTGCTTACGCAAGAAGTGACGGCCAGCGTCAACCAACGCGCTCTTAGGAACAAGGCCCACGATCTCGGCACCCGTAACGCGCACACCACGAGCATCAGCCGCACGGCATACCTCGTCGAAGGCAGCGTGGAGCGGCGTAACCGAGAGGTTTGTCATATTCATCGACACCTGAGCGATGCCATACTCCTCGATAAACCAACCGATAGCCTTGCACGCCTTGAGCGTACCGGGCTTCATAATGGTGTTACCGTTCTCATCCTTCATAATCTTACCCGTGATGGGGTTACCCTCACGCATAGGACGACCCTTCTCGCGAACGTCGAACGCGATGGCGTTGGCACGACGTGTCGAGGTGGTATTGAGGTTATAGTTCACAGCCACAAGGAAGTCGCGAGCACCAACGGCCGTAGCACCTGTCTTAGCCACACCCTCGTCATAGGGGCGAGCACCGAAGTCGGGCTTCTTCTCCTCGTTCATCATCTTCTCGGGCAACGCCTCGTACTCACCGGCGCGGCATACAGCGAGGTTGCGACGCTCGGGCTTGAAGGCAGCAGCCTCGTAGCAGTACGTGGGGACGTTCAGCTCCTCGGCGATACGCTTAGCGAGCTCGCGAGCCAACTCAGCGCACTCCTCGAGCGTGATGCCCGACACGGGGATCAAGGGACATACGTCGCACGCACCCATACGAGGGTGGGCACCCTTGTGCTGGCGCATATCAATAAGCTCCGTTGCACGCTTGATAGCTGCCACCGCAGCATCGCATACAGCCTTAGGCTCTCCCACGAAGGTAACCACCGTACGGTTTGTAGCCTCACCCGGATCAACATCCAGGAGCTTCACGCCCTTAGCTGCGTCGATTACGTCGGTAATCTGCTTGATTGTCTCCATATTGCGGCCCTCAGAGAAGTTAGGCACGCACTCGATAATTCTTTTCTGCATAGTTTTATTTTGTTTTAGTTTTGTTTGTTTTCTGATACTATTGTCTCGAAATCGTTTAATTGCAAGAAGGGGTTAGAGTTAAGGATTTGTAGCTGGCTTAAAAGCGGAGTTTACGCAAGCGTAAATGAGCACTTTCTGGCAAGCAACGCTTCGCCCCAATCACAATCAAACCTCGTAGTCGACATCGACGCGCTCCAGACGACGGCTCTTGCAATAGTCGCTTACGGCAACGTGCAACGGGTTAACCTTGTATGCCTCCATAGCCTCGAACGAGGGGAAGTCGGCCGTGAGCACTGCGTCGTACGACGAGGCTGTCTCCTTAATATTCACGCCTACCTCGGCACGCAAAAGGCCATCAATCTCGCCAACGAGCGACTCGAGGCGACGCTTCATCTCCATAGCGATTTCGGCAGGTGTCTCCTCCAAATCGCGACGGAACTTCCACATAACGATATGTCTGATCATAGTCAAGTATATTTTAGGTTTCTAAATTGCAAAGCAAACTATCATACAAATGTACGAATAATTTTGCGAACGCAACGCGCCCGCGCGATATTTTTGACATATCGAACGACATTTTTTTCTAATACCGAAAAAATTCCTGCGTGACTGTTAGATTTACGTCCGAAAATTTGTCTTTAACATAGAATTAAATTAACTTTGAGGAGAGAATAAACACTAAAATTACAGTTATGGATATCTGGCTTTATTGGGTGATTGCCGCCCTCGTACTCTTTATCATCGAGCTCTTCACCGCAGGCTTTGCCGTCATATGCCTCGCCATAGGCGCAGGAGGTGGTGCCATTGCTGCCGCCGCGGAGGCTTCGTTCGAGATGCAGCTGTTAGTCTTTGCCATCGTCTCGATGGTGGCCCTCATCGGCGTACGTCCCATTCTGAAGCGCACGCTTTATAAGAAGGCCGAGGTTGCCACCAACGCCAATGCCATCATCGGTAAGCGCGGCGTGGTGTGTGCCGACATCGACGCCGAGGGCGAGAGCGGCCGCGTGATGATCGAGGGTGTCGACTGGCGCGCAGTATCCGCCACGGGCGAGCCCATCGCCAAGGGCACGAAGGTCGAAGTGACGGCCATCGACAGCATCGTATTAACCGTTAAAACATTATAATTATGGAGTTTACATCACTAACCGTATTTATCATCATCGCCATCATCGCGGTGATATACGTACTCAAAGGATTTAAGATTGTTCCGCAGTCGGAGACTCGCGTCGTTGAGCGTCTCGGTCGCTACGACCGCACGCTGCACTCGGGAATCAACTACCTCCTGCCCATCATCGACCGTCCGCGTGCCGTCTACCAGCGCGACGAGATTCGCTATGCCGATGGCTCGAAGAGCGTGGTTATGCGCTCAACATCGCGCATCGACCTCCGCGAGCAGGTTTACGATTTCGACAAGCAGAGCGTGATTACGAAGGATAACGTGACGACCACAATCAACGCACTCCTCTACTTCCAGATTGTCGACCCAATGAAGTCGGTCTACGAGATCGACAACCTACCCAACGCCATTGAGAAGCTCACGCAGACGACGCTGCGTAACGTCATCGGTGAGCTCGAGCTCGACGAGACGCTCACCTCGCGCGACACGATCAACTCGAAGCTGCGCGTCGTTTTGGACGAGGCTACGAATAAGTGGGGCGTAAAGGTCAATCGTGTTGAGCTTCAGGACATCACACCTCCCGAGTCGGTACGCCGCGCTATGGAGCAGCAGATGCAGGCTGAGCGTGAGCGTCGTGCTAAGGTGCTCGAGGCTAAGGGTCAGAAGGAGGCTATGATTTTGCAGTCGGAGGGCGAGAAGGAGTCGCAGATCAACCAGGCCGAGGCCGAGAAGCAGACCCAAATTCTCAAGGCTCAGGGTGAGGCCGACGCTAAGGTTTTGCAGGCTACGGCCGAGGCTGAGGCCATCCGCAAGGTTGCCGAGGCTATCGCCGAGTCGAAGACCGACCCTGCAACCTATATGCTTCTTATGAAGTATGTCGAGACGCTCAAGGAGATTGGCACGGGCGATCAGGCAAAGACCGTATTCCTCCCCTTCGAGGCATCGAACCTCGTAGGTGCTCTCGGCTCACTCACCGAGCTTCTTCCGAAGAAGGAGAAGTAGACAACACCCCGATAATGGAAAATGGCGCAACCCTCAAGGCTGCGCCATTTTCTATTTTACCCTAATCAGATTTATGCCGTCGCGTATCGGCACTATCACATTGTCAACCCTCGCGTCCTCCTTAACGCGCCTATTAAACTCGACAATAGCCTCCGTATGGCGGTCGTTATGAGCAATGGGCTCAGCCACCTTGCCATACCACAAGATATTGTCGGCCAATAGAATAGATCCGCTGCGCACGTAGCCTCCATCCATCAACATATCGTAATAGGCCGGGTACTCGCGCTTGTCGCCGTCGATAAACACCATATCGTAGACCTCGCCCAACCGAGGTACCACATCGAGTGCCGAGCCCACGTGCTGGCGTATGCGGTGGCCATAGTCCGACGCGGCAAAATACTTCGCTGCGATATCCTCTAACTCATCATCCACCTCGATGGTATCGAGGATAGCATCACCTTCCAGACCTCGTGCGATGCTCAATGCCGAGTAGCCCGTAAACGTTCCTATCTCCAAGACACGCTTGGGGCACATCATACGCACCAGCATCTCGAGGAGCTTGCCCTGAAGGTGTCCCGAGATCATTCGCGGGTTGATAACACGCAGGTATGTCTCACGTTCAAGGCGATGCAAGAGCTCCTCCTCGGGCTTGGTATTATCCAAGATATATTGTTCCAACTTATCCATAACCAACTGATTAGTAATGAGTAATTAGTAGTGAGTAGTGATTAATTAATACAATGTGGGGGGATAGAGGGGGCTACCTATAAATCAATCGCGATAGGTGCGCAAAGCTATCTTCGGCAACCGAGCGGATATCCTCGGCCGTGATAGCCATAACCTTCTTATAGGCCTCCTCCAGTGTGTCGATATCCTTATACAGCAGCAGGCTCTTACCTGCGCCAAGCATATAACCCTCGTTCGCCTCCATCGAGATGGCCATCTGTGCCACAAACTGACGCTTAGCGATAGCCAGACGGCGTGGCGTGACAAGCTCACTACGCAACTTCGCGATCTCCGCCTCAATAAGCTCGACACACTGCGCCACGTTGTCGTGGTCCGACGAGAAGTAGATACCCACGATACCCGTATCGGAGTAGGGCGTATAGGTGGCCTCGACGTTGTACGACAGTCCATATTTCTCCCTTAGCAGTATGTTTAGCAGCGAGTTAGCCGATGGGCCACCGAGGATGTTGACCATAAGAGCCAACGGCAGGCGTCGCTCGTCGGCGATGCTATATCCTCGCGTGCCGATGATGCCGTGGGCCTGATGCGTATGTCGCGATAGGGTCTCCGAGAATGGCTCATACGCAGCTGTAGCCTCACGCCGAAAGCCACGCACCGTGGGCTCAAACCCTGCGAGGTAACGCTCCGCGATACCACGTGCCGTTGCCACCGAGAAGTTACCAATCGACGAAAAGACCATCTGGTCGGTGGTGTAAGTACGCCCCACGAAGCTGCGTATCTCGTCGGTCGAGAAGCGGGCAATCGAGGCCTTCGAGCCGAGGATGTTATGTCCAAGCTCCGAGCCGCAGAACATCATATCCTCGAAGTCGTCGTAGATACGTTCCGCGGGCGAGTCCTTATACGAGTTAATCTCGTCGGCAATAACCTCGCGCTCCTTGTTGAGCTCCCTCTCTGGGAACGTCGAGCGGAAGATAACATCTGCAACAAGCTCCACGGCACGCCTGAAATCGTGACGCAGGACCGTAGCGTGAAGCGTGGTATCCTCCTTCGTGGTATAGGCGTTAAGCTCGCCACCGAGATTCTCCAATCGGCAGTTCACCTGATAGGCCTTACGTCGCTCAGTACCCTTAAACAGAGCGTGCTCCGTAAAGTGCGCAATGCCATACTCCCTCTTATGTTCGTCGCGCGAGCCGGCATTAACCACAAGAGCGCAGTGGGCAACGCCACTACGCACCTGACGATGAATTCCTCGTATGCCATTCTCGAGCGTATATATCTCAAACTCCTTCATTCCTTCGCAAATATTCTCCCGTATAACTATCCTCCGCACGCATCACATCCTCCGGAGTTCCCGCAACGACCACCTGTCCTCCTCGATCTCCCGCCTCAGGACCGAGGTCGATAACCCAATCGGCACACCTAATGACATCCATATTATGCTCCACAACCACAACCGTATGGCCTCGCTCGATAAGGGCATCAAAGGCCCCGAGCAGACGACCTATGTCGTGGAAATGGAGTCCCGTCGTGGGCTCGTCGAAAATGAACATTATCTTTTCGGTCGAACGCTCCTTCGTGAGGAACGACGCCAACTTCACGCGCTGCGACTCGCCGCCCGAGAGTGTTGACGACGACTGGCCGAGCTTCACATATCCGAGGCCCACCTGCTTCAGAGGGCGTATGCGCTCGACGATGCGCTTACAGATCGAGTTATCGGCCTCCTCCAAGAAGAAGTCGATAGCCTCGTCAACCGACATATTGAGCACATCGTAGATCGACCGCTCGCGATACTTAACCCCCAGAATCTCAGGCTTAAAACGCATACCACCGCACGCCTCGCACTGCAGTTCCACGTCGGCCATAAACTGCATACTTATCTTGATAACACCCTCGCCTTCGCACTCCTCGCACCTGCCACCGGGCATATTGAACGAGAAAGCCGTAGCTGCAATGCCCGTATGCTTGGCGTAGGGCTGCTCGGCAAAGAGCTTTCGAATCTCGTCGTAGGCCTTGATGTAGGTCACTGGGTTCGAACGCGTAGACTTACCAATGGGCGACTGCGACACCATCTCGACGCCCTGCACCAGATGCTTATCGACGTCTATGCCATCGTGGTCGCCGGGCATTAGCGTAGTCTCCGACAGACGACGTTTGAGTGCCGGGTAGAGAACATCGTCGGCCAGCGACGACTTTCCCGAGCCCGATACTCCCGTGATGCACGTGAGCACGCCGAGCGGAATCTCCACATCTATGTTTTTCAGATTGTTATGTCTCACGCCACGCAACCTGACGCTCCCCGCCGCAGCACGTCTGCGCTCGGGCGTAGGTATATGCTTACGGTGTGTGAGATAGTCGGCTGTGAGCGAATTCTTCGCACCATCGATATCCTTCGCAGGACCCGAATAGACAACCTCACCACCGCCAATGCCCGCCTCAGGGCCCATATCCACAATCCAGTCGGCAGCACGCATAACCTCCTCCTCGTGTTCCACAACAATGACCGTATTATCCAAGTCGCGCAGCTGCTTAAGCACACCGATAAGTCTATTCGTATCCCTCGGATGCAGGCCGATGCTCGGCTCATCGAGGATATACATCGAGCCAACGAGGTTGCTACCTAACGACGTCGATAGGTTTATTCGCTGCGACTCGCCACCCGAGAGCGTCGACGACAATCGGTCGAGCGTAAGGTAGTCGAGTCCCACATCCTTCAGGTAACCCAAGCGGTTACGTATCTCCGTGAGCACACGCTCCGCGGTCTTTGCCTCATACTCGTCGAGCTTCAGATTGTCGAAGAACGCGACAAGCTCACCCACGGTCATCGCCAAAATCTCCGAGATATTATATCCCCCCACCTTCACGTACAACGCCTCGGGCCTCAGCCTCTTGCCGTGGCACTCGGGACAGGGCGTCTTACCCATATATCGTGATTTCAGCACGCGGTACTGCACCTTATGACGTTGCGTGTCGACATAGGCAAAGAAGTCGTCGATGCCATAGAAGTCGTCGCAACCACGCCATAGTCGCTCCTTATCTTCGGCACTGAGGGCGTAGTAGGGCGTATGTATCGGGAAGCCCGTTTTTGCGGACTTCATCACCAGATCCTCCCTCCAGCGGCCCATAGTCGCTCCGTTCCAGCAGGCCACTGCACCCTCGTAGACGCTCTTCGACTTATCGGGCACAACAAGGTTTTCGTCGATGCCCACAACCTTACCATAGCCCTCACACACGGGACAGGCTCCCAACGGGTTATTGAACGAGAAGAGGTGCTCGGTAGGTCGCTCATAGCTGATACCATCCTCGTCATAGCGCGACGAGAATGTCTCGATGCCCTGCGTTATGATATGTACCACGCCCGAGCCGTAACCCATAGCGCGCGCCACAGAGTCCGAGAGGCGCGAGACGGTATCCTGCTCGTGGTCCAAGACGATACGATCGACGATGATCATAACATCCTCGAGCGGCATATCGGCCGTAACGTGCGGCATAAACTCCTCGACGAGCATCACCTCGTCGCGGTAGCGCACACGGTTAACACCATCCTCCATAAGCGTGAGCATACGCTCGACGACGCCCTCCGCCTGCTTCAACAGCAGCGGCGATGCCACCGTAACACGCTCGCCATCGGTCATATTCAGCACGTGGTCGACAACATCGTCCACCTCATAGCAACGAATCTCGCGTCCTGTGACGGGCGAGAAAGTGCGGCCTATGCGAGCAAAAAGGAGCTTTAGGTAGTCGTATATCTCAGTCGTCGTGCCCACCGTCGAGCGGGGGTTGCGCGAGATGACCTTCTGCTCGATGGCGATGGCCGGAGCTATGCCCTCGATAAGGTCGGCATCGGGCTTCTCGACACGTCCCAAGAACTGGCGTGCGTAGGCCGAGAGGCTCTCGACATAACGACGCTGACCCTCGGCAAAGATGGTATCGAAGGCCAATGTCGACTTACCTGAGCCCGAAAGGCCCGTGACGACAACGAGGTTATTATGCGGGATTTCGAGGTCCACGTTCTTAAGGTTGTGCACCCTCGCTCCCTTTATCTTAATCTTACTATCCAACGTCTTAATCTATTAATATTCCACAGCCGCTACGGCTCGAGATCCCTATTCTTTACGTCGACCGTAGCACCCTCAACCTTCTCCAATCGGCCGATGAGTTGCTCCGACTCACTCTCGCGGATGGATAGCGTCATCGTGCAGAGGTTATCGAACTGCTGATCCACGACCCTCGGCTGCATATCCTTCACGATACGCATCACGTCGTTCATAGCGATATAGGAGAACGTAACCTCGAGCTCCACATCCACCGTGCGCTCCACGATCTCACACTCGGCAAGCACCAACGCCGTCGACTCTTTATACGCCGCAATCAACCCCGGCACACCGAGCTTCGTGCCACCGAAGTAGCGCACCACAACCACAAGGCAGTTGGTCACCTCCTGCGACAAGAGCTGCCCGAGGATGGGCTTGCCAGCCGTTGACGAAGGCTCGCCATCGTCGTTGGCGCGGTAGTGCTCGCCGTGAGGGCCAAGACGCCAAGCATAGCAGTGGTGCGTAGCGTCGAACCAACGCTTTCTTAGCGCGTCGAGGTGCTCCTTAATCTGGGCCTCCGTCTCCACGGGGTAGGCATACGTCAGGAACTTACTGCTAAGCTGACGATACGTTATCTCCGCGGGTGCGGCGATTGTCTTATAACTATCCTGTGCCACAGCGACTATCGGGTTGATTACTTAATGGTTGTAAACATACGATCCCAGCGGATGCCACCCTCAACGGGGTCTACCGAGAACCAAACATACGAGGCCTTACCCACGATGTGATCCTCGGGTACAAAGCCCCAGAATCGCGAGTCGAGCGAGCCGTGGCGGTTATCGCCCATCATAAAGTAGTAGTCCATAAGGAATGTATAGGTCGTGGCGGGCTCGCCGTCGATATATATCTCGCCATCCTTATGCTCCACGATACGCTGCTCGTACACAGCGATGCAACGCTCATACATCGCCATATTCTCCTCCGTGAGCTCTATCGTTGCACCAGCCTTAGGCACCCAGATAGGGCCGAGGTCGTCGATGGTCCACTTCGCCGTGGGACCGCTCGTGAGGTGCGGCACGAGACTGCCTCCCGAGATAGCACCACCGATCTTCTTGAGCTTGTAGTTCTCCTCGTTCGCGTAGGCTCCGAGCTCGTCATCCGTCACAGGAAGCTCCATATATCCACCCGTTGCGGGGTCGATGCCCACCTTCAGAGGCTTACCCGTAAGCTCGTTGTAGTAGATAAACTGACGCTTGGGCACAAAGGCCTCCTCCTGACCATTGACATAGACACGACCATCCACTACGCGCAACGTATCGCCCGCAACGGCTACGCAACGCTTGATGTAGTTCTCCTTCTTATCCATAGGTCGCACCGCCACGGTAAAGTTCTCGGCGATATTCCTGCGTCGCTCCTCCACCGTACGGCCAAACTGCTTGTCGCGCAGCAGCTCGTAGTAGCTCATTGCCTGCATCTCCATAACCACCGTGTCGCCCTCGGGGAAGTTAAAGACAACGACATCGCCACGCTCTATCTGTCCCGTACCAGCCAAACGGCGATACTCTCTCTGCCACGACGTCGTAAACGACGCCTTCTCGGGATTCATCGGCATAGTGTTGTGCACGAAGGGGAACGACAGCGGCGTCATAGGCACACGCGGGCCATAGGTCACCTTGTTGACAAGGATATAATCTCCGGCCATAAGCGTGCTCTCCATCGAGCCCGTGGGGATTACGAACATCTGGAACCAGTAGAGCTGGATGAGCGTAGCCACCACCGTAGCAAATAGGATGGCGTGCACCCAGCCATAGATCCACTCATAGACCTTCGTCTGGCCCTTTAGCTCCTCCCAGACTGCATAGGCCAAGACCACGGCAAAGGTGATAAGGAATGGCTGCTCCCACTTAAAGAGGAGCATATGCACGATAATGCCCACAACCGCAGCAAAGACCACGGCACACCACAAGGCCCACACCACACGCCACCAATGGTGCTTCTGGTACATCTTTCGGTGCCAGTTGCGAATGCCGTGTGCTACGTAGTAGTCGTAGATAAGCGGCAAGGCCACCACCAACGACCACGCCGCACCATACCACAGGGCAAATGCCGAGACAATCACAGCCACGACGATGGCCATAGTCCACGGATGCGTAACGATACGCTTAATACTCTGATATATGCTCTTAATGCTATTCATATCGTTTCTCTCTTTCTGCTACAATAGGTCGTCCATCGTATGTACACCACGCTTATCCTGAAGATACTCGCCCGCAAGCACTGCACCCATAGCCAGCGCACGGCGATTTAGAATCGAGTGCTTGAGCTCGATAAAGTCATCATCCGACGTATAGGTCACGGTGTGGATGCCCGGCACCATACCCTCACGGAACGACTCGATCTCGAGCTCCTCGCTCTGCTTTGGCTTGGTATTCACCCAGCGGCTCTTACGGTCGAGCTCGGCAATGACACCCTCGGCAAGCGTGATGGCCGTGCCGCTCGGGGCATCTTTCTTCCAGATGTGATGCGTCTCCTCGATGCGCACGTCGTACTGCGCGTGAGGATTCATAAGCTCGGCCAGACGGCGGTTCAGACGGAACATCATATTCACACCTATCGAGAAGTTCGAGGCATAGAAGAGCGCACCACCGCGCTCATCGGCCAAAGCCTCCATCTCCTTAAGACGTGCGAGCCACCCCGTAGTACCACACACCACACGTCCTCCTGCCGCAAGCACCACGCCGACGTTCTCAGCCGCCGTGTCAGGCGTCGTGAACTCGAAGGCGACGTCGATACCCTCGAGACGCTCTGGCGTAAGGTCCGAGGCATTAGCCTCGTCGATGATAAGCTCCACGCTGTGGCCACGCTCGGCGAGGATATGTTCTATCTCGCGCCCCATCTTGCCGTGGCCTATAATTGCACATTTCATACTATATTTCCGATTTAAATAAATAACGCGGTAAAGATACAAAAAAATAATGAGTAATTCGTAAGGAGAAGATAGTAATTCTCAATTTTTACTTTTCGACGCGGGCGGCCACGGCTAACGCAGGTGTAATCAGTGGGCTACCATAGGCTCAGACAAAATCGATGCGGGTATTAAATTTAATACCCGCATCATCTTTCCACACATCGGCAAGAAACTACAAATAAGCTATTTGCATAACCACAGCCGATTACTCCGAAAAGTCGTAGCCCACGATAGAGTCGGCATACTCGCTCCAATATTCAGCCGACTTATATGCCTCGACCGACTCCATAGGCACATATATCTTACGATCCTCGGGATTAAGATCAAACATATACAAGCTACCTGCCGGAGGAGTTGTAGGCTTGAAATAGACACGCATAAGGCTTTCACACTCCTCAAAAGCATACATACCTACAGACTCAACGCCAGCTCCTATGGTAATGTTTTCAAGCGACGTACACGAGTGGAATGCCTCATAGCCCAACGATGTTACACTATCTGGCACAACAACATTATTAAGGCTATGGCAATAGTTGAAAGCATACCTTCCAATGGTAGTTAGGCCATCAGGCAAGTCGATATGTGTCAACGAGTGACATTCCGAGAAGGCATCGTACTCAATAACCTTCAACCCAGCAGGAAGGGTAACACTTTCCAGACCCTCACAGTGCCAGAATGTAGCCTTATTGATTATGGTAATGCCCTCAGGGATCGTAACACTCTTAAGGCTAGTACAATAGTTAAAGGCATACATATCGATATTGGTTATGCTATTTGGCAAGTATATCTCCTCAAGATTATTACAATAATAGAATGCATATGAGCCGATGGATGTTACACTATCGGGAAGTATTACACTTGTAAGCGTATCACAGTCATAGAATGCATTACTACTTATCGAGGTGACACCTTCTGGGATAACAACCTCTCCAGCAGCGCACATCGGAGCAAATAACACAAGAGCTCCATCAATAATCAAGCAGCTTCCATCTGACGAGGCGTACTTGCCGCGGAACTCTCTAAGGTTAGAACAACCCTCAAAGACAGTTTTAGCTATCGTCTTAACGCCCTCCCCAATGGTTACACTCTGAAGACCGCCACAATAGGCAAAGGCATAATCTTCAATAGTTGTTACACTCGCCGGAATAACGACGCTTGTAAGCAAGTCACAATCTCTAAAGGCGTTATATCCTATCTTCGTGACACCATCTGGTATGACGTAATCTGCGAAGTTATAGCCCTGAGCAGCAACACACAAACAATCATCAATAATCAAGCAGCTTCCATCTGACAAGGCGTACTTGCCGCGGAACTCTCTAAGGTTAGAACAACCCTCAAAGACAGTTTTAGCTATCGTCTTAACGCCCTCCCCAATGGTTACACTCTGAAGACCATCACAATAAGCAAAGGCATAGTCCTCAATAGTTGTTACACCCGCAGGGATGATAATATCCGCAAGTGAGCGGCAAGAGTAAAATGCGTAGCCATCTATCGTTGTAACACTCTCGGGTAAAATAATGCTTGTCAGATTTGATTTTGCAAAGAATGACCAAAAAGCTATCGTCGTCACATCGCCATCGAAGGTAATGACGCCCTTGCCATTCTCGTAGGTATTCGACACGATATTGGCTCCAAAACCAGATTTCGAATACGGCTCCAAAACCTCACCATTTTTCGAGGTGTACCAAATCTCGTTATTCGGAATTGCAGGCTCATCATCCTGATTGCCATCCAACGACAACGGCGACATTCCCTGTATCGTATTTCGCACGATGGCCACCTCGTTGGTCGTACGCTTACTAAACGTTTTGCCCGCGCTATCGGTCACAGTGATAGTAAAGCCCTTCTCAAAGGTCACCTCCGGTAGGACAATCCAAAATTCGGTGGCCTCCGCGGCTGATGTTCCGACCTCCACACCATCACCACAATCAAGTGTTACAGAGTTTGTTGCCCGGCTCAACATAGTCACATCTGGCAGGCCGCCGTGCTCCATCGCAACGGTTGCTGCTCCAGCCAACTTCTCGCCATTATTACCCTTTAGCGTGATGCTCTTCACGGTCCACGCTTCGCCGTACAACTTGAGTCGAACGTAACCACCCACGTTCTTATATCCGAGGTACATGTCATTGACACCTGACGTCACAGCCACCATCGTATTTGCCCCTATACCAAAGGATTTCTCGGCATAGGTTTGTGTGGCGGGCAACGTGAGCGAGATAATGCCTGAGCTATCTATCGTGGTTGCATCTGCATAGGGATATACGGCATAGATGGCATCGAGCTTGACATCCGCGCCGACGTTATCACCCGATGAATAGCAATACCAAAACGTACCACTATTGTCGCCCGTGGCACCGCTAAACTCATACTGGCGGTTGGCGCACGTTCCTAAGAAGGCGGTGATAAGATCCGATTCGTGCCAACGTAGATATTTACCCTCCTCGACATAGGTCCTCGTAGTGTCATCCTCCTCCGCGGGGAGACTTGCGATAAGGAGGGGGAACTCCTCTCGTAGACCTACACCGCCGCCATCGACTATAACATCATCCACACAGCCTCCGAGCACAAGAGCCAGAAACAGAGCTAAAATGGTCGTTCTCTTCATTATTTTTTCTGTTTTCACAACAATATTTACTACACCTCGGAGTTTTCACTTACACTCCGAGCAACGCTATCATCATACAAAAGTAGTACGATTTTCCGAAACTATCAACACTCTTTAGGGAGATTGTTCGCGATGCTTCGAGTTTTTTTCGTACCTTTGACCGCGAAATAACCATTATGAGAAGATTTTATTTATTCACCATATCCCTCGTTGTGCTTTGGACCGCAGCCCTCAGCACGGCATACGCCCAGAGCACACTCCCAAAGGCCGTCACCGACTCGATATGTCGCGTGCTACAACACATCACGCTCAAGGAGGTGGCGGGCAGCTACGTCAAGATCGAGAGCGTGCGTCTGCGCGAGCGCGGTGGTAGCCGCACGGTAGAGGTACGCACATCCACCGAGCTAAGCTACTACCCTATGCGCAGCGAGAGCCTCGAGCATATTTACAGCGAGGTGCGCCGTGTGCTACCCGAGAAATACAAGGGCTACACCATCCTTATCTACACCAATGGCCACCTTATCGACGAGTTGGTGCCGCAGTACTATTTCTCGCCCACCGACGCCAAGCACTTCACCCACGAGGTCACCACGCCACTGATACGCCGCACAAGCAGCCTATCGCAACCAACAAAGGGCTTAGGCAACCGCCACATAGCCCTCTGGCAGAGCCACGGCCGTTACTTCAACAACACGACGGGCGAGTGGTCGTGGCAGCGATCACGCCTATGGGAGACGGTCGAGGACCTATATACTCAGGGTTACGTACTCCCCTTCCTTGTGCCTATGCTCGAGCGCGCCGGAGCCTCGGTGCTCCTCCCTCGTGAGCGTTCCACGATGCGTGAGGAGATAATCATCGACAACGACAAGGGCATCGACCCCACAACATACACCGAGCGTGGCGAGTGGCAGTCGGCAGGTACAGGCTTTGCCCACCTCCACGAGACTTACCCCTCGGGGCATAACCCCTTCAAGGATGGCACAGCGCGTATGGTGCATAGCACAAAGAGCGGAGCCAAGAGCTCGTCTGCCGTGTGGAGTGGCAAGATCGAAAAGTCGGGCGTTTATAGCGTATACGTCTCATACTCAACGCTCGAGAACTCCATAACCGACGCCCACTACACGGTCCACGCAACGGGTGGCGACCGCGAGTTTAGAGTTAATCAGCAGATGGGCAACGCAATGTGGATATGCCTCGGCGAGTTCTACTTCGAGGCTGGCAACGAGCGCGCGCTCGTAACCCTCGAGAACGACTCCCAGATGGAGGGCGTGGTCACGGCCGACGGCGTAAAGATTGGTGGTGGCGTGGGAAACATACGTCGTAGCGTAACCCCCACTCTCCGCCGCGATGGCATCGAGTACACCGAGGAGACGAGCCACTATCCACGCTTCACGGAGGGTGCGCGCTACTGGCTCCAGTGGTCGGGATTCTCTACCGACATCTACGCCCAGAAGGAGGGTAAGGATGACTATAAGGATGACTATATGTCGCGCGCCCACTGGGTGAATGCCCTGATGGGTGGCTCGGCACTTTCGAGTGCGGAGGAGGCCACCGAGGATGATAAACGCATACCCATCGACCTCGCCTTCGCCTTCCACTCCGACGCCGGCGTGAGACTCAACGACGACATCATCGGCACGCTCGGCATCTACTGCACGAAGGAGAATGGCGGCGAGTTCGAAGAGGATATCTCGCGCCTACGTTCGCGCGACCTCACCGACCTCATAATGACACAGATCGTAGGCGACGTACGCTCGAAGTATGAGCCCCTATGGACACGCCGCGGAATGTGGGACCGAGCCTACTACGAGGCTCGTATGCCCGATTGCCCGACGATGCTGCTCGAGCTACTCTCGCACCAGAACTTCGCCGATATGCGCTACGGCCACGACCCTTCGTTCCGTTTCGATGTCAGCCGCGCGATATACAAGGGTATGCTTCGCTACCTGTCGAGTCAGTACGACGCGCCCTACGTCGTGCAGCCATTGCCCGTAAATAGCTTCTACGTCGACCTGCGCGGCAACAAGGCTTACCTCAGTTGGGAGCCCACGGTCGACCCTCTCGAGCCCACGGCCAAGCCCAACTACTATATCCTCTACACCCGTATCGACGAGGGTGGCTTCAACACCGGTCAGCGCATCGACGCCACCTCCGCCGAAGTAGAGCTCGAGGCAGGCAAGATATACAGCTTCCGCATTACGGCCGTAAACGAGGGCGGCGAGAGCTTCGACTCCGAGACATTAGCCGCGTGCCGTGCCAACCGTTCGAAAGGGCGTGTGATGGTCATCAACGGCTTCGACCGTGTGGCAGCCCCCTTAAGCATCCAGGGCGACTCTATCGCGGGCTTCTACAACCGCTACGACAGCGGTGCCGCCTATATCGCCGACATATCGTTCATCGGCGAGCAGACGATCTTCGACCGTAGCCTCTCGCGCTCCGAGAACGACAACTACGCCCTCGGCACCTCCTATAACGACTACGAAACCGAGGTCATCGCCGGTAATACGTTCGACTACCCCGCGCTACACGGCCGCTCGATTGTGGAGGCTGGTTATAGCTTTGCCTCAGCATCGCACCGAGCCGTAGCCTCAGACGTCGTCAACCTCAAGGAGTACGACGCGGTCGACCTCATTCTCGGCAAGCAACGCGCCACGGCCATAGGTCGCGGCACCTTTGGGCACCACTTCGAGGCCATCAGCGACGAGCTTCAGGGCGCGCTACGCAACTACGCCAACACAGGAGGCGCGATACTTGTGTCGGGGAGCTATCTCCTCACCGACCTATGGCACTCGCCCATAGCCACCGATAGCGATCGCAAGTTTGCCGAGGATGTGCTCCACGTACGCTTCGGCGGCAATATGGCCACACGTCGCGGTAATGTCTTTGCCCCCGCCACGAAGCTCTCGCGTCGCGGTCTGGAGCTAAGGTTTAACACCGAATTATGCGAGGAGATATACGCCGTGGAGTCGCCCGAGGTCGTCGTCCCCGTAGGCAAGGATGCCTTCACCGCGCTACGTTACCGTTCGAATGCCCAGTCGGCCGCGGTGGCAAGCGGCGGCAGCTCTCGCACCATAGTCCTCGGCTTCCCGTTCGAGACAATCACCGACGACAAGGAGCGCGACGCTATGATGAATGCCGCCCTAAAGTTCCTAACCAAGAAGAGATAACCACCCCCTATGGCACTATCACGACATACGATCAAAACGCTCCTAATGCCCTTTGCAATGGTTGTAGGAGCACTGCTCTGCCGACCACTTGCTACGGTCGAGGCGGCGACGCACAACCTACTCACCCCGCTACTTATCGCCGCGATGCTCTTCCTCACGTTCTGTCGCATCGACATCCGCGCGATGCGCCTACGGACCATACACCTATGGATGCTCATCGTGCAGTTCCTCGGCTCCATCGCCATCTACCACCTCGTCACACCCCTCTTGGGCCAGACCGTGGGCCAGGGAGCTATGATATGCGTACTCGCACCCATAGCTATGGCGGCCGTGGTCATTGGCGGTATGCTTGGTGCCAACATCGCAACGATGGTGACATATAGCCTTGTCTGCAACGTCGCCACCGCCATCATCGCTCCGATGCTTCTACACAGCTATGGCAACGGCACCTGCACCTTCCTCGAGATTATCAGCCGCGTGGCACCCACGCTCATCGCCCCCTTTGTCGTGGCACAGTTGCTTCGCTGGTTGCTGCCGCGCGTTGCCGAGTGGTTTGCCTCACGCTCGTGGCTATCGTTCTACCTGTGGCTCATATCGTTGGTCCTCGTGCTCGGTCGCACCACGGCCTTTATCCTCGACACCGAGGCCGACCCCTTTGTCGAGGTCGAGCTCGCCATCGTAGCCCTCGTGCTATGCCTCGTGCAGTTTTCGGTAGGACGCCTACTCGGCCGTGCCTCGGGCGATGCAGTTGCGGGCACGCAATCTGTGGGCCAGAAGAATACGATACTTGCTGTCTGGATGTCGCTCAACTTTCTCGATCCGGTAGCCTCGGTAGCCCCCACCGCCTATATCGTCTGGCAGAACCTCGTAAACAGCTATCAGATCTACCGCAAGCAGTGATACACCACGGTGTCACGTGACGTCGCACCTACGAAAATAATTAGGGCTGACCAATGCGTGGTCAGCCCTTCATCGTTATAAGTGGAATAGCTCTACATAAATGTCACTTCAGAGTACGCTTCGTACGTACCCCAATAAGACGTTACTTTCATTACTACACCGATAGATAGCGGCTGCGCAAGACTACTTCCTGTCGTATTATTGAAGCTAATTATGCCTGTCGCAGCGTTAAAAGAGAGGATACCCCTGTTGACAAGCGACTGTTGGCTGTTGGTTAGCACCCAGTTGAAATCAACCTCAAGAGGCACTAACTTATCCTGAGCCTCAACAACACCCTGAGCACTATGCGTATAGTGGGCATATACATCACCAACATAACATCCATCCGCATAGCCGTTGCTGCCATTACCAGTTATGAGGAACTCAGAGCCATACTTACGTCCCTTATTTACCAACTCATAGCCGCGAACATCAGTTATCGAGAATACATCAGTAAGATCGATACTAATCACACCATACGTATTTGCAACGTAAGCAGTGTATGGAGTAGACGATACGAAACTAATCGGTCTATAACCATAAACTATGAAGTTTGTATAATCATTCAAACCCTCCATCGTGGTATCGAAGTTTGTTGCAATCCTCATCTCGGTACCGTTATCATTCACCAGATACAGGTCGGCATCAACATTAACTTGATCATCCTTACCCCAGTTGAATATGTAGTTGTCATACATCAAAATTCCACGACGCGTTTCCACATTGTAGGGATCTCGCACACCAGTAAGTCTAAATACGGGACGATATTTGTTGCCATTCTCCGCCACTGCTATACCACGCTGTGTAGTATCATTGCCCGTAGGAATGACGATATATCCATTATAATCCATAAGATCAAACATAACGTTTAGGTCAAGCCTATTTATGTCAAACGAGGTGACAGCCGTCGATGGTGCAGAGTTGGGATAATAGTATGGTTGAACGCTTATTGTGTACATATCCCACGAATCAGACACATAGAGAGGATTGTGCTCAAACCACACCTCGGGAGCAATGAAGTTTACCTGCTTAATGAACTCAACCTCCTGACCATACCAGAGAGTCATCTTCTTAGAGTATTTCAAATTATCGAGCACAACACCATCCTTTGAAACAGTAGCATCGCGATAGTCGTACGTAGTGTAGATATATTGACCATCATAGCTAATATCAAGTTTAGTATTGGCGGCCTCAATGCCGTTGATCGTATCAACAGATGTATAATCGTGATACATAAACACATCATACAAATAGTCATTGATTGAGATACCAGCGAAGTTTGCAGGATATGCGTCAACAGTCTGAGCGATGTAGCCCTTCATTGTGTTAACAACCTTCTCAGTGAATACGAGGTTAGTAGCGTAAACACCAGTATAGCTACCGAGGTCTACGAGGATGGGCTTACGGTTGCGGTCGAATGTCTCGAAGCCGAACTCAACGTTTACATCAACGTTAGACAACGAGTAAACAACTGTAATGTCATAAGTCTTGTCCCACTCGAAGCCGAAGAACTTTACAGTAGCGTCCTCGCCATCAGCAGAGATAATAACCTCCATATTCTCAACCTCCTCGCCGTTTACAAGAACCTTAGCGGGCTCCATGTTAAGAACGTCAGCGAGCTTAGTGTCAGCGGGCAAGTTCTCAACAACTGCATTAGCAAGTGCGAAGCCGAACCGACGTGAGTAGTATGCTACAGCCATAGGATCAACCGAGTCATCCTCTTTAATATTCAACTTAGCAGCATCAATAGCAGCATCCTCAAGGTAGTTCCAAGTAGCAGTAAAATATGGTTTTTCACGCTTTGGACTATCAAACTCCAGCGTCGCCATCGGCTGAATGGTGTTGCGGTCGATAGTGATGCTCTTATCTGTCGATTTGGTCATAACATAACCAAACGTATCCTCAACCTCAATAGTCAAACCATTCTTAAAGGTCTGGGGAGGCAGGGCCAAATAGAATGTCGTAACCTCAGAGCTAAGCTCTACACCCTGGCCACAGTCGAGCGTGAGTTCGGTAAAGATCGTGTCGTCGAAGATAAGTGAGCCACCAGCCTCACTATCATCTCCCGATGCGCCGCCATCGGCAGCAAGAGTAATGGTTGCCTCCGACGAGTTGATGTAGACCTCGCCCGCAACCTGCTCATAGTCATTACCTCGCAGCTTTATAGACTTAACCTTATTTCCGTTACCCGTAAGCTGCAACTTAAGCCAACCATTTATTGTCTTGAGCGAGAACTGGTTATACTCACCCGAGAAGATCATCAGATTACCATCCAAGCCATAGCTATCCTTCAGGTATGTCTGTGTTGCGGGGAGCATAGCGCGCACGTTATACGTCTCCGTATTCAAGCGATAATTCTCGCTAAAGGGGTACACAATCACAACACGCTGGGTTGTAGTTGTAGCCGTGCCTGCGTCGACGCGTCGCAACTGAGCATTACGCTCGCCCGTCTCGCCGGTATATCTCCACTTCTGGTTAGCATCCGACATATAGAATACCGACACAAGGTCGCCCTTAGTCCATACCGTCTTTTTCGCCTCGTTTAGCTGGATACGTGTATCTTCGTCCTCGAAGCCCACGGTGATGGTCTCAGGAGCTTCGTCCACGATAGGTCGAGCTGCCGTCTGCTCATTTATAACGTCATCAGAACAGCCCACAAGTGCAAGTGCAAGCACCACTGCACATAGTGTATGAATATATCTCATAGTATAAAGTGTTAGGGGGTTCGTTTACCAATCCATCTCTGGATTTTCAGTGGGGTCCTCAATTGAGCCTGCAAAGCCTCGCTCAACGATCACCTCCGATACATATACCTCGGGAGCAAGGTATCTTAATAACTCATTCTCTTGCATATAGGGTAATCTCAAATTTAGGCAATTCTCAATAACGGTTCTCTTTACAGCATACCCCAAAGGCTAACACGTAACCTTTGGGGATGATAGTTAATCGGCCACCCGACGGGAAAGATTTGTGGTCTTACGTTCTACGATTAGGGGGGGCTTAGTCCTTATAGTCGTCGCGCTTCTTGTCGTGCTCGAGAGCCTTGACGCGGGCAACCTCGGCCTTGGCACTGGCTACGGCAGCCTTATGCTCTGCCTCCACAGCCTTAACCTTTGCCTTAGCAGATGCTATCTCCTGCTTCGTGCGCGTTGCCTCCTGCTTGTAGTAAGCATTAGCATTATCGAGGTTAGCCTCAGCCTCCTTCACGCGACGCTTATACTCCTCGACCACGAGTTTGTACTCCTCCTTAATCTGATCGAGCTCCTCCTTCGCCACAGCGAGACGCTCGTTCGCCGCCTCGGTGATACGACGCTGCTCGCCACGAACATCGGCCAACGCCTGCTTGCGTGCCGCAACAGCACGGTCATACTCAATCTGAACCTCGGCCAGGCTCTTATCGGGCTGCTGTGCCGACAAGGTTCCCATTGTTGCCATAAAGGCAAAAATCAAAAACAGTCTCTTCATAACCTATAAATTTTAGTGTAACAATTGTCTCTCCGGAATTACAAATATACAAAATTTCCTTAATAATATCAAAAAAAAGGTCGGCAATTTACACTGCCAACCCAAATTTACACTCCTTGCGGAGAATGCCTAACGGCTAAACTCCACGACAAGCGTCGACATAGGAGCCACACGCTTACCACGCATATCAACCTCCTCGCCCGTAACTACATCGCGACCAACCGTAAGATCGGCCGAGAGCTCCGCGTAACGCGACCACGGAATCTCACGCTCGGCGTTCGAGTTGTTGATATAGACGAACACCACCTCGCGCTCGTTATAGCGGAAGTAAGCGTAGGTATTATCGCGGTCGATAAAGTGGAGCGTACGTCCCGAGTGGATCACCTCCTTCGACTTACGCCACTGCATCAGCTTTCGCGTATAGTCGAATACCTCCTTCTGATCACCCTTATGGTTTGCTCTATCGAAGAGGTTAATCTTATCGTCCTCCCAGCCACCGGGGAAGTCTACACGCAGGGTTGGGTGTCCCTTCGAGCGATCCGTCGAGCGGAACATAAGCTCATCGCCATAGAGCATCTGCGGCATACCGCGCAACGTGGCCAGCAACGTGACCACAATCTTCATACGCTTGGGGTCGCCCTCACACACGTCGCCGATACGGTCGGTGTCGTGGTTGCCGGCCATAATCATCATATTGCTAAGATCGTGATATACGAAGTCGTGCGACAAGACGTCGTAGATACGCGTCATACCCTGACCCCAGCCACCATCACCGCTCTCGGTCATCGCGGCACGAATAGCGTCGTGGAGCGGGAAGTCCATAATAGACTTAAGGTGCGAGTCGAAGCCATCCTTATTAGCATTACCACCCTGCCAGTAGGCCAGCTGCGGAATCGACGAGGTCCACACCTCACCCACAATGTTGAAGTTGGGATACTCCTCCATAACTGCCTTGCACCACTGGCTCATAGGCATCTTCTCGTTATAGGGGTAGGTATCGACACGGAAACCATCCAGACCCGAGTACTCGATCCACCACACGGCCCACTGCTTAAAGTAGTTGAGCAGGTAGGGGTTGTCGAGGTTCATATCGGCCATCGAGCGATCGAACCAGCCGCTCTCCATCTGGTAGAGATCCGACTTCGAGGCGTTGAAGTCCATATTCACCGAGAAGGTCCAGTTCGACTGCGTATAGCTATCCCACTTATGCACCCAGTCCTCGAACGGCAGATCGTTGTACCACCAATGTGTCGTCGAGCTATGGTTCGGAACGATATCCACAATCACCTTAAGATCGCGCTTATGGCACTCCTCGACGTAGGTCTTAAAGAGTTCGTTCGAGCCGTAACGCGGGTCGATACGGTAGTAGTCGCTGCACGAGTAGCCGTGGTACGAGGGGCCATTCTCATCATCCAGCAGCAGCGGTGTCGACCAGATGGCCGTAGCACCGAGGTCGGCGATGTAGTCGAGATGGGCGATGATACCCTCGATATCGCCACCGTGGCGACGACCAGGATTCTTGCGCTCCACACGCTCGATGGTGTCGTACGTGTTATCGTTCTCGGGGTTGCCGTTAGCGAAGCGGTCAGGCATAATGAGGTAGACGAAGTCGGCCGTAGTGAAGCTCTCACGCTCGGCAGAGCCCTCCTGGCGCGAAGCGATAGTGTAGGTGTAGTCGTACTTACGCCTACCGTTAGTGAAGCGCAAGGTGTAGTCGCCTGCCACGGCATCCTCCGCAACCACCACGTCAACGAAGATATAGTTCGGGCTATCGGCCTTATGCACAGCTGCAACCTTAACACCCTGACCCTCGGGAAGGATGTCGACGTTGTAGTTCGCAACGCCCTCGGCATTAATCATAAGCTGCAACGGGGTGTTCATACCCACCCACCACGACAGTGGCTCAACGTGCTTGATCTCGAACTTGGGCTTAGCCGCCGAGGCCGAGGCCACAGCCGCAATAAGCATCACAAGGGTTAATACTCTCTTCATAGATATCTGTTTTTATTTTACTAAAATACGGTATTGCCACGGTGCTATGTCGCACTCCACGTGGTCGTCGAGCGTTGCGTGCTCGCCCGTGATGGCATCGCGATAGACGCCAGCATATATTCCCGTGCGGAAGTCTGCGTGGATCGTATAGGGCGAGAGGTTCATTATTGCTACCACGCGGCTGCCGCACACCTCGCGCACGAAGGTCATCATACAATCCTTCGCATTATTCTCAATCTCGATAACCTCGCCACCACGCTCGCCACCATCCAGCGCACGCTCGCCGTGCTTCAACGCAGCCAGACGACGATAGAGCGCAGTCATTCGATTCTCGCGATAGGCCTCAACGGGGATAGGGTCACGCTCGAAAAACTCGAACGAGTGGTCGTAGCCAACCTCCTGACCAGTATAGATAAGCGGCATTGTCGAGGGCATAAGGAAGGTCATCGCCATCATCACCTCCAGCGCACGGCCGAAGCGCGACTGCTCCGAGCCACTCCACGAGTTCTCGTCGTGGTTCGATGTGAAGCTCATACGCATAGCCTCCCTCGGATACTTCGCCCGCTCGGCGTGGATAGCGTTACGCAGATCCCACACTCTACGCGCACCCTTAGCAATGTCGCACATAATGTGGTGGATATTCCACTGATAGCTCATATTAAATGCCCCGTCGAAGAGGTTATCCTCCTCGGCCTCGGCGAGCATAAAGATATCGGGCTTAATGCGATGAAGCTCCTCGGATACCTCACGCCAGAACTCTATGGGCACAAGCATAGCCATATCGCAACGGAAGCCATCGACCCCGAACTCCTCGACCCAGTAGCGCATAGCCTCAATCTGGCCGCGCCATACGTCGTGGTTGGCATAGTTCAATTTGGCCGTATCGGTCCAATCCCACGGCACGAGGGGCACCCCTTCGGCATCGCGCTCGTACCAATCCGCAGGACGCTCCGTAATCCAGCGAGCATCGCGCGCCGTGTGGTTAGCCACCCAGTCTAAGAGCACCTTCATACCGAGCGAGTGTGCCACCGAGATAAAGGCCTTCAAATCCTCTGCCGTACCGAACTCCTCGTTCACGGCCTGATAGTCGCGTATCGAGTAGTAGGAGCCAAGCGTGCCCTTACGCCCCTCCTCTCCGATTGGGTATATGGGCATCAGCCACAGAGCATCGACACCCACAGAGCGCAGGAACGGCAGACGCTCGATAGCAGCGTTTAGCGTACCCTCGGGCGTAAACTGTCTGATGTTTAGTTCGTAGAGTACAGCCGAATAGCTCCACTCGGGATTTTTATACATCATAGAGTGCAATCGTCAAATGATAGAACGAGTGGCTATAATGGATGAATTTAAGGCTTGCAAAGTACCAGAAACCATAGTCTACTAAACGTAAACAAGGATTTCTAGCACAAGCTTAACGCCGAAGTTCGCCATTATAGCCACTCGCTATGTATTACTTAGAAAGGAGCATATAACCCCACGCGCCGAGCTCCACAACATCGCCAGCAGCGAATGTCTTAGTCTCGCCGCAGAGGCAACTATACTCACCAGCCTCAGCCTCTGTGAGCGTCACGCTCGCGGGCTCGGCCGAGAAGTTGAAGAGGCACAACACGGCATTCTCCTCGTTAGCACGCGTAAAGGCGAGGACTGTCTCGGAAGCACCCTCGACATACTTGACGGGGGCAACATTCTCACCAGCAGCCAATACCGAGTTGTTGTGGCGGAATGCGCAGAGGCCCTTATAGAAGTCGCGGAACTCCTTGCCATACTCCGTATCAACGAGCTCTACCACCGAGTCCTTCTCGAAGAACTGCAAGCGGCGGTTGAGACCGATCTCCTGACCAGTGTAGATCAGCGGCTGGCCCTTAGGCAACACGAACGTGAGGGCTGCGAAGGTCTTGTGCGCATCACCCATACGCTCGAACTCCGTACCTGCCCACGAGTTCTCGTCGTGGTTTGAGGTAAACATAAGGCGCATTGCGGGTGCGGGATACTTCACGTCGTCGCGTGCAATGTACTCCTTAAGGTCGGCAACGGTCTTTGCGTCGGTCTTGATTACACCATCGCCAGCCACGTTCTTAGTCTCGCTGCCACCCTTAGCCATAGCGTTGAAGATGTGGTGGAGCTCCCAAGCATAGGTAGCCTCGAAGCCACACTCGTGCAACCACGTCTCCTCACCCTCGGCCAAGAGATATACGTCGGGGTTGATGGCACGAACCTCCTCCCAAGCCTTAGCCCAGAAGTCTGCGGGAACGTTCATAGCAACGTCGCAACGGTAGCCATCGACACCCTTCTCGATCCAGAACTTGAGGGCATCGAGCATAGCAGCGCGCATATCCTCGTTCTCGTAGTTGAGCTTAGCGATATCTGTCCAGTCGTACTCAACGATAGGAAGGCCGGTCTCCTCGTCCATAACGTACCAGTCCTTCTTACCCTCCTGCCACCAATCGGCATCGCGCGATGTATGGTTAGCCACCCAGTCGATAATGACCTTCAGGCCGAGATCGTGAGCCGTCGAGAGGAAGTGGTCGAAATCCTCCATAGTACCGAACTCGGGGTTGATCTCCTTATAGTCGATGATCGAGTAGTATGAGCCGAGCGTACCCTTACGGCCATCAACACCGATAGGGCTCACGGGCATAAGCCATACGATATCAACGCCCATCTCCTTCAACTCCGGGAGATACTTCTCCGCAGCGGCGAACGTACCCTCAACGGTAGCCTGACGGATATTCATCTCATAAACCACTGAGTTGAACTTATTGAACTCGCGGTTCTCGGTCTTCTGCTCGGTGCTGTTGCAGCAACCAACGAGCGTAGCAAGAGCTACGACAAATGCTAAAAATCTCTTCATAGTGTTATAGTTTTATTATTTGTTTGCGATAACATAACCATAGGCGGGGAGTACCACCTCGATGCGACCCTCGCCCAAGCACTTGGCCGCAGCACCCTCGGTAGCCACAGCCACCTCCAGATTATCACACTCCGCAAATGCGGGGAGCTCTACTTCGATGCTCTTAGCCTCGCCACGCACGTTGATACCAACAATGGCCCACTCGCCCATATAATGACGCACGAATACCCAAGCCTCGTCATCAACATATAGCGTGCGGTAGTCGCCATACATCAACGGCATCGAAGAGCGACGCTCTGCGATAAGTGCCTTAGTCTGAGCGAACTCCCTCTCCTGATAGTCGTTATAGCCATCGAAGCGCATCATATCGCGGTTATCGGGATCGTTCGCGCCCGGAACACCATACTCATCACCCTGATAGATACAAGGAACGCCCGGCACGGTAGTGATGATAGCCTTCAAGAGCTGCAAGCCGGCGTGGCCCTTGTCCATATCACCAACCTCGACCTCGCGGTGCCAGCCCTCAGCCTTATCGTCGGGACACCAGAGCGACATATCGCCACCAGCCAACGAGATGAAACGGGGCTTGTCGTGGTTACCCGTGATGTTACCCATAGTGTGGTGCGAGCCATAGGCTGCCTCCGACTCCTCAACCGTAGCCGCAATCAAACGCATCGAACGCGCCTCGTCGACGATGACGTCGCGCGAGTTGTGGTAGAGGTTGAAGTCGAACTGCGCGTCGATCATACCGCTCTTAACGTACGAGCCGATAAGCTCTACGTCGCCATATGTTTCGCCAATCTGCCATACATCGCGGTCGGGCATCTCGCTCTTCATCTTGTGCGTGAGCATACGCCAGTAGTTCAACGGAATATGCTTGCAGGCGTCGTGACGATAGCCGTCGAAATCGAAGTTACGCACCCAGTAGAGTGCCGTGTCGGTCATAGGATCGCACACCTCGTCGCGTCGTGTGTCGAGCGTGGGAATATGCTCATCGAACCACGTCGTTAGGCGTGTCTCGCCATCCCACTGGCCGATGTTCTTGCGGCCATCGGGCAGGTAGAGGTCGGTAGTCCAATCGGGGTGCTCCTTAAGCACGGGAGAGTCGATATGCAGGTGGTTAGCCACGTAGTCGAGGATCACGTTCATCTCCTCGGCGTGAGCCATCGAGAGCATCGTACGAAGCTCCTCGTCGGTACCGAAGCGGAAGTCCACCTTAGTGTTATAGATAGGCCAGTAACCGTGGTAGCCCGAGAACTTAGTATCGGGGTTAACGTTCTGACCCCACGCATCCTCGGGATTCTGCGTGATGGGCGAGATCCAGATTGTGGTGATACCTAAATCCGTGAAGAAACCATCCTCAATCTTCTCGGTGATACCAACGATATCACCACCCTGATAGTCAACCTTATCCAATACCTCGGGCGAGTTGATCTTCCAGTCGTTGGCGGTAGTACCGTTATTGAAGCGGTCGATCATCAACGAGTAGAGCACCTGCGACTGGTGATCCTGACGGCGGATATCGCGAGCATCGGTAACCACCTCACCACGCTCCAATGGGAGCAATACGTCATTGAAACGGCCACCCTCCGATGCTGCAAAGACACGCACTGCCGAGCGGTCGTAATCCGCAGCGCACTCGGGGATTGCAACGCTGATGGTGCTGCCCTCGATCTTCACCTTCTCGATCGTGTTGTTCTGCCACAAGGCCAAAGCCTCCGTTACGGGCACAGTTGCCTCGATGATGATGCGGCCATCCTTAACGCCCGTCGAAGACATATAGCTACCCTCGGTGTCGCGCTTGCCACCAAGCACAACGATCGACAGTGGCTCCCCGTCGTGCCACACCTCGATTGTCGACACCAGCACCTCGGCCTCTGTCGTCACGTCGAACTCGGCCCAGTCCTCGGCCGTAGCCGTGAGGCTCAGACGCGCATCCTCGGTTGTAACATCATCAGCACCAGCCCACTGGGGATAGTAGTCCGTAAGATAGTGCGACGTCGTTCCGGTCTTTATGGTCATAGGCACGACCGTCGCCTTGTTACCAACAGCCCACTTGCCATTGGCTGTCGACTCGGCCGAGATGCAGTATGCTGCAACGAGCGATACCACAACGGCACAAGCCACAAAAAGAATAGATTTCAGTCTCATATTGTTTGTGTTTTAGTTAATTTCTCACCATTTGCGGTACTGCGATACACCCTCGGGGCTGTACGCCTCACCACTAAATTATCTGCTACTACCATTCCCGATGCTACCAAACACCCTCTACCTCACGTCGCGCATCCAGTCGATACCCTCGTGGAGGTTGTTGTTATTGGTAAAGTCCCAGTAGGAGTTATTCTCCCACGTCGAGCCATAGCCCCACGCCGAAGGGTAGGTGTAGAGACCGAGGCCGTGACCCTGAGCCTTACCCTCCAACAGGTCGGGTAACGACTCCGTACCCCACGTGATGACACCGATGCCACCACCAGCCTTGACATCCTCGGCCAGAGCCCTAAGCCACGCACGCTGCTTCGCGGGGGTGTAGTTCACGGCATTCGTGGCATCGTTCCAATCGGGATAGTTGTACGAGTTATCGCACCAGTCGCCCATCCACTTGCCGGCAACTGTGCCCGTTGTAAACGAGTGTGCCGTCTCGAGAATCATAATCTTCTTGCCATACTTCGACTCCATAGCCTCGCCCAACACCTTGAAGTTCTGGTACGAGCCCATCGAGTGTCCGATATTAGAGCCGGGGTACCACGACAAGGCAATGACGTCGTAATTCGTACAGCCATTATAGGCATAGGTATCCACGTAGCCAATCTTCGAGGGGTTGGCGATATGGAGTGCCGAGAGCACATTGAGACTATACTTTCGAGCATAGTCGCGCACAGCATTATGGCCATAGTTCAGGAGACGCGCCGTGCGTGCCCCATCGTGGCTACCGTTAAGCAAGAAGCCGATATTTACCTCGTTACCCACCGCCACAATCACGGGGTCGATACCCTCGGCGTGGAGAGCCTCGAGCGTACCAAGCACCCAGAGGTAGAGCTCGCCGCCGAGCGACACCTCGTCGAGCGACTTCCAATCCTCGGGGATGTTGTTATGTGTAGCACCCGTAGCGGTGTACTTATCGTAATCGGGCTTGAGCGTGAGCATAATATCCAAGCCCTCGGCCTTAGCACACTTAGCATCCTCAAGGACACGATCCCACTGCTGCCAGTCGATCGTAACACCGTTAATCTCCGAGAAGGGCTGGCGGTCGAGCTGCAGGCGCACGATATTTGCGCCGTGATCCTTGATCGACTCGTAGGGGTTCTTCACCTGGCCATCCTCGCGATAAGTGAGTCCGAAGTCGATCAGGTAGTTCGCAAACGACATAGTCGTGCCCTTATAGAACTTCTTGGCCTCGGGCGTAGGCATAGGTCCCGGCTCGGGATCATCACCCTCATTGCCGTCATCCTCGCCACCGTTCGGATCATCGGGCTGCTCCACGTCGTCGTTACTTGGGAGGTTGACATCCTCATCACCACCACACGCCACAAAGGCAAACATCACAAAAGGCACAATACCCCAGATTAACTTCTTCATACTCATCGTTGATTTTTATTCGGGGTCGGGAGGCCGATCAAAGCCGCCCGACCAAAGGTGTAGCATCGCGCGCATACACGCGCGATACTACATAAGGAATTAGATTGCGGGAGTTGCACCAGCCTCTACAACATATACATTGAGGTTTGCACCGTCGATGTAGATATCATAGGGAGTGTCAAGCGTAACGTTCATAGTGATGTTGTCACCAGCATCAGCCGATACTGCGATAGCAGCACCAAGCTCGTGAACGCCACCAGTTACAGAACCCATCCAAGTGCCATTCTTAAGCACCTTGAAGTTTGCACCCTCGTTCCAAGAGTCCTGGAAGGTAACGTTCTTAGCAACGTACAAGCCGTTAACAAGCTCGGTAGCTACGTCCGAACCCCACTGTGTACCGTTAACATCGCCCTTGATAACCCAAGAGTCAGACGAAGCGGTAGGATCGTTCGAGCCTGCAACAGCCAACACGAGCTTCTCGCTTGCGGGGTTGAAGTAGAAGTCGTAAGTACCAGCGTCGATCCACATATCCTGACCACCATAAGTCAAGGCGTTCTCGCCGATAACGAGCTTCGAGCCGTCTGCATTACCATACTTCTCATCCCAAGCGTCGTTGAAGCGGATAAGGAGCTTACCCTCAGCAGCGATCTCCAAAGCCTCGGTTACATACCAACCGTCGCCACGAGCTACGAGGTCAACATCCGAACCCCAACCGTTGAAGTCACCGATAAGGCCATAGGTAGTCTCGGTGGGAGGCTCGGGAGTAACGGGAGCCTCACCATTTACGGTTGCGGCCCACTTGCCATCAGCACCCTTCTCAGTAAGAGTAATGACAACGTCGTCGTTAAGCTCTACGCCCTTGATATCAACAGTCTGCTCAGAGCCGTTGTTGAAGATAACGTTAACAGTTGCACCCATCATCTCGGGAGCTACCTCGAATACGTAGTATGTCTTGCCATCTACCTCCTCAGCCTCGAGAGCGAGACCGGGCCAAGTGCCACCTGTGTAGTTAGCACCACCATCATCCCAGATCCAAGCGTTGCAGTTCTCCCAGCCAGTAGCCGAAACATCGCCATAGATCTTCAACGACTTAACCTCAACACCACCGGGAGTCTCACCCTCGGCCATAACCCAAATCTTGAAGTCAACGATGTTGAAGTAGATGTCGTAAGTGCCAGCAGGAGCAGCAAGGTTCTTACCACCAGCTGCCAAAACGAGCTCCTCGCCTACGGTTACCACGAAAGGCTCAACGTCGCCAGCAGCACCATAGTTAATATCCCAAGCGTTGTTGAAACGAACCTTGAACTGATCAGCGTCAGTCAACGTAACACCTGTGCGAACATAGAGGTTCTCGCCTACCTCGCTCATATAGAGGTCAGCCTGGCCACCCCACTCGTTGATAGTACCAACGATACCCCAACGATCGGGCTCAGTTACAGGACCCTCGGGAACGTCGGGAGTAGTACCGCCGCCGTTAGCACCAGTATCCTCCTCAGTACCGTAAGCCTTAGCGTTGAACTCGATAAGACCAGTTACAGGGTTGAAGTAAACACGGTAAGTACCAGCAGCAACAGGAATGTTATCGCCACCATTAGCGCAGTCAACACCCCAGTTGAGATCCCAAGCACCATCTGCACGGAACTTCATCTCGGTATCAGCCGTAGCCTCGATATCAGCATAGAAGCGAGTCCACTTGGGGTTGTACTCCATAACGATATCAGAATCCCAGTTGCCGTTCAAACCGATAACACCGATCTGATCAGCACCCCAGAGCTTCTTCAATACGAGAGTAGTGTTGTCGAACTCGAAGCCATAGAAACGCTTAGCATAACGCATAATATCCTGCGAGCCACCGCCAGTGATAAGCTGGATTGATGAGGGCTCGTCTGCCGCCGTTGCCTTAGTCTCCTCACCCCAGTTGCAAGTGTCATCCCAACCAGCGATACCGGTGAGCTTGAAACCAGTGTTAGCGAGCGATACGCCATCAGCATCAGCGAAGTCTACGACACCAGCGAAGGTAGTGCCAGACGATGCGTAATCGAACAAGAACTGAGTGTTGTCGTGGCTCCAACCGCAGTAGTTACCGATAACCCAAACCTTACCATACTTCTCGGTGGGCAATACGTCAGCTACGTACGACTTGAAGGTAGCCTTCACAACGTTAGACATAAGGTCGCTACCCGATACAGCGGCACCCTTATCGGTGCTAAGCGTAGCAACAACAGCGAAATAGAGATCTACCTCCGTACCTGCCTCGGCAAAGTCCAAAGCCACAATGTTAAGGTCGGCCTGCGTCATAGTGAACTGTGTGTCTTTAAACGTAGCCTTAGCCTTCTTCATATCGGCCATATCCTCCGACTTAGATACGTAGAGGTTATGAGCACTTCCAGTAGGCACGCCGAAATCGGCCTTCGTATAATCTACAACGATATCAGCACCACCATCCGAGAGTGCGCAACCCTCGATGGCACCCAACGTGGGAGCTACAGCATTCTCCGGGAAATACTGCACGTCAATATGCTCCTGTGTACACGAGGTGGCAACCACACCCGTAAGAGCCAAAATGCTATATAATAACTTTTTCATTTCTTGTTAGTTTTAATCGTTAAACGGGACTAACCATTAGTAACCAGCATTCTGCTTGAGGTTAGAGTTTGCGTTAACATCAGCGGGGGGCAAGGGGAAGAGGTTACGGTGATCAGCAACAGCAGCACCATCCTTAGCAGCACCCTTATACTCCCAGAGGTAAGCGTCGGTAGTGAACTGACCGAAACGGATAAGGTCAGAACGACGGCAACCCTCCCACAAAAGCTCACGAGAACGCTCGTCGAGGACATCCTGTGCAGTGAATGAGCTAACAGCTGCAAGGCCTGCACGCTCGCGAACAGCGTTCAACGATGCAAGACCCTTAGCCTGGTCAGCCTTACCACGTGCAGCACACTCAGCCAACATAAGGTGAGCATCAGCTACGCGGAACAAGGGGAAGTCATTGTCGACGAAACCAGTGGTCTGAGCAGCAGAGCCATCGTGGTTAACGTTACGGAACTTAACCGACTTGTAACCACCCGATGTGAAGGTGAACATATCGGTAATCTCAGTGCCGTAAGCGGTGAAGAACATAGCACGAGCATCGCCCTCAGCGTAACGCTCCGACACCTGCTTAGTAACAGACAAACCACCCCAACCAGAAGAGATACCGGCCTCAGCAGCGTTCATATCACCACCCGTACCAGCGAAGATGAGGAAGTTAGTACCACCGTACGATGTAGTGTTGATACCATCGTGGGGAACAGCGAAGATGATCTCGTTAGCTGCACCGAATGTAGCGTTAGCAGTGAAGAGGTGGTTATCGGCTGCGAACAAGTCAGCGAAGTTCTCGTGGAGCTGATACTGAGCAACAAGCTCCTCGCACAACTTAGCACACTCTGCATAGCGGTCCTCGCCGATGTAAACCTCAGCGTTGAGGTACAACTTAGCAAGGATCATCTTAACGAAGCCCTTATCACAACGGCCATAGACGTTAGTACCCTCAGCTGCAAGGTCAGAGCCCTCGAGAAGCTCCTTACACTCCTTCTCGACATAAGCGAAGAGGTCGGCACGGTTGATCTGCTTGGGACCTACGGCACCTACGCTGTTTGCCTCGGTAGCGAAGGGAACGTTACCGAACATATCAATAGCGTGGTAGTAAGACAAAGCACGCAATGCGCGAGCCTCGGCGATAAGCGCACCCTTGTTCTGGAACTTAACGCCCGTGATATTCTCGTTCACCTGGCGGATAAGCTCGTTGCAAAGGCTCACCTGATAGAAAATACGATAGTACATAGCAACGATAAACTGGTTAGATGCCTGCCAGTTCATATTGTGCATATCGGGCAGACCGGTATCGTTCCAGCAGCAAGTAGCCTCATCAGTAGTCAAGCACTGGAGGTTGAAGTAAGCACGGAGGTACTGACCGAAACCACCATCAACACCGTTGATATCGGGACCACCGTTAGCACCATCTGATGATGAGCAAGCAAGACCCTGATAGCACTTTGCGAGCAATGCCTCGTATGCCTCCTCAGAAGTCAAGACCTTATCGGGGGTTTGTACGTTAGGATCGATAGGAGTTACGTCCAAATCGTTAACGCACGAGCTAAAGCCAAGAGCAAATACTCCAGCTGCAGCCAACATTAAAACTTTAATATTTTTCATAATACTTATTCGATTTTAGACGATTAGAAATTGAACTTCACACCGAGGATGTAGGTACGAGGACGGGGGTACATATTGTTGTCGATACCTGAGTAAATCTCGGGATCAAGACCCTTATAGCCCGTGAACGTAGCTACGTTCGATACTGTACCGAATACGTCGAGAGTCAAACCACGCTCGTCAACCTTACCGAGATCGAAGCGGTAGCTCAACGTTACGTTGTCGATCTTGAGGAACGATGCGTTGCGTACGTAGTAGTCCGAGAGATACTGACCCGACGAACGGAAGTTAGTCGTAGGAGCAGTAACAACACGGTTGTTGGTGAAGTTGTTAGTCCAGAGATCGGTCAAGAGCTCACCGTTAGACGAGATGTTGTCGTAAACGTAGTTGCCGATGTTAGCGTGAGCCGATACAGCAAGCGTAAGAGCCTTCCACGAAAGCTGAGTGTTGAAGCCGATAGTTACATCGGGAGCAGCCTTCTTGTAGACATACTTATCCTTCTCGTTTACAGTGCCGTCGCCGTTGCGGTCAACGTACAAGCCCTCGATAGGACGACCGTTAGCGTCGTAGATCTGCTGGTAAACGTAGAACGAGTTAGTGGGCTGGCCTGTCTGGTGAACCTGACAAGTACCACCAACACCACCAGAGTAACCACCAGTGTCGATACCGTAATAACCCTCAGCCTCGTCGTCGTTGGTCAAACGAGTGATCTCGTTGCGGTTCCAAGCAACGTTAGCACCGATGTTCCAGTACCAATCCTTGCTCTGGATAGCGATAGCGTTGATCTCCAACTCAGCACCGATGTTCTTCAAGTCACCGATGTTGGCGTTGAGGTAGTTGGTGAGGTTAGCACCAGCAGCGATAGGAATAAAGTTCAAGAGGTCCTTAGTCTCACGATAGTAGAAGTCTGCGCTTGCAGTGATACGACCATCGAGGAAACCGAAGTCAAGACCTGCGTTGTAGGTAGTTGTAGTCTCCCACTTAAGGTCGGCGTTGTAACCAACAGGCTTGATAGGATAAACAATACCATTCTCAGTGTAGCCACCGAAGGGGTAGTACGAACCGAGCGTATTATTATAATAGGTAGGCTGTGAGTCGTAAACGCCACCTGCATCCTGCTGACCAGTCTGACCGTAGCTCAAGCGGAGCTTCAAAGCTGACAATACGTCGCTATCCTCCAAGAATGCCTCGTTCTTGATGTTCCAAGCCAAAGCTACTGAGGGGAATATACCCCACTTATTGTTCTTGAAGCGTGATGTACCATCCGAACGGAGAGTTGCGGTGATAGAGTAACGGTTAGCGTAAGAGTAGTTTACACGACCGAAGAACGACACGAGGAAGTATTCCGACTTAGCGATCTTAGGCTCCGAGAGGTAGTAGTTAGCAGCTGTCTCCTCGATAGCTACGTAAGGCTTACCACTGTCAACATCCCACTTCGCTACGTCAGCTACGCGGTAAGTCTCGTTGAACGACTGAGTGTAGAAGTGCTGCCAAGAGTAACCGACCATTGCGTCGAACGAGTGGTCGCCCCAAGTCTTAGCATAGGCACCATAGAGCTCCAAAGTCTGGTCGCGCTTGAGCTGCGAGTAGTTAGTGTGCGAACCTGAACCAGCCTCAGCAGTAGCGTGGCGTGACTGCTCAGCACCGGGAGCTACGTCAACAGTACCGTTAGACTTCGAGTAGTCCAAACCGAGGTTAAGGTTAAGACGGAGATCCTCCAAGCCGTGGATCTTATAGTCGAGCTGAACGTTACCAGCGAAACGCTTAGCGGTAGCGAGGTCGTGCTTATCCTGAAGCAACGCTACGGGGTTCTGGTTAGCCATTGTGTTGTGCTTACCGTCGATACCACGCCAAGTGTAGTAGCCATTGATGCCACCCTCCTCATCCGAGAGGTACACGGGCTTAGTAGGATCGAACTGAACAGCCTGAGAGATAGCTGTCTGGTTAGCGAAACGGTTGTCCATAATCATACCCTTACCATTGAGGCTCACGGTGAGGTGGTTGTCAAAGAAGGTAGGATTAAGGTTCAACGACAAGGTGTGACGCGACATATTCGATGTCTTAAGCGTACCATCCTGATTGAGGTAACCTACTGATACACGGTAGGGAAGGTTGTCGTTCTCGCCCAACTTGATGTTACCAGCGAGCGATACGTTACCCTCGTAAGACTGTGCAAGCTGGTAGACCTCGCGCTGCCAATCGGTATTCTGACGGCCGTTGCCATACTTCGTAGCCGAGCGGTAAGCGTCGGTATCCTGAGTGCCATAGTACCACTCCAAAGTCTGACGCATCTCGTCGCCGGTCATAACGTCAACATACTTGTGGTTGTGGCTCAACGATGTAGTGAAGTCGATAGAGAGACGGGGAGCACCCGAGTCGTACTTCGAACCTTTCTTCGTTGTGATGATGATGACACCGTTAGACGCACGCGAACCGTAGATAGCCGTAGCCGATGCATCCTTCAAAACGGTGAACGACTCGATATCCGAGGGGTTGATAGAAGCCAAAGCATTCGACACACCCGAGATACCTGAGTTCGATACGGGAAGACCGTCGATAACTACCAACGGATCGTTAGATGCGTTGAGTGACGAACCACCACGGATACGGATTGTTGATGCAGAACCGGGGGCACCATCACCAGAGGTGATAACAACACCTGCCGACTTACCACGAAGAAGGTCGGTGGGCGATGTTGCAAGACCCTTATTGGTCTGATCAGCCTTAACCGTAGAAACCGAACCCGTAAGGTCGTTCTTCTTAACGGTACCGTAACCGATAACGACAACGTCGTCGATCATAGCCGAGTCCTCAGCAAGGACTACGTGCTGGAGCTCGCTTGAGGCTGCGGCGAGCGACTGAGTCTCGTAACCAATGAAGCTGATTACGACGATTGACTCCGCACTGTTAACGTTCAGCACGAACTGACCGTTAACATCAGTGGTGATACCGTTTGTCGTGCCCTGCTCGACAACAGAGGCTCCGATAACCGGCGTTCCGGTAGCATCAACTACCACACCTTTGACCTCGTATCTGCCCGTCTGGGCAAACACTTGGGCGGGAACTACCATCGCGAGGATGGCAAGACCCAAACACATAGTTAAGAATTTTCTCATAGTGTTTTAGTGTTAGTTAATAAAAGTTAGTAATAATGTTAATTAGTTTATGTATCGATTTGTCGATTCTTATTTAGGCATAGTCAGTCGGGCAGGCTACCCCACCCGACAGACCTACGATTACTCCTCCTTGCGCTTCGTATTGATGCCGAACACGGCCATAGCACCAAAGAGCAACGACACACCCGCAATCACGAGCATATATATGCGCTCGCCGCCACAAGCCGTAAGGATCATACCGCTTACCAACGATGCTACGATCTGAGGCAAGCATATCGTGCAATTGAACAAGCCCAAGTATGCACCCATAGACTTACCAGACAACGAGTTGGTAAGTAGCGCAAATGGCATTGAAAGCATAGCAGCCCATCCGCAGCCAATCAAGGCATATGATACGCACAACGCATACTGATCCTTAATGAACAACGTAGAGATAAAGCCGATACCGCCAATGAGCAAGCTCGTCGAATAGGCCATCTTCGTAGTGCGGAAGTATGGCAATACAAGAGCCCACACTACCGATGCCACCGACTGAACGGCGAACAACACGCCAACCCAGTCACCTGCATCCTGGAACGCCAAGCTCGAGCTATCGGATGTTCCCCATACATTCTCAGCAATAGCTCCGTTGGTATATGTCCACATAAGCATAAAGGCAAACCAACAGAAGAATTGCACAACGGCAATTTGCCAGAAAGCAGCGGGAGCATTACGCAAGAGATAGATAAAATTCGTATTCTGGCTCTTATCATCTGTATTAACGCCATTGAGCTTAGCATACTGCTCGGGAGTGAACTCCTTGACCTTAACGCTGGTGACAATAACGCATATAATCATCACGATAGCACCGATGTAGAATGACCATTTAAGCGACTCGGGCACCTCCTTCTTGACGCTATCCTCGGCCACAACTGCCGCCTCAACAACATCCTCAGCAGATGGAACTGCGGGAGAATCTATTGCAGCTACATCCTCGGTATCATCCACGGCCACAACATCAGCGACTACCGAAGCCTCACCCTCAGGCGCATCTACAACAATGGTTGTCTCTGGCGCAGGGGCATCAGCAACCGGCTCATCATCGCTAATAGCCACAGCCGCAGTGGCAGCAACACCACCAGCAAACAAAATCGCCAACAACTTAGGCAGCAAGCTACCAACCACCTGTCCAGCGTTACACAGCATACTCTGAATCGAATAGGCCTTAGCCTTCTGCTCATTGTTCACCATATCGCCCACCATCATCTTGAAGGGCTGCATCGCCATATTGAGCGAGGTATCGAGAAGCATAAGCATAGCAGCACCGAAGGCCATAACAGCACCAACGCTCTGGAAACTGAAGCTACCCGAATTAGGGAATAAGAACATAACGATTGCAGCAATGAGCGTTCCTACGTAGAGATAGGGTTTACGACGGCCCCATCTACACCACGTCTTATCGCTCATTGAACCAACGATAGGCTGAACAATCATACCCATCAATGGAGGAAGAATCCAGTAATAGCCGAGGTTATGAGGATCCGCACCGAGCGTCTCAAAAATACGGCTATTCTGCGATGTTTGGAGTGCGAATGCCATCTGCACGCCGAAGAATCCGAAGCTCAGATTCCACATCTGCCAGAATGAAAGAGTAGGTTTTTGCATTTTTAAAAAATTTTAATAATTATTCGTGTCCAGTCCAAAAATTTGCAGAGTTAACAATTTTGAGTTATTTAATTTTTTTAATAACTACACTCCTCCAACACTACAAATTTTACAAAAAAAAGTCAAACGAACAAATCATTTCTACCCAAAGGGTAAATATTCGCGACGAACTGCATAATTTCTCAACCGAACGGAATGGCATTCTTCGTAGCTTGGCACGATTATGGCAACATAGCTAAAGCTATAATAGAGCGCGAGACGAGGCGATACAGGCATAGAGGCCGATAAGAAGAGTGTAGAAAATCAGCTGCAAGAGCGACAACGGGGGCAGGCAGAATGGCGGAAAAGTTGGAGAAACGATTTTATTTTCGTATATTTGCAAAATATGACAAATATAAGATCGCTCAACAATATAGCCGTCGTCGTGATATTTGCGCTGCTGCACTTCGCCGTAGCGATAGTCTCTCGCGCTCTCGATTACTACGATGACATTCCGCTTACGGTGCTCACAATCACGATGATAATCGTCGTGTCGATGCGCAACAACACGCGCGTCGAGATGATGGCCGTGCTGACGCTCGTAGCTACACTTCTCGGCTACATATTCGGCTCGTGGCTGCGCGAGGCGATGACGCTTATTGTCGACAGCAGTTTCCTCGCTCCCGCCATCTCTACCTTTATCATCACTACGATTCTCGGCCTCGGCACGAGCTACATCACCGAGCGAGTGACACGCTTCCGCAGCACCGACACACAACGGAGCGTAACGCCACGAAACATCATATTTACAGCTCTCTCCATCCTGATCCTCAGAATGATATACGTAGCAATGGACCGCGCCGAGATATTCACCGAGGGAATGATCCTCTCGAACATTATGAGGGTCTTGGGCAACAGCTGGGCACTGCTACTACTTCTTGCAGGCAACATCATCCTCACGATAAACATAATGCGACTGAAGGATAAAAGCCCGAAGAAGCCGCACCAAACAACGTTACTAATAGCCATATCCACGCTAACTATACCCATCGCCTCGACGTGCCTTATACACTACGATATACCCTACTTCACAGCCCCATCGGATTCGATCGACGACTTCGTGCGAACGCTCTCCGCAGCATTGCTTATCGACCTGATAATCATCACTATTTGTTATCTTGTACAGATACTTCTGCAGTCGCGCCAGAAGCTGCTCGAGGAGCGCGAGCAGAAGCACCGCTCGGAGTATCAGTACGAGCGACTCAAGCAGCAGATAAACCCCCACTTTCTATTCAACTCGTTAGGCATCCTCGACTACCTTGTTCAGGAGCACGAGACCGAACGTGCAAGCAGCTTTATTCACAAACTCGCGGGCATCTATCGCTATATGCTCAGCAACGACAGCAAGCCACTCGTGAAGCTCAGCGACGAGCTCGGATTCACGTCGAAATATATCGATCTGCTTAAGGAGCGATTTATCGAAGGAATGGTTATTGAAATAGATATAAAACCCTCGATGCTTGGGAGTATGGTTGTTCCCTGTTCACTCCAGCTATTGGTAGAAAATGCCACAAAGCACAACATCGTGAGTGCCGACTCTCCGCTACATATCAATATAACCACGGAGGGCAACACGCTGACGGTAAGGAACAACCTCCAGCCTCGTACCCACGGACAGCCCTCGACGCACCTCGGACTGGAGAACATCCGCCGCCAGTACCTCGACATCACGGGCAAGGACATAAGCGTCGAAAAGAGCGATAAAGAATTTATAGTAAAACTCCCGATAGTATGATAAAAGTGCTCATCGTAGAGGACGAGATCCCTGCGCAGATAAACCTCAAAAAATTGATAGAGAAGTGTTGCCCCGATAGCCGTATCGTAATGACACTCACCTCGGTACGCTCGACAATCAAGTGGTTAGAAGAGAACCCCGAAGGTGCCGACGTGATATTTCTCGACGTGGAGCTCTCGGACGGCGTATGCTTCGACATCATCGAAAAGATTAAGCCCTCGGCCGAGATAATAATCACAACGGCTTACGATAACTACGCCATCAACGCCTTCAAGATTAACTCCGCTGACTATCTGCTAAAACCCATCGTCGAGGAGGACCTAACGCGTGCTTGGGAGCGATGCAAGGAGCGCATCGAACAGACCGCGTCACCCAACCTCGAAGCACTGCTCGACATAGTGTCAAAGGCGGGTGGGCAGAAGGACAAAGAGTATAAAAAACGTTTTATCGTCAAGACCGGCGAAAAGATCATAATCATACCCGTAGAGGATATCGCATACTGCTACTCGGAGGACAAGAGTACATATGCCATAAGCCGCAACGGCACACGCCGCCTGCTGGACTACTCGTTAGACACGGTACAGGAGATGCTCGACCCCAAGCTATTCTTCCGCATCTCGCGCAGCTGCATAGTCTCGATCAACTCCATAGAGAACATATCGAAGCACCTCGGCACACGCCTAAAACTTCAGCTCACCCCCCGCTGGGATGAGGATGTAGTGGTGAGCCGCAGCCGCACATCGGACTTTCTCGAATGGCTCGACAACAACTAAGAGCAAGCCACAATAACCCCTAAGAGCAGAGAGGCGCCACGCCTTTTTGCTCTTTTTTTAATATAAGAATAGCGTTGTTATGCACATTTTTTGTATATTTGCACGGATTATCACCTCGCCCACAACGGGTACAACTTATGTCGGCAGAGGGTGAAAAAATGTAAGTGTAAACAGATTAGGGAAATAGACTAAGATATGAAATACTGGAAACTATTTATTCTGAGTTTTGCAATTCTGCTCGGCGCGTGTAATGCGCAGCAGCGAGTACTCTACATCCAGGATGTAGCGAGTGGCTCGGAGATTGACGTCCCCGAGGGTTATATGATTCGCATCAAGCCCAACGACCAGCTCACGGTCGTGGTCAATAGCAAGAACCCCGAGTTGGCAATGCCCTTCAACACCTCGACGAGCTATAACGCCCTCAATGGCGGTATGACCACCACAACGGCAAACGAGAGCAGCCTTCAGGTGCTCACCGTGACCAGCGACGGATATATCACGTTGCCGATTATCGGTGATGTGAAGTGCGAGGGTCTCACACGCGAGGAACTCGAACAGAAGATCGAGCAGAAGATAACCGAGGGTAAGTACATCGACGACCCGAAGGTAAACGTACGCTTTAACGACCTTACGGTGTCGATCATCGGCGAGGTAAACAAGCCCGGACGATACAGCATCAAGCGCGACCAAATCACCATATTTGAGGCACTTGCCCTTGCCGGCGATATGACCATCTACGGTAGCCGTGAGGATGTTGCGGTGATTCGCGAGCGCGATGGGAAGAGCATAATCACCAAGCTCGACCTTCGCTCGCAGGAGGCCTTCAACTCGCCCTGCTTCTACCTCGAGCAGAACGACGTTATCATCGTGAGCCCTAACAAATATAAGGCTGCGACAGCGGAGATCAACCAGAACAGGTCGTTCTGGATTTCGTTGGCCTCGACGGCAATATCGTTGGCAACGCTCGTAATCACGGTCTTTAAGTAACAACTCACAGCTTAAGCATCAGAGACTTATGGCAGAAATGACAAACACGCAGGAGAAGAGCTTCGAGGCTCGAAGCAACAAATTCACGCTCCACGACATACTTCAACTCATCCTCTCGAACTGGTATTGGTTCGTAGTGTCGATGATCCTATGCGGCGGCATCGCCTTCATCTATCTGCACCGCACAGCCCCCATATACCAGCGCACGGCCACGGTCCTTGTCAAGGACTCACGTAAGGGCTCGGGCACGGAGGTCACAGCCTTCAACGACCTTCTCGGCGGTATGGGACGTCGCTCGGTGGATAACGAGGTGCACATCTTCCAGTCGCGCCGACTTATGGAGCAGGTGGTCAAGAAGTACGACCTCACAACACGCTACACCACGCAGGGCCGCATCCGCACTACGGATATGTACGGCCGCGCTCCTATGCTCGTGAAGTTCCTGACGGCATCACCCTCGGAGGTGGGCTCGTTCCTCTATAACATCGATGACGACGGCACCATAACCCTGAGCGACTTTACCGACGAGCAGGGCCCCACGGCCGACGATAAGTATAGTATCAAGCTCAAGGCTGGCGATACGGTGACTACGCCGCTCGGCAGCATTGTGATGGTTGCCACGCCCTACCTCGAGCGATATCGCGACCGCGAGATTAAGGTCACAAAGATGCCCCTTAATGAGGTCACTGAGTCGTACCGCAACCGCCTGAAGTGCGAGATTGCCGACAAGCAGGCTTCGGTCATCGCCATCAGTATGGCCGACGAGGTACCGTTGCGTGCCGAGAATGTTATCAACGGCATCATCGACGCCTATAACGTTGACGCCATCGAGGATAAGCAGGCAATATCGAACCTCACCGAGGAGTTCATCAACGAGCGACTCATATCGCTTGGCGAGGAGCTCAACCTTGCCGATAGCGACATCGCCAACTTCAAGCAGGAGAACCGCCTCTACAGCCCCGAGAACGAGGCTAAGCTGAGTGCCGAGGAGATCAAGCGTCTGAAGCAGGATGCCTTGACAATGGAGGCAAACCGCGAGATGGCGCAGTATATCCTCTCCTACATTCAGGATAGCGATGAGCCCAACGCTCTGATCCCCGCAGCTACGGTTACGATGAGTGGTGCATCGACAGCCCTTGCCGCACAGATAGAGCTATACAACAAGAACGTACTCCTCTACCAGCGACTTGTGTCGTCATCATCGACGAGCAACCCCATCGTCATCGACCTTGAGGAGCAGATTCGCAACGTGCGTGGCGTTATCGAGACATCGCTCATATCGCACATCGACGGCCTCGACCTCCAGATCGAACAGATAAACCGCCAGCAGAACATCGCCGACTCCGAGATGCAGAGTTCTCCCACGAAGGAGATGGAGTTGCTCTCGAAGGCACGCCAGCAGAAGGTTAAGGAGGAGCTATACATCTACCTCCTCACGAAGCTCGAGGAGAACGCCCTAACGGGAGCTACGGCCGAGAGCAACGCCCGCGTCATCGACCTCGCATATGGTAGTAACCGCCCGATAAGCCCCAAAACATCGCTTATATATCTCGTGGCCATAGTTATGGGTCTGGCAATACCCTTTGCAATCCTATACCTCCGCGAGGTGCTCAACACGAGTGTGCGCTCGCGTCGCGACCTTGAGGAGGCTCTCACGATACCCTTCCTCGGCGACATACCGCAGTACGAGGGCCGCACCGACCAGGGTATCGTCGTTAGGGATGATGGTCGCGATGCTGTTTCGGAGTCGTTCAGAATGATACGCACGAACCTTAGCTTTATGTCGGTAGACACGACCGTGAAGGTGCTGATGTTCACCTCGTCGATACCCCACAGTGGTAAAACGTTCGTATCGCTCAACCTCGCAGCTACGCTCGCCGCCTCGGGCAAGCGCACCCTTGTTGTCGACTTTGACCTCCGTCGCCGCACGCTGTCAAAGACCCTCGGACATCGCAACGACCGCCGAGGCCTCACGAGCTTCCTCACCGATAAGATTAGCTCGTTGGACGACATCATCCAGAAGAGCGAGATTGACGAGAACCTCGACTTTATCTTCGCAGGTCCTCAGCCACCCAACCCCGCCGAAATGCTTATGTCGCAGCGCGTCGACCAGCTCTTTAGCGAGCTTCGCAGCCGCTACGACTATATCATCATCGACAGCGTACCGGCAATGGCCGTGGCCGATGCTATCATCATCGACCGCCTTGTCGACCTCACGGTATATATCGTGCGTCAGGGCAACCTCGACCGTCGCCACCTGCCCGACATCGAGCAGCTTTACACCGAGAAGAAGTTCCACAATATGAGTATCGTGCTCAATGGCGTGACACACAGCAAACGTTCGTATGGCTACGGCTATGGCTACGGTTATGGCTATGGCTACGGTTATTACAGCGATGGCGAGAACGAGACGCCGTGGAAGCGTCGCTGGCGCAAGTTTAGGCACCTATTTAAGAAGCAGTAACGATGGCAAAGGATAACGCGCACTCAATGATTATTGCCGTTGACTTCGATGGCACGTGCGTCGAGCACGACTACCCTGCCGTAGGTATGGATGTCGACGGTGCTGTCGACGTACTCCGCGCCCTGAACCGCAAGGGCCACCGATTGATACTCTTCACGATGCGCTCGGGGGCTAAGCTCGAGGCTGCCGTGAAGTGGTTTCGCGACCGCAAGATTGAGCTCTGGGACGTGAATCACAATCCCGAGCAGCGAGAGTGGACCGAGTCGCCGAAGGTACACGCCGATATATATATAGATGACTCGTCGCTGGGATGCCCAGTGATGTTTATCGACGGCGTCCGCCGCCCCGTTGTCAACTGGTCGAAGATCCGCGCACTACTCGAGTACGACCGAGTATTGTAAGACACATACAATTTTTAACTAACTAAACCTAAAAAACTATGAAGAGAATTTCTATGCTATGCTGTATGGTGGCAATGTCCATTATGCTATTCGCTTGCGGAGGTAACGCCGATGCAATCAGGGATAAGGCCGAGTACTATGTGATGGAGGGATACAAGGCAGGCCTTGTGGGTGACTACGATAGGATCGAGCGACTGATGCTTGAGGAGCAGATCTATGTAAATTCGCTTGATGCCGACGAGCAGGAGATCTATCAGCAGGCCAGCATTGAGGCTGCAAGCGACCTGCTTTACTAATAAGAGGGTAATCTAAGCCACTTGAATGAGATTGGGGAGTTTCGGGAGTTAAGTTCTCGAAACTCCCCAATTATTTAAGTGCCTTTTAACGCAGAAAATGGCGGACATATCAAGCACACCATAATTTCTTATTTAATTAGTAGTGAGTAGTGAAATTGTATATTCTGGATAGCATACCCAAATTTCTTGTCAAAAGTCGTGAGATGTGGTGCCAAAGGAAAGAGCCTCGGATGGGACATACTCGGCGTATTTCCCATTCGGGACTCTGAGGTTTGGTGCCGCAGATTGCGGCTTATCACAAGAAATTTAAGAGAGGGTGGCAATCTTGCAATACTGCTGGTACTTGCGCATCACCTCGTCAACATAGTGTAGAGTCTGACCACTACCGGTAAACTTACCGCTCTGAACTATCTCGAGCTCATAATAGGCAGGATCGGACTTTAGCTTTAAATAACGACTCACATCCTCCCACGAATTAGGGTTGGCACCCTCCGATCGCGCCAAGCGACGCGCATCGAGAACGTGGCCAATACCAGCATTATAGCTGGCAAGGATGATGCTCAGGCGATCCTGCTCGGGCGTCGAGCGCGGGATGCGTAGCATAGTGTCGAGTTCGGCGAGAAGCATACCCGCGAGACGGATATTGGTCTCCGTGTCGTCGATATCCTCAACCGGAACATTGAAGTGTCGAGCCACAATGGGACGTATCTGCATAATACCCAGAGCACCTTGACTCGATTTAAGGTCCTCAATGAAGCGTGACTCGCTATATGCAATAGCACTCATAAGTCGCCAGTCCAGCCCCTCCTCGCCACCGACCCTGCGCATTATAGGGTCGAAGCGCGAGATTACACACGGCAGCTCGGCCATCTCGGCCATCTGCTCGGAATTAGATGGTGTCATAGCCTCAGCCATAGCCTCCTCAACGGTAGGCGGGATAAGCGGCTGAGCCTGACCCTGTGATGATTCATACACCGCCAACAGCGCGGTAGAAACAACCACAAACGAAATTCTCTTTAACATTGTTTAGTAGTTTGTGGGCAGCTTATACGGGCACGGAACTCGTCGTTAGTCGTAGAACGACCACGAGATACCCATCTTGAACATACGTGGATTCATCGGGTAGCGAGCCACCTGGAAGTACTCGCCATTGCCAAACAAATTCTGGTTCAAGTGCTGGAACTTAAGCAAGATCCTCATACGCTTCCACTTGGCCGACACAAAGGCGTCGATGTAGGGGTAGTTGCCCACCTTCACCTCACGCTGATTGAAGAAGACCGAGAGTGCAGGATTATAGCTCGGAGCGTAGTAGGCCGTATTGAAGCGGCCATCCAAGCCTATCTGCACACGTAGCACGTCGCGCTTAACCCAGAACTCGTAGTAGTACGAGACGAAAGCACTCAACGTGGGTACGGGAAGCACAGTCTCATCGGACGAGATCTGTACCAATGCCCTGTGATCGAGATGGAGTCCCGCAATGCGGAAGTCCTTACGAGCATACAAACTCGTGAGGCTCACCGTCCCCGAGTGTTGGGCGACACGGCTGTCGTTGCCATAGTAGATCATATTACCTACGACACCCTGCCACGCTCCAACCTCCAACGCAAAGTCGGGGACTGAGAAGTTTACCTCGAAGCGAGTTTCAGACTCCTTATCGAAGGAGTTAAACCACGTGTAGTGGTTTGAGAATAGATTCTCCTGCCAGTAGCCTGGCGAGCGGAGCTCCTGACGGAAGCGTCCGGTGAGAATCAGCGGATGTTCGTGGATATAGGCTCTCAGCGTGATGTTTGCATCCACCGAGAGGTCACCACCACGATAGCCCGCGGGGTAGTACTTAACGTCGGCACCCCAGTCGGCATATCGTTTGATCTTACCGCCCGTCGCACCATACAGGTACCACGACGTGCGTTTATCTTTAGTCATACTGCCCTTGACATAGTCGTCGAGACGCAGGTATGAGTAGGTGTGCAGATCGAGGCCGATACCGCCGTCGATGGTCGACACAGCACCGTTACGGTCCCACGGCTGCACCTGCACAAAGAGTTTATTCGAGATTATACGCTCCGATATCGAATCGCGCGTAGCCGAGGGGTCGATGAACCAATCCTCGTAGTACTCCAAGTCGCGCACAGGCTCCCACCTGTGCGTCTCCTCGTTGTAGTGGCCGCGCTCGTTCGAGTAGGTGGCATACTTATCTGTATAGACCTTCGACCAAGTGTTGTACTCAAACTGATGACCTATGTACACGGCCGAGAGGTCGGCAACCGAGAAGTCGTACTCCGTGACGCGCTCCAGCGGTATTGCATAGGCCTGCTTAACGAAGAACGAGTGGTTGCGGTAGTGGTTATGCGCCTCCGACGTCGCCAGACGCATAGGCACACCCGAGGGCATCTCGAACGTTGTATCGGCAATAGCCCACTCGCCCACAACACCACCATTCTCGCGCGTGTCGATCATATTGTGCATATATGCCGCGTGGATCGAGTAACGCTTACCCGTGTGAGCAAAGCCCACCGAGAGGGCGTGATTCTTCGTGCGCTGCCAGTCGTAGCGGCCCATCGTGCTTCGTGCCTTATAGCTCACGTTTGCCGAGGTCGAGGGGGTGATATTCTGCGAGTGCACAAGCTCGAAGTGCTCCTCACGATAACGCTTCTGTCCCGACTCGAGATATGTCATATTCGTAAGAGGCGTCTTGGCGTTATAGAACGGCACATTATCGAGACGCGCCGTATAAGCATCGTAGCTGCGGGCGAAGGTAAAGTCGGGATCCTGACGGCGGTCAAACCAGTTTACGGGCTGCGTAGACTGGCCGAGACCTCCGAGCGACATATCGCCCACACCCTCACGATAGAAAACGTAGTCGATACGCCAGTCGGCAAGCGTCGTATCCAACGGCTCGATGTTCACGCGGTTAAAGTCGCGGTCGACTGTCCACTTCCAGTTGCGCAGCGCACGCACCGTATCCGAGAAATAATAGGACTCGAGGGGCTTACGCTCGCGCTTCTCCTCGACTTCCGTTGAGTCAACCTCGCCCTCCATACCCTCTTCGCCCTCCATACCGGTGCCATCCATTCCCGGGATACCTACGCCATAGGGGTTGGTCTGGCCCTCACGCTGAGCTCGAGCCAAGGCGGCAGCGTCAATCTGGGCATACGACATCTCGGGCAGCACCATTGCCACCACAAGACATACGACCGAGAGTATCCACTGCATCCTTTTCATACCTATCCCATTCCGTTATTTTCGACATCCACCAAGCAACCAGAGGAGCGTGGAGATGACAATATAGAGAACGATAATTGCAACGACCGAGTATGTCGGCACAAAAATTATAATGAGCAGAGCCACCAAGATAAACCCATAACGTAGGAGATTACCCCTTAGGCCGAAGCCCTTAAACTTGAGCGCAAACATACGTATCGGACTGATTAGCAGCAACGAAGCGACAACCGAAATGGCCACTATCCACTCACGCGTGAGCACCACCTCGCCACCGTCTGCAAGCACCGCAAGCGACACAAGCATAAGAGCGTTGGCAGGCGTTGGCAGACCCTCGAATTCGGCAGACTGCGTTGTGTCGATGTTAAACTTCGCAAGGCGCAACACCGAGAACGCGGCGATGAGCAGCGGCACGAAACGCAAGGCGTCCATCCACTCGCCACCAAGACACGAGCAACTCGGCGCACCGAGGTACAAGTCGTACATCACGATGGCTGGAGCCACGCCGAAGGTCACATCGTCGGCCAACGAATCGAGCTGGACGCCGAGAGGCGACTGCTGATTCAGTAGGCGAGCCACGAAGCCATCGAAGAAATCGAACACCGCCGCAGCGATGATAAGCCACAGTGCCGTCTCGTAGGCGTGCGCGGTGAGCGTTGCGACAATAGCCAAGACGCCGGCCATAAGATTGGCCAGTGTGAGCATATTTGGCAGCGTGAACAACCTGATTTTCATTCGTTTACTTCGTTTTAATTTCACTCCTCGAGCACAATAATTGCACTAAAAAAGTTCTAAACATTTTGCAAAGATACAAAAAAATTTTATCTTTGTGTAAATTTATATAAATTTAACACTCCGAATTTCACTATGGCAGCTAACAGATACTGTGTGATTATGGCCGGTGGCGTGGGTTCGCGCTTCTGGCCGATGAGCCGACAGAGCTATCCAAAGCAGTTCCTCGACATCCTCGGAACGGGTCGCTCGTTCATACGTCACACATACGACAGATTTGCCAATATTATACCAAATGAGAACTTCATAGTAGTCACCAACAGACGCTATACGGAGCTCGTTATGGAGCACATCCCGAGCCTCGACAGGAGTCAGATTCTTGCCGAGCCGATGGGACGCAACACCGCCCCCTGCATCGCCTATGCCGCCTACTCGCTCTTTAAGCGCGACCCCGAGGCCGAGATGATCGTTACACCTTCGGATCATCTGATACTCAACGAGAAAGAGTTTATCAACGTGGTCAACGCATCGCTCGACTACCTCGATGGCCGCAACGCGCTGATGACCATCGGCATCAACCCCACACGCCCCGAGACAGGCTACGGATATATCCAGCGCACGGGTAACGAGGCGATAAGTAAGGTCAAGTGTTTTACCGAGAAACCCAGCCGCGAAATGGCCGAGGCATTTTTGGAGTGTGGCGAGTTTTTATGGAACTCGGGAATCTTCATCTGGAGGGTCAAGGATATCATCGCCGCCTTCGAGGAGCACCTCCCCGAGCACGCCGCCCTCTTTAGCTCCATCACCGACAAGCTCGGCACCGATGAGGAGGCCGCAGCCATCGAGCGTGTCTTTGCGGAGTGTCGTCCCATCTCGGTCGATTTCGGTATTATGGAGAAGGCCGAGAACGTCTACGTCCACAGCGGCGACTTCGGCTGGAGCGACCTCGGCACGTGGCATTCGGTCTATATGCAGTCGCGCAAGGACAAGTACGCAAACGCCATAAATAGCGACAACGTACACATCTACGACACGCGCAACTCACTGATAACCATCCCTAACGACAAGATTGCCGTGATAAACGGACTCAAGGATTATATCGTTGTCGACACGCCCGACGTGCTGATGATATGTCCCAAGAGCGAGGAGCGTAACATCAAGGGATTTGTCGAAGATGTGAAGTACTCGACGGGGGACAAATTTATTTAGACGCCGACCCGAAACAGCCTATATACTGCCTAACGGACAATCTCAATTCCGTCCGACTAACGCCATCGGAGCACACACACTTAGCGCGACAGCGTCCCCAAAAGACTCTGCCGCGCTAATTTTTCGGACGATTCTCAATGCCGAGAATAGGGTTCTGGCACCTCTATTGTCAATAACTTGTTACAAATATTTCTGCGGCATCGAGTTATTTCTATGAAATAATAGCTACTTTTGCCGCGTTATAGCTATTGCCAAATGATAGTTTTAATCCCGAGCATCGCTCTATAAAGGTGAGCCAGCGGACATCAAAGATGTCGAGTGCGGATTAAACGTAAAACGTAAGACTATGAGCAAGAACAATAAGGATACAGAATTTGACGATTTGGGTCTGGTGCCCGAGCTCTTCGACGGCAAGCATCAGGTTATACCCATCATTTCGGGTGGCGACGACACTATCGAACAGGTTAACATCCCCGAGGTGTTGCCCATCCTCACGCTGCGTAGCTCGGTGATATTTCCGGGCTCGGTGACACCCATTACCGTGGGCCGCGCTAAGTCGATAGCTCTGGTGCGTGCCGTGGAGGCCGGCGACGGTCTGCTCGGCGCGGTACTTCAGGTGGATAGCTCCATCGAGGACCCTAAGCCCGACGATATGCACAAGGTAGGTACCACTGCTCGCATCCTCAAGATTTTGGAGATGCCCAACGGCAACCTCACCGTGATACTCACCGGCCTGGAGAAAATCGAGGTGCAGGAGTATATCACCACGCAGCCCTATTTCAAGGCTACCGTGACACCCATCCAGGACTCGACACCCGACCCCAAGAGCGTGGAGTTCTCGGCCCTCGTGGAGTCAATCAAAGAGGTAGCCCTCAGCATCATAAACATATCGCCCTCGATGCCTAAGGAGGCGGCTTTCGCCATCAAGAACCTCGACTCGAGCCGTGCGATCATCAACTTCATCTGTTCGAATATGGAGCTCACCGACGACGACCGTCAGGACCTACTCGAGGCCCCCGGTCTCTTGGCACGTGCCCGTCGCCTGCTGGAGATACTGGTGCGCGAGCAACAGCTCGCCGAGCTCAAGAACGACATTCAGGAGAAGGTCAAGCAGGAGATCGACAAGCAGCAGAAGGAGTATTACCTCCAGCAACAGATGCGCGTGATTCAGGATGAGATCGGCGACGGTATGGACGCCGACATCGAGCGTCTGCGCGAGGAGGGCAAAAAGAAGAAGTGGTCGAAGGCTACGGCCGACCTTTTTGAAAAGGAGGTGGCACGCCTCGAGCGTCTGAACCCTGCCGTTGCCGAGTACTCGGTGCAGATGAACTACTTGCAACTGATGCTCGACCTGCCGTGGGACGAGACGACAACCGACCGCCTCGACCTCAACGCCGTGCGCGAGCAGCTCGACAAGGATCACTTCGGCCTCGAGGAGGTCAAGGAGCGACTGTTGGAGCATCTGGCCGTCATCAAACTCAAGGGCGACCTTAAGTCCCCGATCCTCTGCCTCTATGGCCCTCCGGGCGTGGGTAAGACCTCGCTCGGCAAGTCGGTAGCCGAGGCTATGGGACGTAAGTTCGGCCGTATATCGCTCGGCGGCTTGCACGACGAGTCGGAGATTCGCGGCCACCGTAAGACATATATCGGTGCAATGCCCGGACGTATCATCGAGACCATCAAGCGTTGTGGCGCGTCGAACCCCGTGATCATCCTCGACGAGATCGACAAGGTGTCGCGTTCGAACCACGGCGACCCCTCGAGCGCACTTCTCGAAGTTCTCGACCCCGAGCAGAACACCACGTTCCACGATAACTACCTCGATACGGAGTACGATCTGTCGAAGGTGCTCTTCATCGCCACGGCCAACAACGTCGAAAATATCTCGGCGGCCCTGCGCGACCGTATGGAGATGATCAATATCCCGGGTTATATCCTCGAGGACAAGGTGCAGATTGCCGAGAACCACCTCGTCAAGAAGCAGCGCGACGCCCACGGCATACCGGAGGATAAGCTATCGCTCAGCCGCGAGGCCATCGTCCGTATCATCGAGGACTACACGCGTGAGTCGGGAGTCCGCGGCCTCGACAAGAGCATCGCAAAGATTGCTCGCAACCGTGCTAAGGCCATCGCTCTCGAGGAGGAGTTCTCGACAACGGTCGACATACCAATGTTGGAGCCCATCCTCGGCAAGCCCAAGTTCAAGAACGATCGCTACGACATCGCCGGTATGCGCGGCGTGGTTACAGGCCTTGCGTGGACACAGGTGGGTGGCGATATCCTCTATATCGAGTCGGTGCTCACGCCCGGCAAAGGTAAGCTCACGCTCACGGGTAACCTCGGCGACGTGATGAAGGAGTCGGCAACCATCGCCCACGAGTGGGTTATGGCCCACCACGAGGAGCTCGGCATCGACCGTAAGATGTTCGAGGAGTGGGATTTGAATATCCACGTACCCGAGGGCGCAGTGCCTAAGGATGGCCCCTCGGCAGGTATCACTATGGTGACATCCATCGTGTCGACATACACCAAGCGCGAGGTCAAGGAGCGCATCGCAATGACGGGAGAGACTACGCTCCGCGGTCGTGTCACGGCTGTGGGTGGCATTCGCGAAAAGATCCTCGCCGCCAAGCGCGCAGGCATCACCGAGCTGATACTCTCGGAGGAGAACCGCAAGGATATCGAGGAGATCAAGCCCGAGTACGTTGAGGGTCTCACGTTCCACTACGTGAAGACCAACGACGAGGTACTCGCCCTGGCCCTTAAATAGAGCAACGAATGACACCGCGCACGTTAGCCATCATACCAGCACGCTACGCCTCGACACGCCTCGAGGGCAAGCCCCTGAGGAGGCTCGGTTCGAGGAGCATCATAGAGTGGGTATATCGTCGTGTTAGCGAGGCGGTGACCGATGTCGTTGTCGCCACGGATGACGAGCGCATTTACTCCGCGGTGGAGGACTTCGGAGGTCGTGCGGTTATAACCTCCACGGAGCATCGCTCGGGTACGGACCGCTGTGCCGAGGCACTGATGAAGGTGGGTGGCCAGTACGACATCATCATCAACGTTCAGGGCGACGAGCCGTTTATTCGCCGTGAGCAGATTGAGGCCCTCATCGAGTGCTTCGCCGACCCGGATATTACGATTGCAACGCTTGCGCACCCCTTCGACGCAGAGGAGGGTATGGCGGCCGTCGAGAACCCCAATGCCGTGAAGGTCGTAAGAGATAGCCACGGCAGAGCACTCTACTTCTCACGCTCGGTCATTCCATATGTTCGTGATGCGGAGCGTGGCGAGTGGTTGCGCCACCATCGCTATCTTCGCCACGTGGGCATCTACGCCTTCTGCCCCGCCACGTTGCTCGAGGTCACGAACCTCGGTGCGAGCGAGTTGGAGGAGCGAGAGAGGTTGGAGCAGTTGCGTTGGTTGGAGGGCGGCTACCGTATAGGTGTGGCCGTGACACCCTACGCGAGCATCGGCATCGACACACCTGAGGACCTTGCACGCGCCGAGGAGCTGATCGCTACGTACGGCGACGAGATATAGATTTGAGGCGGGGTCAAGATACGGATTTAAGACGGGAATAGTAATTAAAGAGGAGATAAGTGACCACACCAAAGATAATAGCGGGACCCTGCGCCATCGAGAGCTTCGAAGTTCTCGACGAGGTGGCGCGCACGCTTGTGGAGATAAACCGCGAGCTTGGCACCAACATAATATTCAAGGCCTCGTTCGACAAGGCTAACCGCACGTCGCTCAGCTCGTACCGCGGTGTAGGTATGGAACGTGGACTACGGATGCTCGCCGACATCGGCTCGAAGTATGGACTACGCACCCTCACCGACATACACGAGGCGTGGCAGGCAGCCCCTACGGCCGAAGTTGTCGACGTGATACAGATACCCGCCTTCCTCTGTCGCCAGACCGACCTTATAGTCTCGGCGGCACACACGGGTAAGGTGCTCAATATCAAGAAGGCGCAGTTCCTCTCGGGCGAGGATATGCGCCATCCCTATGCTAAGGCCGTAGAGAGCGGTGCCCGTGAGGTGTGGCTCACGGAGCGCGGCAATATGTATGGCTACAACAACCTCGTTGTCGACTTCCGCAACGTCGCCGCGATGCGCGCAATATCGCCCACGGTCGTTATGGACTGCACCCACTCGGTGCAACGTCCCGGTGGCGAGGGCACATCAAGTGGCGGCAATAGGGAGTACATCCCCGCAATGGCCCTTGCGGCCAAGGCCTTTGGGGCAAATGGCTACTTCTTCGAGGTGCACCCCACGCCCGACGATGCGCTGTGCGACGGAGCCAATATGCTCGCGCTCAGCGATTTGAAAGATACAATAAAAATGCTACTATAAACCGATACAATATGACACCTCGCGAACAAGAGTTACTCGCCGTTGGACGCAGGATGATAGCGACCGAGGCCGAGACACTCGCCCGCTTGGGTGAGTCGCTCGACCAGAGTTTCGTGGAGGCGGTGGATACGATCCTCGCCTGCCGCGGCAAGCTCATAGTCTCGGGTATGGGTAAGTCGGGCATCATAGCCCGTAAGATTGCCGCTACGCTGACAAGCACCGGCACCCCCGCACTCTTCCTCCACCCCGCGGAGGCTGCGCACGGCGATCTCGGCATCATCACCCCCGAAGATGTTGTGGTGTTGTTATCCTACTCAGGCGAGACCGACGAGCTCCGCAGCATCGTCCTCCACGCCCAGAGGGGTGGCAACCCCATTATCGCAATGACGGGAAACCCCAACTCGTCGTTAGCCACCAAGGCAAACGTTCATCTAAACATCAAGGTCGAGCGCGAGGACTGCGTGCTCGACATCGTCCCCACCTCGTCGACCACCGCCGAGCTCGCCATAGGCGATGCCATAGCTACGGCACTTATGCACTCGCGCCGATTCCGCTGCGACGACTTTGCACGCCTCCACCCCGGTGGCTACATCGAGCATAGGATTGAGATGACCCAGGGCGACACGTATAAATAACCACAACTATGAGACTTCGCGAATACATCGAGAGATTGGAGGCGGCAGGTGAGCTTCAGCGCATTAAGACAAAGGTAGACTGCCGTTTCGAGATATGCGAGATTACCGACCGCGTATCGAAGAGCGAGGGTGGCGGCAAGGCACTCCTCTTCGAGAACACGGGTACGGACTACCCCGTGCTTATGAATATGATGGGCTCGGATAGGCGTATGGCTATGGCCCTCGGAGTAGAGTCTCTCGACGAGATTTCGCAACGCATCGACGACCTCCTTAAGGGCGTTATGTCGCCTAAGGCCTCGATGTGGGACAAGCTCAAGATGCTACCCCTGCTTAACGACGTGGCCAAGTGGTTCCCGCGCAAGATGAGCGGCCGCGGTGAATGTCAGGAGGTTGTGTGGCGCGGCGAGGATGTCGACCTCGGACGTCTGCCGATACTCACCTCGTGGCCCTGCGACGGCGGAGCGTTTATCACACTTCCGATGGTTGCGACAAAGGATCCCGAGACCGACATCCCCAACCTCGGAATGTACCGTATGCAGGTATTCGACAGACGCACCACAGGAATGCACTGGCACAAGCACAAGACCGGCGCACGTCACTACGATGCATATAAACGCTTAGGCCGACGTATGCCCGTGAGCGTAGCTCTGGGTGGCGACCCCGCCTATATCTACTCCGCAACAGCACCTATGCCCGACAATATGGACGAGATGCTGTTGGCAGGAATGCTACGCCGCCGCCCCGTGAAGCTCGTGAAGTGTCTGACTAACGACCTATGGGTACCTGCCGACTGCGACTTCGTGCTTGAGGGTTATGTCGACCCCACGGAGGAGCTCGCCGTGGAGGGTGCCTTTGGCGACCACACTGGATTCTACTCCCTCACCGACCTTTACCCCCGCTTCCATATCGAGGCGATCACCTCGCGCAAGGATGCCATCTACCCCGCTACCATCGTCGGCGTGCCGCCGATGGAGGATGCCTACATCGCCAAAGCTACGGAGCGTATATTCCTCGCCCCGATACGTCTGGCCATACAGCCCGAGGTACGCGACCTATATATGCCCATCGAGGGCACGGCACACAACATAGCCCTCGTCGCTATCGCCAAGCGTTACGACGGTCAGGCGGCCAAGGTGGCACAGGGACTCTGGGGTGCCGGCCAGATGATGTTTAATAAATATATGGTAGTAGCCCCATCACCGGCCGACATACGTTCCAAGAGCGAGATCCTCGGCCTGCTCCGCGAGATAGACTTCCGTCGCGACCTTATATGGTCGGAGGGTATCCTCGACGTGTTGGACCACTCGGCCCCCGAGAAGGGCTACGGTGCGAAGCTCGCCATCGACCTTACGAACATCGACTCCTCTTCGCCACGGCGCACCATCACCGTCCCCAAGACAGCGCACCCTGCAGGTGGCATACAGCTCTTCAACACCGAGTTTATGGCCGAGGCAGGCATTCTCATCCTCTACGCTGAGCGCGAATGGCGCGAGAGAGTGGATGTCGTGGAGTACCTCACTGCCAATAACATCACATCGGCACGCTATGTCGTGGTATTTGACCACGGTGCTGCGGGACATATGCACCCCTCGGACCTTCTATGGCTTGCTGCGGCGAATACCGACCCCAAGCGCGACATCACCCTTTACAACGAGACGATGATTATCGACGCCCGCTCGAAGCGTCCGGGCTACGGCACTAACCCCCCGCGCTTCCCTAACGTGGTGACCTCCACGCCCGATACCATTCACCTCGTCGACGACAGATGGGACGAGTATGGCATCGGCACGCTTATCGAGTCACCCTCGCGACGCTATCGTAAACTATGGCTCTCGGACAATGCCGAGTGGTAAGCGATGAACGAGGGCACGAAGCAGAACATACGCGGGGCAATACTCCTCATACCCTTAATCCTCATCGTGGCGTTATTAGCGATAATAGCACGCCCCGATGATCGTTACTCGGAACAGGGCGACCAGCCAACAGTCGCCACATCCGCCGAGCCTACGGACAGCATCACGCCTCCCACGCTAAAGCCCTTCGACCCGAACGAGGCGGACTATCGCACGCTCCTCGACGCCGGTCTCGAGCGCAGGATAGCCGTGAGCATACTCAAATGGCGCGAGGCGGGTAAGGTATTTCGCATACGCGAGGACCTCGCACTATGCTACGGGATGACCGACTCGATGTACTTCGCCATAGAGCCATACATCATTATCGGCGAGGAATATCGCATAAAACCATCGCCAAAGTACAGCGACCGTCCCGCCTACGAGCGCGACACATCGCCGCGCGACACCATCGCCCCTTCACCCTTCACGCTCGACACCGTGGGTGTGGAGTATCTGCGTCGCTTAGGCTTCACGCTTCGCCAAGCCGAGCTTGTCATCCGCTACCGCGATATGATTGGCGGCTACCGCTCGATTGAGGAGTTCGAGGAGTGTTACGCCGTGGACTCGGCGATGGCCGACCGTCTACGTCCCTACATCATCTTCCCTGAGGCGGCAGCACCCGTGAGCGAATTCGAGACCAAGTCCATAATCTTCCCGATAGAGATAAACAGTGCCGACTCCACAACGCTCATAGCCGTCAACGGAATAGGTCCCAAGAGCATTGGACAGATACTTCGCTACCGCGAGTTACTCGGTGGCTACTACTCCGTAGCCCAAATTTCGGAGCTTTCGGTAATTACCGACGACAATTTTCAAAGAATTTTACCACAAATTTACTGCGATAGTGCTAAAATTAAAAAAATATGTATTAACTTTGCACGCCCTAAAGAGTTGGAGGTTCACCCCTACTTCTCGAACCGAATGCTCAGGCGTATTATTAACCACAGAGAATTGAAAGGAGGTTGGAGTACCATCGAAGAGATGATTGAAGATAACATATTTTCAGAGGAGGAGGCAGCACGTATTGCGCCCTATCTCGATTTTGGTACAAACCCCGAGTAGATCAATCCACATTGCCCGAGGCCACAAGGTGGGCGGAGGCAGATTAATAAGGCTAAATGCTAAAAGGACCGCGAGGTCGACACAAAAAAAAGGAATATTAAAAATTTAAAAGTATAAGATTATGATTATTATGCCCGTTAAGGAGGGTGAGAACATCGAGCGCACCCTCAAGAAGTTTAAGAGAAAGTATGAGCGTACTGGTGTATTGAAGGAGCTTCGTCGCCGTCAGTACTTCACAAAGCCCTCAATCGCTAAGCGTGAGGCTATGCAGCGCGCTATCTACGTTGAGCACACCTATCGTCAGGAGGAGTAATCAACATACGCTTCAAGACAAATTAGTCGGCCGAGAACGAATCTCGGCCGACATTTTTATTCTCAGAGCATACCCACCATCGAAAAAAGTTGGCAATATCGCAAAAAAAATTAGGGAGCGCACCTTGCGCCCCCTAAGAATAGAGTTGCTTGGCTACCCTACTACAATGGTTTTGTAGAGGCCGTAGCACTGAAATATTGCGTGACGCCATAGCTCGTTTCAATGCGCAATACCACCGTATACGATGTATTAGGCGCGAGATTATCAAGAAGATAGTGGACATATCCATCAGAATACATCGTATTTGGATTCAACGATAATATACTCTTGCCCTCCGCAAATATCTGCTCCAGCGTATAGCCTTTAGCAACATACTCATCAAATTGCGTAGTCTCCATACTTATCAAGCCCATATGATTAATTAACTTATTATAAGGAGCATCAACCATAAGATACAAGTAGAGACAGTTTGACGATGGATACATCTCCTCATACGAAGGATCCACCTACTCGGCAACAGTAGCAAACAGAACCGTAGCATCAAAAGCGAGCTCCTCATCTGAGGCACCGTTGCGAGCATAGAATACGATCTTTGTCAGGTCGAGCTCCGAGGGCTTACCCGCAGAATCAACAGGCACAGCAAACAGGGTATAGAGGCCCGTTGCAAGGGCCGTAACATTGAGCACGGGCTCGCTTACGGGCTTTGTGCCACACACGTAGTTACCTGAGAAGTTGCCATCGAGCAGCTCGAGAACGGCATCGTGGGTGGTTATATCCGCGTCACCCTCAACGATAGTGTAGCGATATTCAGCGACATCCTCACCCAGCACGAAATCAAAAACAGAGGCGTACTCATTACCTATGACCTCCTCGCCACGATACGAAGCGGTCATATACACCTCGTGGCCCTCAAACATAATTCTGAACCTGCCATTTATATTAGAGTAGTAACCAGAACCTGTCTCGTCGCAGAGAACAACGCAGGTACCTGCAGGGAAGGTGATGATACCATCCTGCAAAACACCCATCTTACCCTTCTCAGTAGTAGCCATACCAATCCATACCTGACCAAAGCCCTCAATGGTAACACCAGTGTACTGGAAAGGGATAAATACGTTCTCGGGATCGCGTGCATCAATAACGATATATACATCTTCCGAAGCAAACGACATATCCGAAGGCAAACCGCCTATTACAATACGGGAATTATCCTCGCTAAACAGATTAACCAAACGGTAGTAACCCGGACGCGAAGCACTCTCCTCGATGGTTACGGGAACACAATTACCAGCAGGCCGGCTATAGAGACCCGAGAGAAAATCATCCGCGTAGGTACCAATGCCGCGAGACTCCCACTCCTCGGTATCGCGCGACTCGGTGATGCAGTTTGCCTCGATGGTTACCGAACCATAGGTCATAAAGAGCAGCACAGGCACGCCATCTCCATAATCAACAGAGATTGTCACACCCTTCGAGAAGGTCTGAGGCATAAGTGCAAAGTAGAAGTCGGCCATACCCTCCTCGTCGGTAGGCGTAAAGTTATTGCAATCGAGTGTTATCTCGCTGCCATCCTCCACAGCCACGAACTCGAAGCTATTGTCGGCATACGAGTAGCAAGCCGTACCCGTGAGCTGCTCGCCATCGTTACCGCGGAAATAGAGCGACTTGAAGACATAACTCTTCGGGAGCGAAATCTTGTACCAGCCGTAAAGGCTCGTGAGGCTGAACTTATCATCAGCACTCATACCGACCATAAGCGTAGACTCGGGGTCGTACGAGTTCTCGACGTAGTGCTGTGTACTATTCACTCTGTATGAGATGGTCTGTGCCACGGCATCGTGCTGCACACCGTTCAATCCGGGGTAGACCATAACGGCCACCTCGTCGCGCTCGCCTTCGCCGAGGGCCACTACCTGCTTTAGCAACGTAGCATACCGTTCCTGCTTGGTTTGCGACGTTAAATCCAAATCCTCGATGTGCATAATATTTCTGTTTCAGATTCTAATAGTTATGGCAAATATAGACATAATTTTGCCATTTTGACCTTTATACAATATTAATTGTTTCATTGCTAAATAGTTGGCCGTCGTACCTAATTTCGGCGATATTGGATTTTTTGGCCAAAAATATAAACTCAGACACACCCCCATATCACGCTGATTATCTGCTAATTACAAACAGAACAACACAGATTAAAGCACAAAAGTCGTGCATAAATTAGGAATTTTAGAATATATTTATTACTTTTGATGTACCAAACTAAAAGTGAGATATCATTAGTGTCCCATAAAAATTCGGGACTGGTTAAACATTAAATAAATTTTGCCCATTAGGGTCGGTAGGTTCTTTGTCATATTGAAATTTAGTTTTGTCGAAGAGGTCTTTTAAGCGTGTTTTGTCAGTCAGCGAAA
>JAGBCY010000009.1 GCA_017937765.1 Alistipes sp.
GCAAATCTACATCTTAACTCATCTATATACGGTCTTTCAGGACCGCATTACAACCACGGAAGCCCGTTGCGTATTAAACAATCTACCAACGAATTGCATTATTTCCCAATTTCCTGCCTTTTTCTCGCGAGTTCTTCCTATCTTTGTGAGTTAATATACATAGGTATGGAGCGTGTTGCAATATTTCCCGGGTCGTTTGACCCATTCACCCGCGGGCACAAGGCCATAGTTGATGAGTCGCTCGGGCTCTTCGATAGGGTCATCGTGGCCATCGGTGTAAACACCCAGAAGCGTGGGATGATCACGCCCGAGGCTCGCAAACGCCTTGTGGAGGATGTGTTCCGTGGCGAGGAGCGCGTGGAGGTGGTGACCTACACCTCGCTTACAGGCGACGAGGCACGACGTCTGGGTGCCACGACAATAATCCGCAGCGTGCGTAACACCACCGACTTTGAGTATGAGCGCACGATGGAACGTGCCAACCGCCATATTTTCCCCGAGCTTAAGACCGTCATACTGCTTGCCCCCGCCGAGGTGGAGCACATATCGTCGTCGCTCGTGAGGGAACTTCGCGCCTTTGGCCACGACGTGGCGGAACTGATGCCCGAGGGTGTTGCACTCGAGGACTACCTCAAGGATTAATTAGCAGATGAAAATTAATAATTAGAAATAAACATACAACCCAATTATGCAATTCACAGCAGAGATGATTGCCGGACTACTAAACGGCACAATCGTAGGCGACAAGTCGGCAACCGTATCGACAGTATCGTCGATCGACGGCGGCAAGGCTGGCTCGTTGGCCTACCTCACAAACCCGAAGTACGAACAATATCTATACACCACGGAGGCTACGATTGTCCTCGTGGATAACACCTTCGAGCCCAAGCAGGAGGTGCGTGCCACGCTCATCAAGGTAGAGAACGTGGGTCAGTGCGTGCTCAACCTTCTCGAGATGTACAACGCCTCACGCCCCCGCAAGACGGGCATATCGAAGCTCGCATCCATTCACGAGGGTGCCACCCTCGGCGAGGGCTGCTATGTGGGCGACTTCAGCGTTGTGGAGGCAACTGCAAAGATTGGCGCGAACGTTCAGATATATCCACAGTGCTACGTGGGCGACAACGTGACAATCGGCGAGGGCACGAAGATATACCCCGGCGTGAAGATTTACGAGGGCTCGGTCATTGGCAAGAATTGTATCCTCCACGCCGGCGTTGTTATCGGTGCCGACGGTTTCGGTTTCGCGCCGAAGGAGGATGGCACGTTTGCTAAGATTCCGCAGCTCGGCAACGTTATCATCGAGGATAACGTGGAGCTCGGTGCCAACACCTGCATCGACCGTGCAAAGACCGACTCTACAATCATACGTCGCGGCGTGAAGCTCGACAACCTCATCCAGATAGGACACAACGTCGAGATCGGCGCAAACACCGTAATGTCGGCACAGGTGGGTATAGCCGGCACCACGAAGGTGGGTAGCAACTGCTTCGTTGCCGGACAGGTGGGCATCGCCGACCACGTTACCATCGGCAACCGCGTGAAGATTGGTTCGAAGTCGGGCATCGACAAGAACGTCGCTGACGACGAGATACGCTTCGGCTACCCCGCTCTCCCTGGTATGCAGTACCACCGCTCGTTTGCCGTATTCCGCCAGCTTCCGGATATGTCGCAGAAGATGCGCGAGTTGGAAAAACGTATCGCAAAATTGGAGGAGTAGGTGGCCGATTGTGTGCGCATAATGGGCATCGACCCGGGTACTAATTATATGGGCTACGGCGTTATAGAGATACGCGGTGGCAAACCCGAGGCGTTGATACTTGGCGAGATCGACCTCCACAAGATTGGCGATGCACACCAGAAGCTACGCTACATATTCGAGAGCGTAAGGCGGCTCACAGAGGAGTACCACCCTACGGAGGTGGCTTTCGAGTCGCCATTCTTCGGCACCAACATCCAGTCGATGCTGAAGCTCGGGCGCGCTCAGGGCGTGGCCATTGCTGCAGTGCTCAGCTGCACCGAGTCGACACCCATTGCCGAGTATGCGCCCTCGCGCATAAAGCAGGCTATCACGGGGCGTGGTCAGGCATCGAAGGAGCAGGTCGCCGTGATGATAAACTCTATCCTCGGCACCGACTACAAGCCACGCAAGCTCGACGCGACAGATGGTATGGCCGTTGCTCTATGCCACTGGTTCACCTCATCGAACGCGCTGACACGCGCTACGGCAGGAGCCAAACGCAAGGGCTTGGGTGGCGACAGCAAGGCTCGCAAGGGAAGCTCGTCGTGGGAGTCGTTCATAAAGTCGAACCCCGAGCGCGTGAAGCGATAGGCAGTGCCCAATATATATATATATAAATATAGGTATAGTCAACATTAACAACTAAAACAGATAACTATGAAAAGATTGATGACGGTGATATGTGCAGCTGCAATGTTTGCGGGCTGCGCAGGTAGCGATGCTCCTAAGAGCATTAATATTAGCGGCGATCTCAACGGCTTCCCCCTCACACCGGGTGGCGTTGTGGAGTTCTTCGTATATGGCGACGAGGTTGCTGAGCCCGTGGCTACGGCTACGCTCGATGGCGAGCTTAAGTTCTCGACTGAAGCAAAGGTCGAGGGCGACCAGTTGCTCCTTATCGCGGTAGATGGCCACAATACGGCACTCTTTGCGGTGGATGGCACCGATGTAACTATGTCGTTCAACCCCGAAACGCGTGACATTAACTTCGAGGGCTCGGCTACACAGGATGCCATCGAGGAGGCTCAGGCTCGTATGAACGAGATATTTATGAGCGAGACAGCAACAGAGGAGGATCTCATTGCACTTATCGACGACGTTGTGGCAGAGAATAGCGACAACCTCTGCTCGCTCTACTTCTTGCAGTACTACGCTATGGTATCACCCCTTGATGCTCACTTTGTGGAGCTCTTCGAGAGCATCGACAAGCGATTCGCTGATATGGGTATCTACAAGGATTATCAGAAGCAGATCGAGAATATGCGTAACATCGAGATTGGCGCAGATCTCAAGGATATCGTTCTGCCCAATGGCGCGGGTGAGATGGTGAGCGTTGACGAGCTCTGCAAGAGCGGCAAGTGGGTACTTGTTGACTTCTGGGCTACGTGGTGCGGTCCTTGCCGCGGTGAGATTCCCTACCTCGTTGCAGCCTACGAGAAGTTCGCACCTAAGGGTCTGGAGATCTATGGCGTGTCGTTCGACCGTAAGGGTTCGGAGGATAAGTGGCAGCAGTTCCTCGTGGATAACAATATGACGTGGGTGAACGTTTGGGGCACTGACGACGAGGGAAAGTGGAGCGTTGCCGAGCACCTGAACGTAAACGCTATCCCCGCAAACTTCCTCTATTCACCCGAGGGTAAGCTCGTAGCTACGAATTTGCGCGGTGAGGAGGTAGAAAAAATCCTTGCCAAGCACATCAAGTAAGATACTGAGTAACAACAGATAACGAAAAGCGTTGGCAAAAACCAACGCTTTTTTTTAATTTTTTTTGCAAAAATATTTGCACAGATGAAAAATTTGTTATACATTTGCACTCGCAAAAGCAAAGGAATGGCTCCGTAGCTCAACTGAATAGAGTACTTGACTACGGATCAAGCGGTTACAGGTTTGAATCCTGTCGGAGTCACAAGGCGGCAATCGAAAGGTTGCCGCTATTCTTTTTTATACCAGTCATCCCATTCCAAATACACTCACAAATAAGGCGGCAGCGGCTTATTAGACTTAACACATCATATCACCATATTTACGGGCGGCAGGACAAGTAAAAATTGGAACTACGGGCGTAAGTCGGTCCGACGACAAGAAGCAGGGACGATAAGCAGAAGTTACTCAGAATTGTATTTGATCCACGGAGAAAGAACTAATCACAGACAAAAGTCAGCAGAGAAAGAACTAATCACCTGCAAGAATCAGCCAATAAAAAAGAGGCCGACAAATGTCGACCTCTCGTTCTGGGAGTAACAAGTAATCCTACTTATTCTTCTTATCGTATCGCTTTGCGTAACGGCTCATAAACTTATCCACACGACCAGCGGTGTCTACCAACTTCATCTTACCTGTATAGAAGGGGTGAGATGTGTTAGAGATTTCCATCTTATACACGGGATAGGTTTCGCCGTTCACCTCGATGGTCTCCTTTGTCGAAACGGCGGACCTGCACAAAAACACGTGGTCGTTCGACATATCCTTGAACGCCACTAAACGATAA
>JAGBCY010000010.1 GCA_017937765.1 Alistipes sp.
AGGGGCAGGGAGGGGCAGGGAGAGGACAGAGAGGAACAGAGAGGGGCAGAGAGAGAACAGGGAGAAGATGGGGAGGGCAGAGATACTGAGGATAATGCAATCAACCCTCTCTGAAATCTCTCTGAATCCTCTCTGAAATCTCTCTGAACCCTCCCTGAATCCTCCCTGAAAAAACTGCACGACCTAATTTCTTGTCAGAAGGGGCATAATTTGGCGCCGATAAAGAAATTGCCCTGGATGGGACATACTCTGCGTATTTCCCATTCAGGGCAATGATTGAGGCGTCAAAGGACGCCCCTTATCACAAGAAATTACAAGCGCTCGAGCTTCACAGTAAAGTGACGCATCAACTCGGTCTCCCATACGATCTTAACACCGCGGGTGATCTCGTGACGACGGTCATATACATTCTTCAACGCTGCAGCGATTACATCCATATGGTTGTTGGTGTAAGAGCGGCGAGCGATGCACAAGCGGAGAAGGTCAAGACCACCGAAGCGGTTCTCGCGAGTGATAGGATCACGGTCAGCAAGGATGTAGCCGATCTCGCAACCACGAACACCAGCCTCGAGGTAGAGCTCGATAGCGAGGGTCTGTGCGGGGAACTCCTCCTTAGGAATGTTCGAGAGAACCTTGTCAGCATCTACGAACAAAGCGTGACCACCAACGGGACGCTGGTAGGGAATGCCGTACTCGTCGAGCTTAGCTGCGAGGTACTGTACCTGCTTGATACGAGTCTCGATAGTCTCCAACTCGGTGTTCTCGTCGAGACCTACTGCCAAAGCAGCCATATCACGACCGTTCATACCACCGTATGTCAAGAAGCCCTCGAAGGGGATGCAGAAACGCTTAGCACCCTCGTACCAGTCCTCGTGACGTGTAGCGATGAAACCACCCATATTCACGAGACCGTCCTTCTTTGATGACATTGTCATACCGTCGGCGTAAGAGAACATCTCCTTGCAGATCTCCTTGATAGTCTTATCTGCGTAGCCCTCCTCGCGGGTCTTGATGAAGTAAGCGTTCTCAACGAAACGAGCCGAGTCGAATACAACGCGCTTGCCATACTTGTCGGCGATAGCACGTACATCGCGGAGGTTCTTCATTGAAACGGGCTGACCACCAGCGGTGTTGTTGGTAACAGTTACGATGATGAAGGGGATCTTCTCAGCGTGCTCAGCCAAAGCCTTCTCGAGCTTAGCGCAGTCTACCTCGCCCTTGAAGGGAATCTCGAGCTGAGTATCCTTCGCAGCGTCGATAGTGCAATCCAAAGCGGTAGCCTTGCGGAACTCGATGTGACCCTTCGTTGTGTCGAAGTGTGAGTTACCGGGAACGATATCACCAGCCTTTACGAGGTGCGAGAACAACACGTTCTCAGCAGCGCGACCCTGGTGAGTAGGGATAACGTACTCGAAGCCTGTGATGTTGAGGATAGTCTCCTTGAGCTGGAAGAACGACTTTGAACCAGCGTAAGCCTCGTCACCGGTCATCATAGCTGCCCACTGACGGTCGCTCATTGCGCCGGTACCTGAGTCGGTCAAGCAGTCGATGTAAACCTGCTCCGACTTCAAGCCGAAGAGGTTGTAGTGTGCCTCCTTGAGCCACTGCTCACGCTCGGCGCGAGTGCTCTTCTTCAAGGGCTCAACCATCTTAATTCGATACGCTTCTGCAAATGGGATTTCCATAGTTGTGTAGTTTTTTAGGTTATTATTAGTTTAAATTTATACTCTGCTAAATGTTAGAAATATCGTCTTTTCTTCTCCTCTCTTCCACTCGTCTCTCGCTCCTTAATCAGCGAAATATAGCCTTTTATGTGATAGAGCGGTACAAAGGTATACAAAAATATGGTTATTTGCAACTAAAAGTTTAAAATAATTTTTATCGGTTCATAAACCCTCGTTGCAAGAAAAACCATATATTTATTTATTAGCGACAAGAAGCTCAAGAATCTGGATGGCGTTCAGCGCAGCACCCTTACGTATCTGGTCGGCTACGCACCAGAATGTTAGACCGCGCTCCGAGCCCAAATCCTTGCGTATGCGACCCACGTAAACGGGGTTGGTGTGCTGGGCAAAGAGGGGCATAGGATAGCTCTTCTTGGCCGGCTCGTCCATAAGCACGATACCCTTGGCCTCGGCAAAGGCCTCGCGTACCTGCTCGACGCTGAGTTCCTCCTCGGTCTCCACCCAGATGGCCTCCGAGTGTGCACGCATTACGGGCACGCGGACGCAGGTTGCCGATGTGCGGATGTCGGAGTGCATAATCTTGCGTGTCTCGTGGAACATCTTCATCTCCTCCTTGGTGTAGTCGTTGTCCTGAAATACGTCGATGTGGGGTATGAGGTTGTAGGCCAGCTGATAAGCGAACTTCTCGACCTTAGGCTCGCGACCCTCGACAATGGCCTTGTGCTGCTCCTCGAACTCCTGCATAGCCGATGCTCCGGCACCGCTTGCCGACTGATATGTTGCCACGTGCACGCGCTCGATATGCGAGAGACGCTCGATGACACCGAGGGCTACAACCATCTGAATAGTAGTGCAGTTGGGGTTGGCGATGATATGGCGTGGGGCGTTGAAGGCATCCTCGCCATTGACCTCGGGCACGACCAGAGGCACGTCGTCATCCATACGGAACGCGCTCGAGTTGTCGATCATAAATGCTCCGTGCTTGGTTATTGTCTCGGCAAACTCCTTCGATGTTGAGGCACCTGCCGAGGTGAGGGCCACGTCTATATCCTTGAAATCATCGTTATGCTGAAGCTCGCGAACGACCACCTCCTCGCCGCGAAAGCGGTATGTGGTACCTGCGCTACGCTTCGAACCGAAGAGTCGAAGCTCCTCGATAGGCATAGGGTGGTTCTCCAAAATAGCTAAAAACTCCTGGCCTACGGCGCCACTTGCGCCAACGATTGCAATTTTCATAATCCTATCTTTTTTGGTTTTGTACTCTGTTGTTAAAATTTATCCTTTCTGCGGATGGGGTTGTCGTATGTAAGTAGCCTCCGCACGATCCTTTCGTACGCGCGCATATGCTCTCACACGGTTCTGTTTGCACGCGTGCATACGCCCTCGCCCCCGCGCTTGGTAGAAAAGGTTTAGAAGAAGTCATCCTCGCCGCCGAAGAAGATATCCTCCGCGGGGTCTTCTTCCGTACTCTCCATATCTATGTCGCAGCTATAATCGGGCTCCTCGTCGGCGCGCTCGAAGCGGTCCGTGCGGTCGACACCGAGGGTGCCATCGTCAAAGACCTTGGTGAGGAACTTACCCGCAATGGGCAGGGCTATACGCGAGCCATCGGCGTTACGCGTGAAGTGGATGCCGTTCTCCTCGCCACCGACCCACGTACTCATAACGAGGTTGGGCACGGCGCACATAAACCAAGCGTCGACGTTATCGTTGGTCGTACCCGTCTTGGCGGCCATCTCCACGTCGTTGAACTTAAACTCGTAGAGCATACGTCGGGCGGTACCCATCGACACCACGCGCTGCATCATCGTTATCATCGTGTAGGCCACGCGCTTCGACAGCACGTCGTTGGTCTTGGGTGTGAACGTCGCCAAAACGTTACCCTGACTATCCTCGATGCGGGTGACGAAGATGGGGTCGATGCGCACACCCTCGTTTGCGAAGGTACAGTAGGCCGATGCCATCTCGTAGGGGTTGCTGTCGTACGAGCCGATGCAGAGCGCAGCCACGGGGTCGATATAGCTGTTGATACCCATATCGTGGATAAACTCGGCCACAGCCTCGGGACGCTTCGCCTGCTTCATAATCCAGGCCGAGTAGTTGTTGCGGCTGTTGGCCAAGCCCCAGTAGAGTGGGTGCACGCCTGTATACTCCACGTCGCCTGCCTCCTTGGGTGACCAGATGCCCGAAGGTGTCTCGATAGATACCGGCACGTTAGGCACAGGCGTACAGGGTGTGAGGCCGAGGTGGTCGATGGCAAAGGTGTAGATGAAGGGCTTTGCCGTAGAGCCCACCTGACGCTTACCCTGCGTTGCAGCGTCGTACTTGAAGAAGCGGTAATCAGGGCCTCCGACATAGGCACGCACGTAGCCCGTGTTGGGGTCGATGGCAACGAACGCGCCGCGCATCGTCTTTTTGTAGTGGATGAGCGAGTCGCGCGGTGTGAGCACCGTGTCGCGCATACCATTGAAAGTAAATATCGACATCGCCGTAGGGGTGTTGAACGTGGCGACGATCTGCTCCTCGGTTAAGCCCTCCTTTGCGAGGTCGCGCCAGCGGTCGGTCTGGCGCATAGCGGCTGCAATCTTCTTATCCGACTCGGCCTTCGTTAGATCGGGGAAGAGCGAGCCTCCGCGGGCACGTATCTGCTCCTCCATACGTGGCTGCACGATCTCGGCCATATGCTCGGCAAAGGCCTCCTCGGCATACTGTTGCATACGGTAATCAACCGTGGTATAGATCTTTAGGCCGTCGCGGTAGATGTCGTAAGGCTCGCCGTTGGCCTTGCGATTCTTCAGACACCAGCCGTATATCGGGTTGCTGTTGTACTGCTCGAGAGCCATCTGATAGTCCCACTCGGTGTAGTAGTTCTTACGCTCGGGCTCGCGTGCCATCATCGTGCGGCGCACCATCTCGCGGAAGTAGGTCGCCGTACCCTCGTTGTGGGCATCGGCAGCGCGACGATAGCGCGTAAGGTCGATGGGTAATGTCTTTAGCGAGTCGGCCATCTCGTGGCTGATGGCACCAGCCACGGCCATACGGTCGAGCACAGTGTTACGACGCTCGCGCGCCCTCTCATTCGCTACGCCACGCTTCAGCGGCGCGTAGGTTCCGGGGGCCTTCACCTGACCGGCAATCACCGCCGCCTCCTCGATCTTCAGGTCGCAGGGCTCCTTGCCAAAGAAGTTGTTGGCCGCCGACTTAATGCCGAAATTCGAGTTCGAGAACTCCACGGTGTTGAGATACATAGCCACAATCTCCTCCTTCGTGTAGTTGTACTCGAGCTGTGTGGCGATGACATACTCCTGAGCCTTCGCCGCAAGCGTACCGGCCTTACCCTCCATACCATCCTTGTTAAGACGCGTCTTGTAGAGGTTCTTGGCGAGCTGCTGTGTGATAGTACTACCGCCACCCTGGCCGCTCTGACGCAGGATTACGGTCTTGATGCCGGCACGTGCCGTGGCCTGAAAGTCGATACCCGAGTGGTCGAAGAATCGAAGATCCTCGGTGGCAAGCAGTGCTGCCACGATTGCCGGGAGCTTATGTCCGTCGATCTCGAGCCACTGTGTGCTGTCGGCGGGGAAGAGCTCCTCGTACGACAGATAGGTGCGGTTCTCGATGAAGTAGGTGCCGATAACCTCACCATCGGCCGAGAATATCTGCGTCGCGAGGTTGGTCTTTGGGTTCTCCAACTCATCGAACGTGGGCATCGGGCCGAGCTTCTCGTTCTTAGCCATAATGAAGAGGCTCGCCACGGCAGCCACGCCGATGAGCGTGAATGTCCACATAGCGATGATAAACCACGACTTCCACGTGAGTCGTCTCTTTGCGCTCTGTTTCTTCTTTGCCATATAGTTTTAAGTTTTATCTGCGGTTTTAGATATTTGTCTCTCTCTCTTTGTTATCCTCTCTGTTGTCTCCTTGTGCTCGGGGTTAGAAGGGTAGTCCTAAGCCGAACGAGAAGTGGAACTTGCCATCCTTATACGGATGCAGCTCTATCTTTCGATATAACGATAAGGTTGCCGATATTGTTGCGGAGCTGGGCAGCGTGAAGAGGTTGAAATCTATGCCGAGGTCCACGCCGTAGGCCGCGATATGGCGGCGGTTCTCGATGATCGAGCCAAAGTCGTCGAAGCCCGTAGCTCGGCGGAACGAGGCGTAGTCGAAGCCGGCGTTGACCCTCAGTCGCTTGAAGAAGATTACGCCCTCCCAGCCACCATCGGGGTACCACACCGGCAACTGATAGTTTACCGAGGTGGCGATGTAGTGGTTGTTGGCGATGTCGTACGACGAGTAGCCACGAGGCACAAGGCGCGTAGACTTGAATGCCAGACCGGAGAGCACCATATCCGACTGGAAGCCACCGAGCGATGTCTGGTACGATGCCGCGAGCGAGAGCGAGTGGTGCTTGGCAAAGCCCGGAGTGTAGAGCTTGGCATAGCCTACAATGAGGTGGCCGAAGTCGTCGGTCGTGGGGTTCTGGGCGTAGTTTGCCGAGAGGACTATACCCCACGGCGGTAGGAAGTCGCGGTGTGCCCGACGCACGAAATCCTGAAACGTGACGCCGATATTTAGCAGGTGGACACCCTCGGAGTAGCCTATCGTTGCGATGTTTGTCACCTTACCGCCATCGAATGTGAGCCTATCGACGTTGGCAACCATACCGTTCGAGAAGTTCCACGAGGTGGCAACCGTGAGCTGGCGTGTGTGATAGCCGCGCTGCAAGAGCAGTGGTAGCGAGGCTCCTGCCGTTATGGAGTAGTAGCGTCCACGCTCCGGCTCGTCGGGGTACTCGAGAGCTCCGAGCTCGGGGTTGTAGATGGCAACCTTATAGACCTGCTGCGTACCGCCATAGGTGCCACTCGCCCAGAAGTTTACGCCAAGACCGTAGTAGCGCAACGTGCCCTTGAATACCGAGCCCTCGCTCTGGTTCCAGCCCCACGTGAGGAAGCCCTCGGTCGTCGAGAGTATGTTCTGCGACATAATCGTTGCTCCGAGGTTGAAGGCTATCGACGACTCCTCGGTGATGGCATAGGGGTCGTACGAGGCGGGGGCCCAGCTGTGGATATTGAAGGCGTGGAGCGCGCGGCTGAAACGCCTATCGGGCGTGGCCTCTTCGACAGCCTCGGCAGCGGCATCCGTGAAGCGCACCGTGTCGAGGTTAACAACACCCCACGGCTTGCTATCGGGTAGCATAATCTTTGGCGGATGTGGGGTGTAGGCAACCTTTATGCTGTCGCTAAAGTCTTGAACTACGGGCATATATCCGCGGCGGTCGTAGCTCGTGGCGATGACGCGACCACTATCCACGGGCATCGGCTGGAACGAGCCGAAGCGCGAGGTTGAGAGTCGATACTCCTCGCCGCAGGCAAGGTCGTAGCAGTGTATCTCGTCGCGGCCCGAGGCGATAGATCCGAAGTATAGGCGGCCACGCTCAGCACGCAGATCGCGGAGTGTGGTGTACGCCGAGCGTGTCACGCGCTGGAGACTGTCGCCCGCAACACGCGCGATGTGCATACCGTCATCGTCGGTGATGATGGTGTAGAGCGATGCTGTGAGCTCGTCCCACGCAAGTCCGTGAACCTCGCTGCCATAGGCGACAGCCACGCGCTCTGCGGCATTGGCAACACCCTGCGAGACGATGGTATAGCGACCATCGGCCGTGTATTCCACCCACGCTACGTTCACCGAGTCGGTGGGCGTGGGGTAGAGTGCGTTACGCACCTTGCGTACACGGCGCGGGCGACCCTCGTCGAGGTCCATATAACAGAGCTGCGATGCCACCTTCTCGGCATAGAGCGTGCTCTGGCGGTACTCTGTCCACCAGATACGTCCCGAGGGGCTGAGTGCCGGGCGTGAAGATACGAGGCCGGTGTGGGCTATGCGTTGCTCGCGGCCCGTAAGCGTGTCGATAAGCACGAAAGCCGTCGGGCGGTCGAGGTCCTCCTTGAGCATAACAACGGAGCCCGAAGGGGTAATCTGCGGATGGGCATAGGTCGTATGCGACTTAGGCTCTGCCACGGGGAGCGGGCGTGTTGTCTCTTCGACCTTTGCCAGTGGTGCCCAGTGGCTATGGAGCGTGTGGAACGTGTCGTAGAAGAGCTTGGGCTGCGAGCTGCCGTATAGTCGCTTGAGCACCCAGCTCGTCGATACCAGCATATAGGGACGGCGCGAGGTGAGCTCCGCAACATCGTCGCCCATAATGCGGCCGAAGCGGTTGTAGCCGTGGCGCGACATCAGGTAGCCGAGCTCGTAGTGGTTGGGGATATAGTCCTTGTACGAGCCTGAGAACCACTTGTCGATGTTGCGAAACTCGGTGGCCACGTTACCATAGGCGCGATAGCCTATCGAGAACGAGGGCTGAAGGCCGCGACCAAATGTCGACATCTCGGTCTCGGTCATCACGGCATCGCCCTCCATCATCCACAACGGCATTGTTAGCAGGCCGATTGTCGAGCTCTGCTGTCCGAGGACATAGCTCAGGGCCTTGACAACGCCGCGGTTGAGGTTGTTATACTGCACAGCGTGACGATACTCGTGGGCTATGAGCTGCTTGGTCCAGGGCATCGAGTAGCTGTCGACGTCGGGCGTCGAGATGAATTCCACGCGTCGCGGCATCCACATAACCAGACCGTTAGACATAAAATTCGAAGGGTGCACAACAAAGGGTATGGACATCTGCGGATGGCGATAGCCGTAGTCGATGTCCTCCTTTACGGCGTCGAGGTAGTACATCATACGTGAGGCGATATTCTGTGCCGTGTCGGGGTATACCACGCGATACTCCTTCGTCTTCATCTGTCGCCAGCGAAACGAGAGTGGGTCGGCACCCCAGCTGTAATACTGCGCGGCGACACGCTCGGTGGTGAGTAAACCACAGAGAATCAGACCTATGAGTATCACTAATCGCTTCATTCGCACTTGTATGTACATATAACATGCAAATGTACGAAAAATTTGGGAAATATAGAAATGGGCGCGAAAAAATGAAGGTGCTATAAGTTTCTTATAGCACCCGAAATAAGTGTATGTTCCGTTTTTAGCCTACCATTAGGCTAAATTGCGAACACGCTATTTCTCGCGAATCCACTGTCCGAGTTCGCGCCACGAGGGTCGCTTGCCGTGCATAAAGATACCCACACGGAAGATCTTTGCAGCAAGCCACGTGGTAAACACAAACGTCAGATACAGAGCCACTAACGACACGATAATCTCCCACGTCGCGATGCCGAACGGGATGCGGGCAATCATCACGATAGGCGAGGTGAAGGGTATCATCGAGGCCCAGAACGCCATAGGCGAGTTGGGGTCGTTGAAGACCGACATCATAACGATAATCGAGAGGATTATCGGCAGCATAATGATGGTGTTGAACTGCTGACCATCCTGCACCGAGTCGACAGCCGAGCCCGACGCAGCGTAGAGCGAGGCGTAGAGTAGGAAGCCACCGAGGATGAAGAGCGTGACGTATGCAAAGAGCGTGGCGATGTAGCCAGTGTCGCCGAGCGTGCCGACGAGAGCCTGCATCATAGCGTCGTTTGTGGCCGTAACCTCGGCGGAGAATACCGCGGGGATGAGCCACTTCGAGGCGGCGATGATGAGCAGTGCCCAGATAGCTATCTGTGTGAGTGCCACGGCGGCGATGCCGAGAATCTTGCCCATCATAAGCTGGAACGGGCTACACGAGGTGACCATCACGTCGATGACGCGGCTGGCCTTCTCCTCGACTACCGACGTGAGGACCATCTGTCCGTAGAGGATGATGACCATATAGAGCAGCATACCTAAGATCATACCGAGGGCGTAGCTTATGCCCGACGAGGTTGACTCCATAGTCTCCTCCTCGCCCGTGCCGTCGTTGAGGTAGGTGCTAAGCTCGATGTGGGTCTCGACCGATGAGAGTATCTCGTCGAGGTTCTCGATGTTGTAGGCCAGGAGTTTATCGTGCTCGACGATGGCCGAAATCTGCGAGGCGATGTTCTCCTCGAGCATCATCGACGACGAGCTGTTGGTGATGAGCTGCACCGAGTCGCGCGCCTCAACATCGCTACCGATATAGAGGACGCCGAAGATGCCCGACTCCTCGTTGTATATGTTGCAGGCCTCGGCCTTCGACATCTCGCGTTCGGGGACGAAGAGAATCTCGGCCGACGACGTGAGCTTATCGGCAATACGTCCCGAGCGGTCGATGACGACCACCTGCTTCTGGTCGCTTGTGCCGTAGAGCATCATTAACGACGGTGCCACCATTATGCCGATCATAAAGAGCGGCATAAGGAGTGTGACGATGATAAACGACTTCTTGCGCACGCGCTCCAAGAACTCGCGCGATATGATTAGATAGATCTTCTTCATAGCTGTGGCGTTATAGTGTGCCATTCACGGCACGGATAAATATATCGTTCATCGAGGGCATCATCTCGCGCAGTGAGCGCAGCTCGCACCTGTCGTTAAGCGCGGCAATGACGGCGCGGACATCCTCGTCGCGGCGGATGTGGATGTTTGTCTGGCGATAGCCTCCCACGATGCCGTGGCTCTCGCCCACGACGATGGCCAGCGAGCCGAGCGCAGCGGCGAGTTCGGCGTCGTCGGCACGGTGCGTTACCTCGAAGTTGTTGCCGCCCGCCGAACGACGTATCTCCTCGACCGAGCCCGAGAGTATGTTGTGCGACTTGTTGATAAGGGTTATGTGGTCGCATATCTCCTCGACCGATGCCATATTGTGTGTCGAGAAGATGATCGTAGCTCCGCGGTCGCGAAGTCCCAATATCTCCTCTTTCAGCAGGTTAGCGTTAATGGGGTCGAAGCCCGAGAATGGCTCGTCGAAGATCAGGAGCTTGGGCTCGTGTACTACCGTAGAGATGAATTGCACCTTCTGGGCCATACCCTTCGACAGATCTTCAACCTTACGCTCCCACCAGTCGGCAATCGAGAGACGCTCGAACCAACCCTTCAATCGGCTCTCGGCCTCACGGCGTCCGAGGCCCTTGAGGCGTGCGAAGAATATTGCCTGCTCGCCCACGCGCATCTTCTTATATAGGCCGCGCTCCTCGGGCATATAACCTATGTGGAATACGTCGCTCTCGGTGAGCGGCTTGCCGTCGAGAAGTACACGTCCAGAGTCGGCCAACGTTATGCGGTTTATCACGCGTATAAGTGTGGTTTTTCCTGCGCCGTTAGGGCCGAGAAGTCCATATACGGCACCTCGAGGCACCTCGAGCGACACGTCGTCCAAAGCCTTATGGCCGGTGTAGCTCTTGGTGACATTTTCTACTTTTAGAATAGCATCCATAGTATGAATAGTTTAACCCTACAAATGTACGAAAAAATAGGTATATTATTCTATTATTGGCAAAAAAATCTGCTCGACCCAAAGTGAGCCGAGCAGATCTTTTGATAGTGTAGTCGGTACCTCGATTGTTACTTTACGCTCCAGGTACCACCACCCTTATCCCAGGTGCTCTCCTTAACGGTGTAGAGATTCTTACCGTCGGTCGGAGCCTTGAGGTCGGCCGTCTGGTTCCACTTGTTGTTCCAGTTGTTGGCCGTTGTTCCGGGGTTCATACGGCAGAATATCACGTTGCAGCCGTAATCGTAACCCTCGGGAATGTTGAGTTCGTAGATGCCATCGCTGTCGCTATCTACCATACTTACCCATATTTCGCCGGGAGTACCACCGAAGAAGTAAGCGGCGAAGCGAGCGTTTGACTGCTTCCAGTTGGCGTTAGGTTTGAGGTAGAGCTTATTCTCGGTAACCTCGGGCTCCTCCTGCTTGGGCTCCTCGCCCTCGACAGTCTGCTGTGCTACGGCTGTGTAGTCGCCACCGGCAGTCACCAAGTAGAGGCGTTTGTTGGCGTAGTCGAAGTAGATATCGAATGTGCCGGCTGCGGTGTTCGATACATCCGAACCTGTAGGGTACAGTTGGATCCAGCCGTTGGGGTTCATATAGACGATACCGCCACCGTAGTTCTCCGCCCAATCCTTATCCTTGCGAACCTTGAACGATGCGTAGGCATCGAGTGTAACGCCCTTAGCAACAAAGAGATTCTTAACGGTTGTTGTCACCATAGCGGTGTCGCCCCACCCGTTGAATGTACCCGATACACCCCACGCTGTTGGCTGGTCGGGAGTCTCCTCCTCAGTCTCGTCGGGGATGGCTGTGCCGTTCTCGGTCTGCTGGGTAGCAGTGGTGTAGTCTGCATCAGCCTCCATAAGGTAGAGCTTGCTCTCGTTGCCGAGGTACTCGAAGTAAACGTCGTAGGTGCCGCTCTTGGCAATCTCGATATCGGCACCGTTATGGTATGCCGTCATCCAGCTGTTGGCGTTAAGGAAGGTGATGCCACCACCGAAGTTGGTCTCCCAGGTGGTTGAGTCCTTAACCTTGATCTTGCTGCCCGTGAGTAGGTCGATACCCTTAGCAACGAAGAGGTTAGCCTTCGAAGTCTCGGTCATTATGCGGTCGCTCCAGCTGTTGAACTCACCCGTCAACGACCAAACGATGGGCTCCTCGACGATATCTGCGGGGGTCTTACCATCGGTGAGTGCATAGAATGCCTTGTCCGAGTAGTTGAAGTAGAGGTCGTAGGTGCCAGCTGCCAACTGCATATTCTTACCACCGTTAGCGAGCGTGAGACGCTTGTTTGCCTCGATAGTGATGGCATCCACCTCCTCGGCACTACCAACGCCGTAGCTCTCCTCCCACGCGTCGTTTACGCGGAGCTTGAAGCTGTCGGTGTCGGCGATAGCTACGCCCTTAAGTGTGTAGTAGTCGTCCTCGAGCGTCATATCCGTGTCGGTCTCCCAGTTGCCACCGAGGCCGATAAGACCGATCGAGAACTCGACGATAGGCTCGTCGTAGCCATCCTTCGTGCCCCAGATACCCTTATCCCAGTCGGTGATATAGAAGTAGTTGTTGGGGTCAATGCCAACGGTTGTGTCGACAGTCTGGTTCCATACGTGGTGCTCCACGATGTTGCCCTCTGCGTCCTGAACATTCCAGCCAAACTCCGTGAACTCGGGGTTCATACGGCAGAAGAGCATCGAGGTCATATCGGCAGGAATCAAGCACTCGTAGATGCCGTCGCCATCCTCGTCGCTGAACTTAACGTCTAAGTTGCTTGTCTCGTTCCACACGTGGGCTGCAAACCAAGCACCGTCAGCCTTCCAGCCATCGTTAGGCACGAAGTAGATCTTTGTCATCTTCTGCTCCGCATCGGCGAGTGTGCCGAGGTTGTAGACCTTACCATAGCCGAAGCCCTTGATGGTTGTCTCCTTGCACTTTACGCCATTGATAGAGTATGAGAGTGTGGCACTCTGATCGGTACCTGACTGAACACACGGCCATACAGGCACCCAGTTCTCACCCTTGATGCCCTCGAAGGTTATCTCGGGGACGCTCTCAGAAAATTCACCATCGGCATCTGCCTCGCGGAAGACATTGATATCAGCATTGCCATTATTGAACGATACGTTGAACGTCACGCTTCCCTCGCCATTATATGTGTAGCGCAAGAACGAGATCTCCGATGTGAGCTTGATGGGCTTCTCGACCGAGAACTCGTCTATAAAGTTATACACGTGGAGGGTCTTCTTGCCGCTACGTGAGGTTGAATAAGATGCATCATAATTAGATATTGAAACCATCTTGCCGATAAGACTCTTTGCCCCCTCATCCGTGCAGGTAAACTTGTTTTTCTCGGCCTCGCTGTTTGAGAATAGATACTCCGTATAATCGCTATAATCGGTAATAACGAGTGTCTCGTTACCCTCCCATACGGTGTTCCATACCTTACTCTCGGCATCGTACTCGAGGTCGGCACGTGTTGTGTCGTTCGAAATCTCGGCGTAGAACGAGAGACCTGCGCTCTGCTCGGGCGTCTTATCTACGTTCTCGTCTGTCTCTGTACAAGCTGCTGCACCCATTGTAACCAGTGCAACAAGCATCAAATTCCAAAACTTTCTCATCTCTTTGCTCATTTTTTTGGTTAAACATTGGGTTACCAGACGATGTCCTCCTCGCCGTACGAGGGCCCATCAAATCCATACTCGTCGCTGGCCTCGAAGCCGCGCTCTACAGCGATCTCCACAACCTCCATCACTGGAGCCTCATAGCGGGGTAGAGACTCGCGCTCAACTGTAAAATAGTTTGTAGCTTTCATCTTGAATTGTTTATGTAATAATATTTGGTTCTGTTTGCTTTTTTTGCCGTAGTCGTTGCACACCACACGGCATACAAATTTAAAAATAAATCGCGAGATATCCATTGCCTTGTGCGGGCTTTCGTGATGAACGGTCGGTTTTGTTGGACGAATAGCCAAAAACAAAAGATAGGATGTGCAGCTTTTGCCACACATCCTATCGGTGAAATTCTTTCTGTGAGGTTAGTTCGCAGCTTCAGCCTCGGCAGTAACCTCTGAAGTCTCGGCAGTCTCAGCCTCGTCAGCAACCTCTGAAGTTTCGGCAGTCTCAGCCTCGTCAGCAACCTCTGAAGTTTCGGCAGTCTCAGCCTCGGGGACTACCTCCGTAGCGGTCTCCTCGGCAGGAGCATCGCTAACCTCCGCCCTCTTAAACTGGAAGGGGATAGCCTCGTCAAGGGCCTCGAGCTCCTCGGCCGAGAGCATTTCCACAGGACGGTTAAACATCTTCTCGGCAATATCGTTGCGATACATCGCAAAGCCGGCCTCGACCTCCTTGATGAGGCTCTCGCGTGTCTCGTTAGAGAGCTTATCCACCGAGATAAAGTCGGCAGCGTCGAGCTTCTCGCCATCAACAACCTCTACCTTATCGTGGTTCGAGAGCAGTACACCCTCGATAACGCGTGCCAACGAACCCTCCTCCTCGGGAGTGTCGCCAGCCTCGTCGGTAAAGACTCTGTCGCCTACCTTCACCTGATTCTCGCCAACGATCTCGATGACGATGGGTGATGTGGTATAGCGATCGGCGCCACCCTCGAAACCTGTGGGAGCACCAAACGCAAGGGCGTAGAGCGCGAAGATCCAGTGAGCAACGATACCTGCAACAAGGCCACCTACGGTGTGAGCAAGGATAGCCTTTGAGGTGAGCTTACGGTAGCCCAGCGCGTCGAGCATAGCGGTGTGTGTGCTGAGGTAACCGCTCCAGCACATACCGATAGCGGTGAATACGGCGATAGCGTTACCATCGACAATACCCTGAGCCGAGAACTCGGGAACAAGGCTGAGCGCAGCACCCACGGCACCGAGCGACGTAATGGGGAATGCCATCAGTGCGGGGTGCTGGAAGCCGAACAACCAATCGAAGATGATGTTGATATGACCGAAGAGCCAGGGTAGGAATGCAACACCCTCGTAGGCAGCACCCTCGTAGACGTTATTACCACCAGCGTCGAACGTGAGAATCATCACAAGCGTCGAGATGATAAGCACGCCGGGGATAATCGAGATACCTACGTCGACACCCGTCTTACCACCGTCGAGCAACGAGTTGAGGATACGTGTGAAGAGCGATGTCTCCTTAACCTCCTCGTCGGCCTGCATATCCTGCTCGTCGAGGACTGCGGCGTACTCCTCCTTAAACTCGGGGTACTGCTTAATGACGAAACGCTGCATAAGGCGAGTCGAAACGATACAGCCGCTAAAAGCACCAAGCAAACCGATGAAGGGCTCGACGAAGTAACCCTGCGAGATCATAAAGACGATAACGAGCAGACCCATACCGAAGGCCGTACCGAAGTTCGTGAGCGAGATGAGCTGGAACTTCTTGAAGTATGAACTGAAACGCTTATCCTTCGCGAGCGAGATGATTGCGGGGTTATCCGAGAGGAATGTCATAACGGCACCAAGCGATGCGACACCCGGAAGGTTGAACAGCGGCTTCATCAAGGGGCGAAGGATGCGCTCCAAGAGGCTCACAACGCCAAACTCAACAAAGATGCGACCGAGAGCTCCGGTGATGACGCAGATGGCCATAAGGTAGAAGACGGTGTTGAGCAGCAGGTCGTGCGCCGTCTTCATAATGGTATTGAGCATATTCGGCAGACCCATAACCGAGCCTATGCCGCCGAAGATGCCAACGACGATAACAAGGCAGAAGATACCCACGAGGTACTTCTTGAAGCCCTTATCCTTATTCTCCATAAATTAATTGATTATTAGGTTTGTAATTCTTAAGTGTCGTTAAAACTTCGCAGCACGCTTGTCGAGGTGCTTGTCGATAATTGTCGTGATGCCCTTAACCACGTCGATTCTCCAGGTGAGACCAACGGTGAGGAACGAGCCCTTACCGAGGGCTGTGCCGTTGGGGTTGGTGTTGTCGCCAAAGTTGTAGGCATAGGCTGCGTGGAGGCGTACATCGCGGTTACCACGGCCGCCGAGCGGGTAGTACTCAACGCCACCACCTACGCGTGTAATTTCGGTGCCGGGGATGAGACCCGAGGCGGTGATTGAGCTGCGGCCAATCTTATCGTAGGTAGCCTTAACAAAGATATTCACGCGATTAGCAACAAGATACGAGAACTCGCCCATAATCGAGAAGTTGTCGAACAGAAGATCCTTAGCCTTAGGACCGCGGTTCATAAGGTCGAGCTGAAGTTTAGCGTCGCCAAACTTAAACTGGTTGCCGAGAGCGATATACTTGTCGTACTTGCCGGGGGCATACTGCATAAGGTTGAACGACCAGAGCGCGGTGTAGCAGCCGTGCGTGCCCGACCAGTAGAGGTTGTAGGCGAAGAGGTTGGTCTCGCTGTTATCATAAGGACTCTGGCAGGCCTGGAAGAGGATGGTGTCGTTGCCCTTATTCGTTGTGTAAGAAACGCTTGCGCCAAGCTGATAGCACGATACATTGTTCCAAAACTCCGAGCAGAAGTAGAGGTCGATGGGTGCGCGGTCGTACTCCCAGCCACCAATCATAAGCACCTGTTTACCTCCCGAGATTGCCCAGTTGTCCGTAGGCTTATAGGTGAGCGTGAGCCAGTCGGTATTGTGAGCAAAGCTGCTGAGTGAGTTTACGCGGTTGAAACGCTGACGCCACGAGTACGAGAACTTGTTACCTATGGTGCCATCCATACGGAGGTTGAAGTAGCGTGCCTCGAAGCCTGATGCCCCGGGCAGACGCTCGCCCGCGAGAGACTGGTCGATGTAGTCGAAACGAGCCTCGACACCGAGCTTGAAGATCTCGTTCACATCGCGGTTATTCTCTTGAGCCTGAGCACTATTCACGCCTATGAGCGCAACGGCAAGGCACAAAATCTTAGTAAAGGTTTTCTTCATAGTATTAGGTTTTGATTACACTTCGCCTTAAATTATTATACAAAGGTAACAAAACAATTCAAAATGCAAAATCCTCGACCTCAAAAATTTCTATTATTCGCAACTATGCGCGCGGTTGCTATGGTGGTTTATGGCGGTTACGGTGGCGGTTGGCGATTCGTATAATCGCAAAATTGTTTCTACCGTTACGCTATGAACCGATATTTTACGTTGGTTGTCGCACTGCTCGTGTCGCTCTCAAAATTTTTGCAGTTTATTTATTGCGCTTTGCAAAAATTATATTATCTTTGCCCCCACGAAACGTGAAAACGTTGGACCCATAGCTCAGTTGGTTAGAGCAGCGGACTCATAATCCGAAGGTCGTGGGATCATGCCCCTCTGGGTCCACAACTAAGAAGCCTCGATTCTTGTCGGGGCTTTTTTGTGTTTCTGGGTGTGGTGTAGGGTCTTAGGAGGATTGCGTTCGGTCATGCCCCCCCCAGTCTCATCCCGCCCCAAAAAAAGGAATTACTCACTACTCACTACTCATTAAAACGAAAAAGGCCACCCCGAGGGGCGGCCTTTTCGCTTATGCTATGCAACCGTATTAGTATGCCAAGCAGTCAACACGGATACAACCGAGTGTTGCGTTGGGGTGCAATACGTAAACATACATATAGATACCATCCTCCGATACCTTCATAGCGCAGTCGGTGTTACCACCAGCCGATGCAGCGTTCCAGCCGTAGCTACCAGTGCTAACGGTCTTAATGCCAGCCTTGAAGTTGTCGATAGATGTTACGTCAGCAAGGAAGATAGCTGCGTCGGTCAATGCCCAAGTGAAGTAGGTATCGCAAGCAGTCATCAGGTAGTAAGCACCGTTGAACTGCTCAACGTCGATACATACAGCACCGCAGTTGCTGTTTGTTGTGAGCTGAACAGCAAGAGCTGTCTCAGCCTCTGCCCATACGAAGCAGTTGCTTGAGTAACCAGTCATGAAGTAAGGAGCACCCTGACCCATATCGCGGTAGATAACATCACCATTAAAAACGAGATAAGAAGATGAAAATTACAGGAACATTTATCGACGAGATCAGCCACGACATCCCGCACCAGAATTGGGGCGAGAAGGAGTGGGATGCCGACTTTGCGCATATGCGTTCGATCGGCATCGACACGGTGATTATGATTCGCTCGGGATATCGTAAGTTTATTACCTATCCCTCGAAATATCTTATCGGCAAGGGCTGCTATAAGCCCTCGACCGATCTGCTCGACCTCTTTTTGCGCCTTGCAGATAAGCACGGCCTGAAGTTCTACTTCGGCCTCTACGACTCGGGCCACTACTGGGATACGGGCGATATGTCGAAGGAGACGGAGTATAACCGCTACGTCATCGATGAGGTGTGGGAGAACTACGGCCAGCACCATAAGTCGTTCGGTGGCTGGTACCTTAGCGGCGAGATATCGCGTCGCACGAAGGGTGTGATCGAGGCCTTCCGCGAGCAGGGCGCGCACTGTAAGGCCGTGTCGGGAGGTATGCCCACGCTCATATCGCCGTGGATCGATGGCAAGAAGGCGGTGCTCGCAGCCTCGTCGTCGCTCTCGAAGGAGGATGCCGTGTCGGTTGCGGACCACGAGCGCGAGTGGGATGAGATCTTCGCTGGCATACAGGGTGCTGTCGATGCCGTGGCGTTCCAGGATGGACACATCGACTACGACGAGTTGGATGCCTTCTTCGAGGTGAACAAGCGTCTTGCCGACCGCTATGGTATGGAGTGTTGGACAAATGCCGAGACCTTCGATCGCGATATGCCGATTAAGTTCCTGCCTATCAAGTTCGAGAAGCTGCGTATGAAGCTCGAGGCAGCAGCGCGTGCTGGATACGATAAGGCCATCACGTTCGAGTTCTCGCACTTCCTGTCGCCCCAGTCGAGCTACACCTCGGCACACCACCTCTTCGATCGCTATCGCGAGTACTTCCTCGGCGAGAAACTTTAGGCTAAGAGGCAGGCTCGAGCGGAGTGGACAGCTGCGCGCACGGGTTGCGCTGCGGAGATAACGAACAAGATTGATAAGAGAAACAGAATAGAATAAATACTTAAAACGATAGAAACGATGATGAATATAGATGCTTTGATTAAGCAATATCACGATGAGCTCCACGAGCGCGTGCTCCCCTTCTGGTTGGAGCATTCGCAGGATAAGGAGTATGGTGGCTACTTCACCTGCCTCGACCGCGATGGCTCGGTCTTCGATACCGATAAGTTTATGTGGTTGCAGGGCCGCGAGGTATGGCTCTTCTCGATGCTTTGCAATAAGGAGGGTATACGTCCCGAGTGGTTGGAGTGTGCACGTCAGGGTGCCGAGTTTATGCTTAAGTATGGCCACGATGGCGACTATAACTGGTATTTCGCCCTCACGCGCGATGGTAAGCCGCTGGTTGATCCCTACAATATCTTCTCGTACACGTTTGCAACGATGGCCTTTGCTCAGCTGCATAAGGCTACGGGCGAGGAGCGTTATGCCGAGGCTACACGTCGCACGTTCCAGCACATCTTGGAGCGTTGGGATAACCCGAAGGATCGCTGGAGCAAGGCCCACGCCGGCTCGCGCGATATGCGTGCTATGGCTCCGTCGATGATCCTGTGTAACCTACTGCTCGAGATCGAGCACTTGATGGATCCCGCCGTGGTCGAGGAGTCTATCGACAAGGCTCTGGGCGATGTGATGAATACGTTCTATCGTCCCGAATTAGGCCTCGTTGTGGAGCATATCAACGCCGATGGCTCGCTGAGCGATACGTTCGATGGCCGTCTGATTAACCCCGGACATACGCTTGAGACTATGTGGTTCGTGATGGACTTGGCACGCCGTCGTGGCGACAAGGCCCTCATCGAGAAGGCTGTGGAGATAGGCCTCAAGACTCTGGAGTTTGGTTGGGATAAGCAGTATGGTGGCATCTTCTACTTTATGGATCGCAAGGGTTGTCCTCCCCAGCAGCTGGAGTGGGACCAGAAGCTATGGTGGGTACACATCGAGTCGACAATCGCAATGCTCGAGGGCTACCTGCTCACGGGCGATGAGCGTTGCCGCGAGTGGTTCGAGAGGTTGCACGACTACACGTGGTCGCATTTCCGCGACGAGGAGCATCCCGAGTGGTATGGCTACCTGAACCGTCGTGGCGAGGTGTTGCTCACGCTCAAGGGCGGTAAGTGGAAGGGCTGCTTCCACGTGCCCCGTGGCTTGTATAAGTGTGAGTGTTTGCTCCGCGAGTTGAAACAAAAGATGGAGAGATAGTTATGAGACGCATCTTGTTGCTTGGCGTTGCGCTCGTGTGGTGCAGCGTGGCGTGGGCTGTGGGTATAGAGACGTTGAGGGGTACGGTTCGGTGCGCCGGTGAGGGCGTCGAGGGTGTTGTTGTTACCGATGGCGAGAACTTCACGGAGACCGACCGCGAGGGTTGCTTCGAACTCCCTTCGTCGACGGATAACACGCTGGTGTACATCACCATACCCTCGGGCTATGGTGTTATGGCAAAGCAGAGCGTTCCGCAGTTCTGGCTTAGGAAGGAGGAGGGTAGAGCGAGCTACGACTTCGAGCTTGTGCGTAAGGCTACGGACGATACGCACCACGGCTTTGTGGTCATCGCCGACCCGCAGATATGGCACGAGAAGGAGTTCCCTGCGCTTAGCGAGGGTATGGCCGACATACGCTCTACGGTCGAGGGTTACGACATCCCGTTCCACGGCATCTGCTGTGGCGATGTTATATCGTACGATCACACCTTCTATCCGCGATATAACGAGGTGGCAGCCTCGTCGGGCCTCGACTTCTTCAGCACGCCGGGCAACCACGATATGACTCTTTATAGCCGTTCGCACGAGACCTCGACGCGTCTATGGGAGCAGACCTTTGGCCCTGTGTGCTACTCGTTTAATGTGGGTAAGGCGCATTACGTGGTGCTCAACGATAACTTCTACATCGGCCGCGACTACTTCTATATCGGCTATCTCGACGAGCGTCAGTTTGCGTGGCTCGAGCGCGACCTCAGCTACGTGGAGGAGGGCTCGACGTTGTTTGTTATCCTGCATATCCCCACGACGTGCGAGGCAAAGGATCGCCAGCAGTTTAGCTACGACAACATCGCCAACGTGATGACCAACGCTCCGCAGCTACATCGTATGTTGGCACCCTATAACACGCATATCCTCTCGGGACATACACACACGACCTACAACCAGATCATTACCGACAGCCTCTACGAGCACGTCATCCCCGCGCTCAGTGGTGCGTGGTGGCAGGGTACGCTCTGTACGGATGGCACGCCACGAGGTTATGGAGTCTTTGAGGTCGATGGCGACGAGGTGACGTGGTACTATAAATCTACGGGCTGCGAGCCTGAGTATCAGATGGCTGTATATACGGGTGCGGAGTATCCCGAGTTCGCGGGTCAGGTGGTGGCTAATGTCTGGGCAGCGGATGATCGCTGGCAGATAGAGGCTCGCTTCGATGGTGGCGCGGCGCAGGCGATGGAGAGATTCACGGCCTACGACCCTCAGGCGCGCGAGATGTATGCCGACAGGGAGAAGTTGGATCACCCCTATGTATACCCTTCGGCAGCGGATCACTTCTACCGTGTGGTGATTCCCGAGGGCGCGAAGCAGGTGGAGGTGAGTGCCACGGATAGCTTCGGCCGTCGTTATACACAGAATATCAGTTTGAAATAGTTGCTATGAGAAGAATTATAAATATCGCCATAGCCATTGTGGCTGTGATAGTTATGACAGCGTGCGGTGGTGAAAATAGCAGCCAGCGATACGATGTCGTTGTCATCGGTGGTGGCGTGAGTGGCACCACGGCTGGCATCCGCTCGGCACGTTGTGGTGCACGAACGCTCATCGTCGAGCAGGGCCCCTGGTTGGGTGGTATGCTTACGTCGGCAGGCGTGAGTGCTACGGATGGAAACTATCGCTTGCGCGGTGGTATGTGGGGTGAGTTGCGCGACTCGCTTGAGGCTCACTATGGTGGAGTAGAGGCCCTTAAGACTGGTTGGGTGAGTAATCTGATGTTCGAGCCGAGCGTCGGTGCGCGCATATTCCGCGCTATGGCCGAGCGTGAGGAGAGGCTCACGGTGAAGTTCGAGACCGAGGTCCGAGCCATCGAGCGTACGCAGGATGGTTGGAGCATCACGCTCGAGGATGCCGATGGTTGCCAGACGGTACTCTGCGAGGTGCTTATCGACGGCACGGAGCTCGGTGATGTGGCTGCCGAGCTTGGTGTGAAGTACGACATCGGTATGGAGAGCCGCTACGCTACGGGCGAGGATATTGCCCCCGAGGAGGCTAACGACATCATTCAGGATCTCACGATGGTTATGATCCTCAAGGATTATGGCCGCGATATGACCATCGAACGCCCTGCGGAGTACGACTCTACGCTCTTCGCTTGCGCTTGCGATAACCCAATTTGTCGTACTCCTAAGGAGGCTAACCGCTTGTGGTCGAAGCATATGATGATGACCTACGGTCGTCTGCCGGGCGGCAAGATTATGATTAACTGGCCGATTGAGGGTAACGACTACTACACGAATATGATCGAGATGAGCTGTGAGGAGCGCGAGGAGGCTGTGGCTCGGGCTAAGCAGCACTCGTTGTGCTTCCTCTACTTTATCCAGAAGGACTTGGGACTCAATACGTTGTATCTCGCCGATGATGAGTTCCCGACTCCCGATCTTATGCCAATTATGCCCTATCACCGCGAGTCGCGACGAACCGATGGTGAGGTTCGCTTTGAGCTTAACCACATAACTGCTCCGTATGATTATACGCTCTATCGCACGGCGATAGGCGTGGGCGATTATCCTGTGGATCAGCACCATACGCGATATACGGGCTGGGAGGCACTGCCCAACCTCTACTTCCATTCGATTCCCTCATACGGCCTGCCTATGGGCGTGTTGCTGCCTAAGGGCGTCGATGGACTTATCGTGGCAGAGAAGTCAGTCTCGGTGAGCAATATCGTCAACGGCTCTACGCGTCTGCAACCCGTCGTGATGCAGATTGGCGAGGCGGCAGGTATCATAGCAGCTCTTGCTGTGGAGCAGGGTATCGAGCCTCGCGAGGTGGCGGTGCGCGATGTTCAGCGCGAGGTGTTGGCTGGCGGTGGCTACCTGCTTCCGTTCCTCGATATCCCGGCTACCGATCCTCACTTCCAATCGCTGCAACGCATTGGCGTTACGGGAATTATGGAGAGCGTGGGAATGACCGTGGGCTGGGAGAATCAGACTTGGTTCCGTGCCGAGGAGCCGATTACGCTCGACGAACTATCGGCCGGATTGCATAGGTTCAACCCTGCGATTCCGCATATTGCCGAGGAGCGCAACGTGACAATCGCGGATATTGTCCACTATGGCTCGGTGACTGCCGCGATGTGGGAGGCTTGGGGCCTCGAGAACTTCGACCCCGAGCGCGATGCCACACGCTTGGAGTGTGCCGTTGTTGTGGACCATATACTAAATCCCTTTGATCGGGGTGTAACTCTTAATGGTGAATTTATCTAATGAAACGACTTCTTGTTTTGACACTTTTATGTTCGCTGCTTGGCAGCTGTGGCGGTGATGATAACGCTATGACAACCACGCCTGTAGCACACTCATCGGCCCGCGTCGTTGGCCGTACGATGGTAGGTGAGGATGGATCGGTGACGTTTGACTGGAGCGGCGTCTATGTCGATGTATGTTTTCGTGGTTCGTATCTTGCTCTTGAGCTTAGCGACACGAAACGTAACTTCTTGAACTACTGGGTGGATGGCGTCGAGCAGCAGAAGCTCGTATCCGAGGGTGAGCACACAACGCTCGTCCTCTTCGACGACCCCGAGGCCGCTGGCGAGCACACGATACGTATCCAGAAGGCTACCGAGGCGGAGCAGGGGCGCATCACGCTCCACACCATCACGACCGATGGCGAGCTGCTCCCTACCGACCATCTGAAGCGTCCGCGACATATCGAGTTCTATGGCGACTCGCTGACGTGTGGCTATGGCACGGAGAGTGCTTCGGGTGCGGAGCTCTTCCGTCCCGAGACCGAGAATTGTAAGTACACCTATGCTGCACTCACGGCCGCACGCTTCGATGCCGATTACTCGCTCATCTCGCACTCGGGACGTGGCCTTGTGCGTAACTATGGCGATACGTTGCAACTCTCGGATCCCACGCTCACGATGAGCGCGCGCGTGTTCCGTACCTACGACGAGGAGCCATTCATCGACTGGAATTTCGAGGCGAGCCCCTATCGCCCCGATGCTATTGTCATCACGCTGGGTACCAACGACTTCAGTACTATGCCACAGCCTACCGAGGAGCAGTACGTCGAGGGCTATCGTGCGCTTATCGAGCGTCTGCGCGAGGAGTGGCAGGCGGAGCTTCCGGTGCTATGCGTCGTGCACTCGCCCTATGCCGTGGAGTGCGTGAAGGAGATGGTGGCGACGATTCCGAATGCTGCGATGGCAGATATCTCGCACGACGTATATAACAACACCACCGACCTCGGTGCCTCGGAGCACCCGAACCGCTTCGGTCAGGAGAAGATGGCGCGCATCGTCATCGCGGAGTTTGCAAGACTGACGGGCTGGGAATAGCCTTGATATTGAGTACTGCTCACTCGTACTCGTAGCAGAGGTTCCGACCGTAGAGGTTTTGTAGGTCGGGAAACGTCTTAGCAGTGGGTGTAGTTTTAACGATTACATATATGATAAATGGGCAGCTACTAAAGCGGTAGCTGTCCATTTTTTTGTGGTGATGGTCGTTGCCATCTATCGGCGTATTATGCGGTCGAGGCTCTCGATGCGGCCGCTGATGTAGTCGCGCACGGTCTCCACTTCGGCCTCGTACGAGCCGAGAGCCTGGAAGTTCTGATGGACATATTGGTTGAGGATGGGCCAACGCTTGAAGTTGAGACTCTGCGACTCGTCGAGCAGGGTGGCAGTCTCGTCGACATACTCGAGGAGCGATGCTACATCTATGCCGTTGCGCTGCGCCTCCTCCCAGATCTCGATGAGACGGGCGTGTGCCAACGGGTCGTCCTTGACGATGCGGTCGACCATCTTACGCACGGCATCGCTGGCAACGGAGCCTCGCGAAGCGTAGATATAGTCGTCGAGCGAGTTGATGGGGTGGGTGCGGACATCGTTCTCGAAGGCGAGGTCGTAGTCCCACACGGGGCCGACGTAGAGCTGGTCGCTCGTGCGATTCTTATACATATATACGCTCCAGTAGGTGTCGGTATTTCCCGAGAACTCGCCCACGATAAAATGGCGCAGGAAGCTATCCACGTCGAGATACTTGCGGTAGCCATTCTCGCTATCGGTGAGGTTGTGGGTGAATACGGCACTCTCCAAGGCGTTGTAGAAGCTCGAGATGTAGTTGCTCTGCTCGTAGGTTATATCCTCGTCGTCGGGCGACTTGATAGTAACGGGCGTGCCGTAGTAGGTGTAGAACATCGAGGTCTCGGTGTGGGCATAGGCATCGACCTCGATGAGGTAGCCACCCTTGAGGTTGTCGCCCGAGGTGTCGCTCTTCTTCATCTCGGTGATGTCGACGCGGTTCTCATCGACCTCGATCTGGTCGCATAGCTGGTAGCAACCCTTGTACTCGCCGTTGAGGATGAGGTCGACGGGCTGGCAGAAGGGGGTGTATTCAAGACCGAGACGACGGCTCACCTCGAAGGCTAAGATGTTACGCATAAGAGTCTTGTCGCCGTAGTTGCTAAGCAGTGTCCACTTCTTGGCCTTGGCCGGAGCACCCAGCGGGCTGCGCTTCTGGCTGAACTTTAGGCGGTAGGGCTTCTTCGGGAAATCCCAGCTGGCATTTCCGCGGCCACGTACGGCTGTCTCACTGTCGGCGAGGAGCTCGGTGCCACCGCCCGAGATGATGTACACTTGGCTGTTTATCTCCACCTCTTTGGATACGATGTCGGCGGCGTTGTCGGTGTTGATGACAACGGTCGGGAGGTTAGTTAGCTGGTATAGGTGGCTGTCGTCACCCGCACCCTCCGTGCCGTAGAACTCCAACTCGGCGAGGTTGCAACGCTTGTCGTTGGGTGTGACGTAGCGCACGTAGCGGAAGCCGCGTGAGCAGCTCACGTCGACGTAGGTCATCTCATACTCCGGTGCCGCCTCGCGGATGATGTAGATGGGGAGTGCGTCGCTAAAGTCTGGCTTGTTGGCACCCTCGATCAGTGCCGTGACTACGCGCGATGGCTGCGTGGGACGCGGGGCGTAGCCTACGCGTGTGATGATGTGTGGCGTACCCAAGTCGAGACCTGCCCACGTATTCGAGCGGTCGTAGGATGCAAAGAAGGTCTCGAGGTCGCCATCGAAGAGGTTGGCCTTGGTGTTGACCGTCTCGCTGCGTGCCGATGTAGTGTAATCGACGGAGTAGCGTGTGCCGATAATCTCGCCTGTGAGCTTGTCGCCCGTGGGTGGGGGAGTACCCGACTCTCGGTCGATGATTAGCTCGAAGGTGTGGAGACTGCCCGCCTCGAGGTGTAGGGTCTTGTCTGTCTTGTAGTTGTAGGTATGGCCTCCGACTGTTACTATAAATAGTTGTGTTCCAGCCTTTATGCTTTGTGGTGCAACGGCAGCGCGCAGAGCATCATCCGTACGAAACATAGTGATATCGCCCGATTGTCCATCGCTAATAGCCCGCACGTCTCCTAACGTGAGGCTGAACTTTACATCCGTAATGGTATTACGCACAACGCCACTCTTTGCCGCTGTGTGCCACTCCTCATCGCTCCAGCCCTCGCCCTTGATGAGTCTGAGCTCCACGTTGGTGAGCACGGGGTTGAAACTTAGCTCCACACACTCCTCCGTGGGGGTAATGTTGCGCTGCTTGGCCCACAAGATGTTGGCGCGGGCGTATAGCTCGGCATTCGACTGGTCGAGGTCGATGGAGGTGGATACGTTGCAGGCATCCGAGATCTCCATATAGGGGTAGTAGCCGATAAGGTCGACAGCAGTCTCAGTGTCGCGATAGTGGGCCACGTCGGACGATTGCCACGTGTTGCTGTTGCCGTTGTTGACGTAGGGCACGTTATCGGCCTGATTGCCTGTGCTCGACAGACCACCCGGCGAGGTGCCGTTGTAGTTTGTGGCGTAGAGGCCGATAGGGTCACGATCGGTAAACTCGCTCTTTGGTAGCGCGATGCTGTTGTTGTTGATGGTGCAGCTGATGGCTATCTCCGGGCCGTTGTTATCGGGATTTACCGATGAGCCGCCCTCGTCGGTGGTGTTCGATGTGCATCCCACGCCGAGCAGGATGCCGATAAGTAGAGCGCATATGGCAGTTTTGAATCCTCTGATCATAGTGCTTCGTCCTATATTTTAGTTGTCGCGCGCGCAGACCGCTATCGACAGCAGTTACCAATTTTTGCAAATGTACAAATTTTTTCGGAAAATATCCCTCGTTTTTGCCTATTTCAATAATAATCACTACCTTTACGTTTGTTTTAAATATGAGGCTTATGAGACGATTATTACTTTTTGTCGCTGCGGCACTGGTGCTTAGTGGCTGTGTAGGCTCGCGCGTGGTGGAGCGTGGCGAATATGTTGACGAGGTGGTGATCCACGAGGGGGTGTCGGCACGCTACGAGATCGCATCTTCGTTGCCGGTAGATTATGCCGACGATATGGAGTGGATACTGCGCTACGATAGTAGCGATGTCGAGGAGTTGCGCCAGAGGGCTGCAACCGAAGATAAGGAGTGCGACGTCCTCTTCTTCGGTAGCTCGTCGATACGTCTGTGGCGAACACTCGAGGAGGATATGGCTCCGCTTAAGGTCGTAAATCGCGGCTATGGCGGTGCTATGCTGCGCGATATACACTACTACTACGAGACGGTGTTGGCCGACTATCGTCCGCGAGCCTTCATATTCTACTGCGATAACGACCTCGGAGGTTTTGGCCGCGACCTCCATCCCACGGAGCTCTTCGACCTCTATCGCCTGCTTGTCGAGCGTCTCAAGGCCGATTATCCCGAGTGCCCGATATACTTCCTCGCGATAAAGTTCAACGACAGCCGCTTGGCTAAGCGCGAGGAGCACCGCCTGTTTAATGCCATTATGGCAGACTATGTCACTCATACCGAGGGCGTTAGCTTCGTGGATGTGAATAGCCCGCTGCTGAACGAGGATGGCAGCGTGAATAATGCCTACTTCGAGAGCGATATGCTACACGTCAACCGCGAGGGCTATGCCGTCTGGAGCTCGATACTCAGACCTATGCTCCTCGAGGAGCTTGGCTTGGATGCCAAGTAGCTCGATTTGGGGTTGAAAAATAGTGTACCGCAGGGCTTTGGCTCTGCGGTTTTTTTGTCTGACAGAGGGGTTGATGTCGAGAATTTTATGCAGTATTACCAGTGATCTTTCCGAGGTTGTATGCCGCCGAGGCGAAAAGAAATAGTCGACACGGTGATGGGAGTTTCAAAAAAAATACTTACCTTTGGAGGATGATAAGATTTTATGTCGTAAACAAATAGAATAAATAACCTAAAACACGTATGAACAAACTACTCAAAACCATCGCCCTCGTGGGCGCATTCTTCGCTGGTGTCGCAACGGCCGATGCCTGCACAAATTTCATCATTACGCGCGGAGCCTCGACCGATGGCTCGAATATGGTAACCTATGCTGCTGACTCTCACCAGCTCTACGGCTCGCTCTACTCTTATGTCCCCGGTAAGTACACCGAATGGATGGATGTTACGGAGTGGGATACTGGCCGCTACTTGGGTAAGATTCGCCAGGCGGCTGTTACCTATCGTACGCTCGGAAACTCTAACGAGCACTCGCTCTTCATCACCGAGACAACGTTTGGTGGCCGTCCCGAGTTGGAGGATCCCAACGGTGGCATCGACTACGGCTCGTTGATCTACATCACGCTTCAGCGCGCTAAGACCGCACGCGAGGCTATCGACATCATCGTCGAGCTGGCCAATACCTACGGCTACTGCTCGTCGGGCGAGTCGTTCTCGCTTATCGACCAGAACGAGGCTTGGATTATGGAGCTTATCGGCAAGGGTCCCGAGGATAAGGGTATTGTATGGGTTGCTCGCCGTATCCCCGACGGATATGTTTGCGCTCACGCTAACCAGGCACGTATCACCACCTTCCCCTGGGACGACCCCGAGAACTGTCTCTACGCTCCCGATGTAGCGGATGTTGCTCGTAAGTTTGGTTGGTTCGAGGGCGAGAACAAGGATTTTAGCTTTGCTGATGCTTATGCTCCGCTCGATTTCGGTGCTATGCGTGGCTGCGAGGCTCGCGTATGGAGCTTCTTCCGTATGGTTGCCGACGATATGGATCAGTACGAGGACTACGCTATGGGTCACAACAAGGAGAACCGTATGCCCCTTTGGGTTATGCCTCGCCAGAAGGTGTCGCCCAAGATGTTGATGGATGCTATGCGCGACCACTACGAGGGCACGAAGATGGATATGACTACGGACATCGGTGCTGGTGGTGAGGGTTGTCCCTACCGTTGGCGTCCTATGTACTTCGAGGTTGACGGCGTGGAGTACTGCAACGAGCGTGCTACGGCTACGCAGCAGACAGGCTTCTGGCTCGTAGGTCAGGCACGTCCCGAGAAGGTGGGTATCCTCTGGTTTGGTACCGACGATGCTGCCACTTCGCCCCTTACGCCTATCTATGTTAACTCTACCGAGGTCCCCGAGTGCTTCCGCGAGGGTAATGGCTCGATGCTCAAGTATTCGGATACCTCGATGTTCTGGATCACTAATCGCGTAGCTCAGTTCGCATATTTGCGTTATAACACCGTGGGTGCTCACGTGCGCGAGTACGTAGATATGTGGGAGAATAAGATGCTTGAGCTTGTGCCCGCTATGGATATCAAGATTGGCAGCGCGAAGAACGCCAAGAAGGCTGTGCAGGTTGCTACCGAGCTTACGGTGGAGAATGCACAGGCACTCTTCAATATCTGGGTAGACCTCGATAAGTATATGATGGTCAAGTATATAGACGGCAACGTTAAGGGTGAGGACGAGAATGGCTTTATCGACAATGGTAACGGTAAGGACATTCCCGGTAAGATTATCCAGCCCGGTTACTCGGAGAAGTGGAAGCGTGCCGTAGCTGAGGATAACGGCGAGGTATTGAAAGTGGTAAAATAATTGTAATACTCAAGGACAATGACAGAGAGATATGATATAATCGTTATCGGCTCGGGCCCCGGTGGTTACGTTGCCGCTATCCGCGCAGCACAGTGTGGCAAGCGCGTTGCAATCGTCGAGAAGGCCGACGCTGGTGGCGTATGCCTCAACTGGGGTTGTATTCCCACGAAGGCTCTGGTGCGCTCGGCACAAGTATATGCCGACTGTAAGGCTGCCGCAACATATGGCGTGAGCATCGAGGGTGAGGTTAAGCCCGACTGGACAAAGATGGTAGAGCGCGAGCGTATGGTCGCAACGACTATGAACAAGGGCGTTCAGTTCCTCTTGAAGAAGAACAACATCGACGTAATAGCTGGCTTCGGTCGCCTTAAGGCTTCGGATATGGTTGAGGTTGAGGGTGTTGACTACGAGGCTGACTACATCATCCTCGCTACGGGTGCACGTCCCCGCGTGATGCCATTTATGCCTATCGACGGCAAGCACATCATCTCGTCGAAGGAGGCTCTCGTGCTGCCAGAGTTGCCCGAAACGATGGTCGTTGTGGGCTCGGGAGCTATCGGCTCGGAGTTTGCCTACATCTATGCAACTATGGGTGTGAAGGTTACCATCGTCGAGTATATGCCCCAGATTATGCCCCTCGAGGATGAGGACACGGCAAAGGCTATGGAGCGCGCCTTCCGCAAGCTGCGCGCTACGGTGATGACATCTACGACCGTAAAGTCGGTGGCTGTTCGCGAGGATGGCAAGTGTGATGTCGTTATCGAGGGTAAGAAGGGCGAGCAGACGCTCGAGGCCGACGTCGTTCTCTCGGCCGTAGGTATCAAGTCGAATATCGAGGATATGGGTCTCGAGGATCTCGGCATCGAGATCGAGCGCGATAAGATCAAGGTAGACGAGCACTATAAAACATCGGTCGATGGCGTCTATGCTATCGGCGATATCATCGCTACGCCTGCCCTTGCACACGTCGCTTCGGCCGAGGCTATCCACTGCGTAGAGCATATCTGCGGTCTTCAGCCCGAGGCTGTCGACTACTCGACAATTCCGTCGTGCATCTTCACCTCTCCCGAGGTGGCATCGGTGGGTCTCACCGAGGCACAGGTTAAGGCTCAGGGTATTGAGTACAAGGTCGGTAAGTTCCCCTACACGGCATCGGGTAAGGCCACGGCTGCTGGCGAGCGCGACGGCTTCGTGAAGCTCATCTTCGATGCTGAGGAGAAGCTCCTCGGTGCTCACTTCGTGGGCCACAACGTGACGGAGATGATTGGTGAACCTACACTTGCTAAGGTCTTGGGTGTCAATGCTCACCGCATCGCCCGCACCATCCACGCACACCCCTCGATGCACGAGGCAGTGATGGAGGCGGCGGAGGATGCGCTCGGGTGCGCCATCCATATGTAATTTAGCTTGATTGAGGGGCATCTATTTCCCCTACCAGAAGAAAATGCCAATGGGATGTACCGAAAAGTACTACCCATCGGCATTTTTTTGCAAGTGTTGTATCTACCCCTCACTGACGCTAAATTGGTTATACCCATCGTCGGGATTTTTGCCGAGCGTTGTATCTTCGGCTTTCTAATCAAAAACTGTTTTCAGTCGTAAGACTGTATCCGCAGCCTTCTAATCAAGAATTAGTTTCTTGTGTAAGTCGCAATCTGCCTCACCACGCCTCATAGCCCGCTACTAACTAAAAAAAATACGCATTACTCACGACTCATTACTAACTAATGTTGTATCTTTGCAATCGTAACTATTGTTTAACCACGGCTTATGCGATACTTCATAGAGCTACAATACGACGGCACGGCATACTTCGGCTGGCAGCGACAGCCCGACACCGCTACGGTGCAGGGAACGATTGAGGCGAAACTCTCGATGCTACGACGCGTGCCTACCGAGATTGTCGGTGCAGGACGCACAGATACGGGGGTAAATGCCTCGTTCTACGTCGCTCATTTCGATAGCGACGTGGCAGTCGATTGCGGCCAGCTCGCCTATAAATTAAATAAGGTGTTGCCCGCCGATATCGCCATCCTGCGTATCTACGAGGTGGCGGCCACGACCCACGCACGCTTCGATGCTCGTGAGCGTGAATACACCTACTGGCTCACGCCGCGAAAGTTGCCGATGCGTCGCTTCTCGGCGTGGCATTATGCCGTGGATTTGGATGTCGAGAAGATGAACGAGGCGGCGGCGAAGCTCCTTGAGTATGATGACTTTACGTCGTTTGCAAAGCTCAACTCCGATAACAAGACGAATATCTGTCACGTTGCCCACGCGCGCTGGGAGGTGGAGGCCGACGGCACGCTGAGGTTTACCATCCGCGCCGATAGGTTCCTACGTAATATGGTGCGTGCCATTGTGGGTACGCTTGTGGATGTGGGGCGTGGTCGTTATACGGTGGCCGAGTTCGAGGATATCATCCGTTCGCGTGATCTTGCGCGCTCGAGTGCCGGGGCCCCGGCTGTGGGGTTGTTCCTGTCGAACGTGAAGTATGACTTATAAATAATTATGGGTATCCAACCGCGTTGGATACCCATATTTCTATATCTGGCGTCGAGCTACTCCTTCCAGAAGAGAAGTGTCGATGCGGGATTATTAAACTCGTCGAGGATCACCTCGCCACTCTCGTCAACCTCAAAGAGTTGGATAAGGTAGACATCCTTGAAGTCGATTTGAACGTTTCCCTTCTGAATGACATAGCCATCGTATCGCGCGCCATCCTCGAAGATAACCCTAAGACCATCGTTGTCGTTAAGCGGGAAGGTGTAGGTGAAGTTCACGCTGCTTAAGGGCGTATTGAGGTCTGTGGCGGCGTATGCCGTGATGGTTCCCGTGCCATCATCCATAAAGGCCATTGTGTTGTTGTAGAACTTGCCGCTCTCGTCCTGCGTGCGGTTAACCCATACGGTGTTGGCCAGCTCCTCGATCGGGGGGTAGGTCTTAATCTCCACTTCGGGTGCGCAGCCTATCGATACAACCACCGTAACGGCAGCTAACAGATACTTAATCAGATTCATACTCATATTCAATTTAGTTCAATACATAATACTTACCGAGTGCAAAAGTACGCTTTTTTCCGTAATAATAGCCTCGGGCGTGGCGAAAACGTACCGTGGGGGTGAAAAAATTGTGCAAAAGTGTGGTGCGTTATAAAAAAATTACTACCTTTGCAGGCCTTTTGTGCGCACTTGCGCGCGTGGGCTAACATTTTATTTATTAACTTTTAACGAGCGATTGTATCGCAAAAACTATTTTCCATTATGGAGCAGAACAAAATTGTAGCGAACGAGAATTTCGATTGGAATACGTTCGAGAATGACCTTGGCGTTTACGACCAGTCGAAGGAGGCGATTGAGGAGGCCTATGGTAAGACAATGTCTAACGTAGCTGTTGGCGAGGTTGTTGAGGGTACCGTTACCGACATCAACAAGCGCGAGATCACAGTTAACATCGGCTACAAGTCTGAGGGTCTTATCGCAGCAACCGAGTTCCGTTACAACCCCGATTTGACCGTAGGCGAGAAGGTTGAGGTTTACGTTGAGTCGGTAGAGGATAAGGGTGGCCAGTTGGCACTCTCTCACAAGAAGGCTCGTCAGCTTAAGAGCTGGGATCGTGTTAACGAGGCTCTCAACAACGACGAGATCATTAAGGGTTACGTTAAGTGTCGCACTAAGGGCGGTATGATCGTTGACGTATTCGGCATCGAGGCATTCCTCCCCGGCTCACAGATCGACGTGAAGCCTATCCGCGACTACGATGTATACGTAGACAAGACTATGGAGTTCAAGGTTGTTAAGATCAACCAGGAGTTCCGCAACGTGGTTGTATCGCACAAGGCTCTTATCGAGGCAGAGCTCGAGGCTCAGAAGCAGATCATTATGTCTAAGCTCGAGAAGGGTCAGATCCTTGAGGGTACTGTTAAGAACATCACCACTTACGGTGTATTCATCGACCTCGGTGGCGTTGATGGTCTTATCCACATCACCGATCTCTCTTGGGGCCGCGTAAACCACCCCGAGGAGGTTGTTGCTCTCGACCAGAAGCTTCAGGTTGTTATCCTCGACTTCGATGAGGCTAAGAAGCGTATCGCTCTCGGTCTCAAGCAGCTTACTGCTCACCCCTGGGAGGCACTCGATGCAGAGCTTAAGGTAGGTGACAAGGTTAAGGGTAAGGTTGTTGTTGTTACCGACTACGGTGCATTCGTTGAGGTAGCTCCCGGCGTTGAGGGTCTCATCCACGTATCGGAGATGTCTTGGAGCCAGCCTTTGCGTTCAGCACAGGAGTTTATGAAGGTAGGCGACGAGATCGAGGCTGTTCTTCTTACTCTCGACCGCGATGAGCGCAAGATGTCTCTCGGCGTTAAGCAGCTCACTCCCGATCCTTGGGCAGAGATCGAGAAGAAGTACCCCGTTGGCACAAAGTGCACAGCTCGCGTTCGCAACTTCTCTAACTTCGGCGTATTCGTTGAGATCGAGGATGGTATCGAGGGTCTCGTTCACATCTCTGACCTCAGCTGGACTAAGAAGGTTAAGCACCCCAGCGAGTTCACTCAGGTAGGTGCCGACCTCGAGGTTGTTGTTCTCGAGATCAACAAGGACAACCGTCGTCTCTCACTCGGCCACAAGCAGCTCGAGGAGAACCCCTGGAACGGCTTTGAGAGCCAGTTTGGCGTAGATAGCATCCACGAGGGTACCGTATCGGAACTCACTGAGAAGGGCGCAATCGTATCGCTCGGCGAGAACATCGAGGGCTTCTGCCCCGCACGTCACCTCACTAAGGAGGATGGCACTACTTTGAAGGCTGGCGAGACTGCCGAGTTCAAGGTGTTGGAGTTCTCTAAGGCTACTAAGCGCATCACTCTCTCGCACAGCCGCATCTTCGAGGAGGCTAAGCGTGCTGCTGATGCTCAGGAGAAGAAGGAGCGTCGTGCTGCTGCTGACGACACTAAGTCAACCGTTAAGAAGATCAACGCTCAGGTGGAGAAGACCACTCTCGGCGATATCGCAGGTTTGGCAGAGTTGAAGGCTCAGCTCGAGAACAAGTAATCTTCTTTAGATTTCTTGTGATAAGCCGCAATCTGCGGCATATCACTAAAGGTAGACTACCACGGGTTGTACGTCAAAGTACTATCCCGTGGTAGTCTCTTTTATGATGCACCACATCCACGACCTCTTGTAGGAATTTCTTGTGACAGGAGATTCTGCGTGTGCCAAAATTATATGGTCGTTATACAATATATAATTAATTATCTCGTTAGCAATGCGAGTAAAATAGTTAATTGTAAAGTATGACACAGACGAAGATTTCAACTTCACTTGAGGCCATCGTGGCCCACACAATCTTTCGCCTTAGGCGCGACCTTGTAACTACATCCTATCGCGATCGACTTGCCATCGAACTACTCGCCGACCGTAGCACCTTCGCCTTTCAGCTGCTCGAGATGTTGGTGGGGGAGAGTGGCATAAACGTCATCTTGCGCAGGGTTGGTAGCCGCATCGCTGAATATCCTGCCCAAGAGAAGGATACGCCCGAGGGGCACTATCGTGAGATATTTGATCGTATCGGTGGCGCGCTCGATACCCCTTGTCTCTCGACCGTGCATATCCTACACTTCATAGCTTCGGACTCCGATACGGCAATAGCAGCAGAGCTTCGCAACTATGGCATCCTGCCCGAAGATATCGACGTGGCACTGAAGCGATTGACGACATAGTGCGACTATAAACGTGTGCGGGGCTGATGGATATCCATCAGCCCCGCACTACCTTGTTACGGCCATTACTTCGAGCGTACGTACTCGTCGATAGCCTTTGCAGCCTTACGGCCGGCCCCCATCGCGAGGATGACGGTAGCGGCACCAGTAACGGCATCGCCACCAGCAAAGACGCCTGCGCGCGATGTTGTGCCCACCTCGTCAGCCTCGATACAGCCGCGGCGGTTGATATTCAAGCCGCTGGTAGTTGAGGCGATAAGCGGGTTGGGTGACGTTCCGAGGGCCATAATAACCACATCGCAGTCGATGGTGAAGTCCGAGCCGGCCTTCTCTTGAGGCGAGCGGCGGCCACTTGCATCGGGCTCGCCGAGCTCCATCTCTACGCAGTTGATGCCCGTAACCCAGCCATCCTCCGAGCCGAGGATACGCGTGGGGTTGGTGAGCATACGGAACTCGATGCCCTCCTCTTTGGCGTGGTGTACCTCCTCCTTACGTGCGGGGAGCTCAGCCTCGCCACGGCGGTAGACGATAACAGCCTCAGCACCGAGACGCTTAGCTGTACGCACAGCGTCCATAGCCACGTTACCGCCACCCACGACAACGACCTTGCGGCCTACGTAGACGGGGGTATCCGAGTGCTTGGGGTCCCACGCGCCCATAAGGTTCACGCGAGTGAGGAACTCGTTGGCCGAGAGCACGCCGTTGAGGTTCTCGCCCTCGATGCCCATAAAGCGCGGGAGTCCTGCGCCCGAGCCTACAAATACAGCGTCGTAGCCCTCCTTATCCAGCAGCGAGTCGATGGTCATCGTGCGGCCGATGATAACGTCGGTCTCGAATCTTACGCCGAGCTTCTTAACCTCGTTGATCTCGCGTGCCACAACTCGCTCCTTAGGCAGACGGAACTCCGGGATACCGTAAGAGAGCACGCCGCCCAAGCGGTGCAGTGCCTCGAAGACGTCGACCTGATAGCCCATCTTTGCAAGGTCCGAGGCGCAAGCAAGGCCCGCAGGACCACTGCCCACGATGGCAACGCGCTTACCGTTAGGCTCGATCTTCGGAGCCTCAGCCTCGTTGCTATGCTCCAACGCCCAGTCGCCCACGAATCTCTCGAGCTTGCCGATAGCCACTGGCTCGCCCTTGATGCCGAGGACGCACGAGCCCTCGCACTGCGACTCCTGCGGGCACACGCGGCCACAGATCGAAGGCAACGAGCTGTCGACGTGGATGGTGTCGGCAGCGGCACGAAGATCGCCCTCGGTGATGTGGTGGATGAAATCCGGGATGCGGATGTTCACAGGGCAGGCAGCCACGCAACGCGGGTTTTTGCAATTCAAGCAGCGTGTAGCCTCCAACGCTGCCTCCTCGGCGTTATATCCGTAGCACACCTCTTCGAAGTTGGTGGCACGAACCACCGGATCTTGTTCGCGTACCGGTACGCGTGGTATCTTATTTGCCATAGCAGTTACATTTGTGTTCACGATTATCGTTGTCCAATCTCTCCTGATTCTTATACATCGCCTGGCGACGCATAGCCTCGTCGAAGTCTACCTCGTGGCCGTTGAACTCGGGGCCGTCGACACACGTAAAGAGGGTCTTGCCTCCCACCGTCACGCGGCACGCGCCACACATACCCGTACCGTCGACCATAAGGGCGTTGAGCGACACGGTGGTGAGCATATTCCACTCCTTCGTGGTGAGACACACGAACTTCATCATAATCATCGGGCCGATACATACGCACTCGTCGTACTTGCGGCCTTCGCCCTCGACAAGCTCCTTCATTAGGCCCGTAACCATACCCTTGTAGCCCTCCGAGCCGTCATCCGTTGCGATGTGTACGTTGCCAACCTTGCTCATCTCGTCGATGTAGATAAGCATACCCTTAGTCTTTGCGCCGATTATAACGTCGCAATCTACGCCGTGGTTCTTGAGCCACTTAACCTGCGGGTATACCGGAGCTGTACCAACGCCGCCAGCCACGAAGAGGTACTTGCGCTTCTTGAGCTCCTCGTCGCTCATATGTACAAACTCCGAGGGACGGCCCAACGGACCAGCGAAGTCGGCCAACGAGTCACCCTCCTCGAGGGCACATATCTTCTTTGTAGAGTGACCGATGGTCTGCGTAACGATGGTCACGGTGCCGCGCTCGGCATCGTAGTCGGCAATGGTGAGCGGTACGCGCTCGCCACCCTCGTCGGCACGTACAATGACAAACTGACCTGGGAGGGCAGCCTGTGCTACGCGCTCGGCCGCAATCTTCATCTCGTAGATGTTGTCGGCCAACTTGCGTTTCTCAACAATCTTAAACATTTCTTAGTTTTTAGGTGTTATTCTATGTAGTCTTAATCTGTTTGTGTCTCGTTTCTGGGGCTTTGGTCCCCTGCCTGTGACGATAATCCCTTACTACTGCCTTATGCTACTGCCTCCCGTCACAGTCTCTCGCTCCCGCCTTCTACTACTGGGGCAGGGCACTCACCCTTATGGTCTGCATAGGCCGCACGGGGTCGTTGGTGACGATGGTAACGCGCGTGACGAAGGGGTTGTCGCGGTCGTCTATATAGGTGCTGTGCAGCTCCACCGTGAGCCTATGGCTCGCACCCGGGGAGATGTATAATCCAGCCGACTCTTGTACCCTCACCGCCGCCGAGCCACTCTCTATGGCGCGCACTGCAAGGGGCGATTCACCCTCGTTGTGTAGCTCTACGCTGAGCTTCATCACTGCGTGATAGTCGTTTACCTCCCCAAATTTAATAATATTTTTTGAAATAGTGAGCCTCGGAGCCGAAATATCGTCTACCAAATCGAAATTATCCACCACGATGGCGAGTGTCGAGATGTCGTAGGCGGCTGGTTGGCCATCCACTTTTACCTGAATCCTATCCTCCACGGTGCCATACGTCGAGGCGTGGATGTCGGCCGTGTAGCGCAATGTTATGTCGCCCGAGGTATGTGGCGCGATTGATGTCGGAGCGATAATCTCGAGAAGCCCCGACGGAGCTATGTTGTTAATGCTTAGCGTGATAGTGCGGTCCGATGCGTTGGCATAGCCTATCTGTCGCTCGATGCTCTTGCCGTGTTCGAGGTAGCCGAAGGCGTGGAAGTTGGATATAAGCCTCAGCCCGCCACCCATATCGAATGGGTAGAGCTCATCTATCGTACGCTCGCGTGGCTGGACGTAGCCCTTGATGTGTAGCTTGATGGGGTCGCTGCTGTCGGATGTGTGCACGAAGATATGCTTGTCGATGCGCCCGGGGCGGTTCATTGGGTCGTAGCTTACCTCGAATCGAAACCTCTCGCCCGGGGCAACGCTACGCTGCTCGTAGGTCGCCGAGGTACAGCCGCACGTGGTCACGATGTTTAGGATGTCGATGTTCGTGTCTCCGCGGTTCTCTGCCTCGAAGCTGCAACGCACCGAGCCCCCCTCCTCGGCGATGTGGCCATAGTCGTAGCTAAGGCTAAAGAAATGGAGCGCGCTCATGCTCGGCTGCTGCGAAGAAAGCGCAGTCGTGGTGAGCAATAGGAGCAGCGATAGTATATATTTACATAGGTGTTTCACACTACAAATATAGGGTTATTCCTCGTGTTTTATATGAAAAGTTAATTTTTTTTGAAAATTTTTGCGAAAAAATTTGCAGATTAAAAATTAATAGCTACCTTTGCACCGCAATCGAAAGATAACGGTTCTTTTAAATGCCTGAATAGCTCAGTTGGTTAGAGCACATGACTGTTAATCATGGGGTCCTAGGTTCAAGTCCTTGTTCAGGCGCACTAAGTGCGAGGGATGCACTAAAGAGGGTAGCAAACGATAAGGCTGCAATAGGGTGGAGACCTAAGGGTTGAAGCTCGGAGATAAGCAGACGACGCGGTCGAGCTTCTGAAAAGATGACGAGACTCTTAAAAAACTTATCGAAAAATTTGCAGGTTTAAAAAATAATGCTTACCTTTGCAGTCCCGAGCCTTAACAAATTGGGAGCATAGCTCAGCTGGTTCAGAGCATCTGCCTTACAAGCAGAGGGTCAGGGGTTCGAATCCCTTTGCTCCCACAACAAGTCGAAGGTGACGAGTTTTATTATGGTGGATTCATCTAAGGGCTAGGATACGTGCCTCTCACGCACGACATAGGGGTTCGAATCCCCTATCCACTACTTAAGCGGACAACAGATGTTGTCCGTTTTTTTTTGTTCTTTGGGTACAGTGTGGCAAGCAGTCGATTGCATCGACCTGTTGTGACGGTGCCCACTTTCCTTGTCTGTTGCGTCGATCGGCGGTTGTTGTCTGTGTAATCTCTCACTGGTGCTTAAATTTATTTTTCTCTATAAAAGTGATTCATATCGCTTGCGCTTTACAATAAAAATTGTAACTTTACGATGTTAACTATGAACTTTTGAGTTATGAGAAGATTTTCTATCTATATTGTGGCGTTGTCGCTTATGACGATGGCGTCGTGCTCGAGCGATGAAAAGTCGCAGAGCGAGAAGCCTCAGTTTGAGCCATTTGAGCTCAGTGTCGAGAGTGATGAATGTCTGGTAAACATTCGCTATCAGCGTATCTCGAATATCGAGGATAATCCCGTTTTTGCCGATATCGAGGCGCAGAACTATGCCCATTCGTTCGATGGTTACACCGTGGAGCCTATGGATGTAGCGACCTCGGCGCAGTTGCTGCTTGATGAGTATTCGGAGCTTGGTGCTGATAATATGGCGTTTGCCGGTGCTGCTTGTAGCTACTCTCTGGATCAGGTGGCGCACCTCACGCGCGGTGATGAGATTCTGTGTTACGAGACCTTTGTGCAGGCCTATACCGGTGGTGCGCACTCGATGCTTAGCCTGTGGTATGATTGTTTCGATCTGTCGACGGGTCGTCTCTATGATTTTGCCTATCTCTTTGAGGATGAGTGGAGCAGTGCTATACGTGAGCGTATTTATAACGGTCTTGTCGAGTTGGACCTCGCGCTCATCATTGATGGTGCGGAGGCTGTGCCCGAGACGAAGTCGGTGCTTATCACCCAGGGTGGTGTGACGTTTGTCTACCAGCCGTATGAGGTTGCTGCCTTCTCCGACGGTATCGTGGCAGTGACCCTAAACGATGAGGATATAGCGGCGACGGGAGCACCTCTCGTGTGGGTCGATGAGGAGTAGCGCGGTGCATTATCTATGTCAGAGCTATTTATCGGGCTTACAGAAATAGTACGGGCTGTCCACCGATTGGTCGGACAGCCCATACTATTTATGCTACTACCCACGCTCAACGGATATCCGTGATGCGGGACTGACCTTTTGTCGTTACGAAATCTCCTTGTCAAGCTACTTTACCTCCTCGCCAAATAGTGTTGCCGACGAGCAACCCGTGATGCGAACACGGACATAGTCGCCAACCTTATGGTCGCCACGGTCAAAGACAACCATCTTATTCTGCGATGTGCGGCCCGAGAGCTGCTCGTCGCTACGCTTCGATGTACACTCCACGAGGATCTCGAACTCCTTGCCCACGTCGCGCTTGTTGCTCTCCTCCGAGAGGCGGTTTTGGAGGTCGATGATCTCCGTCAGGCGGCGTGTCTTGACATCCTCGGGGATATCGTCGCCGAGGTTGCGCTGGGCGAAGGTGCCGGGACGCTCCGAGTATTTGAACATATAGGCGAAGTCGTAGCCCACCTCCTGCATAAGCGTGAGCGTCTCGTGGTGCTCCTCCTCCGTCTCGTGAGCGAAGCCAGCGATGAGGTCTGTTGTGATGGCGCAATCGGGCATATAGCGACGGATGGCAGCCACGCGCTCTAAGTACCACTCGCGCGTGTACTTACGATTCATACGCTTGAGCATCTCCGACGAGCCCGACTGTGCGGGCAGGTGGATAGCCTTGCATATGTTAGGCATCGAGGCCATAGTCTCGAGGAGCTTGTCGCTGATATCCTTTGGGTGCGAGGTGGCGAAACGCACGCGTAGGAGCGGAGATATCTCGGCCACGCGCTTCAGTAGCTCGGGGAAGTCGACCTCGCCCGTGCGGTACGAGTTGACGTTCTGACCGAGGAGCGTAACCTCGCGGTAGCCATTCTCGAAGAGCGTGCGCGCCTCTGCAATGATGGTCTCGGCATCTCGACTGCGCTCAATGCCACGGGTGTAGGGTACCACGCAGTACGAGCAGTAGTTGTTGCAGCCACGCATAATGGCGATAAAGGCACTCACGCCATTCTTATCCAGACGCACGGGGGCAATCTCGGCGTAGGTCTCCTCCTTCGATAGCTCGACGTTCACGCCCGTAGCTCCGTTGTCCACCTCGCGCACAAGGCGTGGAAGGTCGCGATAGGCATCAGGTCCGGCGACGATATCTACGCCCGTGCCGCCCTTCGTGAGCTCCTCCTTGAGTCGCTCGGCCATACAGCCGATGATGCCCACGATGAGTGACGGCTTCTGTTTGCGCATACGGCGCATCTCGCTCAGACGGCCCCAGATGCGCTGCTCGGCGTTGTCGCGAATCGAGCAGGTGTTGATAAGAACGATGTCGGCCTCCTCCAAACTCTCGGTATAACGAAAGCCCTCCTCCTGCATAATTGAGACCACGATCTCCGAGTCGCCGACGTTCATCTGGCAGCCGTAGGTCTCGATATATAGCTTGCGCCCGCTACCACTAAGCGGACGTAGCGTGTTAATGTTTATATTCATATCTATGCTATTAAACTGCGTGGCACTCATCGGGTAAGAGCCACGCAGTGTTATTCGGTTTACTTATGTATATTAAGGATTATCAAACTGTTATGAGATTACTCCGTAGGCATACCATTCTCCTCGGGGAATGGCTTGAAGCCCTCACCGAAGGTGTCGTAGGCGTCGGTGACAACAACGAATGCCTTGTGGTCGAACTCCTTAATCTTGTGCTGAACGTTGCGCACCTCCTTGCGGTTTACAACGAGGAAGATCATCTCCTTGTCGCGATCTGTGTACATACCCTTAGCCTTGATGTAGGTACCGCCGCGACCCAACTCGTGGAGGATATACTGGCGCATAGCGTCGGAGTGCTCGTCGCAGATGATATAGAGCAGTTTGTCGCGCGAAGCACCGTCGATGGTATAGCCCAAGACCTTAGCATTCACGAAGATACATACAGCCGAGTAGAGCGAGAGCAACAGACCCTGTGCCTCCTTACCCTCGGGCAGACCGATACCGAAGCCGATAACCACAAGACCGCTGAGCACGATGATAGCGTCGGAGAGCAATACGCCGTTGGCGAACTTCATCTTAGCGAATCGGTGCAGGAGCATACCCGTGATATCCGTACCGCCCGTTGCGGCATTGTTGCGGATGACGATACCCACGCCCACGCCGCTGAAGCAACCACCGATGATGGCCGCAAGCATCAGGTGCTGCGAGAGGTCAACCGTACCGCCGAGCAATAGCGCGGGGTCGAGGGCCTCGATAGCCTCACGGCTTGGATAAACGAGGTAGTCGAGCAGGTTCATAATACCCGGAGTGAGGAACGATGCAAAGATCGTGCGGCCACCAAACGTGCCACCGAAGAGAATCAGTGCGGTGAGGATAAGCGGCACGTCGAACATATAACCAAAGGTACCCACCTGAACCGATGGGAAGATATTGTGCAAGACGAGTGCCAAGCCGTAGATACCGCCGGGGACGAGGTCGTAGGGGTTGATAAATACCACGAAGGCAATGGCCACGAGAAGACAGCCAAAGACGATTTGACCAATAGACGACCACCATCGCCAATCTGTTACCGACTCTTTGAATGAAGTTAGAAGGTTAGCAAAATTAAGTTGTAGCTTCATAAATATGCAATTATGTAATTTCCTAAAACAAAATTACGCATTTTTTTGAAAACTGCAATAAAACAAACATTTTTTCTCTCGCCATTTGCAAAACTTCGTCCTTGCGAATATTGATCGCAATCGACAATCCGTGGCTTAAAATTTTGTATATACGGATATTATTTATATCTTTGTATATTATGTATTCTGGTGCGTTACGAATAACGCGCTTATTATTAACTAAATAAGAGTATTATGGGAGAGTGGACAGTTGCGACGTGGCTCTGCGCCATCGCTTTAATCATAGTTGCCTACCTGTTGGGCTCGATACCGAGTGCTGTTTGGATCGGAAAAAAATATTATGGCATAGATATTCGTGAGCACGGAAGTAAGAATGCCGGCACGACAAATATGCTCCGTGTGCTGGGCAGGCGTGCGGCGTTGCCCGTCTTTATCATCGACTACTTCAAGGGCTTTATCGCCGTGATTCTCACCTCGCTGATGCGTTACGACGACGCCGTGAGCGATGCGTGGCTCATCAACTTGCGTATCATCGCCACCGCGGCTGTGGTGCTCGGACATATCTACCCGATCTTTGCGGGATTTAAGGGTGGCAAGGGTGTCGCTACGTTGCTCGGTGCGGGTACGGGTATCTACGCCCCGATTCTGATTATGTGCTTCAGTGTGTGGTGCGTAGTCTTTGCCATCTGGCACTACGTATCGTTGGCCTCGATGGTGGCCGGCTGCTGCTACCCCTGCTTTGTGATGATATTCTCGACTATGACCTATAACCCTGCGGCTCCGTTCGAGAGCGTGCCGTTTATCATCTTCTCGTGGGTGGTGGCAATACTCCTTGTCTATACGCACAGAAAGAACATCGGCCGCCTGCGTGAGGGTACCGAGTCGCAGATATTCCTCTGGGGAGACCACGATAAGGACGGGGAGCCGAAGGATGACTTCGGCTTTGGAAATGAGCGTAAATAATAACCTAACAACCTATATATGAGAAGATTATTCCTTGTTGCCGTAGCTATCATAAGCTCTACGGCTCTGTTTGCACAGAGTTTCGAAACTAACTTCCACGACGCCACAATCCGCATCGACTATACCTTTGCGGGCAACGCCAATGAGCAGTTCGTAGCTCTCCGCGATCTCTCGTCGACCGAGGGGTGGTGGGGTCGTCGCATAAACCTCGCGACAGTGCCTTTGAAGGGTAATGGCGACCTCACGCTCTACGATGCCGAGAGCCAGGAGGTTATCTACAAGACCTCGTTCTCGTCGCTCTTCCAGGAGTGGATCACTACGCCAGAGGCGCAGAGTGCGACGCATAGCTTCGAGTTTACGCTGCTCGTGCCTAAGCCCCAGCGTAAGGCCGTTGCCGAGTTGGTGCTGCGCGTGAATACTGGCGAGGTGGGTGCCACGCTCCGCCACACGATCAACCCCGAGGATGTGCTTATCCGCGACCGTTCGGGTCAGCAGCCACTGCCTCACAAGTACCTGCACAAGGGTGGAGACTCGAAGGAGTGTATCGACGTGGTTATCCTTGCCGAGGGTTATACGGTAGATGAAATGCCTATGTTTATGGAGGATGCCCTCGTCGCTACGGAGGAGATTCTCAGCTACGAGCCCTTCAAGAGTCACCGCGATAAGTTTAACTTCATCGCCGTTGCCAGCCCCTCGGCTGATAGCAACGTGAGTGTCCCGCAGGAGGATGCTTGGCGCGAGACGGCCGTGGGCTCAAACTTTATGACCTTCTATATGGAGCGATATCTCACCTCGGGCAATGTATATGCTATGTACGACTTGGTGACTAACATCCCTGCCGAGCACTTCATCATCCTTGCCAATACCGATACCTATGGCGGTGGCGGCATCTATAACTCATATACCCTCACCACGGCGCACCATCCCGCGTTTCGTCCCGTTGTAGTTCACGAGTTTGGCCACTCGTTTGGCGGTCTTGGTGACGAGTACTTCTACGAGGGTAACTTGGATAACGACGAGATGCACTCGGTGGCCCACGAGCCCTGGGAGCCCAACATCACTACGCTCGTAGACTTCGAGTCGAAGTGGGCCGATATGGTCGAGGAGGGTACGGAGATACCTACGGTCGTAACTCCCGAGCGCACGGCAAACTATACGGTTGGCGTCTATGAGGGTGGTGGCTACCGCTCGAAGGGCATCTATCGTCCGGCGGATGTATGCCGTATGCGTAACAACGCGGCCGAGCGTTTCTGTCCCGTTTGCGAGCGTGCCATCGAGCGCGTGATTCTGCATCAGGCCGAGTAGTCTGGTTGCCGAGTGGTGGGTAGTCCAGTTGCAGAGTGGCGAAATATCTACCCGCAAGAGCATATTTAATAGTGGAGCCAACGGGAGTACACACCTCTTTGGCTCCATTGTTGTATTCATAGGCGAGGAATCTTAAAACTTATGAGTATGACACTATCAACACTTGCCACCGTGGCACTCGCCGTTGTCGAGCTGCCCTATGCCTACGATGCTCTCGAACCCTATATCTCGGCCGAGACGCTGCATTTCCACCACGACAAGCACTACGCCGGTTATGTCGCCAAGCTCGCCGAGCTCACCGAGGGCACGCGCTATGCCTCGATGCCACTCGAGGAGATTGTCACCAGCAGCGACGGAGCGATATTCAACAACGCGGCGCAGGCCTGGAACCACGTATTCCTCTTCGAGCAGTTCGCACCACGCGCCAAGCACCACCCGACGGGTGCACTGCGCCGCGCCATCGACGACGAGTTCGGCTCGGTGGATGAGCTACGCAGGCGTATGACCACAGCGGCAACGTCGCTCTTTGGCTCGGGATGGGTGTGGCTCGCAGCGGACAAGGATGGGCGTCTCTATATCATCTCCAAGCAGAATGCTGGCACGCCGCTTACCGATGGCCTCACGCCGCTTCTTGCCATCGACGTCTGGGAGCACGCCTACTATATCGACTATCGTAATGCGCGCAAAGATGCTGTCGAGGAGATGTGGCACGTCATCGACTGGGAGAAAATAGAGGAGCGATATCGCCCCTTCGACGTTTGAATGTAGATCGCTTCGGAGGTGCTCTATCGTTATATTATGTGGAATAGATTTTAGGCACGGAATGTCGGGTTTGTAGCCTCGTGGCGTGCTATAACTCTCTGTCGATGATGTCGATACGCTCCTCGATGATCCTTATCATACGATCAACGGCGTCGTCAAACGAGAGTCTCTCGTCGCCGTTGATCGTCGTGTTTATATCCCAGAGCTTGAAGTTCTCCTCCCACGAGCGGGCGATATATTTGCGCTCGGCCTCGATAAATGCGAATACCTCCATAAACTTCGGCTTAAGCAACTGCCAACGTTCGCGCGCAAGGTTGCGGAAGGCTTCGTCGCTAAACAGACGGTCGTACCACCACGCGTGGGTCATAAAGAGTCCCCACTGGGCAGCGGGCGAGGCGTTATAGGAGAAGGTACCCCAGTCGAAATCCCACACGGGACCAGCCACGAGTTTGCCGTTGCGATCCTTCTGCAGATAGACACTGCCGGGGTTGGCGAGCTCGTGGTTGACGCATATCTCGTAGATTAGCCAGTAGTCTATAAAGGACTGGGCATCAATATATTGTGCATAGCCTTTGTCGGGCGAGGCAAAGTCGTTGCCATAGAGCACGCTCTCTGCCTCGGCGATATGGCGTTGTATCCAGGCGAACTGCTCCGCGGTGAGGTCCTCCTCGTCGGGGAACTTCACGGCAAAGGGCGTGTTGTGCTGCGAGAACCACTGCCACTCGTTGTCGTAGTGGAAGTCGAGCTCGAGGAGGTAGCCTCCCGTGATGGCGTCGCCTGAGTTATCCTGCGGGGTCATCTCGGTGATGGCTATGCGGTCGTTGTCGACGCGCACTTGCTCGCATAGGAGATACTGCCCGAGGTGCTTGCCGTTGAGTATCAGCTCGACGAACTCCTGCCGCGGTGTCCACGCGAGCGATGTCTGCTCGGCGAGGAAGAAGGCCACGCGATTACGCAACAGCGTGCGGTCCATATAGTTTGCCAGTAGCACCCAACGCTTGTGCTTGGGCATACCCATAACCTCTTGTTTATCAGTGAATTTTATGGCATATGGTTTCTTGTCGTAGCCCCACGTCGAGTTGCCGCGCCCGCGGATGGATACCTCCACACCCTCGACATCCTCGAAGCGACCATTACCATCGAGCCATAGCGTCGAGTGCTCGATCCACACATCCTTTGACCACACCTCCTGACCTCCGGGGGTGGTGATGCTCACAACGGGCAGGCCCGTGAAATGATCCACGTGAAGCGTATAACGTAGCTCCGCGTCAGCGAGATAGGCGACAACGTCGACATCGCAACTAAAATCCACAGGTGTTCCAGCCATATCTATCGCCTTGCCGTCAATCTCGATTCTGTCGACGCCATCCGTCTTAAACTCAGTGATATAGGTGTGGTCGGTGGTATAGATTGGTATGTGTGCATTGAAACTATGTGCCGCGGCGTCGAAGTCGAAAGTGATGTCGTGCGCAAGGCTCGGGTTTTGACCCTTACGAAGTACGACAGAGGTGATGCCGCCAACGTAGTTGGAGGTTGTGATGTGTATGGGGTTTGAGCGTATGAGCTCGCCCGTATGGAGTTTTATCACTATGTGGATGGATGTGCTGTACATCTCACTTAGCGAGGTGTCGGCGATGAGAGCGTGGTAGGTGCCACGTGTCGTGTCGCTCTCGCGGATGGAGGTGAGCATCAGCTCCTTAGGACGTTGACTTCGGTCTGCGGTTAAGCGCAGCTCCACCTGACACTTGTCGCTCGAGAGGGCGTAGTTGAAGAGTGCCTTGGGCTCCTCGACACGGAACACGACCTCAACGCTGCCGCCGCAGTCGATGGTGTAGCTATCATCGTCGCAGATGATCGAGTGTAAGCGTATAGGCTTAGGAGGGCCACTTGTTTGACCCCCCTTGTCGCTACACGCAACCGAGAATATTACGATGCATAGAAGTATGTGACCGAAGCGTCGCATACCGCTACCATACGAGCGAAGTCACCGAGCGCGCTGCAAGCGTTACCACAAAGTCACCCTTCGGGCTCTTTACCACCACCTGCTTGTCATCCTCCGAGTCGTTGAGCATCACCGCAGCGATCGTGCCATCGGGGTTCTCAAAGGCCGATGCCGTGACGCTGCCAGAGCACTTGATGCGCACGGCGTCGCGTTTTACGACCTTCGACATATGGCCGATGGCGTACCAGTGGCTGCGGAACGTGAGCGTAGAGTAGGAGTACGACGCATCGCAGTCGACAAAGCCGTAGCACGTGGTGCATCCGCCGGGACGGTTGGGACCACGCTCGGCATCGAGCATAAAGTTCCAAAGTACCACGGCGCGGCAGTAGTTGTTGATGGTGCCGAGGCATACCTCGCGTATGTGCCACAAGAGGTTATCGCCAAAGTTGGGGCACCAGGTGCCGATGCTCTGCTCCGTGAAGTAGATGCTCTTCGTGGGGTCGGCCTTGTAGATCTGTGCCAGTGCCGATGAGCTACCACCATAAGCGTGCCAAGCCGAGCCCTCGACATACTTCGATGCCTCCTTGTCGGCGTAGATGTTCTTCACGAAATCCGTTACGTCGAAATTGTGGTCGTAGATCCATATCTTGGTGTCGAGCCCTGCAGCCTCGAAGGCCGGGCCGAGGTGATTCTTGATGAAGTTGCGCTGCTGTTCCCACGACATATACGTTGAGGCCGAGTTACCATCGTGCAGCGGCTCATTCTGTGGCGTTATCGACTCAATCTTAAAGCCGTTGAGCTCCATCTCCTCGACCCACATTACGAGATACTGCGCATACTCGTCGTAGTAGTCGGGGTTGAGCTTACCACCTGCCCACTTGTCGTAGGGCTTGTTCGAGTAGCGGTCGATCTTCATCCATAGTGGTGCGGTCCACGGTGCTGCGATGATCTTCACATCGGGGTTGATGGCGAGGATCTCGCGAAGTACGGGGAATAGATACTGGCTATCGTCGGGGTGCACGGCGAAGAACTCGAGACCCTCCTGATCGCACCACGTGTACTCGCGAAGCGAGAAGTCCGAGCAACCGATCGAGATACGCACGTAGTTGTAGCCGAGACCCTCGGTTGGGTGGAATGCTTCGCGCAACAGACGGTCACGCTCCGAGGCATTCATCTTCAGAAGGTTATAGGCTGCCGAACCCGTGATTGCGGGGCCGAAACCCTCCATCGACTGATAGCGCGTGGTGTTGTCGATGGTGATTGTGAGACTCTTATCCGAGGCTGAGCGTATATCCTCCGCCTCGATCGTCTTCATAAGCATCGACTTCGAGGCTGTCGTCGTAAATGCCTCGACGCCGCCCGTGGGGAAGTTGTAGTCGATCTCGCCCGAGGTCTTTACGTCGATACCTACGACGTTGGTGTAGATGCCGTTACGTCCTGCAATGCCATAGACCTTGTAGCTGTATCCAGCCTCGAGACCCTCGAACGTGAGCTTGCCGCTCTCGCTGAGCTTCTGGCCATCGCGTAGCGACGAGAGCGATGGTGTTGCGGTTCCCGCCTCGTAGAGTCGGCAGTAGGCTACATCGGCATTAGCGAGTGCCACGCTCACCTCCACCGAGGTGTTTGTCGCGGATGACTGGCTAAGCTCGATGGTTGTCTCGTCCTTTGCCGGAGGTGTCGAGGTGTCGCTATTATCGCCTGCGCAACTAATGGTAAAGCTGCCGAGGGCTGCAATGAGCATAATGAAATTCAATCGTCTCATAATCTTGAAGTGGTTAATTACACAAAGTTACGAAAAATAGTCGTACGTAGACCCTCGGCAGAGCGATTGTTTTAAAAAATATAGAGCCTCCACGGCTAAGAGAGCTGATTATTAGCCCGTTGACACGAGATAAAAGTGGGAGGGTTTTTGCGTTATTAAAAATATTACTAACTTTGTAGTATGAATAAGAGACCTTTAAGCTATTTCGTTGGGGTTGTTTCGACCCTTTTGTGTGTGATAAGTGGCACTACGGCCTATGCGCAGAGAGACGTACTCATTGAACTCGACCACACGTTGGATGCTGCCGAAGGGTATATCGACGTGCGCTATGCCCAGATTCGAAGCCTCGAGGCTATGCTCAACAACTACGAGCTCAGCCCCTTGCAGCGATATAATATCTACGACAACCTCTATAACGAGTACTTTGCCTTCCAGTTCGATAAGGCTCTCGAGTCGCTCGATATGCGTTACGACATTGCGAGTAAGATGGGTAGCCGCGAGCTTATGATGGATGTGCAGATCGACCGTGCGATGCTATATACAACCTCGGCGATGTTCCTCGAGGCCGAGGAGATATTGGAGCAGGGCATCGACACCCTAAGTCTCCAGCCCGATCAGCTCATCGACTATTATGGCGTTCAGCACCGCTTCCATCGCGACTTCTGGCACTACACGGGAGACGGTGAGCAGCGTACACGCTCGGGGCAACGACGCGACTACTACCGCGCTCTGTTGCTTGACCTCACGCCGGAGAATGAGACGTTACATAAGGTTGTGGCCATCAGTGGTCTTACGGACAACGAACGCTGGGCTGAGGCCGACAAGCTCAACCGTGCATTGCTCGCAACGCTTACGCCCGATGAGCACGAGTATGCTATGTATTCCTACAATCAGGCGCGCATCTGCGAGGCTCTCGACGAGCGCGAGGAGATGATCGAGTGGTTTGCGCGCTCGGCAATTGCCGACATACGCACCGCCACGCGCGACAATGCCTCGCTGTGTAGCTTGGCTACGGTGCTGCTCGAGTGTGGCGACGTAGACCGCGCATTCCGCTATATAACCATCTCGCTCAACGACGCCCTCTTTTATAACGCTAAGTTGCGTCCGTGGCAGATTTCGGGTGTGATGCCCGAGATCGAGAAGGCGTATCAGGAGAAGCAGCAGGCCCAGAGCGAGAGGCTTAAGTTGCAGGAGGAGCACTCGCGCCATCTGGCTATCGTAATCTCAATCCTTGCCGTGGCTCTGCTCGGCATATGCTGCTATATGGCTATCCTGCTTCTACGCCTGCGCCGTGACACGCGCAAGATTAGCGAGATGAACGAACGCATCGGCAACTCCAACGCCGAGCTCCATACGCTCAACGAGAAGCTCGAGGCTATAAACATCGACCTTAGGGAGGCAAACGCCGTGAAGGAGGAGTATATCGCACTCTTTCTGGCTATGTGCTCCGACTATATCGAGAAGCTGACGACGTTACAGCGTGACGTGCGTCGTAAGTTGGCGCAGGGCAAGGCCGCGGAACTCGAGCACGAGCTCTCGTCGTCGAGTATTATGGATGAGGAGTTGCAGAACTTCTACGATATGTTCGATAACGCCTTCCTAAATCTCTATCCCAACTTCGTCGAGGAGTTTAATGCACTGCTGAAGCCCGACTCGCGCATCGAGCCTAAGCGTAGTGAGCGGCTGAATACCGAGCTTCGCATCTTTGCACTTATCCGCCTCGGTATCTGCGACTCATCGCGTATCGCTGCCCTCTTGCGCTACTCCGTGAATACGATCTATAACTATCGTGCGCGTACGAAAAACAGTGCTCTTGACGATCGCGACACCTTTGAGGAGCGCGTGAAACGCATTGGTAAGTAGGGTAGTTGCTGCTGCGTATTGCACGGCCACCCAACGATAAAATAGCCGAGCCATCCCGCGGGATGGCTCGGCTTGTCTCTGTCTACGGACTATGTTATAGAACCTTGAAGTTGATAGGCTCGCCCGAGGCTGAGTCGCCAGCAACCCAGAGTTGGAACTCGCCCGACTCAACGACATACTCCATATCGCGATTCCAGAATGCCAAATCCGAAACGGGAAGGTCGTACATAAGGTGCTTGGTCTCGCCCGGCTTAAGCGTCACGCGCATAAAGCCCTTGAGCTCCTTGACAGGGCGAACAACCGAGCCCACGAGGTCGCGAACGTAGATCTGCACAACCTCCGTAGCTTCACGATCGCCTGTGTTCGTAAGATCGAAGTCGATGTGGATGTAGTCGCTCTTGTTGTGCTCATATTTATCGAGGTTAACATTTGCATACTCAAACGTGGTGTACGACAGACCGTAGCCGAAGGGGAACAACGGGCCGTAGCCAGTGTCGAGGTAGTACGACGTACAGCCGAGCGATGTCTGACCAGCCTTCAACGGAATGTCGTGAAGGAGGGTCTCGGTGCCGTTATTCGGACGTCCGGTCATCGGGTGGTTGTAGTAGAACGGAGCCTGACCAGCATCGCGGAGGAATGTCATCGGGAGCTTACCCGAGGGTACTGCCTCGCCAGCGATAAGGTCGGCAAGAGCCTCGCCACCCATAGTGCCGGGGTGGAACGAGTAGAGCATAGCGTCGCACTTGGCCAAGTCGCGCTCGATGGTCAACGGACGGCCAGCGATGACAACCACAACGACGGGCTTACCCGTAGCCCTCATCGCAGCGATAAGCTGGCTCTGAGCACCCTGAAGGTTGAGGTTCGAGAGTGAGTGCGCCTCGCCCGAGAGGATTGCCTCCTCGCCTACGCATACCACGATGGCATCGGCCTTCTTGGCAGCCTTCTGTGCGGCCTTGAAGCTCGAGGTGTCGGTGTCGCGACTATAACTGAGCGTTGGGGCGTTGATGACGTTGAAGTGCGCAGCGAGTGCCTTGAGCGGCGTTACGGTGTACTGCTCCTCGCCATCGAATGCCCACGTGCCGAGCTGATCGTAGGGTGCATCGGCCATAGGACCTGTTACGAGTACGGTGCTACCCTTAGCAAGCGGAAGCACGTTGTTGTTATTCTGGATGAGGACGGCCGACTCGATGGCGCACTGCTTGGCAGCGGCGAGGTGCTCGGGGGCGTATGCCACCTTGCGAGCGAGCGTCACGTCGACGTAGGGATTCTCGAAGAGGCCGAGGCGGAACTTGAGTTTGAGGATGTTACGCACGGCGTTGTCGATGGTCTCCATCGAGAGCTTGCCCTCTTCGATGAGCGACTTGGTGTGCTGGATGAAGCCCCACGACATCATATCCATATCGACGCCAGCGTTGATCGAGAGCTCCGTTGCGTGCTTCAGATCCTCGGCAAAGCCGTGAGCGATCATCTCGCCCGATGAGTTCCAGTCCGTTACTACCATACCGTCGAAGCCCCACTCCTCGCGCAGGATATCGCGGAGCAGCCAGTCGTTACCCGTCGAGGGCAGTCCGTCGACGTCGTTGAACGAGGTCATAAGCGTGAGGGCACCAGCATCGACGCATGCCTTAAATGCCGGGAAGTAGACGTTGCGTAGCGCGCGCTCCGAGATCATCGTCGTGTTGTAGTCGCGACCACCCTCGGCAGCACCGTAGCCCACGAAGTGCTTGATGCAGGCAGCCATAGAGGTGGGGTCCGAGAAGTCCTCGCCCTGATAACCCTTAACCATAGCTACGCCCATCTGAACGTCGAGGTAGGTATCCTCGCCCGAGCCCTCGGCAACACGGCCCCAGCGTGGGTCACGAGCGATGTCGAGCATAGGTGAGAATGTCCAACGTACGCCCGAGGCTGTGGCCTCGATAGCGGCGATGCGGGCACCCTGCTCAACGATATCGGGGTCGAACGTTGCAGCCATACCCAACGGAATAGGGAAGATGGTGCGGAAACCGTGAATCACATCGCGGCTGACAAGCAGCGGAATACCCAAGCGGCTATTCTCAACGGCGGCACGCTGTACGGCGTTGATCTCCACCGGGTCGACGATGTTGAGGATAGAACCGACGTTACCCTCCCTGATCATCTCGGTAAACTGATAGCCTCCCGAGAGCTGATTCATCTGGCCAATCTTCTCCTCGAGAGTCATCTTCTGAAGAAGCTCCTCGACACGCTGGTCGATGTCGCCCTGAGCCATAGCCACCGACCCTATGGCGAGAGCCATAAGTGTTAATGCAAAAGTCTTGATTCTCATATTGTTTGTGTTTTAGTTAGTTGTTACTCAATCTTTTGGAACACACGAACATAGTCTATCTCGTAGGTTGTGGGTAGGCTCGACTCCTCGATGCCCATCGCTCCTCCCCAGTTGCCGCCCCACGCGAGGTTGAGCTTCAAGTAGAAGGGATTGTAGAAGGGCCAAGTGTTGTAGTCGCCCTTGCCGTCGTTCTTAAACGTGAAGTGTAGCGCACCGTCGAAGTAGAACTTCAGGTAGTCGGGGGTCCACTCCACTGCGTAGGTATGGAACTCCGATGTGGCCGTGGGAATGTGTATCTCGTTGGTCTTCTGCGTGCCGATAGAGTGGTAGTAGGCCTTGCAGTGTATCGACGACGAGACGTAGTTCTCGTGGTAGCCCACGTGCTCCATAATATCTATCTCGCCATCATCGGGCCACGCGCGGAAGTTCTTGGGCATCATCCAGAATGCGGGCCACGTACCCTTGCCTCGGCATAGCTTCAGGCGTCCCTCGAAGTAGCCGTAGGTCCAGCTCTGGACCGTATTCATACGCACCGAGCGCACCTTGCCGTCGATCTTCTGTGCCGTGATCTTTAGTGTGCCGTCCGACACCTCGGCGATGCGTGTGCCGTTGTACTTGCCGCCCGATACGTAGTCCTGAAGCTCGTTGTTACCCCAGCCTCCATCGCCGGTCTCGTACCACCAGTTCTCGGGCGAGGGCGACGATACGCCTGCCGTGTCAAACTCGTCGTGCCATACGAGCTCGTAGCCCTCGGGGGCTGCGATGCCCGGCTCGATGTACTCCGCACCTGCGGGCTTAGAGAAGCCCTCGGGGGCGGTGAAGTTGAACCATACGTATATCTTTGTGAGGTTAGCGTTATCGGTGCAGTCGAGCGTTGTGAGCTTCTGCTGTCGCTGGATGTCGAGCTCCGAGAGATTGTTGCCCGAGCAGTCGAGATACTCCAACTTTGTGAGGGCCGTGACGTCGAGCTCCGTGAGTTCGTTATCCGAGCAGTCGAGATATGTCACCTCGGTAAAGTATGTCGCAAGCTCCGTCATCGACTTTATGCCCTTGCCCGCGCACTCTATGTGGCGAACCTCCGCGGCCTCCTTTGTCGATAGGATGCCATCGCCATCCGTGTCGTGCTTCTCGACAAGTGCGGCGAGGAAGTTTGCGTCGGCGATGGCTACTGCCTCGATGTCGTAGTTCTGCTTGACGGTGAGGTTGTAGCTCTTACCCTTTGAACGGAACTCAACGACCGACTCGCGTACGTCTCCCGTCTTATTCTCCTCGACAGCGAGTTTCACGGTCGTTGTGCCTGCTACGCCGCCACTCGGCTGTGCCTTAATCCAGTCGGCCTTGGGATATACGCCCCACTCGTTATCAGCCTCAACAGTGACGCTCGCGGTCTGCTTCTCGTAGCTTACCGCCAAAACCTCAACGCTGAGCGTGATGTTGCCTCCTGTCTGGGGAGTATCCTCCGCCTCATTGCCACACGCAGCGAACATTAATGCTGCCACCAAAAAGTTCAAAATTAGATGCATACGTCTCATATTATGGCTTACTTACATATTAATAGGTATAAAAAAGGCAAGCAGAGCAGTGCCCTGCTTGCCTTTCGTTGTTAGATGTTACTCCTCCTCGCGGTGCTCCTGGAAGATGATATCCTTGATGTTTACAACGGTGTTCTCTGCACAGCCACCGAAGTCGAAGAAGAGGCTAATCTTCTCCATATCGATACCAGGCATATTAGGCACCTTGTAAACGAAGTCCTCATAAGCGGTGAGAGGATGACGATCCGCAAAGTAGAATGTGTTGTCGTCGCCAGTCTTCACCAACTTAATGGTTACGCCAGGGTGATCTACTGTTGAGTTCATTACCAAGTAGAAGTCGTAGCTCTTGTCGGCAGATGAACTCATTGTTGTACGGAATGCCATCTGTGCCTGCCACTGATCGGTAGTGGCCAGAGGAAGAGTGATGGTATAATCATTTGTACCATTCTCCTCAAAACCAAACTGGTCATTGATAATAGCACCCCAGCCTGGTGCGTAGTGATAGAACATCTCCTCAACGGTCATCGAGAGCCACAAGTTGCCCTCATAAGTAGGATCGTAGATAGTCTGATCACCGAACTTAGCCTTCTTAACCTCCATATCGAGGATGCCGTCGTTGTCGGTGAAGTAGAATGTGTAGTAACCAGGCTCTGTACCCTCGATAGTGTGGATGTTACCATCGTCACCAGGGATATGGAACAGACCGTTGTCCGTAACTACGCCATACTTATCCTTTGTCCACTCAACGCCCCAGTCAGACTGACCGAATACCTTGATAGAACCACCCTCAGCCTTCATAGCCAAAGTGATGCGGTAGGTGTTCTCGCCAATCTTAGCGCAAGGCAGCGGAGCCTCGCCAGTGTTCCAGCCGATGAGGTTGTCTACCGTAGGCTTACCACCACCGTCACCGATGATCCACAAAGCCTTGCCATTGTCGTAGGTAGCCTTCTCGCCATTGAACATAGGAACAACCTTGAACCACTTACCATCCCACGATACGCGGTAGTCGCCAGTCTCGGCCAAGAACTTCAAGTTCGAAGCATCAACAACCTCAAAGAAATCGGGGTCGATCCAAGCCTCCTCAAAGTTAACACCTGTAACAGGAATAACCTGATCCTTAGCCAGTGATAGCTCAGCAAAGCCTGAAGCTACATCCTCGCCGTCGAACGTAACGGCGGGAGCCTTGAAGTCGCGAGCCTTGAAGATCATCTGCCAGTAGCAACCAGGATTCTCGGCAACAACAACGAGCTTAGACTCGGTGATCTCCTTAACGTGGAATACGGGGTTCTCCCATACGTAATCCGAAGGAACGTATACCATAGGAGTATTAGCTGCAAGAGTGATAGTTGAGCCATCGAACGTATAAGTGCTCTCGGTGAGCGACCACTCGATGTCGATATCGGGCTCAGCACCGGGGTTAGGGCCAATCATAGTTACACCCCAGTTGATATACATCAAACCGTCGGGACCGGGGTTGTAGATATACTTACCATCAGGAGTGAAGGTAATCTCATCGTCGTACAAACCGAATGCAGCCTTATCCTGTGCGGGTGCTGACCACCAGCCTGCAGGGTTATCAACAGACTCACCGCAACCGAGGTGACCCTGAGCATCAGCATCCATTACCCATACCTTACCAGCTGCGTCGGTACCTGCGAGCAACTCCTCAGGACCTGCTACGTGTACGAAAGGCACGAACTGATACTTCCAAGCGATACCGCCACCACCATTCTCGGTGGGCTCCTCGTTAACGAGCGACAAGGTCTTGCGGATAGTACCTACGTTAGTCTCGAGGAAACGGTAGCGAGGATTGTCGATAGCTGTCTGGTGAGGGATATACGAGAGGTTGTGGCCGGGCTCGAGCACGAGGTAGATCTCCTCGATACCTGCTGCGTTCCAGTTGTTCTCGATAGAGTAAGCACAAGTGAAGGCCTCGATAGGTGCCTGGTAGTCCTGCTCGTCGTTAGCATAGTTACCGGGATAGTTACCACCGGCTGCCATACCCCAGTTTACGTATACAACGCCATCATCACCTGGGTTGTAAGTATACTCACCACCCTCGGTGAATGTAATAGTATCGTCGTACATACCAGCACCATCCTTACCGTTAGGACCGCACTTCCACCAGTCGGTACCGTCGGTAGTAGCCTGACCCGTATCAGCGTTGATAGAGCCGCAACCAAAGTGGCCGTCAGTCTCCTTATCCCACTGCCAAGTGTTGGCCAAAGCCTTCATATAAGGCGATGCGTCGAATGGATCGCGATAGGTGTTCTCCATAGTGAACTCGAGCTCTCTCGAACCCACCGATATACCGTGAGCGTTGTATGCCTTAACCTCCACACGGTAGGTGCCAGCATCGCGGAAACGCAATGAGATACCGTTGCCCGTGTAAGCGTAGGTCTTGTTAGCCTTGCCATCAACCGACTGATCACCGAAGATGAACATAGGAACCATACCCGTGTTATTCATCGTGAAGGTAACGTAGTTAGTCTCCTGATCGATGTCGATGGTTACATCGAAATCATTTGCCGAGGGCACCTTATTCTGGTCCAACTCAACATAATCGGTGGTACAACCGACCGTGAGCATCGACACAGCCATAAGAGCCGCAGCCATATATTTAAACAATCGTTTCATAATTTCACTGTTTTAGATTATCGTTATAGATTATCCCTTTGATTGTCCAACGGGCTATTAGTAGCCTACGTTCTGTACGAGGTTAGGATCCTTGTCAACCTCCGACTGGGGCAATGGCCAGTACTTCTTGCCACTATTCCAACCCTGAGTACGCCACTCGTGTGTGCCTGCTGCCAAAACAGTCTCGGCAAGACCCGAGCGAACGAGATCCCAGTAACGCTTACCCTCGCCCACGAACTCCTTGTGACGCTCCTGGATGATAGCCTCACGATCGGTGCCCGTGTCGCTGCAGTTAGCGCGCTGACGTACCTGCTGCAAGTACTGCGAACCATCCTTGCCAGAGAGGACTGCAAGCTCAGCTGCGTTGAGAAGAGTCTCAGCATAGCGGTAAACGCGGATGTTGTTACCATAGTTCATATCGCCATCAGCGAGCTGACCGTGGTTACCGTTCACGCGTGCAACATACTTCTTGAGGAACAAGCCGGTGTACTGCCAACGCTCCTCGCCGAGAGTCAAGTCGGGGAACTCCTCGTAGAAGTTGAGGATAGAGCCAGCACGACGTGTGTCACCCTCCTCGAACATTGCCCAAGCCGAGGGAGCTACGGGACCGAAGCCCCAGCCACCAACGTAGCCCGATGCTGCGGGAGCACCCGTAACGCCGATAAGCATAGGATATACAGTACCACCAGTTGCAAGAGGCGCGCCCCAAGAGCGAACAGCACCCTCAGAGATGTAGTTGATCTCCCAGATAGACTCCGAGTTCCACTCGCCTGTCTCCAACCAGATTGAAGCATAGTCAGCAACAAGAGCATACTGGCCCGAGTTGATGATCTCCTCCATATAACCGAGAGCCTCCGAGTAGCGTGTCTCGTCGTTCTGATACATAACCATCTCCGCATAGAGCATATAGGCCATAGCCTTAGTCACGCGACCCTCCTCGCCTGCAACGGCACGCATAGGAAGGGCATCCATCTCGAATACCGACTCAAGACCCTCAACGCACTTGGCGTACACCTCGTCAGCCGTGAGCTGCTTGGTGAAGTAGGGAGCCTCGAGGTTCTTCTCGTAGTAGGGGATGTTACCCCAATACTTCCACAACAAGTTGTAGTAGAAGGTTCTCAAAACTGTAGCCTCAGCAACGTAGCGAGCCTTCGTAGCATCGTCCATACCGGGAACACGGTCGACGTACTCCAGCACGATGCACGAACGGTTAACGCCCGAGTAGCAGATAGTCCAGATACGGTCGAGCTGCTCGGTAGAGGTAAGCGTGTAGTAGTGAGTCTTAACGATTGACGGCTGGTCACCCTCGTTCGAACCACCGCAATAGATATCGTCGGCCATAACATCGGGCGTGAGAGTCAGGGCGTTAACATACTGATCGAAGTAGTCGAGCCACTCCAATGAGTCGTACGCTGCAACCAACGACTGGTACATACGAGCCTCGTCAATGAAGTACTCGTCCATAGGCTCCGAAGAGTTATGCTTCACGGTAACGAAGTCCTTACCGCACGATGAAAGCAATACTGCGATTGCGCTAAGTGCAAAAAATATCTTTTTCATAATCATCATTCGGTTTTAAATTAGAAAGTAAGGTTTACACCAACCGAGAAGGTACGTGACTGAGGATATACACCACGGTCGATACCTGCCTCTGTACCGAAGCCATTACCACCGGTAACCTCAGGATCGCAACCAGTGTACTTCGTCAAAGTAAAGAGATTCTCTGCCATCACGAATACGCGGAGACGCGAAATGGCAACCTTCTTAGTGAGCTCAACGGGCAGAGTGTAACCAATCTGCATATTGCGGCAGCGCAAGAACGAGCCATCCTCCAACCAGAGGTCAGATACGCGGTAGTTCTCGTTAGCCGAGTCGAACATAAAGCGAGGATACTTATTCGTAGAGCCCTCACCTGTCCAACGGTTCAAGATAGACTTGTTGAGGTTAACGTAGTAGAGGTCGGTACGACGCGATACGTTGAAGATCTCGCAACCGGCCTGGCCCTGCAACAACATATTGAAATCGAGACCCTTCCACTCGAAGCCGAGGTTCATACCGAATGTCCAGTCGGGCATACCCTTACCGAGCATCGTGCGGTCGCCGTCGTCGATAACGCCATTGCCATCGAGATCCTTGAAGCGAACGTCACCGGGAGCTGCCTTAGGCTGCAACAATGCGCCATCAGCATTCACGTGAGCGTTAACCTCGTCCATATTCTGGAAGATACCGTCGGTCTTGTAACCATAGAAGTAGGGGAACGGCAAACCGATTGAACCGCGAGTAAGCTGACCAATCTTGTGGCTAGAGCCGTAGAGGTGTGTAGAGTCGTCACCGAGGTAGGTGAGCTCGTTGGTGTTGTAGGTTGCGTTAGCCGAGATGTGGTAGTTGAACGAACCAGCTGAGTCGCGCCAGCCAATCTCGAACTCGATACCGCGGTTAACCATATCACCGAGGTTACCCGTAGGTGCTGAGTCACCAGCGTAGCCGGGAACGGGCATCGAGAGAAGCATACCTGCGGTCTTCTTGTTATACCAGTCGAATGTGAATGTCAAGCGGTTATCGAAGAAGCCTGCATCCAAACCGATATCGGTCTGACGTGACTCCTCCCAACGTGCATCGGGGTTAGCAAGGCCCGAAGGCTTTGCACCGAGGGTGATAACCTCCGAACCGTTGGCACCCGAACCGAATACGTAGTTGTTACCCGAGTTCATATACACGGCATATACGAAGTTGCCGATGGCGTCGTTACCGTTGATACCCCAAGATGCGCGGAGCTTCAAAGTAGAGAGCCAATCAACGTTATCCATAAATGCCTCGTTCTTGATGTTCCAACCTGCTGATACTGACGGGAAGTTACCCCACTTGTTGTTGTCACCAAAGCGGCTCGAACCATCACGACGGAAGGTTACCTCGGCCATATAACGCTCGTCGTAGTTGTACGACAAACGACCGAAGTATGATGCCAAGCGATAGGGGATAGAGTTCCAAGAACCCCAGCCGTTACGGTGGCCGTCAGACTGCTGACCGAGAGTGTTGTTAACGGTGATCTTATAGGGATCGTAGGGGTACATAATACCCTGAGCCGATGCGCCCACGTTCTGTGATGTAGATGAGATAGCAGACTGACCCAAGAGGATGGCGATAGAGTGCTTGCCGAAGGTCTTATCGTAAGAGAGGACGTTCTCGATCTGATACTGCAAGCCGCGGTTCATCTCCTGCGATACAGACTCAGCGTAGTTAACCTTGTCGGTAACGGTTGCATTACCATCCTTGTCGTAGGTAGTCTCTGCCGATACGGTGTTGTAGCTATAACGCTTAGACGAGAGGAAGTACTGCTTGTTGTAGCCGTGGTTGCCCCAGAATGCGAGGTCGACACCCACTGAAGAGCGGAACTTAAGACCGTCGTAGAGCTGAAGCTCGCCTACGAAGTTGGCGATGAACTTGTCGGTCTCATACTTCGTGCCGGGCAATGAGAGGAATGCCAGAGGGTTAGACTGCTCGTTGTAGATGTTGCCATCAACAACAGTGTAGGGACGGCCGTTAGCATCGCGAACGATGTGCTCGTAGCCATCGGGATACATAGTCTTGTATGCCTCCTCCTCCTCTGGAGTTGCGTAGATGTCCAACAGCGGCGACATTGTGATAGCCGAGCCGAGGGGTGAACCATACTCCGAGTTAGCCTCGATACCTGTTGATAATATGCGCGCGTACGATACAGATGTCTGTACAGTCAGCTTGTTGAGCCAATCGCGGTTCTTCGAGCTATCGAATACGGTAGCACCGATATTTGAGCGGATTGTGAGACGCTCGTAGTTCGAACGGTCGAAGTTACCACCAACGATACCCTCGTGTGTGAGGTAACCAGCCGAGAGTGCGTAGTTGACGCTCTCCGAACCACCCATAATCGAGAGGTCGTGCTTCATAATAGGAGCGTTGCTGTTCAACGTCTCGCTTACCCAATCGGTACCCTCACCAAACTCGTAAGGATTGTCGTAGATGGGAGCCTGGCCAGCGTTGATGTAACCCTCGTTCATAATGGTTGCATACTCCGTAGCGTTGAGCACCTGAGGCTTACGCCAGGGGTTCTGCCAGCCGTATGAGAAGTCGTAGCTAACGGTAGCGCGGCCCTTCTGGCCCTTCTTCGTAGTAACGAGGATAACACCGTTAGCAGCACGAGCACCGTAAACGGCACCTGAAGCGGCATCCTTCAACACCTCGATACGCTCGATATCGTTGGGGTTGAGGTAGTCGATACCACCCGAAATGGCCATACCGTCGACGATGTACAAGGGCTCAGAGTTGTTGATTGAGCCGACACCACGCACGCGTACCTGTGCTGATGCATCGGGAGCACCCGAAGGAGCGGTAACGGTAACACCCGAGGTCATACCCTGAAGTACGTTCTGGATGCGGTTGTTCGACTGAGCCTTAAGGTCGTCAGCCGTGATAGATGAGATTGCTGCGGTTACAACGCTCTTCTTCTGCGTACCATAACCAACAACTACAACCTCGTCTACGTTGAGTGTATCTTCCTCAAGAATAATGTCATAGACCATTCTTCCCCCCCCCACAACAACGTTCTGGGGAACGTAACCGATGAAAGATACTACCAATGTCTGGCCATCGCGAGCCTCAATTGCAAATGCACCATTGAGGTCGGTAGATGTGCCGACTGTTGTACCATCGACAACAACTGCTGCACCGATGATTGGCGAGCCTGCTGCGTCCTTAACGGTACCCTTCACTTGTTGAGCAAATGCCGAAGCAGTGCCCACGCATAAGATCGCAAGGATCAAAGCGATTCTTTGAGTAAAGTTTTTCATAGGCTTTAAAATTATTAATTAAGTTGTTTGTGTGTGTTCTTACCATTTAGTTTGTCTGCCTCTGCCTGCCTTTGTTCGTCTCATTTTTGCAGCTTGCGGCAGTCTTTTATGGTTGTCGCCGTCTGCCTCATTTTTGCAGCTTGCGGCAGTCTTTTATGGTTGTCGCCGTCTGCCTCATTTCGTAGCTCGCGGCAGTCTGTTTCTTTTGATATGCTCCCGTTTGCTTTTCTAGCAACCAACTACCGTTTACCTCTTGCGTCTTTGTGGATGTTCAATTGCCTACTGTATTTCGAAATATGTTTGTCTCGTTGTGATGTCTGTATGTAGCGTCCAACCCCCGGTTACGGCCGAGGCACGATGTTTGAGTATATTCTGCTGTTTTCTCTGAAGAGAAGCGGTGTGGATATGCTCTGTTTGCTACAAATTTGCTACTATAAAGGTAAGTATTTTTTATTTTCCGAACAAGTTTTATTTTAATAAAAAACCTCTCTATTTATTCTAAATATAGAATAAGATTTTGTTTATATTATTGTATATCAGTGATTAAGCTCTTTTTGAGAGCCTTTATTTGGTGGATTCGTGGGGGCGTATTTTTTTGCACCTCATTTGCTCTTATTCCGCACTCACGCTTATTTGTGTAAAAAAAGTGGACGATGTGGAACGCTTAAATCACATAAATCGCATAATAATAGAGTTTTACGCTTAGCTTTCAAAATATAAAAAGTGGATTGCGATATTGATTATATGTGACTTTTGTATGGTAAATCATTATTAAAACATTCTATTTTCTTCGCCTGTGTCTGGCTTTTTCTACTTAGAAACATTACAGTGGTACAAAGACCATTTTTGTGATATCTTTTTGAAATCAGTCTCTCTGTTAAAAGTGAGTTGCTCTATAAAAATATAGCGAGCGAGTGTTGATCCCGATGTCAACACCCGCTCCATTTACTTATTGATTTGGGAATCTGAGCACGTCGTCTAATCTTCGTTACAACCCCAAGACGCGCTGGGCCCAGGCGGTGGCGCGCCACGCAGCGTAGGTCTCGGGGCACGATGGCTGGTAGACATAGGTCGTGAGGCCTGAGTGGCGGTTGAGGCTGATGGCACCCGCGCCCGTCGAGCTCAATATCGTTGGGCTATTGCCGACGTAGAGAAGGGCCTCGTCAAGAGCCTTGTCAAAGCGTGCCAACGATGTCGCATCTGCGATGCTCTCGATATAGTGGCCGAGGTCGAAGTATAGGTGGTAGTCGAAGTGCTCGTATGCCTGCACTGCTGTGGCATCGACTGTGGGCTGCTCGCCACACGCGGCGTAGACCGAAGCAACGGCGTCTGCTAAGGCATCGAGCTTGCTACAGTCGACAAGTGTTATAGTGCCCGACGACTCGCGATACATCGCCATAAACTCCTCACATACAGCCTCGAGGCTATGATCGTCATACTCGAAGAGCATAGGTATAATCTTCTCGTAGGGGAATCCCGTGCCGAGCACCTCGGCGGGTGATGCTATGATGTAGTCGGCCGTGTGTCGAAGGTCGTAGAGGGCCTCGATATTGCCCATAAAGCAGGCATCGAAGAGTATGTAGTTGAAATCCAGCGTGTCGATAGCCTCGGCCAATTCGGGAATCTCCATACAATCCGCGCCATCCTGACCGTAGAACTGAGGATGAGCGATGGGCTCTGAGCCGCGCGTGCCCTCGCCAAGAACGTAGCTGTCGTAGAGTTCAGCGGGCACCCATCCACCACCGTGCGACGAGAGGATAAGTCCGTAGCTATCGGCAGGGGCCTCAGCGGCGGCGAGCGCGAGCATCTCTTTGAAGAAGGCCTTGTCGGTCGTCGCGGTATGCGTATTGTACTCCTTTATCAGACGTTGCTTTACCATTCCGTCGTCGATGTATAACTCGGTGAGGCGCGTGTAGTTACCGCGGTCGTAGAACACCACTACGCGGCCGATACCTGTTGGTATGTCGTAGTATGATGCGAGTATGCGCTGGAGGTTCAAATCCATAAATTCGGCGAGTCCGTTATCGCCCTGCATACAGACGATGAGCGTATGGCTCTCGGTTAGGGGCTTGGGCTCGGGCTTTGGTTCGGGTGTCGAGGGTTTGTTTCCTGTGGGCTCGTCTGTTGAGCAGGCCACAAGGAGCATTGCGAAGGTGCAAATCAGGCTGACAACGGTTAATGCTCTTCTCATAACTATTAAATATAGGTATCGTTTGTTGGACAATTCTTTCGTTTCGCAAATGTAAAAATATTTTTCTTTATTGACAATGTTTTCATTAAGAAAAAATTATTTTAACAATTTTATAAATAAATTTGTTTAACTAATCGGCAGAAAATATATTTGCAAATATTGTTTTTTTACATATCTTTGCTAACGAAATAAGAAGATATTGTGAACAGAAAAAGCGATTTTTAAGTGTAAAAGACTACTATCCTAATGCTTGTGTGTCGCAGATATTTGGTATATGATTGAAAATTAGCGAGTAAACGAAATTTAATAAAACCTAATAAAAATAAATGTCTATGAGAATTGGAAATCGATTAATCTTATTTTTCGCGCTTTTTGCGTTTGTGGCGACGGTGGGGTGTACCGAGAATTCGGAGCCTACGCCCACGCCAAAACCTACGCCTGATACCCCTACGGCGCAGATTGTAAAGGGTGAGGTGACGGCCACAACGGCAAGTTTTACCATCACGACGACGTTTGCCGAGGCAGCGGCTTACATCCTATATGAGGCTACTGAGAGTGAGCCTGCGGCGTCGGCTGTGATTGCGGATGGCGTTGCGGTGGAGGCGAACAAGAGTGTTGAGATAACCGTCACGGAGCTCGTGCCAGATACGGAGTATAGGGTTGTTGCTGCGGCGAAGTCGGGTGATAATACTGTTGCGTCTAAACCGCTGATCATAAAGACGTTGGCGCAGAGCGACGCACCTATTGTCAAGCCCACGGTAACGCTCACGGCTGGCGAGGTGACCGAGACGACGCTCTCGTTTACGCTCACAACGACGCAGGCGGCCGATGTTGCTTATCTCTGTCAGACGGCATCGGAGGAGGCTCCCGATGGTGACAAGATCCTTGCCGAGGGTGTTGCAACCGAGGCTAACACGGAGAAGGTTATTACTATTGATGAGCTGATGCCCGACACTGAGTACACGATCTATGCCGCAGCTCGTAATGACGACTACTTGGTTGAGGCAGAGGCTATTACGATGGCTACGCTCGTGCAACGACTCCCCGTTGAGTTTTCGGCGTCGGTAACCGACGATATTAGCTACGACTATATTGTGTTGAGCATCACGGCGGAGAATGTCGACGGTCTGCGCGTGGTATGCTTCCCTGCCGGAGAGCGCGATGTTACCTTCGAGCAGGCCTACAAAAATGGTTCGGATGTGCCCATCGGTGGTGAGCAACTTATACCGATTGAGGGTCTTGAACCTGAGACGGAGTATGAGATAAATATTGTCTATGTGGTCGATGGTGAGTACGATGGCATTAAGTTGTATGCTACAACGCTTAAGGAGGTGATTACCTATCGTGTGGCTGCAACATCGGCCTCTACGGCCCACGGCTCAGGTAGCAACATCTTCGTTTCGTTCGACGATCCCGAGGCAAAGCTGCAAATGAAGGTTGACTTTTACACCTCGACGCCATACGACTATCTGATGCCCGCGCGCTACGAGCTTAAGGCTGCGAATGCCGACTACTACTTCTCGCCCTACTACACGACGCTCATCCTCGACAGTAGCACGCTGATGCCTATCGTTGATGGCTATGTGGATGTCGTGGCTGAGCCCAACGAGGAGACTCGCGAGGTACGTTACGAGATCAGCGGTGAGTTTACGTCGGAGAATGGTGATTATGTCGTAGTCCTTGATTATGAGGGCATTATCGAGGGCATACAGATGCCTGCCTACAATCCCGATGTTCCCGAGGGTGCCTATGTCTTTGAGGTTACCTCGTTGCCCGAACGCTACACGGGTAACGTCGTTGCCGGCGAGTACTACATCAAGTTTAGCGATGTGCTGTGGAATGAGCTGGCCCTCGATATTAAGGTCGATCCCGCGATCTGCAACGATGGCAACGATCCTCTGCCTGCGGGTAGCTACTCGTTGGCCGATGGCACCATCGACCCCTATACCTACGCTACGTTCTACAACCCATATAGTAGCAATAACTTTGCCGAGGCTGAGGTTACGGTCGAGCGCGACGGCCTGGATTATACGATTACGTTCCTCGGAACTGATACAGCGGGTAAGCTCATATATATGAGGTACGAGGGTGAGATTAAAAATATGGTAAAGTAATAACACGGTCCAAGATGAAGTGTCCGAAAAATTAAAATAAGAGTATGAGAAGATATTGTTTGATGATGGTGGCGATGCTTGCGACACTCGCGTTTGCATCGTGTAAGAGTGATAATCCTGTGCCCGAGGCTAACGAGCCCACGGTGAGTATCGAGGTTAGCGATGTGGGCGTAGATAGCGCGAAGATTACTGTTGCGGCTACGGATGCCGAGGAGCTATACCTCTACTACACGGCAGAGGGTGCGCAGGTCACGACCGAGAGCGTTAAGTCGAACGGTCGTAGGGTAGATGCCGGTGTACAGAGTGTAGATGGCTTGGAGTCTGATACAGAGTATGTTGCCTATGCGGCAGCATTCAATGGTGCGAAGAGTGCCCTTGCAAGCAAGAGCTTTAAAACGTCGGCCGAGCCCAAGGAACCGTTCGAGGGTCACGAGTTTACGAAGCTGATAGATGCGGTCTATCGCAACGACAACGCAGCCCTTGCGGGCAACTACGAGGTGATGTTCGGAAACACCACGTCGCTCGGCTGGGAGGGTGATATTCAGGTATTCCTCGACTTGTATAACGAGGCTGATGCCGATCCGCTGAATGCCGTACTTCCGCGTGGTGAGTATGTTGCAGAGACAAATCTTGCCCCCTTTACCTATAATCCCTCGGCGTCGTACGTAGATATCGTCGTGGAGGGTGGCGAGGTGGTTACGTCGCCTATCTTCGGTACTGTTACGGTTGAGCGCGAGGGTGCTACCTATACCATCACGGTGGAGGGTACGCTTATGTTGCTCGACGATATGGAGTTCTCGGCACGCTATGTGGGCCCCGTGCAGTTCGTTCAGGGCGGCACGTCGTCGTACGAGTACTTCGAGGAGGATCTCGAGCTCGAGCTTACGGAGGCACAGATGCGCTACTGGGGCGGCTGGTTCTACCCCTTCTGCGACGATGTGGGTGTGGAGATGTTCTCGGGCGAGTTCGATGATAATGGCACGCTTACGGCGGGCTACTATCTCCACCTGAGCCGCGTGTTTATGCCTAAGTATGCCGACTATAATGCTGAGAGCGTGCCCCTTGCAGCGGGAACCTATGCTGTGAGAAACACGATACCTCCCGCCTCGTACTGCCTGCCGTACTACTTCGAGGGCGGTAAGATCAGCGACCTCTATGGCGAGCGTTACTTCACGGGTACCTATTTGCAGTATGTCGAGAATGGCTTGGTTAAGAGGGCGGGCATCGTCACCGATGGCGAGTTTACCGTGGAGTTCGACGGCGCGAAGCATACTATGCAGATGAACTTCGTTACGGACAACGGCACGAAGTTGACGCTTAGCTTCTCGGGACACATCAACTCGGTGAACTACAACGACAACGACGAGTCGATGCCCGAGCGTCCGTGGTCTACATTGACCGAGGACCACGTGTATAGCTTCCCCGCTGAGGCTCAGTGCTTTGCTTATTGCTATGGCGATACTCTGATGCCGGGCTACGATATGTGGTTTGTGATGCTCTATGGCTACAATAGCACCTATCCCGATGGATATGGCGATATGTTTACGACGGAGTTCCTCGTCGAGAAGGGTGCGCGCGACGTGATGCCCACGGGTAGGTTTACTATCACCGATGAGATCGGAAGTATGGTTATGCTCCCCGGCATTGTGGACTTCGCAGGTAACATCCTCTTTACGAATTATGGCGACCTTACGCCCGATGTCGATGGCTACTCAACGGCCGTGGCTCCAATCTCGTCGGGTGAGGTTGTTATCGAGGATTTGGGTGATGGTACCTATGGCTTTACGTTCGATATGACGGACGATGCCGGCAACAAGATTACTGGCCAGTGGAGTGGTGCTGTTGAGGCGGAGGATATCTCGTCGAGCGTATCATCGGCAGAGCCTAAGATGTTGTTGCGTAGCAGATAACGCGAGCAGATTAACCTCCAGACAAAATGGGGATGACTAATTTACCTTATAGTCATCCCCTTATTGTTTCTATGTGCGGCGTGGTAGTGGCGATGAAAAGAAAAATCCCGAATAGGACATACTGAACGTATTGCCTATCCGGGATTTTCACTGAAGCGTCGCTAATGCGTCGCTATCACATTAAAGCTGGGGACCAGCAGCTACAAGAGCCTTACCCTCCTCGTTAGTCGTGAACTTAGCGAAGTTCTTGATGAAGCGACCAGCGAGATCCTCGGCCTTGGTGTTCCACTCTGCAACATCCTTGTAAGTGTCACGAGGATCGAGGATTGCGGGATCTACGCCAGGAAGAGCCGTGGGCACCTTGAAGTCGAAGATAGGAATCTGCTTAGTCTCTGCCTTGTCGATCGAGCCATCGAGGATAGCGTCGATGATACCACGTGTATCCTTGATAGAGATACGCTTGCCAGTGCCGTTCCAACCAGTGTTTACGAGATATGCCGTAGCACCCGATGCCTCCATCTTCTTCACGAGCTCCTCACCATACTTTGTGGGGTGGAGTGAGAGGAATGCAGCACCGAAGCAAGCCGAGAACGTAGGTGTAGGCTCGGTGATACCGCGCTCTGTACCTGCGAGCTTAGCGGTAAAGCCTGAGAGGAAGTAGTACTTCGTCTGCTCGGGAGTAAGCACCGATACGGGAGGCAACACGCCGAAAGCATCAGCCGAGAGGAAGATTACCTTCTTAGCTGCGGGAGCCTTCGATACGGGCTTCACGATGTTGTTGATGTGGTAGATGGGGTATGATACACGAGTGTTCTCCGTTACCGACTTATCCGAGAAGTCGATCTTGCCATTCTCGTCAACGGTTACGTTCTCGAGCAAAGCGTCGCGACGGATAGCGTTCCAGATGTCGGGCTCGTTCTCCTGCGAGAGGTTGATAACCTTTGCGTAGCAGCCACCCTCGAAGTTGAATACGCCGTCGTCATCCCAGCCGTGCTCGTCGTCGCCGATAAGCTGACGCTTAGGATCTGTCGAGAGGGTAGTCTTACCCGTGCCCGAGAGGCCGAAGAAGATAGCAGTCTCGCCCTTCTCGTTGGTGTTTGCCGAGCAGTGCATCGAGGCCATACCCTGCAAAGGAAGCAAGTAGTTCATATATGAGAACATACCCTTCTTCATCTCGCCACCATACCACGTGTTGATGATAACCTGCATCTTCTCGGTGAGGTTGAACACAACGGCAGTCTCCGAGTTGAGGCCGAGCTCCTTGTAGTTCTCAACCTTTGCCTTCGAAGCGTTGAGCACCACGAAGTCGGGCTCGCCATAGTTCGCAAGCTCCTCCTCGGTAGGACGGATAAACATATTCTTCACGAAGTGAGCCTGCCAAGCAACCTCCATAATGAAGCGGATCTTGAGGCGTGAGTTCTCGTTAGCACCGCAGAAGGTATCCATCACGTAGAGCTTCTTGTTAGAGAGCTCCTGCGATGCGAGCTTCTTAAGCTCGGCCCAAGTCTCCTTGGTTACAGGCTTGTTGTCGTTCTTATACTCCTCCGATGTCCACCAGATGGTATCCTTCGTAGTCTCGTCCATCACGAAGAACTTATCCTTAGGCGAGCGGCCAGTGTAAACGCCAGTCATAACGTTCACAGCACCCATCTCAGTTACCACGCCCTTGTCGTAGCCAGTGAGACCCTCTTTGGTCTCCTCCTCAAACAAAGTCTCATACGAGGGGTTGTACAAAACCTCCTCGACGCCGGTAATACCGTACTTTGACAAATCAATCGTAGCCATAATCTTGTTTTGTTTTTGTTTATTATTAGTAATCTTGTTAATCTCCCTTTTTTGTTTGTGGCCCCCTCGATCGTAACCACCCGCGCATCCTCGGTGGCGGGGCGCGGAACTGCTCGTGTTACCACAAAATCGATGCAAAGTTAGGAAATAATTTTGGAGTGTGAAAATTTTAACACAAATATTTTTAAATTTTTTTACAATTATCCGATAAATTTTACAAAACGGCCTCAAATAGCCTTGCCACGCCACTGGGGATAATGCTGTGAAGCTCAGCCTCCGTAGGAGGGGAGCACCTTGCGGTGAGACGTTTTATGAAGAGTGAGGCCTTGCGACATACCTCGCAGGAGGTGGTCGAGGCCATTATCTCGCGGTTAATCCTTAGGCTTCGGGCATCGAGGTTGGCACTGCCGAGAATGGCAATACGATCGTCCACAAGGGCGAGCTTGGCGTGAACGAAGGCGTTGCGTAGCACGAGGAGCTCGATGCCGAGGCTCGCAGCTTGGCGTAGGTAGTGGCGCGCGAGGTGGTCGATGGCCCAGATGTCGCACCGCTCGGGGAGTATAACCCTGACGCTAACACCCCGCCTAACGGCCGAGGCAAATAGGTCGAGCGTCGTACGCGGAGGAAAGAAGTAGGGTGTTGTTATGGTGAGCGAGTGTTGGGCGCGCTCTATGGTGTCGTGTAGTAGCCGTTGCATCGCCTCGCCCGCGTCGCACTCCGACCAGTGAAGCGAGGGGCTGATGTTGCTATCGGGAGAGGGGGCTACGGTACGAATGCCCGCGGCAGTCAGGTAGTCGTAGTCGAAGAGTGCGCGGAGCGATGCCACGGCCTCGCCCGAGAAGCGCAGCTGGAGATCGTGCCATACGCCGAGATGGTTGCCTACGGCGTAGCGGTCGGCGATGTTGATGCCGCCGATGTGCGCAATGCGGTTATCTACGATGGTCATCTTACGGTGGTTACGGCTATGACCTATGATGCTCGTGGTACGGATGTCGACACCTGCACCCTCCATTCCCTCGCGCAAGGTTCGTGGTAGCCCTCGTGAGCCGAAGCCGTCGACAAGGAGTCGGACGCTGAGCCCTTGCCGAGCCTTGCGCCGCAGTATGTCGCAGAGTAGCTGTCCGGTGCGGTCGGGCTCCACGATATAGAACTCCGCGTCGATGCTCTCGCGAGCGTGCTGGATGTCGGCGATGAGGTTGCTGAAGATTGTCGCGGGTGTTGTTAGTAGCTGTTGGTGTAGCTTTTTCGCCCTATTAAAATGAAACATTGTCAAAACCATATTTATTTGTAGCAATACCTCCGCTTTAGGCACACTTTATGCCAAAAAAATTTGCCGATTCAAAAAAATGGACTACCTTTGTAGTGCATTTCAAAGGGGTTCTAATCTCACAAGGATTGGAATTCATTATTTTTTTATGCTTGTTCGGAGCCCGCGATTTGCCGGGTTTTTGGTGGCGTTGGGCGTGTGTAGATGAATAAATATATAAATTATAATTATAAGTATGAGTAACGAAATTATCTACCTCACAGCTGAGGGTATGAACAAACTAAAGGAGGAGCTCCACCATATGGTATCTGTGGAGCGTCCCGCAGCGGCGGCAGCCATCGCCGAGGCACGCGATAAGGGCGACCTCTCGGAGAATGCCGAGTATGACGCAGCACGCGAGGCACAGGGCCTCCTCGAGATGCGTATTGCACAGCTCGAGAGCACACTCTCGAAGGCGCGTATCATCGACGAGTCGAAGATCGACACCTCGAAGGTGCAGATTCTTAGCCGCGTTAAGCTCCTCAACCACAACGTTAAGCGCGAGGTGGAGTACACCATCGTGTCGGAGAACGAGGCTAACCTCCGCGAGGGTAAGCTCGCCATCGGCACGCCTATCGCTAAGGCACTGCTGGGTAAGAAGGTTGGCGACATTGTCGAGGTTCAGGTTCCTGCCGGACTCCTCAAGCTCGAAATTCTTAACATCTCGATTTAACCCAGTAGATCATTGACGACATATCATCTTAGTTGATGACAAAATAAATGGGCTGTCGGTTATCCGACAGCCCATTGTTTTATCCCTCTTAGGGTTACTCTCTGCCCTCGAAGTAGTAGGGTGTGTAGTTCCAGCCGCACGCGTCGTAGAACTTGCGAAGAGTCTCCATACGTGTGCGGATAGTTGCGGGATTGCGACGGTCCGTGGCCCACTGCACCTCAGACATCGCTGCCAAGCGAGGCAGCAACATCTTCTCGACACGCGCCATAGTAGGCAGATACTCCGACCACATATTGCACTGAACGCCAATGATATGCTTCTTAGCATCGTCGCTCATACCGGCCAATGGATCCATAGCATATACCTTCTCGAATGAGTTGTGACCACCGATATGCAGGCCCTCGCCCTCGCGACTCTTGGTCTGGTAGAAGTCGAAGTAGCAGGGGTTCATCGGCGTCATAACCACGTCGTTGCCGCGCTCGGCAGCGTAGATGCCGCCCTCAATACCGCGCCACGACATCACGGTAGCAGTCTCCGTAACGCCACCGTCGAGAATCTCGTCCCAGCCAATCATACGGCGACCGTTGGCGATGAGGAACTTCTCGATGCGTGCCACGAGGTAGCCCTGCAACTGCTCCTCGTTATCGAGACCCTCGGCCTTCATCTTAGCCTGGCAGTGCTCGCACACCTTCCAGCGATCCTTCGGACACTCGTCACCACCGATGTGTATCAGCTCCGAGGGGAAGAGCTCGAGGACCTCCTTGAGTACATTCTCCAAATACTCGTACGTAGTCTCCTTGCCAGCACAGAGTACCTCGGGCGTTACGCCCCACATTGTCCAGACGTCGACCTCCTGCTCTTGGCATCCGAGCCAGGGGAGTGCGTGGAGAGCTGCCTGCGAGTGGCCCGGCATCTCGATCTCGGGGACGATGGTGACATATCGCTTTGCGGCGTAATCGACGATGTCGCGAATCTCCTCCTGTGTGTAGTAGCCGCCATAGGGCTCGCCATCCCACCACTTGGGCTCGAGGCCGTGGCCGATGAGCGTCTCCTTACGCATCGAGCCCTTCTCGGTAAGCTCGGGGTAGGCCTTGATCTCTATGCGCCAGCCCTGATCGTCGGTGAGGTGCCAGTGCAGGCGGTTGAGCTTATGCGATGCGAGGATGTCGATGTAACGCTTCACGTCATCGACCGAGAAGAAGTGACGCACAACATCGAGGTGAGCACCGCGGTAGCTGAACGTGGGCTCGTCGGCGATGAAGCCGTAGGGCACCTTGCCATCGTTGGTAACGATTATCTGGCGCAGGGTCTGCAAGCCGTAGTAGACGCCAGCCTCCGTACCGCCGATGATGAGGATCTCATCCTCCGATATGGTCATCTCGTAGCCCTCGGCGGGTATGCAGCTGTCGAGGCGAATCTTGATGCCCTTGCCATTCTTCGCGGTGGGCATAGGCTTCTCCGTGCCGAAGTGGCGTTGCATATCCTCGGTGAAACGCTCGGCGGGATTCCAAAGGTTGTCGACAACGACTATGCGTGTCTTAGGGGTCACTGTGTAGTCGCCCTCGGCCGCGATGTCGGTATATGCGGGCTGGGGCACGACGTGGAGCTCACGCGCCGAGAGCGCGGGTAGCATAACAATTAGGCTTAACGCAACAAGTGCGATACGAGATAGGTTTTTCATATTTTCTAACTAAGGTTTCTAATAATTCGCAACGCAAAGGTAGCGATTAAATAGCAAACAGACAAGAGGGTCAGATTTAATTATCTCCCGAATAGCGCGTTTATCGGTTTTCGGTACATCCTTGAAACCTCTACTTTGGTCATATTAACCACGGTGGTTGGTCATAGTCGGCGATTTTTATGCAGTAGTTTTCGGCTTTTGTTGTTACATTTGCAGTAGCAGCGTGGCAAATAGCTATCGCTCGGCTAACGGAAAAAAAGGAACAAACATAATAGATTATTAACTTAAAATTTACACAAAATGAGACGTAAACCGATTATTATTGGTATGCTTGCAGCCATAGCATTTGCGGGTTGTACCGACCTTACTAACTATGAGGAGCGATTTAACCAAGTCGACGAGAAGGTCGAAAATCTCGAGGAGCGAGTTACAGCCCTCGAGGAGCTGTGCCGTACGATGAATAGCAACATCTCGGCATTGCAGACTCTCGTGGCAGCGTTGCAGGAGAACGATTGCATCACCAGCGTTAGCCCCATTACCAAAGGTGGCGAGGTTGTTGGCTATACCATCAACTTCGCAAAGGGCGAGTCTATCACCATCTATCACGGCGAGGATGGCCGCGATGGCGAGGATGGCACAAATGGTACAAGTGGCGAGGATGGTCGCGATGGCACAAGCCCCGTTATTGGTGTTAGGATGGATGACGATGGCATCTACTACTGGACGCTCAACGGCGAGTGGCTCACGAATGAGAATGGCGATAGGGTGCAGGCTTCGGCTACCGATGGCACCGATGGCCGTGATGGCGCAGATGGCACTACGCCCGAGCTTAAGATCGAGGATGGCTATTGGTTTATCTCCTACGATGGCGGAGCGTCGTGGACGGAGCTCGGCCGAGCATCGGGCGAGGATGGCGTTAACTATTGCAACTTCTTCCAGAGTATTACCGAGACCGACGACGAGGTGCTCTTCACGTTAGCCGATGGCTCGACGATTGCCGTGCTTAAGGAGCGCGCCTTCAGCCTCGAGATTGACACCGATAGGATCGACTACTCGGCCGGCCTTAGCTATGTCATCGGCTTTAGGGTTAACGGTGCTACGCCCGAGACGACGGTGGAGCTCGTTGCATCGAACGACCTGCGTGCAACGCTCGTAAGCTACGCACTGGAGGATAGTGTCGGCGTGGGTGAAATATGCGTCGATATGCCCAAGACGATCGTCGAGCACGCAACCGTAGCGGTGCTTGTATCGGATGGACGTAGTAAGGTGGTTATGAAGTCGATACACTTCGATTACGAGGGCTGCGATGATATCGAGGATGGAGTCCTTTATATCACCTCGGGCGAGGCTCTCGATTTCCCTGTTGAGGGTGGAACGCTCTCTGTTACGCTCCAGACAAACCTTAGTTATAGGGTAGAGCTCGATGCGTCGGTGGGCGAGTGGCTCACGGTTGCCGAGACACGTGCCGAGCTTCGTGAGGAGTGCCTCACGTTTATGGCTGCGGCAAATGAGGGAGCGTCGCGCAATGGCTTCGTATACCTCATAAATATGGCCGATAACAGCATCGCTCAGACTCTCTACGTGTCGCAGCGCGCCGATACCACCCAGCTCGACGAGGTGATCACGTTTGCGGATGCTACGTTCGAGAGCTATATGATCGCCAACTTCGACCTGAACAAGGATGGCGTGTTGTCTCGTGGCGAGGCCCTTGAGGTGAAGAGTGTCAAGGTTCCGACCTCGGTTGCCGATCTCTCGGGCTTGGAGTATTGCATCAACCTTACGTCGCTTAACTGTGAGTCGAACTCGAAGCTCACGTCGCTTAATACCTCAACGCTCGTAAACCTCGAGACGCTTAATATCTACTCGTCGAAGATCACCGAAATCGACCTAAGCCACAATCCACGCCTTAGGAGCCTCAACGTGGAGTGGGCGTACCTTGAGTCTCTCGACGTGTCGCACAATAATGAGTTGGAGGAGCTGAACGCCAGATATCTCGACGACCTTACAAATTATAGCCTTGAGCTCAAAAACCATCCGAGACTCGAGACCGTAAATCTCTATGCAAGTGAATTTGCGCAGTTGGATGTCACGGGTTGCCCAAACCTGTACTACCTGTCGTGCTACTCTAATAATCTCACCGAGCTCGATTTGTCGAAGTGCGAGAAGTTGGAGTACCTCGATTGCTACTACAACAGTCTAACCGAGTTGGATCTTACTGCTAATAAGAACCTTATCGAGCTTAATTGCTCGTCGAACAAACTCACAAGCCTCGATCTGCACGCCTGTATGAAGTTGCGTAAGCTCGAGTTCTCGGGCAACCTGCTTACCGAGGTTAATATGGGTTCTCTGCCATATATTACATCGCTGACCATCAACACATATCATAGGTCTCTCTACACTATGAAGGTGACGGGCGAGTTGCTTACATCGCTGACAATCACAAACGATGACGCGAGCAGTATGTTCTTCCTGAATGGCTTTGACCTGGATACCCCTAACCTTAAGAGCCTTACTGTAAACGGCTACTACCACGCCGTGGCCGACTTCTCGGCAGTACCCACCGTGGAGGCTCTGTCACTTAGTTCGTGCTACGTGTGCGATGTCTACTTGGAGAAGAACAAGGCTCTCACATCATTTAGGTTATATGGTGGTAAATATAACCGTGGTCTTGTCGATTATAATAAATACATCAAGTCGTTGGACTTCTCGGAGAATACCAACCTCCAGAGCATTACCATCTCGAACGTAGATTTGGAGAGCATCAACGTTAAGAAGTGCAAGTCGCTGAAATCGTTGTCGCTTAGTAGTGCTTACGTGTCTCCTCTCGACCTTAGCGATATGCCATCGTTGGAGACGATTGTGGCCTATAACAATAATCTCGGCTCGCTCGACGTAAGTGGCTGTACATCACTTAGTACGATTGAGTGTTACGGTGATAAGCTCACCTACATTAATATGAGCGGTTGTACGTCGCTCGCTACGCTCGACTGTCGCTCGAATCTGCTCACCGCGCTTAGCGTGCCCGCAAATGTTAGGACCATTGATTGCAGCAGCAACCAGTTCGAGACGCTCGACCTTAGGGACTGCACATCGCTCGAGACGCTTAATTGTTACAACAATCAGCTTACGTTGCTCAGAGTTCCCACCGATATTCAGGGCTTGAACTGCAGCAATAACCAGCTCACTACGCTCGACTTAGAGGGTTGTGTGGCCGTGAAGTATGTCAATTGCGAGAACAATTTGTTCGAGACGCTCGATGTCAGCCCCTGTGTGGCGATGACCTCGCTTAATTGCAGCGATAATAAGTTCCTCAAGATTCTTTATATGGCCGAGGGTCAGTCGATCGAAGGTATCACGTACAGACGTAGCACGAGCTGCATTCCCGAAGCAACGGAGATCGTTGTGAAGTAGTGGCCCGAGGCGAGCGGTAAGACCGCGATACGCGATAGGATAGTTTAGAAGCAAGGGTGCCAAAGTGTGATTGTTGGCACCCTTGTTGTTTTTTGTGTTTAGGGCCCTCGTGCAGTGGTAGGGCAGATGTCGTGCTAACCGTCGAATTATTAGAGAGATTAAGCCCCTAATTTTGCCGTGCGATACCCCCGAAAGAGTGTTGTTCGTTTGAAAATAATTTCGTATATTTGTGGCGTTTATGGGAATAATATTCCTATATGCTTACATACTGGAAGTGTTTTCGCTTAGTCTTTGTATGAAAATGTGGAAGTTTTCAATCGCAAGAGGACAACGAATAGCACTCATTCCTTGTATACGTATTGGTGTGGTAACACGTTCTGTGTCACTGCCCTACGCTATACAGGTGTGGGGTATTGCATCGTTTATTCTTGCACAGGTCTTTCCACAACCTTCATACAGATAGACGGCGAGGAGCTCCACACTTTCTGTTTGTTTATGTACAACCATTCGGGAGCTCGTGGTAAGACTTTAAGACTACTAACGAATATGTATTTTGCAAAGCACGAGGGTTACATCGCGCCAGAAGTCGATGTTTTGGAGATTGTTGTAGAGTGTGGATTTGCGGGCTCAACGCTCGAGGATATCGAGGAGGAGCGTCCCGAGATCGACTGGTAAATGAGAATTACTGTCAACTCTTTTCACGTAAACTATAATCATTTTATACTATGAAAAAATTTCTGCTATGCGGGGCATTGGTAGCCCTGCTCACGGCTTGTACCACATCGTCAGATGTAGATACCAAGCCATTGCGTACGGTCGATGCGCCCACGACGGTTTATGCCGAGTTCGACGACGACGTGACGCGTACCTACGCCAACGAGGACCTGTTGCTTCGCTGGCACGAGGGCGATGAGATTTCGTTCTTCACCGTGACCTATAACCTGCGCTACCGCTTCGAGGGTCGCACGGGCGACAACAGCGGCTCGTTCCGTAAGATGACCACACGGCTGGTTACGGGTAACGAGATCCCCACGAACTACGCCCTCTACCCCTATCGCGAGGATACGAAGATTATGGAGGATGGCGAGATAACGTTTGAGGCCAGCAACGTGCAGACCTATGCAGTAAACTCGTTCGGCCGTGGTGACAATGTGATGATTGCCACGACGCAGGATTGCAACGACAACGTGCTCCGCTTCAAGAACGTGGGTGGCTACCTGAAGTTGCAGCTCTTTAGCGAGGCTATGGTGGTCGAGCGCATCGAGCTCCGTGGTAACAATGATGAGCCGCTTGCTGGTGCGTGCCATATCCGCGGCTATTATGGCGGTGTGCCTACTGTCGAGATGGCCGATGGTGCTACTTCTGAGCTTACGCTCGACTGCTGGCAGAGCAACCGCGGAGGCTTCCCGACGCTTAGCACGGACAAGGAGCAGCCCACGACCTTCTGGTTTGTGCTGCCTCCCACGACCTTCGAGAATGGCTTTACGGTGACGATCTACGACACCGCGGGTAATGCCTACACGAAGAGCACCACGAAGAGCATCGCCATTGAGCGTAATATCGTGCAGCCTATGTCGGCCTTCGACCCTGCAGCTACGAATGATACCCCCGGCGAGGAGGAGCCTCTCTCTGTGTACAATACGTTCTACAATGGCTATGCAGTAAATATCAATATACCCGAGGAGGTCAAAGAGCGCGGCAATGCGTTGCGTTATCGTAGTATGTCGCTTCCTCAGTACAACGCTCAGAAGGAACAGATGTCAGAGGTAGAGCTGTTGACATATAATTCAGGACTTATTGCTACAACGGATGGAGTATACTCTGTTTCTGACCACAATTCAGATCCTATTGCGCCAGGTGAACCTTGTGTATTCTTTATTGGCGAGTTTGGACATATGGCAGCAGATGAGTTTTTAATCTATGCCGACAATGAGGTTGTGTCAATGTATGGCTCACCCGATGCTTATTGGAACTCTTATATTTGGGGTAACCCATTTGGCTCTGAAGGCTACTACAACCCAGTGCTCGACTGGTTGAGCTGGTGTCAGAATGGGTTTGCGAGTAGTCTTGATGAACACTTTACTGGATACTTTGAGCGCATCCTTGTCGAGACCAACCGCCCATCACAACTTAGTGGTAATACCAGCATTTTGAACGTAAATGGCTCTGACGGCAGTCATTGTATTGAGCTTAGACCTACGGATGATGTAGTTGGCTATTTCGTACTTCTTGTGTCGGAAGAGGAGTATATCAATCAGATTTTGCCAAGCATAAACAATATTGAGAGCTATATGCAGTGGTTTACAGCCTCGTATGACGCGTTGCTTAACTATGGTGTATCAATTACAAGTGGAGTTAGCCAAATCAACCTATCCGATAGGTTTAGCGTAGGTGAGAGCGTCCGCGTATTCGTTACCTCATTAGGAAATGGCGAGGGTACATTACAGTCGTTTAACCAAGCAACGTTAATAGTAGGGCAATAAACAAACAATTAAATAAATACTTAACACTATGAGAAAATTTCTATCTTTTGCGGCTGTACTGGCATTGCTCAGTGGTTGCGCGCAGTCGGATGGCGTTAACGACAGACTACCCATTACGGTAGATACGCCCGAGACTCTCTATGCCGAGTTCGATAACGAGCGCGGTGAGAACGAGGATGAGACTCGTACCTATGTCGAGGATGAGTGGATGTTGCGCTGGCACGAGGGCGACGAGATCTCGTTCTTCCCCGTGACCTACAATATGTGCTACCGTTTCAATGGCCAGACGGGCGATAACGGCGGTACGTTCTCGAAACTTACTACCGACATCGTTACGGGTAATGAGTTGCCTACGCGCTATGCCGTGTATCCCTATCGCGAGGATACGAAGATTAGCGACGAGGGTCACATCACCTACTACTTCCCCGAGGAGCAGCAGTGGGCAGAGAAGTCGTTTGGCCGCGGTGCTAACGTGATGGTTGCTGCTACCGAGAACCACGACGACAACGTGCTTCGTTTCAAGAACGTTGGTGGCTACCTCAAGTTGCAGATTTATAGCCCCGAGCAGCGTTGGCTCGACTACCTCGTGCTCGAGGGTAACAATGGCGAGCGCATCGCGGGTGAGGCTCGCATCGAGGCCTACTACGACGGCGAACCGTGGGTGGAGATGACGGAGAACGCCAGCACGAGGATTACCTACGACTGCGTGGATACGCAACATTGGGTAGACCTTGCGATTAGTACCGATGCGGAGAATCCCACAGATTTGTGGATTGTGTTGCCTCCGACCTACTTCGATAACGGTATCACGGTGCGCATCTACGACACCGAGGGTAACGTCTGCACGAAGAGCACAAACAACTGGATTCCCATCGACCGTAACTATGTTCAGCCCCTCTCTACGTTTGAGTTCGTTGCTGATGGCGACAACGGCGGCGAGGAGGATGCTCAGATTAAGATCTATGGTGATGTCTCGGCTACTGGTTGGATGAACTGCAACGCTTGGATCTGGGATGATGGTGGTGCTAACTACACTGGCGGCAGCTGGCCCGGTCTCGCTCTCGAGGCTGAGGAGGTCGATGGCAAGATGTACTACGCATTCGAGGTAGCTCCCGAGATGGTTGGTTCAACCGTTAACGTTATCTTTAACAATGGCTCTGAGCAGACCGTTGATATCAATGGTGTGGAGCTTAACGACGACGTTTTCATTACTCTTACCGAGGTGGATGCGTCAGGCAAGTGGCTCGCGACGGTCGCATATGGCGCAGGCGAGGTGCCAGGTGGTGGCGGTGTTGATAATCCCGAGGATTTCTCTGTTTCGTTCGATATAGAGTATGGCGATAATAATCTTGCTGTTGTAACAGCAATGCCTAACTTTATTAGCAACTATTACTTTAATATCATTGGCAAAGATATCCTCGAATACTACGGAGTATACGGCAATGATGATGAAACAATGCAGCTTTTGGCTATGTGTATGGACTTTATCAACTCTTCTAATTGGACAAGAGAGAAGGTTCTGACACCTGGCCACGAGTATGTTGCGGTTGCATTCAATGTAGATGCATATAATGGGGTATTCCAAGAGGTATTTAGCATACCTGAGGTCGAGCCAGTAGACCCAAGTACGCTCTTCACATACGACAACCTTGAGACTACAACCACAGGCTTTTCTATGGATGTTACCTCTATGAGCGACAATAATAACGTTTGGGGATACTATGTTTGGGAGAAGCGACGCTTCGACGAGACTATTGCAAACGATCCTAAGGGTGCTATTGTTTCACTAAGCTATGCTCAATTGGGTAACCTAATGTCCGATTATGGCTATTCATACGATGAATTCTTCACTTTTATGGAGGATGTTATGGGTGGCTACCATTCTCGCAATATTAGCTGGTTTGAGCCACTCGAGAACAATACCGAGTATGTCGTTGTTATGTTCTATATGAATCCTGACGTATTTTACCCAATATACGTCCATGACTACAACTATGTTGCTGTCCCATTTAAGACCAATGCACCAGAATCTGACTCTACACCAATGCTCGATATCGCTATTAGCAACTTTAGCTACAATGGTGAGAGCTATTCATTGAGTTTTAATATCAAGACAGACTACTCTGCAATGGATTTACTTATAGGCGCTCAACTTTGGGAGAGCTTCGATTTTGAGAAGTATTGGGATCCTAACGACTGGTCACAGATTGAGGGATTCTTTTTCCGCAAATCTATAGAAGCGTATAAGCTCGCAGCAGCCAAGAGCGATGAAGGTGCTACAATCAGCTATAACAACCTCAATCGCCAGGAGTTAGTCTTCTTCTTCGAGGCTAAAAATTATGACAATGCTTCTACATATTACGCTATTCACATTACCGATGATATGTTTCCCACTGAGCCTACTCCCGTAAATCCCGAGGATTGCGAGTGGGCAGATGTCTACCTCTCGCTTCCTACGGAGGAGGATGCAGCAAATGGTTGGTATCCATACCAGCACTTCTTTATCCACATTGCAGGTACAGATATCGTCTCTGGTCGTTATTTTATCCTTAATGATACTGAGGTTACTATTGAGAAAGCTTTGGAGTATAGTTATGCTTTTGATGCCTCTTGGCTCGAGACTATTAATAGTGGCTCTGTACTTGGTCTCGTCGCAGAAGCTGGCCCTTCATCGGTGTGTCGTCTTGTGGCAGAGCTTACTAATGCAAATGGCGATATAGTACGCTTCGATAGAGTAATCACAACTACTGAGGCTGTGCCCCATCCCGATATGGAGAAGTGGGTAGGCACGTGGAGCTTATCGGCAGACCAGGTAGTTAACTGGATATATGTCGATGGAGCGTATAATGGCCCTACCCTTATCGACCAGTCTGCAACCTATGATATCACTATCGAGCCACGTATCGATATTGCCTATAACGCTGTTGAAGTATATGGCTTGACATCGTTGACCACAAGCAATGGTGAGCCTATCAGTGTATTGGCTACTATCAATAACGACGGGTATCTTGTACTCGAAGCAGGTACTGTGCCCATTGAGCAGATTAACGAATCTGAGTTTACTTATTGGTTTCCATATGTTCAGACATCAAATGGAGTTGAAGTGATTCCACATTATATTGCTGCCTTGTATTTGACACTTAGCGAGGATGGCTTGACCGCTACTACTGCTTCACGTGGCTCTATAGAATACAATGGTGAGGTTTGTGATGTTATTGGTATGGATGTCTTTGCATACGATGGATATACTGTCAGAACCTTATACAATCCCGAGACTATGCCCGAGGTTATCACTCCCGCAGGTAATATCACTATGACCCGCACGTCGAGCGCAGCAACGGCTTCGTATGCCCCCGCAAAGCGAGCAGCAACACGCAATATGGTTCAAATCGAGTTGGTAAAATAACTTAAATAGTATAAGATTATGAAGAGACTTCTATTTTTTGCGGCCCTGCTGGCATTGCTCAGTGGTTGCGCGCAGTCGGATGGCGTTAACGACAGGATGCCCGTTGCGGTAGATACGCCCGAGACTCTCTATGCCGAGTTCGCTGATGAGCGTGGTGAGGATGAGACTCGTACCTATGTTGTCGAGGAGCGCAAGTTGCGCTGGCACGAGGGTGATGAGATTTCGTTCTTCCCCGTGACCTATAATATGTGCTACCGTTTCAATGGTCAGACGGGCGATAACGGTGGCTCGTTCTCGAAGGTGACAACCGACCTTGTGACGGGTAACTCGTTGCCTACGCGCTATGCTGTGTATCCCTATCAGGGCGACACCAAGATTAACGAGTTTGGTCACATCACCTACTACTTCCCTGAGGAGCAGCAGTGGGCCGAGGAGTCGTTTGGCCGTGGTGCTAACGCGATGGTTGCCGTTACCGAGAACCACGACGACAACGTGCTTCGCTTCAAGAACGTGGGTGGATATCTGAAGTTGCAGCTTTATAGCTCGGAGGAGCGTCGCATCGACTATATCGAGCTCGAGGGTAACAATGGCGAGCGCATCGTGGGTGAGGCTCGTATCGAGTCGTCCTACGACTGGGATCCCTGGGTTGAGATGACGGAGAACGCTGGCACACGCGTGACGCTCGACTGCTTCGACTACGATACGTGGGAGGATGTACGCCTCAGCAACGATGCGGAGAATCCTACGGATTTCTGGATTGTGTTGCCTCCTACCTACTTCGACAACGGTATCACGGTTCGCATCTACGACACCGAGGGTAACGTCTGCACCAAGAGCACAAACAACTGGATCCCCATCGACCGTAACTGCATCCAGCCCCTCTCTACGTTTGAGTTCGTGGCTGACGGTGGTGACAACAGCGACGAGGTGACGGAGGTTGTCGCTCCATACTTATTAGGTCAGTACTACAATGTCGTTGATATGAATAACCACAACTATTATATCCGACTTGCTAACGTTGATGGAGGGGATATGGATACGATTGACGGAGTTGGTATATGCTACTACCTCGACATCTACTCGGATGAGATTAACGATGAGCTTACGGTGCCTAATGGAGTCTATATGTTTGATCCCGACAACACACACGCTTCGGGTACATTCGCTGCGGAGTATGGCTACGCTGTTGAGCTTGATGAGGAAGGGAACCAAACGTGGTATGAGTATGCCGAGGGTAGTCAGGTGACGGTAATGGACGATATGATCGTTGCTGAGCTCATTATGCAGGATGGCACGAAGCACGTTGTTACCTACGAGGGTAGCACATCGCTTGCTGGTAATGGCGGCGAGGAGGAGCGCGAGCTCTCGTCGTGGAGCGTTATCGGTGCTATGACTGGGTGGAGCGATGATATACCTATGTATATATATGAGAACTTCTGTGTGGCATACGACGTCTATGCTTTAGCGAGCGACGATTTCAAGTTCCGTAAGGATGGCGAGTGGGAAAACAACTACGGTGGCGAGTTGATGGGCTTCGGCCAGTATTCTAAGGCTATGTCGACTGGTGAGAATATCATTATCCCCGAGGAGGGTAACTACGACATCTACTTCGATCCTGCGGCTGAGGTATTCTTCGTGATGTTCGCTGGCGAGGTGCCGAGCTATACACCTATGTGGAGCATCATTGGCTCGTTCAACGACTGGAGCAATGACATCGCAATGGAGAAGGTCGACGGCTACAACAGATATATGGCATATGGCGTAGAGGTTGGCGATAAGGCCGAGTTCAAGTTCCGTCTCGACGGTGCGTGGGATACCTCTTACGGTGGTGAGTTGGTGGGCATTGGCGAGGCCTCTAAGCTCGTTCTTAATGGTAATAACATCGTTATCCCCGAGGGTGGCTCCTACAACTTCCTCCTCGAGCTCGATACTATGCAGTTCACCGTGATGCCTTGTGAGAGCGGCGATGTTGACTTGGGTAGCATCGCTATTGAGGTTGAGCAGCACGGTTGGGTTGATGACAAGTACTCTGCTACTTTCCACATCTATCCCGAGGCGCAGGATGCCTACTACATCGTTTTGTCGAGCACTGAGGAGTATATGAGTGAGTTTGATTCGGACGATGCACTCTACGCGGATGACTGTGCGTATTTCGAGTGGCTCGCTGGGTTCTATGGAATCTCGGCTTTGGATTGTATTCGCCAGAGAGCATTGATTGGCCAGAGCAGTAAGGATTTCAATGGCAATGAGCCCGGCAACTACGTGGCCTATGCCTACTATATCGACTACGAGACTGGCGAGCGCGTGTCGGATATTCACTACTACTCGTTCACTATTGAGGAGCCGGGCTTTGTAGCTCAGTTTGCTGTTGATTACGAGGTTGTGGGCAACAACGCAACATTCCACGTTGTGCCTTCGAATGAGGATTATAGGTGGTACTCTTACTGCATCTCTACCGATGCGTACAACTATTATATCGACCAGTACGGTGACGACAAGGAAATTCTTATGGCAGCCTTGACTGGTGAGGTGAGCAACTTGAGAAATCAGGGTCTTAGCGACGAGGAGATTATCACCTTGTTGTTCGCCCAGGGTGAGCAGAACAAGTCGTCTGAGGGCTTGGAGGCTAATACCGAGCACGTATTTATGGTTGCGGCTGTGGACAACTACACCGACCTCGACAACGTTACTCTCTCGAACGTGACAGATGTTCGTTTCGTTACGGGCGATGCTCTCGCTTCGGATATGACATTCGATATCTCGGTTACGGACATCACGGCTACACACGCTGCTATTAAGATTACCCCCTCGAACGAGGAGGAGACCTTCTGCTGGATTGTTGGCCAATGGGATGGCGTTCAGACGGCTCAGGAGATTATGGATAGCACCGTAGCGGCTTATAAAAATTATTTGGATGCAGGTTATATGCTCTACTCGGGCATTCAGGACTACACTGGCGGCGAGGGTAGCCCTTATAAGTGTAAGCTTGATGCTCCCGATACGGACTACTACGTTATCGCTTTTGGCTACTCGGGTGGTGTGACAACTGCTCCCCAGATGGTTACATTCCGTTCGTTGCCGGGCGAGGATATCAACACTATCGAGTTTACGATGGAGACTACCGACGTTCAGCCCACTTACGCAAAACTCAAGGTAACACCCTCGGCAGAATCGGTATACTATACTTTCGGTTTGATGCGTGCCGAGGAGTGGAATGAGGAGTATGAGGTTCAGCAATTTAATGCACAATTTGATCAATTATTAGATGGCACCCTGAGCTATGACCCTAATGCTACCGTAGCGAAGGTGTTGAGCTCCTACTTCAAACGTGGTACGCAGGAGATGGCTGCAACGTCACTCGATCCCAATAGCGTCTATATGGCCTATCTCTTCGTCCTTGATAATGCGACTGGCCACGTGGCACGCGTTATCACCTACCCCGAAATTGTTACGACTCCTGAGTTCGGCGCAGCAACACCCACGTTGGAGGTTCTCGGCATATTCTCGGGCGACGAGGAGGCCGGCTCGATTTTTGCTGCTCCCAGTGCTACGGCAGGTAAGGCAATCATTGCGCTTAAGATAGGCAACCTTGATGCGGCTGAGTCGTATTACTATGGTTCGCTGGAGGGCGATAATAGAGATTTTGGTGATTTTGGTAATACGAGCTTGCTCCAGGAGAAATTCTCGCCATATATATTCTTAACTTGTGATTGGGGCGATAAGGGTGTCACCACCTTTGCCGCTGCAAAGGATGCCAACGGCATCTATGGTGAAGTGACTTCAGTCTACGTGCAGTGCGATCCCGCGAACGTAGACTCCATAGGACTCCTCGAGGAGATATATTACACGGCTTCTAATCAGCAGTAAGCGGCTCGGGCAGTGGTTGCGCGGCTGTTTGTCGGCTATCAACTGGGTAGTTGCGCGGCTGTCGGTCGGTTGCAGATAACCACATACTGAGCACGGATATTAGTGATGGGGTACAGGGCTTAGGCTCTGTACCCTTTTTCTTTAGTGAGTAATGAGTAGTGAGTAGTGAGTAACAAAAGTAACGCCCCTGTTACTGCGTTACTCGCGTTACCCACGTTACTCAAGTGCCCACAATCGGCTACTCGTCGGCCCCTAACTCGCGAGCACGACGGTGTATGTCCCACAGACGAAAGCCTAACGACACCATCGAAACACCATAGGCAATGAACGCTATCGCCACAAAGAGTATCACGGCCTCAACACCGAGCGTCGAGGGTAGCCACAGCACGGCGATGGCAATGGCGATGATCACCGCGGCGTAGAACACCACCCACCCTGCATCGCGCACGCCGTAGCGGCGGAGGTCGAAGCCCTGTGCGAGCATTGCACATCCGCGGTACAACAGCCACGCACCGAGCAGTATGGGCATAACCACGGCCGACAGCAACGTGTTGAATATGAGTAGTATGCCGATGATGATGTCGGCAACGGCGGCCACCACTAACCATCCGCGACGCACAAAGTAGTTCTTCGTGCCGAATGCCTGAATGATGCCCGCGATGCCCGAGACGAGCACCACGATGCCCAGCCACGTGGCAAAGGTGTAGTAGCTGGCAGTGGGGTGTACCAGCACGATGAATCCCACGGTCACAGCCGCGATTCCCACGATGAGCGACAGCCACCAGTGCTTGATTAGTCGCTCAGTCTTGTCGTAGATATTACTCTCCATAGTTGCAACGATATTGTTAGTGACTATGGTGCTATGTGTAGGTATAAGTAATATATATAATCAGTAGATGTTAACCTAACGTTGTAGCACCTACGTTCGTAGGATCAATAATCGTTCCAATCTCTCTGGGGGCTGCCGTACTACTCTCGAGATTCTTCACTTCGCTCAGAATGACAAAATAGGAATCATTACTAATTCCTCACTACTCACTACTAATTGCTATTTGCTAATTGCTAACTGCCTTTATAAACGCAAAAACCCCAAATAGGACACACTTAAAAGCACGTCCTATTCGGGATTTTAGCCTAATTACCGCATTAGTAGCTCAGCACAACTACCTCCGTCTTAGACCTCAGCACACTGCCCTCTGTCTTACGACCTCGGCACACCGCCTCCGTCTTACGACCTCAGCACACCGCCTCTCCGTCTTACGACCTCAGCAAACTGCCCTCCGTCTTACGACCTCGGCGCAACTGCTTGCCACCCTGCGGCTTAGCGCGATTACTCGTTCAGAATCTCGAGCATCTTGATGGCTGCCGTAGCCACTGGAGTACCGGGGCCGAAGATGGCAGCAGCACCATCCTTGTAGAGCTGGTCGTAGTCCTGTGCAGGAATTACACCACCCACAACAACGATGATATCCTCGCGACCGAGCTTCTTGAGCTCAGCGATGATCTGAGGCACGAGTGTGAGGTGACCTGCGGCGAGTGACGATACGCCCACGATGTGAACGTCGTTCTCAACAGCCTGCTTAGCAGCCTCCTCGGGAGTCTGGAACAACGGACCCATATCCACGTCGAAGCCGAGGTCGGCATAACCCGTAGCAACAACCTTAGCACCGCGGTCGTGGCCATCCTGACCCAACTTAGCGATCATAATACGGGGCTGGCGGCCCTCCTTCTTAGCAAAGTCAGCACACATCTGCTTTGCCTTCTCGAATGCTGAATCTGATTTCACCTCTGCTGAATATACACCTGAGTTTAGACGAATAACGGCCTTGTAGCGACCAACGATCTTCTCGCAAGCGTCCGAGATCTCGCCGAGCGATGCGCGAACCTTTGCTGCCTCGACAGCCAGTGCGAGCAAGTTACCCTCGCCCGTACGTACGCACTCGGTGATAGCCTCCAATGCTTTCTCTACGGCTGCGTTGTCGCGGTTAGCGCGGAGCTCCTGCAATCGCTTAACCTGGCTCTCGCGCACGGCTGTGTTGTCCACAGCGAGGATATCGATGGGTGCCTCCTTCTCCAAGCGGTACTGGTTAACACCGATGATTGTCTCAACGCCCGAGTCGATGCGTGCCTGCTTACGTGCAGTAGCCTCCTCGATGCGGAGCTTAGGAATACCCGTCTCGATAGCCTTAGCCATACCGCCGAGCTCCTCGATCTCCTGGATGTGCTCCCAAGCCTTGTGAGCGATCTCGTGGGTAAGAGCCTCCACGTAGTACGAACCTGCCCAGGGGTCTGCCGAGCGGCATACGTTGGTCTCCTCCTGGATGTAGATCTGGGTGTTACGTGCAATACGTGCCGAGAAGTCGGTAGGAAGTGCGATAGCCTCATCCAGAGCGTTGGTGTGCAACGACTGTGTGTGACCCAATGCTGCACCCATAGCCTCGATAGCCGTACGTGCTACGTTGTTAAACGGATCCTGCTCCGTGAGCGACCAACCCGATGTCTGCGAGTGGGTACGCAATGCCAATGACTTAGGATTCTTAGGCTCGAACTGCTTAACAATCTTAGCCCACAACATACGAGCTGCACGCATCTTGGCAATCTCCATAAAGTGGTTCATACCGATAGCCCAGAAGA
>JAGBCY010000002.1 GCA_017937765.1 Alistipes sp.
AGATGTGTTAGAGATTTCCATCTTATACACGGGATAGGTTTCGCCGTTCACCTCGATGGTCTCCTTTGTCGAAACGGCGGACCTGCACAAAAACACGTGGTCGTTCGACATATCCTTGAACGCCACTAAACGATAATTCTCCGGATGAATACCCTTTTTCATTTCGTCTTTTTGTTATAATTAAGTACTTAATTCGGGCGCAAAGGTAACACTATTTTCGTAAATAGCAAACATAACCGCCACTTTTTTATTACACTACAATAAAATTGAACCCCCGAAAAGATTTTTCAGCCGCGTTTTCTTGGCTGACTCGAAATTTTGTACTACCTTTGCACTGATATGGTGCGCTCGCAATCGAGCGAGCGAGGCTTATGCCAAAGTGTTGAACGAATAATTGTGGACTATGGACGATGGCTATCATTCCCAAAATAACAGCTGTGTCGTATCTCAATACGATACCCTTCGTCTATGGACTAAAGCACGCCGATAACCTGCGTGCCGACCTTCTGTTAGCACCACCTGCCGACTGCGCTAAGAACTACATCGAGGGAAGAGCCGACATCGCTCTGCTCCCTGCTGCTGTCGTGCCGCAACTCAAGCAGACAAACATCATCACCGACTACTGCATAGGTGCCGTGGGTCCCGTGCGTACCGTGACGGTTATGTCCAATTCGCCAATCGGCGATGTCAAGCGCATATGGCTCGACCCGCACTCTCGCACCTCGGTGCAGCTGTGTGGATACCTCGCCGAGCATAAGTGGCACATAGCCCCCGAGTGGCTCGAAATGAGGGACTACACCCGTGTTGAGAGCCCTACCCCAGGCGATGCCTTCCTGCTTATCGGCGACCAGGTCTTTGGCTATGAGGGCCGCTTCCGCTACACCTACGACCTTGCCACGGAGTGGCGTGAGGTGACGAAGCTACCCTTCGCCTTTGCCGTGTGGGTAGCACGCAAGGGTGTGTCACTCGAAGTTACCGACGAGCTGCAACGCGCGCTCACCTTTGGCGTCGAGCACATATGGGAGGCCATCAACGAGTTGGGCTACACGGGTAGCGATGGTGGCATCACGGCCTACGACTACCTCACGCGCAACATAGACTTCATCCTCGACGAGGAGAAACACCGCGCCCTAAAGAAGTTCTGGGACGCGGGCATACGCATAGTTCCCCGATCCTATTAGAGAAGCCGCGCCCGCATCCGCGTCAGGCACAGAGCTAAGCGTCTTGATAAATCCGAGATCCGAACCGAAAGGTACCGAGCCAAGTAGAATAGCCCAGAGCCAAGCACCGAGTTGCACCGTGCGACTTCTAACCTCCGAAGGGTGGCAATTGCTCAAGCCATCCAAACCCCGCCCAACGGGCAAAGTTGAATAACAAAGAATAAAACTTAGGAGGAGATATGATCACCATCTATCTGAAGCAATACAACAAGATTATCCGTAACGCCGACCCCGACCTCTTCGACGAGCTCGGATTCGACGACATCCTCTGGATCGACCTCTTGGACCCCTCGATTAAGGAGCAGAAGGCCGTAGAGAACTTTATGGAGCTGAGCCTCCAGACCAAACAGCAGGTCGAGGAGATCGAGTCGACATCTAAATACTCGGAGACCGAGAATGCCATAATCTCGAACTCCAACTTCTTCGTACCTCAAGGCGAGTCGTTCACCGTGGAGCCCGTGTCGTTCATCATCTCGAACGAGGGTGTGCTGGTGTCGATGCGCCAAGCCGAGTTCCGCACGTTTCGCGAGGCGGAGAAGCGTCTGCAGATGAACTACCGTTCATACTCAACTGGTTATCACATTCTTATCTCGCTATTGGAGGTACGTATCGACTACGATGCTGACCTTGTTGAGATGGTGGGCAAGCAGGTTGCCACGATGAGCAAGGATATCTCGAGCGGCTCGAAGATCGACAAGGAGGTGCTCTACCGCATCAACGCCTTGCAGGAGAACACAATGTTGCTGCGCGAGAATATCTTCGACCGCCAGCGAGTGCTGTCGTCTATTCTCCGTTCGGAACGTTTCCCGAACGATATCTACCCGCGCTTGCAGTTGATGCTCAAGGACGTTAACTCGCTTATCAGCCACGCCGACTTCAGCTTCCAGCGTCTCGACTACATTCAGGATGCCGCCCTCGGACTTATCAACATCGAGCAGAACGAGATTGTCAAGATCTTCTCGGTGGCTGCAGTAATCTTTATGCCCGCGACGCTTGTTGCGAGCCTCTACGGTATGAACTTCAAGTTTATGCCCGAGTTGGAGTGGGAGTATGGATATTTGTGGGCTATCGCGCTGATGCTTATCGTATCGGGTCTAACGTTCTGGTTCTTCAAGTTTATGAAGTGGCTGTAAACCAGTGTATTAATAACAACAAAGCGCGGACCTGTGGTCCGCGCTTTGTTTATTCCAGCCCCCCTTCTCGAGCGATTACTCCTCCTCTACCGAGTAGACGTAGCACTCATCGCCGATGCGTAGCACGAGTTCGAAGCCCGTATCGGGTACAGCGATCTCGATACGATCGCCCTCAAAGAGGTAGCCAACCTCCTCAGCCGTAAGCATATCGCGGATGATAACCTCAGCCGCCGACACGCTCTCGGCCAACTGCACCGAAAGAGCACCACCACGCGTCCACTCTACCCTCTCGATAATTCGCGGGCGCGGCAACTTTGTCGTTGGCACTATCGGGCGACGCTTGATGGGCACCGTCGGTTTTCCGGGTTTAGCGGGTTTATCAGGGTCGGAATTATTACTACTACCATCCTCTATTAAGTCCATTTCACTACACCCCCACATTAAGAGAGCCGTCGCAACAGTAGATATATATATAAGGTATCGTCTCATAATCATCACTTTTCCGAGAGGGCCTCGAGAAGCTGCTCCGCACCCTCGGCACCCGAATTCTTAATCTTGTGTTTAATGTTATATCGTATCTTCGACACCGACACAGGGTCGCTATCAATAAAAATCGCAATCGCACGGTTCGAGAATCCCGCAAAGACATATATCGACACACGTCTATCGCGCTCGCTAATCTTTGGCAGCGCAGCGTCAAGCAACTCGATGAGTCCTCCGCGATACATATTCACCGCAGCCTCCAACTCGGCGATACGCTCCGAGTCATTCTTGATGGCATCAATCGTCTGCGACAACTTGTTAAATACCATACTCTTATGTCGCGACGAGCCGCTATGCTCGTAGTATGTCTCGCATAGTTCGTTGAGCTCCACAAACCTATCGCGATAGAGCGCGCCTACGCTCTGCGCCATCTCCTCAGGTAGCGCGCGAAGCGTGAGTTGCAGCTCGCTCACCGTCTCCACGTACTGCGCAATCTCACGATTCTTACGCCTAAGCCTATACCACGCAAAGAGAATAATCGCCACAACCACTATCGCCACAACAATGAATATCACAGCGTTACGCTCAGCAATAAGTTCTCTTTCGCGACGCTCGGCACGTAGGTTGCGCTGCAACATCTCCACCTCGACGTTGAGCACCGGCTGCTCCAACACCTCGAGCATCAGTCTATCCTGCGCGTGTTTACTACGCTCCTGCCAGATGAGAGCCTGCTCCGTATTTCCCGCATTGCGGTAGATTATATATCGGGCATACTCAACATCTGCCCACTCGTTATCCTCCATAGTCCCGGCCTCCTTGACAAGCGCGAGAGCCTCTTCCACACGTCCCTGCCGCGAGAGGACCATAGCCCTCACTGCGTGATAGTGCGCCTGTCCAAAGAGCAAGACATCGTGTTCCTCGAAGGTCGCAAGGAATTGGCTACAAGCCTTATAATCATCGCGATAGATAGAAAGGTCGAGCAGTTCGTGCAACACACCGCACTCAAACTCGCGATTTCCTTCGGCCACGGCGTAGTCCAACGCCTCGAGCAGCACCTCCTCCGCACGATCAAACTCGCGCAGTTGGATAAGCATACCGCCCATATCGTAGTCGAGGCTCGCACAATGATAGCCCAACCCCTCAGCCGCGAAGCACTCCTTAGCCCTCGCATACTCCTCTAAGGCGTTGGCAAAGAGGCAACCCTCACTATATATATCACCTTTCGTTCGATAGAGAAGTCCACGCAAGCGACCATCATTCGCTGCGTCGATCGACTCCTCGGCCTCGAGCAACGCCACCATAGCCTCAGCCAAACGGCCATCACCCGCAGCCACAAGGGCGCACTGTACAAGAGCACGAGCACGCTCAGCGTGGTTGTCGCTCTCAAGATAGTAGGCCATCATCGGACGCGCCAACGAGTCCGACGCAATATCAATATAATTATAGTAGCACACCTCGCTGCAAACAAGGGCATAGCGTGCACGGCTGCCATCAGCGCGGAAGTCGTCGAGCGACACGCTGTGGATAAGTTCCAACGCCTCCTCCGGGTTCTCAATTCGCAGCCTCTCGGCCTCGTTGACACGCTCCATTGCCTCGCGCTCCGATCCACAACCCGCACTCATCGCAGCCACCACCACGGCAACAGCCACGGCAACGCCGTTGCGCCAGTTACCGAAGAATCGCTCCTTGCGCCACTCTCTTAGCCAAAATCTCATAGTCACGCTGATAATGATGTATTCGTTTTGCAAATATACACATTTATTCTATAAACACAAAAAAAAGAGTATCTAAGCCCGGATACCCCACTCCGCACGCAAAAGTACGGGGCCACATAAAAATGAAAAGTTTTTAGAAATTATTTAAATTTTAAGGATAATTTACAAAATATTTTATTATCTTTGTGTAACGATTTAAATGTTTGCACGAAAAATGACATCACTGGCCAAGTTTTTTAATATTGATGCCGACGAGACACTCAAGGGCATCACCCACAAGAATAACATTCTGAAGCGCAACATCATAGCATATATGGCGCTCAACGGAGAATGTACCCTCTCGGAGCTCACGCGCGAGTTACACATCAGCGTGCCTACGATGACAAAGCTCGTTCAAGAGCTTGTCGACGATCTTATCGTCATCGACCTCGGTAAGGTTGAAACCCCCGGCGGCCGCCGACCTAATGTCTTCGGTCTGGCCAACTCGGCCATCTACTTTGCAGGCATCAACGTCGGCCGCGACCATATGACCTATGTTGTTACCGATCTGCAGAACAACGTCATCAGCGAGCGCACCGACAACACCTTCGAACTCGTCGACCGACCTCAGTGCCTCGAGCGCATCTGCCAAAATATCGAGACCTTCGTTGCCGACTGCGGCATTGACCGAGAGAAGATTCTCGGCGTAGGTGTCTCGATGGTGGGCCGCGTGAACCCCGAGACCGGCCGCTCGTACAAGTACTTCACCTCGAGCGAGGAGTCACTCACCGACATCATCTCGTCGCGCATCGGCATCCGCGTAATGCTCGAGAACGACACCCGCGCACGCTGCTATGCGGAGTACACCACGGGTAAGTCGAAGAACGAGAGCAACGTTCTCTATCTACATATGGGTCGCGGCGTGGCTATCGGCATCGTCATCGACGGTAAGCTCTACTACGGTAAGAATGGCTTTGCTGGCGAGTTCGGCCACATCCCATTCTTCGACAATGAGATAATCTGCGCCTGCGGCAAGAAGGGCTGTCTGGAGACCGAGGTGTCGGGTATCGCCATAGAGGATAAGATCGTGAAGCTGATCAAGAATGGCGTAAACACACGCCTCAGAGATATGTACGACCGTGGCGAGAGCATCCACATCAACGACATCATCGCCGCAGCACGTAACGACGACAACCTCTCAATCGAGCTTATCGAGGAGGCAGGCGAGAAGGTCGGCAAGGCCGTCGCTTTCCTTATCAACACCTTCAACCCCGAGACCGTCATCGTGGGTGGCAACCTCGCGCAAGCAGGTGAGTATCTGATGCTTCCGCTCAAGTCATCGACGAGCAAATACTCGCTGAACCTCGTGTATAAGGATACCAAGTTCCGCGTCTCGAAGATGAGCGACAGTGCCAACGCCTGGGGCGTTGCGATGCTTATCCGCAACAAGATTATCGGCCTTTAGTATGCCAGCACCGTCGCAAGATAACTGCCGCCTTCGAGCCCTCGAGCCCTCGGACCTTGAGCTCGTCTACCTCTGGGAGAACGACCCCGAGGTGTGGCGCGTGAGTGGAACCATCACCCCCATCTCGCGCGAACGTCTCGCACGCTTCATCGAGGAGCAGAACTACGACCTATACGCCACACGTCAAATGCGATTAATCATTGAGAGTGAAGGTATTGCCGTGGGCACGTTGGATATTCTCGACTTCGATCCTCATCACCGTCGCTTCGGCATCGGCATACTCATATACGCAACCTCGGACCGACACAGAGGCTACGCGCGCTACGCCATCGAGACCATCAAAGGCTATGCACGCGACACCCTCGGTCTGCATCAGATATGGGCGACGATTGCTGCGGATAACACGCCGAGCATCGCCCTTTTCGAGAGCTCGGGTTTCACGCTCACGGGTCGTCGGCAGGAGTGGCTTCGCCGTGGCGATACCTACATCGACGAGCTTGAGTACCAGTTTCTACTCTAAACCATACCACACATATCTCAGGGGCAGCACTTTTAGGGTGCTGCCTCTGACACGCTATGCATCCCGCCACACCACTGATATATAGATATATATAGTAAGATATAACAGCAATGGCCGCACATCAATTTTGCAGTTTAAGAAATTATATGTACTTTTGCGCGATTTAGGATAGAGTTTAACCCGTAGGACCAATCGTCTTACACAATATTTAAGATAATGAAACACGCATACGTTTTTCCCGGTCAGGGATCACAGGCCGTTGGTATGGGCAAGGATATCTACGATAACGTGCCCGAGGCGAAGGAGTTGTTCGAGAAGGCTAACGAGATCCTCGGCTTCCGTATCACAGATATTATGTTTGCCGGCACCCCCGAGGAGCTCAAGCAGACAAAGGTAACACAGCCCGCCGTATTTCTCCACTCGGTAATCCTCGCTAAGGCCCTCGGCATCAAGCCCGATGGCGTTGCAGGGCACTCGCTCGGCGAGTTCTCGGCGTTGGTTGCGGCTGGTGCCCTCTCGTTCGAGGACGGTCTGAAGCTCGTATCAAAGCGCGCTATGGCTATGCAGAAGTGCTGCGAGCAGCAGCCTGGTGGTATGGCTGCAGTTCTCGGCTTGGACGATAAGACCGTCGAGGATGTATGTGCATCGGTTGATGGCGTTGTTGTTGGTGCTAACTACAACTGCCCCGGTCAGCTCGTAATCTCTGGCGCGAATGCCGCAGTAGACGAGGCTTGCGAGAAGCTCAAGGCAGCTGGTGCCCGCCGTGCTCTGCGTCTCCCTGTGGGCGGAGCTTTCCACTCTCCGCTTATGGAGCCTGCACGTCAGGAGCTCGAGGCAGCCATAGCCGAGGCAGAGTTTATGACGCCTACGTGCCCTGTATATCAGAACGTTGACGCTAAGCCCTACACCGATGCTGAGACCATCAAGAAGAACCTTATCGCACAGCTCACAGCTCCCGTGCGCTGGACTCAGATCGTGGAGAATATGATCGCCGACGACTTTACAGCCTTTACCGAGGTAGGTCCTGGCAACGTACTTCAAGGCCTTGTATCGAAGGTTAGCCGCGAGGTAACTGCCGAGTCGAAGTCGACATTGTAATCGGACAATAGGAGTCGTATACAAATTATGGGCTGTGTCACAATAGGATATGGCCCATAATTCGCATAGGTGAAAAATGATAATGGATGAAAATCGCATTTAAAAAAGTTCACAAAGAGGGATGATTAAAAAAATCTATCACTTTTTATGAAATTTTATTGAAAAATGTTTGCTATTTAATATAAATTTTCTACCTTTGCAGTGTTAAGCGCTGGGATTGGATTTGTGTCTGCTTTGTTTTTAAATGCTTATCGCCTATGTGAGTAGGTATGAATTTGACACATCAAAGCACCGAATCACACACTCAACGTATTAAGAATAAGACAATTAACATCACCGACAAACGGATGATTAAACGAGATAAAATATCGATAATAATCTTAGCGTTCATCGCAGCGTTCTGTATGCCGCAGGACACTTTCGCTCAGGACGATCGTCTTGACGAGGTTTGGCAGACAGACTATCGCCACGGTGTGCGCGTTGATTTCCGTGTGAATTCTACGGTTGTCGATCGTAATTATCTCAATAATGATGATGTACTGGATCGTATCGACTCGCTCTTCCAGGTTATCAACAACGATACACTGATTCAGGTTAAGTATATCGAGTTCTGCGGTACGGCATCTCCCGAGGGTAACTCTCGCGTGAATAGCCGACTCAGCCGCGCTCGTATGCTTTCGATGGAGGAGATGGTGCTCGATCGCCTCGATATTCCCGAGAGCATCATCACACACAACGACCGCTACATCGCGTGGGATCACCTTATCGAGCTCGTCGAGCTTGACGAGGATCTCCCATACAAGGAAGAAGTACTCAATATTTTGCGTACAACATACCCTGAGGCTAAGGACTTTAGAGGCGTACCTATCGACGGTCGTATCCCCGAGCTCAAGGCTTTGGACAATGGTCGCGTGTGGAAGTTACTCAACAGCCGCTACTTCGTAAAGATGCGTAACGCTTGGTTTATTATGCACACCGAGCGCAGAAAGCTCCTCGAGCCGGCGGTAGAGTCGAGACCTATTGCTATGTCGGTTGGCGTACCGCGTCCCTCCGCACTCCTTATGCCATACATTGCTACGCCAGTGTACGAGCCCGTGAGAAGGATTCCCGTTATGAGCATCAAGACCAACGTATTGGAGTTGGCTACGCTTGTCGCAAATGTTGGTTTCGAGTTCCGTATCACACCTCGCGTATCATTGGATATTATGGGTCACTACTCACCATATGACCTCGGTAGTGCACACCGTAAGATTCGTGTTTTTGCGACACAGCCCGAGGTACGTTACTGGTGGGGTGAGTCACTCGTGAAGGGTCACTTTGTGGGTATCCACGTTCCGGTTGCAGGCTTCAACGTTCAGCTTAATGATAGCTACCGTTATCAGGATCCTAACCACGCATTGTGGGGTGTAGGTGTGAGCTATGGTTATGCACTACCCATTAATGAGAATAATCACTGGGGCTTGGAGTTCACCGTGGGCTTCGGTTATATGGACATAAAGTATGACACTTACGAAGGTGTGACCAACGGTAAGTATATTGGCACGCAGACTCGCCACTACTTGGGTCTCACTCGCTTGGGAGTGAATCTCTCTTATCGCATTAACCGAAAAGAGAAAATTGATTTTGATAATCCTTGGGTAAATTTTGAATAAATGATTGGCAGAGTGAAACATATCGCTATGATGATGCTGTCGGTGCTTGCGTTGGTAAGTTGCGACCGTACCATCCATGAGTATCCCGGTGAGCCAAATATAGAGCTTATCGTGAGTTGCTCTGTCGACCTCACACACCCCGAGCACTTCGTAACGGTGGAGTGTGACGCAGAGACGGGTACGACCTATATTGTGCGTACTCAGAATGCTGAGCTCAAGGGTACACGATTTAATGAGCCTGTATGCTTGCGCTACGTTATCGACCTCTACCGTGTGGCATCGTCGCACTCAGTGTTCGTAGAGCGTAGAGTATGTTACTCATCGCTTACTGATCCTAAGATAGAGGCTACTACGATGTTCAACGTGGACGCTGCGAAGTATAAGGTTCTTATCTGGTGTGACTACGTTCAGGATGACGTGCGCGAGGCTTGGTACTACCAGACTGATGATCTTACTAAGATTTTGTACTCTGATATTGAGGTAGTTGATAACAACGATAAGGACGTATTCTCTAATATGATTGACGTTGACCTTACCGACTACTACTACCTTGACGGCGACTTCATCGTAAGCTACGATACGGAGCTCACACGTCCTAAGGGCCGCTTCAAGTGTATAACGACCGACGATGGCGATTTTGAGCACGGTGGTGGTGTAGCTGAGGATATCACAGCAGTGATTACCTACACGCAGTATGTATCAGCGGGTTACAATGTCGAGGAGCAGAAGCCTAACTACTTCGAGCCTACACGTACGTTCATTACTAAGGCAAAGAGAGATAAGGACGGAGCACTTGAGCTATTCTACGACTATGTATTCGTGAATGGTAAGCAGACAAACGTCAAGCTCAATATGTTCTTCTATAACGGAGATATTAGCATTGGCGAGGGTGGCGAGATTATCGGTGAGGAGATTAGCCACTGGACAAGTATTGTTGTACCGTTGAAGCGTAATATGGAGACAATCATCGAGGGTCGTATGCTTACAACCTCGTTCGGTACTGGCGGTATCGGTATCGATCCTGGTTTCGATGATGAGATTGTCGTTGAGTGGCCAGATTAATAGGGTCCCCTGATTACGGACGGGCTGACGGGCTGACGGGCTGACGGGCTGACGGGCTGACGGGCTGACGGGCTGACGGGCTGACGGGCTGACGGGCTGACGGGCTGACGGGCTGACGGGCTGACGGCCAATGATAGAACCGGGAATAGTGACTGACGGAAATATAACAGATATAAAAGACTATCCATAAAAACTGGATAGTCTTTTTTTTATGGTATGCTTCCTACTATTTGACGTGACAGTCTCGATATATCAAATTTAATCACTACCTTTGTACGATGGATGTATATGAACATTAACGCTACAAAAATAACGCTTGTCACACGTGAGGGATAAAACATAAACGCACGTGAGACAGAGAGAAGAGATATAATTTATAAAAAATATGCTACTACACGACAAACTAAAGTCATACAACGTAATACTCGCCTCAGCGTCGCCACGTCGTCGCGAACTACTGAGGGCTACGGGCATAGAGTATCGCCTCGCAGAAAAGTTCGAGTGTGAGGAGGAGTATCCCGCATCGCTCCCAGCCGAGGAGGTTGCGCCATACCTCTCTCGCCTAAAGAGCAACGCCTACCCCACCAACTTGGCATATAACGACTTGCTAATCACGGCCGACACTACCGTCGTTCTTGACGGTGACGTATTAGGTAAGCCTGCAACAGAGGCAGAGGCCCGCAAGATGATTGCGCAACTCTCTGGCCGTGAGCACAGCGTAATCACGGGCGTAACTCTTCGTATGGCCGACCGCGAACGCACCTTCTCGTCACGTAGCGTCGTGCGATTCGCTGCGCTTACCGACGAACAGATTAACTACTACGTGGACAACTATCACCCGATGGATAAGGCTGGGGCATACGGTATTCAAGAGTGGATTGGCTACGTTGGCATCGAGTCCATCGAGGGTTCGTTCTACAACGTGATGGGCCTCCCCGTACAACGCCTCTGCCGCGAGATTGAGGCACTCGTCGAGGAACTACCTTCGTGTTACCTTTAACCGAACAAACAAAACCTAAAACGATATGAAAAGAACATTACTACTTGTCGCTCTGCTCTTTGCAACGACATTCACGGCTGTTGCCGACAAAGGTATGTGGCTACCCTCGCTTATCGGGTCGCGCATCAAGGATATGAAGTCGAAGGGCTTTAAGCTCTCGGCCGAAGATATCTACTCCGTAAATCAGGCATCGCTCAAGGATGCAGTTGTGCTCTTCGATGGCGGCTGCACGGGCGAGATCGTCACCGAGAAGGGCCTGTTGCTTACCAACCACCACTGCGGCTACGACGCCATTCAGGCACTCTCGACCGTTGAGCACGACTATCTCACCGACGGATTCTGGGCTATGAATCACACCGAGGAGCTCTACTGCCCAGGCCTCAAGGTGCACATCCTTCAGCGTATGGAGGAGGTTACCGACCGCCTCGCTGCCGGCGAGACTAAGGCCGATATCATCGCTAAGGCTGAGGCCGAAGGCATCGGTTTCAAGGCCACGGTCGAGTCGATGTACTACGGTAACATTGCCTATCTATTTGTCTATCGCGAGTTTACGGACGTGCGCCTCGTGGGTGCACCTCCCACCACGATTGGTAAGTTCGGTGCCGACAACGACAACTGGATCTGGCCCCGCCACACTGGCGACTTCTCGGTATTCCGCATCTATGCCGACAAGGATAACAACCCTGCGGATTACAGCGCGGAGAACCGTCCCTACAAGCCCGCACGCCACTTCGAGATCTCGACCGACGGCATCAAGGAGGGCGACTTCACTATGATCTATGGCTTCCCCGGTAACACTCAGGAATACATCACCTCGGATGCCGTGCAGTATATCGCCGAGACCTCTGACCCCACAAAGATTGCCCTCCGCACCGAGCGTCTCGATATCATCGGCACAGCACAGTCTGCATCGGCCGAGGTACGTATCCAGTACGCTGCCAAACAGGCCAACATCGCTAACGCTTGGAAGAAGTGGCAGGGCGAGGTTATGGGTATCAACCGCCTCGGCACCTACGATAAGAAAGTGGCATACGAGACTCGTTTCCGCACGGAGAATCCCGATAAGGCATATCTGCTCGACTCGCTCAGCGCAGCCTATGAGCGCAACATCGAGGGCTACTTCAACTACGAACTCTACAACGAGACACTCCGCGGCATCGAGCTCCAGCAGGCCGTGATGATCGCCCTTAGCCCCAAGCTCTCGGCCGAGGAGAAGCAGGCAGCTGCCGAGCTCTTCTACAAGGATTTCCAGCTCGATGTTGACCGCCAGCTCGCCGTGGCTATGCTTACCGAATATGAGAAGATGGGCAGCTACATCTCCGACGAGCTCAAGTCGCTCTTCGCTCGCCACGAGGGCGCAGCAAACTATGCCGAGTGGCTCTACTCGAACACCGCACTCGGCACACTCGAGGGCTTCCAGAGCGCAAACATCGAGGAGGACCCGATGACCGAGTTCGTTATGGCAATCGCTCCAATCCAGCAGCGCGTTAAGCCCTTCGCTTATCGCAACCTGAGCAACATCCCCGATATCGAGCGTTGGTTCCGTCCCTACGTCAAGGCCCTTATGGAGTGGGATACTAAGCGTGCCTTCTTCCCCGATGCAAACCTCACACTACGAGTAGCTTACGGCAAAGTTGCAGGCTATGAATATGCCGATGGCGAGTACCACCTGCCACAGACCACGATCGAGGGTATTATGGAGAAGGACAACCCCGAGATCTACGACTACAACATCCCTCAGCGTCTGCGCGACGTGTACGCAACGAAGGACTACGGTCGCTGGGGCGTGACGATGAATGGCAAGTACACCGTGCCTGTCTGCTTCATCGCTACGAACCACACGACGGGAGGTAACTCGGGATCGCCCGTTCTCAACGGCAACGGCGAGCTTATCGGTATCAATTTCGACCGCACTTGGCTCTCGACAATGTCGGATATCGAGTTCGACGAGACCTTGTGCCGCAACATCATCTGCGACATCCGCTACGTGTTGTTCGTTATCGACAAGGTGGGTGGAGCCGAGTGGCTTATCGAGGAGATGGGCCTGTAAAAGACCATATTCCTAATATTACAAAGAATTGCCGACGCGATGTGCGCCGGCAATTCTTTTATACTAAAGTATAACATTTCGAGATGGTCGGTAGAAAATCAAACATTTTTTTTACATTTTGAGTACAACTATAGTATATTTTTCGTATATTTGTACTACCAAATGAAAGTTCTCTCACAACGAAAGAGCGCAAAAAATAACAACAAACAGCGTAACTCGCTGAGGGGGGGGGCAGTTAGCCCTCTCTCCTTGGTTGGTTTATGGGCCGTAGCACGCCATACCAAAGAGTGTTCGTGAGAGGAAATCAGCATATCCGAAGGGATTATGTCGATGGCATTTGGTAGAGGTTGATTTGAGCAAAAAACATTTTTACAACACTAACTTTTTTTAAAACCATTACACAATGAAAGCAAGATTTTTAGCTTTGGCGGCATTGGTGCTTGGTTTAGCATCGTGCCAGAACGACTTCGACGCTGCCAACGTTGGCGCAGGCGGTGAGGTCGACTTCCAGCTTTCTGTCAACGCTCCCGAGCTCGCAACACGTGCAGGCTTGGATGGCGTAACTCCCGACGGACAGGCTGATTTGAATAGTGCCTATGGTGCTATCGACTATTTCCAGGGTGGAACTGCCGGAGATAATCTCCGCAGGGACTGGAGCGACGTTAACCTCCGTTACACCTTGGAGGTTTACGATGTTGATGAGAATGGCAACCTTGTTGGCGAGGCTGCCTACGCTCCCGTAAAGGATCGTCAGGTTATCATCGTTGACGAGTACCAGCCCGTAACGTTCGAGCTCCGTCTCGTTCCTAAGCGTCACTACCGTTTCGTAGTATTCGCCGACTTCGTGCCTCAGGATGTTACTAACACATCACAGAGTACGGCAATCGCTTTGCAGCAGAACCTCGGTATTAGCCATACGATTGGTAACACGTTGGCCGACATCAAGGTTAAGAACGATGGTATCAACGACGAGCGCACGGATGCTTACTTCGGTTACGAGAACTTCACAATCACCAACTCGGCATCGAACGATATCGTTTTGAAGCGTCCTTATGGTAAGCTCCGCGTTATCGCTACCGACCTCCACGAGCTTAACCTCAACGTTAACCCCAAGAAGGTAAAGGTTGAGTACACCGCTACTCACCTCACAAACTTCAACGCTGTAACTGGTGCTGCTACGTTTGACACTGAGAACACCGAGGTAGAGTTTGACTCTACATACAACGACGTGTACAAGGAGGCAGACGAGGGCGGCCTTGCTAACCACTTCTACACAACTGGTTACGATGCTCTCAACGGTGCTAATCACGAGCAGTACACTAACGCAAACGGTGCAGTACGTCATACTCATATGACGCTCTTCACGGACTACATCCTTGCAAACAACGAGGTTAGCCCCGTACACTTCACAATGACCGTTTACGATCGCGAGAACAAGGAGATCAAGTCTACAACGTTCAACACCGATATCCCCGTACAGCGTAACTACTTGACAACCGTTATCGGTAACGTCCTCACTACTGCTACCGAGGTTGAGGTACGCATCGACGATAACTTCTCAAATGGTACAGAGTGGAATCCTGAGGAGGACGACTTTGATATCGAGTTGGTTGAGGTTGACTCTGCTAAGACACTCCAGGAGGCTCTCGACAACTACGTTAATGGCCAGACTATCTTCTTTGTTGACGATATCGAGGGTAATGTAACTGTTGACCAGATTGAGGGTAAGGATTATGTTATCGACGGTAACGGTTTCAACTACGATGGTACTATCTACATTGATGGTAATGCACGTAGCACTGGTGCTGAGACTCTTACTATCCGCAATATCAACTTCGCTACTGATAAGGATAATATCAACTTCATCGAGCAGAATAGCACAGATAGTGCTGTTCGTTACCCACACAACGTAACTGTTGAGAACTGTTCATTCCGAGCTACTGGCGTAGATGTTGCTGCTCTCAAGATTCGTCAGGGTTACAACATCACGGTTAAGGATTGCGTTGCTGACGGCGTAACACGTGCAAACACTTCTGGTATGCACTCTTTGGGTCAGTTCTACGGCTGTACTGGCATCACTATCGATGGTGTTAATTTCAACGCAGGCCGTGGTGTATCGTTCGGCACTTCACTCAACGTTGTTGTTAAGAACTCTACATTCGTAGCTGAGTCTTACGGTTTGCGTGCTGATGCATCAGTAGCTACTACTCTTACTCTCGAGAATGTAAACATCTCAGCTAACCTCCCCGTTGTTGCTCGCAAGTGCACGGCTGATTACACAATCAACATCTCTGGTGACAACACATTCGACGCTCCTGGCTACCAGATTGTATTCACTAAGGGCGACGATGCAACTCCATTCGAAACTCCTACCAGCAACTGGAAACTTAATGGCGGCGTTGGTCTCCGCGTATTCCCCGGTAACACTGCTTTGTACGCATACGATGCAGAGAACCTCCAGTATCTTCTCGACAACGCTACTGGCAATACCGAGATTCACCTCGCAGCTGATATCGTAGGTGACGTTACTGCTACTCAGAAGTCAGGCGTTAAGGTTACTATCGAGGGTAACGGCCACAACTACGCTGGTGTTATCACCGTTGATGGCAAGAGCGCGACTTACACAACAGCTGGCTTGACTATCAAGGAGCTTAACTTCAATGCCGACAGCATCTCAGCAGATGCTTGTATTCGTTTGGGTAAGGACGACAATAGTCGCTATACTTGCAACGTAACTGTTGATAGCTGTACATTCGACGTTCCCGGTGCCGTAGGTGTTAAGTCTTACACTGGTGGTGACAAGAATTTGAAGATTGCTAACTGTACTGCTACTGCAAATGCACACTCATTGGTTCAGGCTAAGGGTATCGACGGCATCCTTGTAGAGAAGTGTACTGTTAACTCTAAGAATGGTATGAACTTCAACAATAGTACGAACGTTACTGTTGACCAGTGTACTACAAACGTAAAGGGCTACGCCGTTCGCTACGGTGAGAGCTCAGGCGGTGCAGGTGCAGCTGAGGTGTACTACATCAATAATAGCACATTGAAGTCTGCTTGCGAGGATGGCGATGCAGTTATTGTTCTTCGTGGTACTGCCGACTATGCTACTTTGACAATCACTAACACGACTCTCGATGGTGCTATCAAGATTACTAATAATGCTGTTGACGCTAAGGTTATCATCGACGGCAAGGAGCAGGTTGAGGCTGCGTCACAGAGCGAGTTGAATGACATTTTCGCTGCTGGCGGCGATGTTGCTGTAACCCTTGCTGATGGCAACTACGCGCTTCCATCAATTAGCAATGGTGATGTTGCTATCTCTGGTGGTAAGGATGTAGTTATTACTATTGGCAAGCCTAACTTGACAGGTTCAGACGTTACCTTTACGGGCGTGACAGTTAAGGGTAGCGGTTATGCAACAGGTGTACAGCACGTGAATACTGTTACTTACAACGACGTTACTATCAATGGTGAGATGTGCTTGTATGGCGAAAAGAACGTATTTAACGAGTGTACCTTCAACTTGGCTGGTGGTCAGTATATCTGGACATACGGCTCGGACGTAACAGAGTTTAACAACTGTACTTTCAACACCGCCGGCAAGGCAATCTTGGTTTACAACGAGGGTGATGGTGCTTGCGAGGTAAAGGTTGATGGCTGTGAGTTCAACGCAACAACAGCAGGTTTTGCTGGTGCTATTAAGAACCAGGCTTGTGCTGCTGTCGAGATAGACAACTTCCAGAGTCCAACTGAAACAAATAACGGTGCTGCTCACAATGTGACATATACAAACACCAATATATTTGATTCTAACTTCTCAGGTGGTTGGAGAATTAAGAACTATGAGGCTGGTAACCCTATTACCGTAAATGGTGTAGAGTACACTCAGATTGCTATTGATGGTAAGTTGATGACTATCGACGCAGACAAGAACGTATCTGTTCTTTTGCATTAATAAGTAGTTTACTATCATTAGTAGACTATTAATCCAAAGCAGCACTCTTTAAGGGTGCTGTTTTTCTTTTATCGTGCAAGCGTAACGATAAAGTAGCCTTACGACCAAAAGGAGCTGAATTATTTATTTTTCTGCTTGTTATACTCCTCCATAAGGCTCTTGCCCATATTTACAGCCGTGTCCTCAACCGACTTATATGCATCAACCGTGGCACTCTCAACAGCCTTATAGCCCTCGACAACGCCCTTCTCGATGGCCTTATAACCACCAACAACACCCTTCTCGATGGCAACATAGGTGCCAACAACACTCTCCTTCAAGCTCTTCTTCTTTGTCTCCATAATCGTATAGTTTTAATTGTTTAACTTTCACGCTGCAAAGGTACGTCACTTCGCGCCGCAGAGAAAGAGCCATCGTACCGATTTGTTGGACGATTATTCCGATTAGCATTGCACAATAGGAAAATAAACATTACTTTTGTGGAGCAATAAACTGATTAGACCAATATAATAAGAACATCAGACCAATGAGCAACAACCTCTCCGACACGCTTCGCACCTACCTCGACCGTGGACACAAGGGGGCGATAGTTAGCATAGGCGACAGCTTCGGCATAGTGCGCAACCCATCGTTTGACGTCCTCCCCAACCACCCCTATCGCAGTCAGCTGATAGTCGCAGTCTACTGCACCGAGGGGCGCGCCACGGGGCGCATAAATGCCCGCACCTATGAGTTAGAGGCGGGCGGCTTCTTCATTGTCCTGCCGGGCCAGATAACCGAGTTTGTGGATACCTCGGCCGACTTCGGGGCAACGTATGTGCTGATGTCGGAGGAGTTCACCGGAAGCCTCGGTATAAGCAACACCTTCGACATCGCGTCGATAGTAGCCGAGCGTCCCTACGTCCTACTACCCGACCGTGCGCGCGGAGCGTTGGAGGCATACCTCGCCATGTGCGAGAACCTTATACCCATCGACGAGCACCCTCATCGAATGGAGATTCTGCGTCTTATGACACGAGCCTTCTTCCTCGGCCTCGGCCACTTCCTCCACGAGCCCACGGCGACGTCAACGACGCGCCAATCGGAGCTGACGTCGTCGTTCATACGCCTCGTCGAGCAGAACTACCGCACCACACGCGACCTAAAGTTCTATGCCGAGGCTATGGGGCTCACACCCAAGTACCTATCAACCGTGGTGAAGCAGACGAGCGGCAAGAGTGCCGTAGAGTGGATCGAGAAGTACGTCGTGCTCGATGCCGTGACGCAACTCACCTCCACCGACAAGAGCATCAAGCAGATAGCCTACGACCTAAACTTCCCGTCGCAATCATTCTTCGGCAAGTACTTCGCACGCATAGTGGGCATATCGCCCGCGGCATATCGCGAAAAAGAGAGGGCATAGTAGCGTAATTGCAAATAAAAGGTTACCTTTGTAGAAAATAGCAACGCAATGAGATACTACATAATTGCCGGCGAGCCCTCGGGCGACCTACACGGCAGCAAGCTGATGCGTGGCATACGCCACAACGACACCGAGGCCGAGTTTCGCTTTTCAGGTGGCGACCGTATGGCCAGCATCGGAGGCAGGGAGAATATGCTCTACCACTACACGGAGATGTCGTTCTTCGGCTTCGTGCAGGTGGCAATGAACCTACGCACCATATTCCGACAGATAGACGACGTGAAGCGCGACATCGAGCGTTTCCGCCCTGATGTCATAATCCTCATCGACTACCCCGCCTTCAACCTCCGCATTGCCAAGTGGGCCAAAGCGCGCGGCGTGAAGGTCTACTACTACATCGCCCCAAAGGTGTGGGCGTGGAAGGAGCGCAGGGTGAAGAGCCTACGTCGCTATGTCGACCGTCTATATACCATCTTCCCGTTCGAGACGGACTACTTCCGCGGTCACGGCATCGAGCCTGTGTTCTTGGGTAACCCACTCACGGACGACATCGCCGAGCGACGCGCTACGCTACCCTCGCGCGAGGAGTTCATCAAAGAGTGCAAACTCGACAACCGCCCGATTGTGGCCCTGCTGGCCGGTAGTCGCAGGTCGGAGATCAAGGCCAACCTCCCCGATATGGTGGCCATAGCACGACGCTTACCCGACTATCAGTTTGTGGTGACCGCCGTGCCGTGGATCGACAAGTCGCTCTACGACAAATATATCGACAACTCGGGCGTGAGGTACGTCTGCGACCGTACGCAGCAGGCCCTCGCCCACAGCGAGGCAGCCATCGTGACGTCGGGCACGGCGACGCTTGAGACAGCACTAATGGGCATCCCCGAGGTGGTGCTCTACCACGTGCCGTGGCTCTACGAGAAGCTCAAGCCCTACTTCCTACGCATACCCTACATCTCGCTCGTAAACATCAACCTCAACCGCGAGGCCGTTAAGGAGCTTGTGCGTGCCAACCTCAGCATCGACGAGGCTGCGGCAGAGCTTCGTGCGATACTCCCCGGAGGCAAGGAGAGAGAGCGTATGATGGATGATTTCCGCGAGCTGAGCGCGATGATCGGTGGCGAGGGTGCCTCGGAGCGCGTGGCAAGGGATATTGTGACAACACTACGATAAACATCAGATTATGAAGCTCATAAACATAATAAACAACCACACTACGGAGGGCGCGACGCCACAGTTCTACCTTAAGGCCGACACGGCACTCCTGCGCAACAACGACGCCTTCTACATCCCCGATGGCGTTGGACGCGTTGTGGCCTCGCCGCATATCGTGCTCAAGGTCTCGCGCCTTGCCAAGTGCATAGGCGAGCGTTTCGCGCCGCGCTGCATCGACGGCATTATGGGAGGCGTCACCTTCACCGCAGCCGATAAGCTCGACGCGGCGCGCCGCAAGGGGCTCCCGTGGGACGAGGCTGTGGGCTTTGACCACTCCTCGGCCCTATCGCTCGACACCCTCGCACGCGATGCTATGCTTCAGGGCGCAACGTTCTATATCAACGGCGAGGAGCGGGCGCGACTCTCTATCGGCGATATGCGCTTCACGCCCGACAGCGTTGTTGCACACCTTTCGGAGTGTATGACACTGCGTATTGGCGACCTCATCTTCTTGGGCTCGCCCGCGGAGTTCGACGTGAAGGCTGGCGACAACTACCGCCTCACGATCGGCGACCACACGCTGCTAAACTTCGACATCAAGTAGCCGATACCTATATTAAAATAAGACTGCGACTTCATACTGAAGTCGCAGTCTTCTCAATATTACTACAAGTAATTTAATAATCTGCACTATTTAGGTCAATAATACGATAATCCAAAGATACACTAACCTCATGAACTATCCAACCATACTGATCATATTGATACACATACTTATAATCTAAAGTTATTCTTTGATCTCCAATTTGCCACATTGCTGTACTATCAGAATACGCTACGGGTTCACCATATTTTAATACCAGATTTTGCGACATTGTTAAAAATGCATTTTTACATTTAGCGGCCTTTCTCTTAAACTCAGCTTCCCAAGGCATACCTGGAGTTCCAGTACCACCAGGATCAGAAGCATAAAAGGATATCAGACGTAATTTATTTTCATCGTTAAATACAAAAGATACACTATCGAAATTTGCACCTCCAATTGATGGATTTGAAACTCTGTATATTTCTTCGCCGTACTTATTAGTAGTGTACTTTATTTTTTTGCCTTTCGATTCTAATTCATCTTCTACAACATATTTAGAATCTCCGAGAGATACTCCATACGCAGAAAGATTTTGCGCAACAACAAATATTGGCATTAATAAAACGATAAGCGCAGCTAATATTTTTTTCATTATATCATACAATTACAAAAACTTCTTACTCACTTAATGGCTTTTCAGTTACTCCACTTCCCAATATATTAGTTACACGCACAAAAAAAGCGGGCGGGACATTTAGTCTACTCCATTCTCAAGGTGTTTGGCGTAACCCGATCTGCAGAATAACCAAAAGCCCGCACCGAAAGGCACGAGCATTTTTGCAAAATTCCTACAGATCCATTTAAGTCGCCAAACTTTTGAGAATACAGAATAGTGCTAAAACGCTTTTCCAATATGTCTATATGTGCGTATCAAACTATACGCTGTGTTTCATAGGCAAAAATTTATTAGTTACAAAAGCAAATATAGTAATAAAGATTAATATTACAAAATTAGAGAACAACTTATAACTGCGACTTCATACTTAAGTCGCAGTTAGTGTCTATTAACGCCATCATCTACTTATCGCCGATAAGGTCCGGACGCAAGGCCTTTGTTCTGCTCCACGCCTGCTCGTCCTGCCACTTCTCTATCTCGGCAAAGTTGCCTGAGAGTAGCACATCGGGGACCTTCCAGCCATTGAACTCCGCAGGGCGCGTATAGACGGGCGGTGCGAGAAGATTATCCTGAAAGCAGTCGGTCAGAGCCGAGGCCTCGTCGCCAATAGCTCCAGGGATGATACGCACCACCGAGTCGGCAATAACGCACGCCGCAAGCTCTCCACCTGTAAGAACGTAGTCGCCGATGGATATCTCGCGCGTGATAAGGTGCTCGCGGATACGGTAGTCAATGCCCTTATAGTGGCCACAGAGGATGATGATGTTCTTCATCAGCGACAGGCGGTTTGCCTCGTGTTGGTTGTAGGTGATGCCATCGGGCGAGGTGAAGATAATCTCGTCGTAGTCGCGCTCCGACTTCAGCTTCTCGATACAGCGGAAGACGGGCTCGATCTTCATAACCATACCCGCCTCGCCACCAAACGGATAGTCATCGACCGTGCGACGCTTGTCGTCGGTATAGTCGCGGAGGTTGTGAACATATATCTCAGCGTGGCCCGACTCCTGCGCGCGCTTCAAGATGGACTCGTTCAGGGGTGAGGCCAGAAGCTCAGGCACAACAGTAATAATATCTATGCGCATAACTTAGCCCATCTTTTAGCCTTTGTAGTTAACCTCGTCGTTCAGCACCTCGACGATGAACGGGTTGTACAGCACCTCGTGGCCAATGGTCGACTCGTGCTCGTGACCAGGGTATATGGTAACATCATCGCCCAGAGGCACGATCTGCTCCAATATAGACTTCATAATCCACGAGTAGTCACCACCGGGTAGGTCCGTGCGGCCGATGCTCTCGCGAAAGAGCGTGTCGCCCGTGAAGAGCATCTTCTGCTCCTCGTTATAGAGCACCACGTGGCCCGGGGTATGGCCCGGGGTCTTAAGCACCTTGAGCACCGTGCTACCGAAGCGAAGCTCCTCCATAGCGTCGAGGTCGAGGTCGATGGGTGGCACCTCGTTGCACTTTAGGCCATACATCATACCTCCCGATGTACTCTCTATAAGGAAGGCATCCTTCTTCGAACAGGCAAACTGCGCACCGTAGGTATCCTTGAGCCACTTGACACCACCCACGTGGTCGAAGTGGCCGTGGGTATTTACTGCCATCACGGGCTTCAAACCGCGAGCCTCGATCATATCCTGAAGGATTCGATTCTCGCCATCGTTCATATTACCAGCATCAACAACGATGCACTCCTTCGTCTCATCCCACACGAGGTATGTATTCTCGCGGAAGGGGTTAAAAACAACACATTTTATATCCATAATTCTATATTTATTCAATTTCTGCCTTTAGCGTAATATGTTGCACGCCGCCAACTGCCGTAGAGTACACCTTGAGTACGCGGTAGAGGCTACCCTCGGGAGCCTTCGACGGGTCGAACGCGATGCTCAGCACACCACGCTCACCGGGGAGCACCTTTCTGCGCTCGTAGCTCACCGTCGTACACGAACAACTCGTCGTGACCTCTGTGACTACCAGCGGTAGGTCGCCCGTATTCGTATAGCTAAGGCGCACGATCTGCACCTCATCGTCACGAAACAACGTACCTAAATCTACCACCTTCGTCTGAAACTCTATATCGGCACCCGTGGGGCTCTCGGCCCTGAGGGCGACGGGGAGCACGACCATAAGGAGTGCAATGAACATAGCGGCGCGTCTCATATCTTACTGCAATTTAAAGTCATAGGTTATCCTGCCGCCCTGAGCTGTACGGCTGCTGGGCTTAAACTTAGCCTTCTTCGCAGCTTCAACAGCCAGACGGCGGAGAGTTTCATCCGAGGTAGTCGTGCCACTGAGGTCGACATCAGCCGTGAGCACGTTACCATCGCTATCGATAGTCACGTAGACCACAACCTTACCCGCTGTATTATACTGCGTTGCGGGCTTGGGTAGTCCCTCGCGTAGGCCACGGCCCTGAAGGCCGGCATCGAGCTGATCGGTACCCTGAAGGTTATAGCCCGAGCCCTCGCCACGGTTGCGCTCCTCATCGCCATCGGGCGCAAGGCGGTTACCTGTGGGTACGCTCTCCGCGCTGTTACCCACCGTGGGTTTAAAGAGCGCGTTAGGGTTGACGGTCTCGGTCTTTTCGGCCTCGCCCGAAGTCTGGCTACTACTCTCCGTGGGAGCCTCCTCGACGTGGGCAGGAGCACGATCGCGACGTTGATCCGTCGGAGCACTCTGCTGCTCGACACGTGGTGGCTCCTCCGCCTCCGTCTCCGTCTCGAAGATAATCTCCACGGGTGGTAACACCCTATCGAGAACATCTACATCGACACGTATGAGGCTAAGCAACAGTCCACCACCCACCATCACTACCAACGTAGTGAGGGCAGCATAACGCTTCGACGTGCGATCTATGGGATCGTAGTACTCCATTATCTCTTCTCCTTGGTGGCGAGCACCATTTTATACTCATTCTCGCGCGTGAGGTCGATAATCTCGACCAACGCATCTACCGTAACCTTCTCGTCGCAGCGCAACGATATATAGGGACGCTCCTCAACGGGACGGCCCTCGTACTCGGCGTAGTGGAGCCTAAGAGCTGCGGCCACCTCCGTAACCTCGTTATACTGCTCATCGCTGTTAATCACATACTTATATCCCGATGGGCTCGACACATCGCCCACCACCGAGAGAGCGATAACCGAAGGGTCACCCTCCTCGCTCGACGACGACGGCAACGTGAGCTTCACCGCATTGTTGGGATTTATGAGCGTAGTTGCCAAGATGAAGAACACCAACAGAAGGAAGATAAGGTCGGTCATCGACGACGATGAGAACGACGAATCTACTTTAGAACTTCGCTTAATTGCCATAGCTCAAACTATTTTTGTACGGGCTGGTTAAGGATATCCATAAAGGCGATGGTCGTAGCCTCCATTCTAAAGATTAGTTTCTCGATGCGGGCCACGAGGTAGTTGTGGCCGAAGTAGGCGGGGATACCGACGATAAGACCACCCACTGTGGTAACCATCGCAACGTACATACCGGCCGAGAGCTGCGAGAGCTCGATGGCACCCGACGTGTTAGCCGACATACTGATAAACACCTGCACCATACCTACTACCGTACCCAAGAAACCGATCATAGGCGCACCACCCGAGATAGATGCCAACCACGGCAGGCCCGACTCGAGCTTAGCGACCTCAACATTTGCAACATTCTCGATGGCGGTCTGGATATCGCCCATAGGACGGCCAATACGCTCGATACCCTTCTCGATCATACGAGCCACGGGCGAGTCGGTACGACGGCAAAGGTCGATGGCTGCGTCGATGTTACCCTCCGAGATATAGTCGCGGATGCGGTTCATAAAGTTGTTGTCTACGCGCGTAGCCTTACGGATAGCGATGAATCGCTCGACGAAGATAAAGATCATCACAGCTGCAAGTGCAACGAGCACCCACATAAGCCAACCTCCGCTCGTAAAGAGTTCCCAGAAGCCTATCGACACGTTATCGGTCTGATCGCCAACCTGGCGAAGGGCCTCCTCGGCCATTGTTACTGAGTCAACTGGTGCGAGTTCTTCCATCGCAGGGTTAGCATTTACGTTGTTAATCATAATGTTTGATGTTGTTTAGTTTATTAATTATTCTCTATCTTATTCTATTTCTTTTACCTCCATACATATCGGTAGCTATTCCTACACACTACCGTTAAACCTCCTCACATCGGCCGTTGTGCCCTATATTACTCAACGCGCTCGGCCCTCCTTTTATTACGCCTCTCCTCTCGCATATCGGCCCTCATTTCGCGGTACTCCTTACGCGATATTAGACGTCCGAGCGTGTCGCGTCGCATAGAGCGGTTTCGGAAATTCGTACGTATATCCTTAAACCTATTGAAGCTCTCGCCGTAATAGAGTCCAATACCCGACTCCTGCATACCCTGATTCTCGCCATAGCGTTCGATCGTCTGGGTAAAGCCGCGCACACGCAACGTTCCATCCGGCACAATCTGCCACGTCACAAAGGCCTCGCCCACGAAATTCGAATTACGCTCGGTGGTCTGCAACGCCTCATCCGACAGATAACCGCCTTCGACCTCCAACAGCAGACGGTCGTTCAACATACTCTTCGAGAAGCCGAAATCCACCTCGTCGCCCGTAAGCTCGGTACGCGGGCGATAGCGTAGGATAACGTTATAATCATCGCCCGAGAGCCAGTTGCTCAGCTGGTTCGACAAGAGCTCGAAGCCCGTAGTTGCTGACAACGAGGCACCCATCGAGCTCGTATCCTCCGCTGCAAAGCTATTCACGGCAAGCAACCATATCATCTGCGCCGAGATAGCCTGTTGGTCGTTCAACGTCGATTGTATGATGGTCTGAATCTCGGGAGCGACATTCGGCACCTGAACATCGAAGGTAACAGTCGGTTGCATAAGCTCGTCGGTGAGCTTGATATAGCAATCCACCGACACCGCGCGCGACGTGTCGAAGCCCTGCACCGAGCTACCCAACAGTGGCAACAGCGAGGTCTTTGTGCTATACACTGCGTTGATATCGAGCGTTGCGCCCAAAGGATCGCCAGTCCAATGTATCGACGAACCGGGCTCCACGGTAAATAGCTTATTGATAATGTTTTGCAGCGTGAAGAGGTAGGTACCCTCGGTAATCTCCACGTCGCCACGCATCTCAAAGATATCTGCCTTAGGCACGATGTGCATCGTAAGCTGACCCATACCCTTACCCTTGATGACGTCGCCCACCGTGGGGTCGATGACCAGCTGCATCTCGATATTGGGCAATACGTTAAGCGTCATATCTATATCCATCATACCACCCGATGTATTCATCTGGCGGTTCTTGCGCTCGTAAAACATCATTCTTCGCGTAAGGAACGTCGAGTCACGCTCCTCGGCCACAGGCGTCTCGAACTTCACAAAGTCGGCATACGAGACATCCTCCTTACCCAGCAGCGGCATATAGAACTTCGAGTTATCGGCACTCGTACCCTCGATATCCATCTTAATTCCGCGTTTATCGCCACGGAACGATGCTGCACCCGTAGCATAGACGTGGCCATAGAAGAGGTCGTTATCCTTCGACTTAGTATCCAGCACAAGCATCTCGGTAGCCTCGACATTGATGTCGTAGGTTATGTTCGAGAGGTGGTCGAGGCTGATATCCATCGAGTAGTAACCCACGTTACCCTCGGGATCATAGACAGGCACACGCGAAGCACGGATATGGTTATCCTCGATATCCAGACGCGCAAAGGGTGCCGTATATCTCACCTTCGTATAATCCACCGTGGCACCAATCGAGTCCACCGTGGCACCACCCCTAAGCGTTGCCTGACGACCCTCACCACGAACCTCGGCATAGATGTTTGCACTACCCTCGACATCCGAGATGATGCCCTTGAGGAAGGGCGAGATTAGATCCACATCTACCCTACGCATACGCGCCTGCGCCCAATAGCGGTTGCCCTGCGGCTGGTAGTAACCGCGGATTACGGTATCCTGTGACCTGCGATCGCGGATGATAACACGCGCACGGTTGGCCTCGAAATCCCAATTCGACATAAGCTCCTGTGGAGGAGCCACGATGCCGTTAACGTCGAGACTATCGAGGTCGATATGTGCCTCGATCTCGGGATTCTTAAGTGCCGACTTAACCGTGGCATAACCATTCGACACGCCTCCCACGTTATAGCCCCAGCGTTTGATAATCTCCGAGAGTGGCGATATATCGAAGTTTCTGAGCGTAAGACGTATCGAGTCGCTGCGCTCACGCGAGGCAACACCGTCGATAACCAATTGTTGATCGGGGCGGGCGATGCGCAGATCACGGATCGAGATATGGGTCGAGTCGATATCAATACCGCGTGAGTAGAGCTTCCACTGCTGCGTGGCATTTGTGAAGTGCGACGGCGTGATGTCGATGTGGATAGCGCGGCGGTTGGTCTCGGGGTTGCGGCTGAACTGCGCACTGAGGCCCAGCATCGCCGAGCTATTATTCGCGACACCCGCCTGCTTGAATCCCGCCTTGAGGCTTATTCGGTTCTCGCGAGCACCGCCCACGATGCTGAAGTTCGGAATTAGCTGGCGTGCTCCGACGTACAGGCCCGATGACTTGACGTGCATCGAGAGCGAATCGAGGCTATTGTTGTTGACATTCCACTCAGCCTGATCGAGGATCACGCCCGAGTACTCCAAACCCTCCGACGTGCCGCTAAGCGTGAGGTTGTTGCTCTTGGGGTTGAACGTCAGACGCATCTCGGTATCCGAGGCCATAAGCAAACCACCAGCCACAGCGTCGAGCAGATCGTTTATCGACTCCCCCGCCTGGAACGTCACGGCCGTATAGTCGCTCGGATTAAGTGTCGAACTCTGGCCAACGACACGGCTCGAATCGTTATCATAGAGTAACGGCACGTAGGTCTTGAGCGAGTTATAGATATAGTCGTAGACCTCGCGGTAGCTCGAGTGGCTATAATAGTCGAGCTCGAAATACTCCGACTTCAGACGCAGGAACTTCTGTCGACGGCTACCCTCGATGCCTATATCCATACGGCCGAGGCTGAGCTCACCACCCGGGTACTCATACTCTCCACCTGCCAAGCTGACGGCACCATCCATCTCGTCGAGGCTGCGTCCAGCGAGCTCGGCACCGACACTCACCGACAGGCACGACACCGAATCGCGGCGATTAATACCTAAAGCGTGCAGATCGGCACGCTCCAACGAGAGGGCCACCTCGTAAGTCGGCAGTTCACTATCCATATCTATGTTTGCAAAGAGTCCGAACTCGAGGTTGGGGTCCGCGGCGTTAACCTCGGCGTAGTACCGACCGCCATCAATACGACCCTGACCAGCGATGTTTCTATATACGTAATCCTTGAGGCCGATGCCGTCGACCATAACATCCACGTCGCCGATGATGCCGCCCGACTCCTTATCACCGAGCGTACCTGCGGCAACGACCCTCGAGTCGAGCTGGCGAAGCGACCTAATGCCCAACAATCTGCCGAGGTGGAGGCCCGCCGTACTCACCGTGCCATTGGTATCGTAACGACCATCTTTCAGCTTACGCATCGTGACATCACCCGAGATATCACCCACACCGCTCTTTACGTTACCAACGACGCGGAACGAGCTAAAACGTCCGCCAAACGTAGCACGCATATCGACCCACTCCGCACTACGGATGATCTCCATAACCCTATCCGGTAGCGGCTCCTTGAGGATATTATCCACGAGCACGGTGATATCGTCCGACGTGGCGTACAACTCCTCGATGCCAAAGGCGTAGTTCGACGTGCGCCAATCAGGCAGACCCGTGATGTGGTATTTACCACGTACACGGCTGCCGTCGCCGATAGATGCACTGCTAAGCACACCTTCGAAGTCGCGTACAACACCCACGAACGTAGCCTCTATATCGCGCACCGTAGTATTCCAATCCTTAAGTCCCGGGGCGAAGTAGCCGAGATCCTCGGTCGAAATCGTCGTCGCGGTGACGTTTCCAATCATATCAACCTCGTCGATATAATATTTATACTCGTTCCAGTCCTCGCCATCAAGGACCACCGACGGAGCATAGAGCGACGACGTAGCAGTCTGTGCCCTAAACTCATCGAAGCGTATCACGCCACGGTTGACGTACAATCCGCTCGAGATGTTGTCGATAACAAAGCCGCTACGCTCTCTACCCGAGAGGCTCGCAACCTCGCATTCCACACACCCCTTCACAACCGAGAAGTCACGGACCGTAGCCTTGATATCGGTTACCTGCATATCGTAGTAGTCAATGCCGTACTCGGGGTTACGGTGTACGAGACGCTCGAAACGGAACTCCGCGTCGCGGGCCTCGATATCGTCGATAAAGAGTCGGAAGTTACTTTGGCCGTTGGGATTTTGCAGATTGCGAACAATGGGACGTATGTTTATCTCGCCGTTGGCAAGCTCCTGAAGATAGAGCTTAGCACCCTCGACCTCGGCCGTGGAGATACACAGTCCATCTTGCACGATGTTAAGGCTCGAGATAGATGCCGTGGCGCGCTTGACGTAGATCATCGTATCCTGCTCGTAGTCCTCGACGTAGAAGCCCTCGACACGCACCCTCGAGAAGAGATCGAGGTCGATGCGGTCAATTTCGACACGCGTGCCCAAAAACTCCGAGGCATACTCCGAGGCGTGCTTGATAATCACGTTCTGCACCGCCTCAATATTTAGCACAAGGGTTATGGTCACAGGTAAAAATATCAACAACAAAATGATTGTCGATATTACCTTTGCCAATATTTTTATACCTTTGCGCATTGAAACAGCCTTTGTGGTTTTTGCACTTTACAGCAATTAACCTACAAATGTAGTAATTTTTCTATTAACATAGAAAAAAAATTGAAGAAAACGTAATTTTAAATTATCCGTTATGGACATTACAATACTCGGCATCGAATCTTCGTGCGACGACACCTCGGCGGCGGTGATCCGCAATCGCACACTTCTATCGAATGTAATCGCCTCACAGGCAGTGCATCAGAAGTATGGCGGCGTAATCCCCGAGCTCGCCTCGCGTGCCCATCAGCAGAACATTATCCCCGTGGTCGACACTGCGCTCAAGGATGCCGGCATCACGATAGATAAGGTCGATGCCATCGCCTTCACGCGCGGTCCCGGCCTGTTGGGTTCGCTGCTCGTGGGCGTCTCGTTCGCCAAAGGTCTATCTATCGCCCACAACATACCGCTCGTGGAGGTGAACCACCTCGAGGGACATATCCTCTCGCACTTCGTTGATATGCCCGACAGGGAGATTCCCCACCCCGACTTTCCGTTCCTATGTCTCTTGGTCAGCGGTGGCCACACGCAGATTGTACGCGTAGACTCACCCACCGAGATGGAGATCATCGGCACCACCATTGACGACGCCGCCGGTGAGGCTTTCGACAAATGTGCAAAGGTTATGGGGTTGCCCTACCCCGGAGGACCGGTCATCGACCGTTTGGCTAAGGAGGGCGACAGCAAGGCCTTCAAGTTCGCCAAGCCCCACGTTGAGGGTGAGTTCGACTACTCGTTCTCGGGACTCAAGACCTCGTTCCTCTACACCTTGCGCGATGCTGTAAAGGAGGACCCCGACTTCGTCGAAAAGAACAAGGCCGACCTCTGTGCCTCGTTGCAAAAAACCATCGTTGACATACTCCTCGACAAGCTCATCAAGGCATCTAAAGCCACGGGAATCAAGGATATAGCCATCGCTGGCGGTGTATCAGCAAACTCAGGTCTGCGCGACGGAATCACCGAAGCGGGCCGTCGTCGCGGCTGGCGCACGTTCCTTCCCGAGCTGAAGTTTACCACCGACAACGCCGCGATGATCGCCACGGCGGGCTACTATCGCTATATGGCCGGCGAGCTATCGTCGCTCGACGTATCGCCCGTAGCACGCCTCGAGGATCTATAAGCTATGGCCACGGAGCCCCTGCCATACCTCGACTACGGAGGAGCTATGCGCCAACGCCTCGGCGGACGTGCGCAGAAGCTCTCGATTGATGCCCATCTCGGGTGCCCGAATCGTGATGGCACGGTGGCTCACGGAGGTTGTACGTTTTGCTTGGGCGAGGCATTTTCTCCATCGTACTGTCGTCGTAGCGCGACTATCACCGAACAGATAGACCGCGGCATAGAGTTCCATCACTGGCGCGGCAGACATAGCGACATATATCTTGCTTATTTCCAATCGGGTACAAATACCCACGCATCGTGCGATAAGCTACGACGGCTATACGTCGAGGCTCTGTCGCACCCCTCTATTTCGGGCATTGTCGTAGCCACACGCCCCGATGCCATTGATTCCGAAAAACTCGAGCTTTTGGACTCTTTACGAAGCAAGGGTTACGTCGCTGTGGAGTACGGTATCGAGTCGGTCTACGATACCACGCTCAACCACGTAAACCGCGGCCATACGTTTGCCGACACGCAGCGCGCCATAGCAGCTACCAAGCAACGCGGCATTGATATCGGCGCACACCTAATCCTCGGCCTCCCCAGCGAGAGTCGCGAGGATATAGTCCGCTCCATCGACACCATCAACTCGCTACAACCCAACTTCTTAAAGCTACACCAACTTCAGATTTACCGCGGCACGGCAATGGCCGAGGAGTGGGCCTTGTACCCCGAGCGATTCCTCTTCGGGAACGGTGATGCTACGGAGGAATACGTATCGCTCCTTGTCGACATAGTACGCCGTCTCCACCCCGAGATAGCCCTCGAGCGTCTGGTATCGGAGGCACCGCGCTCGCTACTGCTCCACTCGCCACTCGGCGGCATACGCCCCGATGCTGTGCGTAACGAGGTGGTCGGGCGTATGCTGCGTGCAGGATTTCGGCAAGGCGATTTGTATATCCCATAGAAAATGTATATTTTTGGAATAATCTCATAATCCGCTAAGAATAAAAAGTTTATGCGGAAAGTTCAAGAACGAGGTAATGAGTTGGCAACTGTTCTGATTTCTACATACTTGCGTGATTTGCATTGATGTACAACTCATCTTGG
>JAGBCY010000011.1 GCA_017937765.1 Alistipes sp.
TAAGGGTAAGAAGAAGACTGTAGCAAACAAGAAAAAGGCAACTAAGTAATATTAGAGAGTTATGGCAAAGAAAACTGGAACAGTTAAGAAGAAGGTTGTTAAGGTTTCGGCTCAGGGTATGGCTTTCGTACACTCTACCTTCAACAACGTTATCGTAACCATCACCAACGAGGTTGGTGAGGTCATCAGCTGGTCATCAGCCGGTAAGATGGGCTTCCGTGGTTCTAAGAAGAATACTCCCTATGCTGCCCAGACAGCTGCTGCTGACTGCGCAAAGGTTGCTTACGATATGGGTTTGCGTAAGGTTAAGGTTTATGTTAAGGGTCCCGGTCAGGGTCGTGAGTCAGCCGTTCGTACCATCCACGGTGCTGGTATCGAGGTTATGGAGATCATCGACGTTACTCCGCTGCCCCACAATGGCTGTCGCGCTCCCAACCGTCGTCGTGTATAATGTCGGGTGACGTGGTACATTACGCATTGGAAGCATAACAGTATTAAACACTTAATTTACAGTTAAATAGAATAAAGATTATGGCAAGATATATAGGACCTAAGTCGAAGATCGCCCGTCGTTTTGGCGAGGCTATTTACGGTGCTGACAAAGTTCTTGAGAAGCGCAACTTCCCTCCCGGTCAGCACGGTCTTGCTCGCCAGCGTAAGAAGAATTCGGAGTATGGCGAGCAGCTTTCTGAGAAGCAGAAGGCTAAGTACACTTACGGCATTTTGGAGAAGCAGTTTGCACGCACTTATGAGGCAGCAGCTCGTATGGGTGGTATCACCGGCGAGAACCTTCTCAAGTTGTTGGAGTGCCGTTTGGATAATGTTGTTTACCGTTTGGGTATCGCTCCCACACGTGCAGCTGCACGTCAGCTCGTATCGCACCGCCACATCTGCGTTAATGGTAATGTAGTGAACATTCCTTCGTACGCATTGAAGGTAGGCGACGTAGTATCTGTTCGTGAGAAGTCTAAGACTTTGGAGGTTATCACCGAGTCGCTTTCGGGTGCATCGCGCAGCCGTTACGCTTGGTTGGAGTGGGACAACGCTTCAATGAGCGGCAAGTTCCTCCAGAGCCCTGAGCGTGAGGAGATTCCCGAGAACATCAAGGAGCAGCTTATCGTCGAGTTGTACTCTAAGTAGTAAATTACAAACAAATTCAATATTATGGCAATATTAGCATTCCAAAAGCCTGAAAAGGTCATCATGCTGGAGTCGACTTCATCGTTCGGCAAGTTTGAGTTTCGTCCGTTGGAGCCCGGTTACGGTATGACTGTCGGAAACGCTTTGCGCCGTGTGTTGCTCTCATCGTTGGAGGGTTATGCTATCACGACCGTGAAGGTTGCCGGCGTGAACAATGAGTTCGCCGCCGTTCCCGGTGTGATGGAGGGTATGATCGAGATTATCCTTAATCTCAAGCAGGTACGTTTCATCCGCACTGTCGATAACGAGGAGGCCGAGAAGGTCTCTATCAACGTAGCGGGTGTAACCGAGCTTACCGCAGGTTATATCTCAAACTACCTCTCATTCTTCAAGGTCTTGAACCCCGAGTTGGTTATTTGCCACCTCGCTCCCGGTACAAAGATGCAGATGACCATTACCATCGGTAAGGGTCGCGGCTATGTGCCCTCGGAGGAGAACGCGGGCATCGAGAAGGATGTTGACACGCTCCCCATCGACTCGATCTTCACTCCCATTAAGAACGTCAAGTACTCTATCGAGGACTACCGTGTCGAGCAGAAGACCGACTACGAGAAGTTGAATTTGGAGATTACTACAGACGGCTCGATTCATCCGAAGGATGCGTTGAAGGAGGCTGCCAAGATTCTTATCCAGCACTTTATGCTCTTCTCAGACGAGAAGATTACCATCGACGAGGAGGAGCAGCAGGGTGTTGAGGAGTTCGATGAGAGCATCTTGCATATGCGCCAGCTCTTGAAGACCAAGCTCGCCGATCAGGACTTGAGCGTACGTGCGCTCAACTGCTTGAAGGCTGCCGATGTCGACACTGTTGGCGACCTTGTTAAGCTCCATCGCAACGAGTTGTTGAAGTTCCGTAACTTCGGTAAGAAGTCGCTCACGGAGCTCGACGAGTTGTTGGCGACACTCAACCTTAAGTTCGGTATGGACGTATCTATCTACAAACTTGATAAAGATTAATTATGAGACACAATAAGAATTTTAATCATCTTGGCAGACAGGCCGGCCACCGTAAGGCTATGCTCTCAAATATGGCATCGTCGCTCATTCTGCACAAGCGTATTCAGACTACTGTAGCTAAGGCTAAGGCTGTACAGAAGTTCATCGAGCCTCTCGTAACCAAGTCTAAGGAGGACACTACTCACTCACGTCGTGTAGTATTCTCATACTTGAAGCAGAAGGAGGCAGTAACGGAGTTGTTCCGCACTATCGCTCCTAAGATTATGGAGCGTCCCGGTGGTTACACTCGTATCCTTAAGACTGGCTTCCGTCTTGGTGACGGTGCTGATATGTGTATCATCGAGTTCGTTGACTTCAACGAGACTTACACATTCGGTCGCGAGGCTGCAACCGTAGCTACTGAGGCTAAGCCTAAGACTCGTCGTTCACGCAAGAAGTCTACCGATGCTGCTGAGGATGCAACTGTTGTTGCTGAGAAGAAGGCAGCTAAGAACGCTCCTAAGGCTGCAGCAAAGGCTTCAGCTGCTAAGGGTGCGAAGAAGACTAACGTAGGCAAGAAAATGTAATTATAATTTCTTGTGATAAGGGGTCATCTGCGACCCATCTAAAAAGCAAGACCCCACGGGCTGTACGTCAAAGTACTATCCCGTGGGGATCTTCTTTTCAGATAGGCTACATCTAACCTCTTCTCGCAAGAAATTTTTGTGTAAGCCGCATTTTGCGGCACATCCCCCAAAAATAGACTACCTCGGGCTGTACTATGCGTACTGTCCCGTGGTAGTCTATTTTGTGATGCGTCATATCTCACGGCTTTGGTCTCGAGCGACGTTTATCGCGATTAGCCTCGTCCCTCATTTAGAATACAATACAAATAAAAATCGGTAAAAAATTTTGCACTTCGGCCAAAAAATCATAAATTTGTGCAATGGATAGTGTTTTAATTTATTGAGACCCGAGAATAGGAGACTGTAAGCCCATAAAATAGTGTCACGCGAAACAAAGAAGAGGTCGCTGTGAGATTAGGGAACGGATAAAAAGTAGGCAAAATATTTAGTTGTGAAAACAATATAATAACCTAATAATCAATCTAAAGCTATGAGAAAATTTCGCTGGATGATGATGCTTATGATGGCCACGATGCTATCTGCAGTATCTTGTACTGAGACCCCTGATGAGCCTAAAAAGCCCGACACTCCCGACACACCGGACACTCCTACGGAGCTTACGTTCGATGTAGAGATTTCGGAGGTGACTAAGACGACTATGACCTTCAACGTAACACCTTCGGACTTGGAGGCTGAGTACTTCTGCTTCGTTTACGACAAGGTGTCGGCTGACGACTTTACTAAGGATCAGTACCTCGTATCGGCTATCTATCAGGAGATTACCGAGGAGGCTTCGAACAAGGGTATGACCTTTGCGGAGTATATGCCCACGCTCTTGGACAAGGGTGTTATCGAGGGCGGTTGCTTTGAGGGTCTTGCTGCTGAGACCGACTACTACCTCATCATCTTTGGTGTTGATGCCGAGAACAACTTCAAGGCAGACGCCAACCTCGTAAAGATCGAGTTTACCACATTGTCAGTCTCTATGACAGAGTGCACCTTCGACGTTACCGTTAACGTTGATGGCAACGCTGTTGAGTTTGTGGTTGTTCCTTCGGATAAGGATGCCTACTGGCACTTGATCTCTGTTGAGGAGGCTATGTACAACTACTACGTTAACGACCCCGAGGGCTATATGATGTCTGACGAGGCCTTCTACCTCACATACTTCAACAACGAGATTGAGCAGTACCGTGGTATGGGCTACACCGACGAGCAGATTATGACCTTGATCATCCCTAAGGGTGACCAGGTACTTGGTGCTAAGGGCCTTACTGCTAACACGAAGTATGTCTACCTCATCGCAGGTCTTACTATCGACGCTGATGGTGCTTACGTGACTACGCCCATCTATATGGGTGACTACACTACGGGTGCTCCTGCTCAGACCGACCTTACGTTCGACATCTCGGTAACCGACATTACCGACACTCGCGCTGCAATCCTTATCACCCCCTCGAAGAACAACGAGACCTACTGCTGGATGATTGGCCACTGGGATGGCGTGCAGACAGCTCAGGAGATTATGGATGGCATCGTGGCAGCTTATGGTTCTTGGATGAACAGCGGTATGATGCTCTACTCGGGCGTTCAGGACTACACTGGCGGCCCCGGTAGCCCCTACAAGTACACGCTCGATGCTCCCGATACGGACTACTACGTTATCGCCTTCGGTTACGCTGGTGGCATTACCTCTGAGCCCGAGATGGTTACCTTCCACTCAGCTCCCGCTCCCGACCCCAGCACCGTTGAGTTCAATATGACAGCTACGAACATCAGCCCTTATAGCGCAGATGTAAACGTATCGGTATCTTCGGAGTCGGTTTACTACTCAGCAAGTATGATGGATCCCGCATTGTGGGACGAGGCTACCCTTATCGAGGAGTTCAACGCTGGCTTCGACGAGATGTTTGCAATGCAGCAGATGTTCGATCCTAACGTTACCGTTGCACAGATGCTTGCTACCTACTACTTCCGTGGCAACCGTCAGCTCCAGGCAACAGGTCTCCTCCCCGAGACTACAGTTATGGGCTACATCGTTGTTCTCGACAGCAAGACTGGCCACGTTGCTCGCGTCCTCACATATCCCGACCTCGCTACTACCAAGAAGCTCGGCAACCTCACTCCTACTGTTGAGCTCGTAGGCTACTACTCTGGCGATGAGGAGAACGGTTCTGTATTCGGTCAGCCGGCGGCAACAAGGGGTAAGGCTATCACCGTTGTTAAGTATGACAACTTGGAGGGTGCTCGTAGCCTCTTCACCTATTCTCTTGAGGGTGATGCTGCTAACTCGGTAGGTTATCCCGACACAGAGATCTGGAGGTTGTGCTATGGTGCTTGGAACTCTTGCAAGCTCACTTCACCTTACACCTTCTACGTGGCTACTTGGAACGAGGACCTCACGGCTCTTGCTTATGTAATCGACAACGATGGTCTTATGGGAGGTTTCGGTCGCGCTCTCACTCGTGCTACTGCTGAGGAGAAGGGCAAGATCGAGGATTTGAAGGCATTGGTTGACGAGCTCAACGCTGCCGAGAAGAGCAGCCTCGCTATGCCTAAGTCATTGGTTGTTAACGAGGAGCCCGTTGCTGCACCCGCAGCACACGTTGCTGTTCGCGAGCAGGCCGTAGAGGCTGCAGCCGAGGTTGCACCTTACACTGTAATGCAGCTCGACTACGTTCGTCCCTTCTACCTTCGCAAGTAATATCGTTTCGAAGGCTATTGACTAATATTTAGACTCTTGCCCCGAGCGGGGGACCTCGTGTCTCCCACCCGGGGTGGGTCATAAGATAGCGAGCTGCCAAGTTGGGCAAACGTCCTAAGTCGGTTGGAGGCCGATGCCCTTAGATGGGTGGAGGCTGATGCACTTAGATGGGTGGAGGCTGACGTTCTTAAGTCGGTCGGGACCAATGTCCTAAGAAAGTTTGGAGGCTACTATCCTAAAAATTAATATAATACAGACTTATGAGAAGATTTAATTGGTTGATGACCATATTGGCGACAGGAGCTATGACCTTTGCTGCCTGCGGTGAGGATCCTACAAAGACCCCCGATAAGCCCGATACTCCCGATACTCCCGATACTCCCGTAGATAAGGAGTTGACCTTCAGCGTGGAGCTCGGCGATGTTACACGCACGACGGTGACCTACACCGCAACACCCTCGGACCTCAAGGCCAACTACTTAGCCGTTGCCTACGAGGCTCAGGCTGTCGAGCAGTGCGATACGGATGCCGATATCGTGGCGATGATCTATGCCGATATGGAGGAGTATGCCTCGTCGATCGGTAAAACGTTCGACAGCTATGTGGCTGAGAATGTGGCTAAGGGTAAGCGCGAGGGTGTGAAGATCACGGGTCTTAATTCGGGCTCGAACTACTACCTCTTGCTCTTTGGTGTCGATGCGGCGGATGGCTATAAGGCTACGAGCGATGTGTCGCTCACACGCTTTAAGACCGTGAGCGCGGAGCTTAGCCCTTGCACCTTCGCCCTCAAGGCTGAGCCCTATCTCAACAGTGCAGCAATCTCGGTTACGCCCAGCATCACATCGGAGGATTGGACGCTTGTCAACGTCGATGTAGAGACGTTGCAGAGCTACACCGCAGCCGATGGCGAGTATGGCTGGACTAAGGAGCAGTACTTCGCTTACTACGTGCAGACCGAGATCGACAACCTCCGTGCCGAGGGTCTCAGCGACGAGGCTATCCGTGTGAAGCTCATCTACAAGGGTGCACGTACGCTCTATGCTGGCGGCCTCAAGGCTAAGACGAAGTATGCTTGCTTCGCAGCTGGTGTTCAGCTCGATAGCGAGGGTTTGTGGGTAAGCACCGAGCTTAAGGAGTTGCGCTACAACTCTGGTGAGCAGGCTGCAAGCGACCTCACGTTCGACATCGAGGTATCTAACATCGGCCACTACTCTGCCGATGTTGTCATCACACCTTCGGACCTCAATGCCGAGTACTACTACTACATCGGTTACATCGACACTCCGAAGAGCAATATGAAGCCTATCGACATCGCCAACAGCGCGGTTACGGAGTATATCTACTACTGGGAGAACTACACCGAGCTTAAGCATCGCGATCCCGTGAAGGGCGTTGTCAACCTTACGGGTGAGAATCAGGTTGAGCTTAATATCGCTGAGACTGAGTACTATATCGTGGCTTTCAGCTTCGAGCCTAACCCTACATATGGTCAGCTCATCAACGAGGAGACTGGCGAGTACGACCAGAACCCCGGCACTATCACCTCGGCTCCTGTCTACGTGTCGTTCGTGACCTCGGAGCAGGGTGATCCTATGACTGCGGAGTTTGAGTTCAGTGTTTCGGATGTTGGCCCTTACGACTTCACGCTTAAGATCGACGCAAGTGATCCTACGATCTACTATCAGCCCGGTATCGGCTATGCCGACAGCTTTGATCCTAATGTCGCTATGGCCGATGCCAGCGCGTTGCTTGCCCAGGTTATGGAGATGTGTATGACGGGTCAGAGCCCCTCGTTGACTATTCAGGAGGCCTTGGAGGAGAAGTGTAACCACCTCTATCGCAACGGCGATGGCGAGTACTATATTGCTAACCTTCAGCCCGAGAGAGAGTATATCGGCTATGTCTTGGCTATCGACACCGAGACGGGTAAGTTCGTTCGTTGCGTATATAGCGACGTCATCGCTACGACCACGACGCCCGGCAGCGTTAATCCCGCTGTGGAGCTTCTCGGCGTATATAACGGCGACGAGGAGAACGGCTCGATCTTTGGCGATGCTAATCTGACGCAGGGTCGTCCTATCGTGGCTGTTAAGCACACTGGCGCAGAGGATGCTACGGCACTCTTTAGCGCGATCTCGACGGATGCCTACGACGATGTCGTGAAGCTCTCGGACCAGTATATCATCGCGAGCTTCCGCGGCTACTGGCAGAGCGTCAACCTCACGATTCCCTACCACTTCTTCGTGGCTGAGTGGGATACCGACCAGACCGTAGTGTCGTATGCTCAGGATGCCAATGGCTCGGAGGGTAAGGTTGCGCGCCTTGCTGTTAAGCCCGTTACGCCTGGTGATATCGAGGAGCTCAAGGGCTATGTCGATGCAGTGAATAACGCTACTCCTAAGGCATTTGCTAAGTCGCTTGTTATCAACGAGAACTCGGAGCCTACGCTCGAGTGTACTTGGAGCGAGGCGGTGGGTGCTCCCCGCGCAGCAAAGGTTACTTACCACAAGGTTGAGCCTCTTGCTACGCAGAACGACCTTGTTGAGGTTAAGGTTATCAAGACCTTCCGCTTCTAATCGCAATATGTTAAGTTATGGGGTGTTGGCCTGTGGGCTCGACACCCCATCTTATTTCTAATGCAAATATAATGTTATGAATATTAAGAATTTATGGACTCTTCTGCTTGCGGCTCTTGTTATTGGCTCGGGTGAGGTTGTGGCGCAGTCCACGCAGTATAACGCCAGCATAACACCATCCACGCAGCATAACACCATCACACCCGCGCCTGTTGTGGCCGTGTGGGGCGAGGAGAGTGTCGACCTTTGTAAGGGCCTTAGCCTCTATATCGCAGCCGAGGAGGAGGATGCCGTGCGCCTCGAGGCTGCGGCTTGCGATATGGGCATAGAGCTGCGCTCGGTGCGTCGCCCCGCTCGAAAGGGGTATCTAAATCTCGAGGTTGTGCCCGCGGCGGAGCTTGCCGAGATTGTCGATATGCGCTACGCGGAGGAGGGTTACGTTATGGATATCACCGCTCAGGGCGTCTCTATTAAAGCACCCTCGGCTGCTGGTCTCTACTACGGTCTTCAGAGCCTCGCGCAGATTTATGAGACCGAGGGACGACACACGACCTGCCACGTTGCCGATGCTCCGCGCTTTGGCTACCGCGGTGTGCTTATCGACATCTCGCGCCACTTCCGCACCAAGGAGTTCCTTATGCGCCAGATCGACCAGATGGCCGCTGTGAAGATGAACCGCCTGCACCTGCACCTCACCGACGCCGCGGGCTGGCGTTTGGAGGTGGAGAGCTACCCGCGCCTTACGAGCTATGCCGCTTGGCGTACGCCCGACACGTGGAAGGAGTGGTGGTATGGCGATCGTCGTCACGTGGATGAGGGCACGGAAGGTGCCTATGGTGGCTATCTCACTAAGGCTGAGGCGCGTGAGCTTGTGGCCTATGCTGCCGATCGTTATATAACCATCATCCCCGAGATCGAGATGCCGGGCCATTCCGACGAGGTGCTCGCGGCCTACCCCGAGCTTCGCTGTACACAGCAGCCCGAGCGTCAGGGCGACCTCTGCATCGGTAAGGAGGCGACGTTCGAGATGATGCAGGCAATCCTCGACGAGGTAATCGAGATATTCCCCTCGGAGTATATCCACATCGGTGGCGATGAGGCTGGTAAGTCGAGCTGGAAGGAGTGCGACGACTGCCGCCGTAGAATGGAGGAGGAGGGCTTGGAGAGCGTCGACGAGCTCCAGAGCTATATGATTCACCGCATCGAGGAGTACCTCAACGCTCGTGGCCGCCAGATTATCGGCTGGGACGAGATCCTCGAGGGAGGCCTCGCGCCCAACGCTACGGTTATGTCGTGGCGAGGTGAGGAGGGTGGTATTGCCGCTGCCGCTGCCGGCCACGATGCCATTATGTCGCCCCACGGCTACTGCTATATCGACGCGCCGCAGGATGCCCCCTACTCGCAGCCCGAGAGCATCGGCGGCTATCTGCCGCTCGAGAAGGTCTACTCCTATGAGCCTACGCCCGAGAGTATGGACGAGAGCGTTGCGCGCCATATCATCGGCGTGCAGGCAAACCTCTGGGCCGAGTTTATCCCCACGGATAAGCACTACGAACATATGCTCTGGCCGCGTGCCATCGCCGTTGCGGAGATTGGCTGGAGCCAGCCCGAGCATAGGGATTTCGCGCTCTTCCGCGAGCGTGCCGTAAGGATCGTGGACGATATGTTGGAGCGCGGCTACACGCCTTTCGACCTTAAGAACGAGATTGGTAACCGCCCCGAGTCGCTCGAGCCGGTGGAGCATTTGGCTGTGGGTAAGAGTGTTAGCTATCTCTATCCCTCGTTCTACTACGCGCCACAGTATGCCGCGGCGGGCGATGCTACGCTTACGGATGGCCTGCGAGGCACGTGGACCTATGCCGATAAGCGTTGGCAGGGATTCTTGGGCCGTGGTGGCGTGGATGTGATTGTCGATATGGGCGAGGTTACGCACGTCGAGAGCATCGCTGCCGACTTTATGCAGATATGCGGCCCGGGAGTCTTTATGCCCTGCCGCGTTGAGATATGGGGCTCGGTAGATGGCGAGAACTATGAACTTCTTACGGACATAGAGCACGAGGTTGTTGTCGACGAACTTCCGTCGTTCAAGAGCTTCGGCTGGGAGGGTAGTGCCGATGTGCGATATATTCGTTACAAGGCGCACCGCAGCAAGTTCTCGGGATTCCTCTTTACCGACGAGATCATCGTTCGATAAGTGAGGCCTATACATAAGAGATGTGCCCGCCAACTCTGGCGGGCACATCTCGTTTAGCGGCTGCGCATACGCGCTTTGCGCTGCGATTATTTCATCATATCTATAAACTCCTGAGCGTCGCTACGACCGTCGTACGTGAGTGTGAACGGCTCGCTCTTGAAGAGCTCCGAGGGGTTGCCCTCGCTATCGACCGCCACGGCCAAGAGGATGTACTCAACGTCGTATGCCGAGATGAAGTTAATGGGGCGGAACGTCGTCTTATAGGGGCGTGAGAGTATCGTCTGGCGGAGTATCTCGTCGTCGAGGCCCTCGGTCGAAGCCTTGGTGTACAAGCCGTAGTGGATACCGGCGGCCTGAGGCGTCGTGATGAACTCGTAGGCGAAGAGTGCCACGTACGAACCCACGTAGCTCGAGTAGGCCGAGTCGATGGCTGCAACCTCCTCGATATCGTAGTAACCGATGATGTTGAGGTCGACGGCAATGTCACCCGTCTGCTCCTCGGGTGTGGTGAAGTCGTAGCGGAAGAGGCTCGTTGTAATCACACCGCCCTCGCAACCAAAGGCCGCGATGAAGTGGTCGGTCGCAGGGTTAAGACCTGTGAAGGTGTAGGTGAACGAACCACCTATGGGGTAGAGCGGGAAATTGGCTGTGTAGTAGTCGATGATCTCATCGTTGGTCATACCCTCGAATGCTGCGCTCTCGAAGCAAGCAACGATATAGGGGTCGTCGTTCGAGGGAGTGATGGTCACCGTCGCCTCGCGCGGGAGGATGTTGCTCACGCTGATGTCGATGATGTTATCCGACATCTCGACGTCCGAGGTTGTGAAGTACTCGACCGTGGGGTAGGCGTAGATTACACCCGTGGCGGTGTCGATGGGCAGAGCCGTGGCTACGTACTCAGTGCTGGCCAGCAGGTCGTACGACGCTGTGTAGCTGCCGCTTACCGTGAGGTCGGTGAGGATCATCTCCAACGAGAAGCCATATTGCAAGTAGCTCGTGAGCGTGTGATACCACGTGTCCATCACCTTCTGGGCGATCTTCTCGTCCGTGGCATCGCCATCGGGGAAGAGCGTAGCAACGCTGTCGACGAGGATGAGATAGTTGCCATCGAAGCCGTTGGGGTCGAAGGCTATGTCGGCACGGCTACCATCCACCGTAACGTCGATGCCCATTGGGTGCTCAGTGATAGTTGCCTCCTCGGTGCGGTCGCGCAAGGTGACAACCTCGGTCGTGGCGCGTACCTCGCCGTCAACGATCTCGGCACCGTAGGCATATATCACGAACTCGTCACCCGGGCGGATGCCGTTAACCTCGACGTTTCGAACGTCGCCCTTGTAGATATAGTAGTTTCTCACGTGCTCCTCGAACGTGGTCTCGAAGGTGTCGGCCTCGGAGTAGAATATCCAGTTGTTGTAGGCAACGATATCCTCGCCCGTCACTACGTTGCTCTCCTCCAGTGTCTTAGCTGTGTCGGTGAGGAAGATGTACTCCATCTCCTTGTCCTTTGGGAAGATGTCGAACATAAACGAGAGCGTCGTCTTATCCGTGATGACAATCTCGAATGCCGCCTCCTCTACGGGGTTATCTGGCTTCTCGGGATCCTCGGGCTTCTCGGGGTCCTCTGGCTGTTCGGGATTCTCGGGCGTCTCCTGATCGTTGGGGTTATTTGCGGGAGGCTCCTTCTCCTCGCACGCAGCAAAGAGCAGTGCTGCACAGGCCATCAGCATCGCAAATAGGTTTGTAGTTCTCATAGGCACATATTTTTTCGTTAATAATATTTGGCTTTTCATCTACAAAGGTAGTAAAACTTTTTTATTAAGCAACTTTTACTTGCGCGAATGGGGTCTTTCCACCAGACTTTATCATGTTTATCTCTCTCCTTTTCCTGCAACAAAAAATCGGAGCCCCCCGCGAGGGAAGCTCCGAAAAGGTTTTATTCTGCGTTAGGCAGAGAGGCATCTATTAGTATGTTGCCAATGTGCCGTTGAATGTACCAACGTGAGTCTCGTTCTTACCATCGTTGGGAACCCAAGTAGCCTCGATAGTAGTAGTGCCATCCTCGTTGTTAGTTACAACAATCTCAGCAGAAACCATACCGATGTTGCCATCAGATGCGCCATAACGGTGCTTGCAATAGTTCAACTGAAGGCCACCATTAGTGTTTGAGTATGTGCCATCAGGAATCTTGTTATCGGTAACAGCTACGTTGATATCAAAGATAAACACATTCTCTACATCCTGATAAAGCATAAGCTCATTCTCGTTAGCTGACTTGTAGCTCCAATCAGTCCAGTTGAATGTCCAAGTATTTGCATCGCCAGTCTCGCCGCCTTCGTCACCACCTTCCTCTACCTCGGGAGCTACCAAGCCCTCGATAGTACCTACGTAGGTGTACTTGTCGAAGTTTGTCCAGTCAGAAGTTACGCTGAACATTACAGAGTAAGCATCGTTCTCGTAGCTAACGAATGAGTCAACCCAGCTAACAGCTGTACCATTCTTACGTGCGTAGCCTACGTAACCGGGAACTGTACCACCGTTACCTGCCCAGTTTGACCAAGAGTCAGTGTACTGACCAAGTGTGAGGTAGTTCTTATCGTCGGTGCGATACTCGATCTCGATAACGTCGTTGTTGCTCAAAGTGAAAGATACAGTGTGGTAGTTCATATCGCCACCAGGAGTACCCTCAACAGCAACAGCAGAAACTACTGAAATAGGCTCGGGAGCTGCACCAAATGCGAACTCACCATAAGCTACGTTAGATACAGTACCGTCAGCGAACTGAACAGCAGCAGCAACAACGTAAGTCTTACCCTCAGTTGCGTTGTACTTGTACTCAGCAGTACGTGTTACAGAGAAGGGGTTAGTTGTGTACTGGATGTACTGGTAGTTGTCGCCATAAGCGAGGTCCTGAAGCTTAGCCTCGTCGTAGAGGTAGTAGCTGTTAGCGTCGTTAGCGCAAACATAAGCCTTGATAGCTGTGAACTCAACGCCCTCGAGACCACCCAAAGTGATGTCAGCAACCTTGTCAGCAGTGAAGAACTCAACGCTCTCGATTGTGAGGTTTACGTTCTCGTTAACAACAACAGCCTTGCTCTGGAGCTCTGTCCAACCTGTTGAGTAGTTACCCTCAGCGTCGATGATCAAGAGACCCAAGTACTTAGTAGCAGCAGCACCATCAACGGTCGTGTTAAGCTCGTAAGTGTAGCCGTTAGAGAAGTCGTTCTTGTTCCAGCCGTTAGAGATAAGGTCAGCCTTAAGCTCCTCCTCTGAGAGGAACTCCTCGTCGTACCAGCGTGAGTAAACTGCAACAGCAGTCTCAGGAACAGTTACGTTAGCGTAGATGTTGAAGTAAGTTGTATCCTCGGTGTCAAGCTCGATTGTGTACTCGAAAGGAGTAGCAGCAGCCACAACATCCTTAGTTGTGAACTCGATGAACTTAAGATCGCCGTAAGTGTACTCAGCCTTACCGTCCTCCTCAGCAAGGATTGCTACGATGTAAGTAGTGTTAGGAGCCAACTCATACAAGTAAGGCCACTCCTCGCCGTAGTTGATAAGGTCGTTGAATGCGATATTCTCAGCAACAACGTCAGTAGCGATGCGGTGTGAACCGAATGAGCTGCCGTTGTTCTGCCAGTAGTAGATATAGTCGTTGTAGTAAGTCTCAAGGTCAGCATACCAGCCGTTAGCGATCTGGCTCTCGAGCTCAGCCTTATTGTTGATGTTGAACTGGTAAGCGTTAGCACCACGGAGAGTAGCGTTAATGTATGCGTTGTTCCAAGTAGTCTCAGCTACCTCAGCCTTAACAACAAGCTGCTTGAAAGGAGCTGCAAGAGCCTGATCGAGCATCAAAGCACCGTATGCCTGAGGATTAGTAGGAATAATGATAACCATAAATGAGTTATCCTCGTATGTGAGTGTGCCACCCCAGTCGAGAGCACCGATGATCTGCTCAACAGTAGCCTTGAACTCCCACTTCTCGTTTACGCCCTCAGCGTAAGTAGCCTTGTCGTAAGTGTTGAACTCCTCGTTTACGTTGTAGAAGAAGTTGTTGATCCAACCGCCTACGCAAGGAACGTTGAACTCATACCAGCTTGAGTTGTAGATCTGAGAGAGATCCTCAACATAGTACTCAATAGGCATTATGCATACGTAGTAGTTGTTGAACTCCTGGATGAGCTCCTCACCGTACCAAGAAGAGTAGAGATACTCGTCAACCCAAGTACTTACAACAGTCACGTTACCTGCCTTGTCAACGTCCAAAGTGATCTCTGCCATCTCAACAGCGATCTTACCCACCTTACAAGCACCGCTTGCAGAGTTGAAGTGAACGCTAACGAAGCCCTTAGTCTCGGCATAACCTGCGTTGATGAAATCCTGTGAAGGACCAGTGATCTTTAAAACGAAATCGGTGCCGCCAGCAGCCAAGATACCCATACCGGGATCTACGTCGTCACCCTCCTCAGACTCGTCGTTCTCAGCAAGAGCAATCTCTGCCTTCCAACCGAGAGGCTGGTTCATAATGTTAACGTCTGCAACAGAATCGTTGATAGTAAAAGGAATCTCCTTAGTTTCGCCGGGCTTAACATAGAGCTGGCCACGAGTTGTGTTGAACTCGATAAGCTCTGCCAAAGTAACGTCGAATGTCGAGCCGTCGAACAATGTGAAGGTTACAGTACCGTTGCCGTTGTCCTTAACGCCGGTGAATACCTGCATACCGGTAGCAGCAGCAGACAAACCGCTCTCTGTCCAAGTAGCACCACCGTCGATAGATACCTCGATGTTACCAGTCTCAGCATTTACACGGAACTGAGGAGCTACGGGAGCCTCGGGAATATAAGGATCGTCGCACTCGCCATCCTCGTAGTCGTTACCATCGTAAACGGGAACCATCTCGCCGTTAACGAGCAACCACTCCTTGAACTCGCCCATCTCGTAAACTGCGAAGTAGAGGACGCCGTCCTGCTCTGCGATAGAGATGTAGGTGTTAGTGTCGGTGTCGGTATCGACAACATCGCACTCGGGATAAACGGTGAATGATGAACCGTCAGAGAGGTTAACCTTAGTAGCGTCGCCGTCCTTCTCGAGGCCGGTAACAACTATCTTACCGTTGATAAGAGCTGTGAGGTTAGCAACCTCGTCAGTCAAACGCTGCTCCAAAGCGTCAACGCGCTCTGTCAAAGCTGCAAGGTCCTTCTCAACCTTGTCGATGTCCTGCTCTACTCGGTCGACGCGGTCGTTGATAGCAGCATCGTCATAAGAACACGATGCAGCCAATGTCATAGATGCCACGACAGCAGCAGCTACAACTGACTTGAGGGTAGTAAAAATTTTCCTCATAGTGTTAATAATTAATTTGTTAGTAAATAGTTTTGAGTGTATAAGTCCAATATCTTGGTGTTGCTGCATTTCAACCTCACTCACAATCTTATGCAGCCTATCTACGCCGAATGAAACGTAAGTGCACAAATAGTAATGCAAATATATAATAAAAAACTCGAAACGAGAAACAATTTCGAAGTTTTTTTTCGCATAAATCGTTGCACACTCGAATAAATATGCGATTGAAACGGCTATCGGAGTGCCGTAGTGGGGCTTATATCGGTGTGTGGTTTGGTTTTGAGAGTGTGCATAGATTTGCTTCGTGCGATGTTTGCTTCGGCGATTTGCCGTGGATGTGTTGTAACTCTCGATGCTCTCGACGCTCTCGACGCTCTCGACGCTCGCTCGCGAGTGGTTGGTGCGCGAGTGATTGGTGCGCGGGAGGTTGATGTGTAAGGGATAAAAAGAGACTGCCCGACGCATAGGCCGAGCAGTCCGTAATCGTTGTCTATATCTTAGCCGATAAGTGCCTCGTAAGCAGCTGCATCCAAGAGAGCATCAACCTCAGCGGGATCCGACATCTTGATCTTGATCAACCAACCCTCGCCATAGGGATCCTTGTTGACGAGTGACGAGTCAGCCTCAACAGCCTCGTTGAACTCCAACACCTCGCCGCTAACGGGAGAGAAAGCGTCAGATACGGTCTTAACAGCCTCGATAGAGCCGAAAACCTCGTTTGCACCGATAGTCTCACCTACGGTAGGAACGTCAACAAAGACGATGTCACCAAGCTGTGACTGAGCATAATCGGTAATGCCGATAACGGCAACATCTCCCTCTACACGGCACCACTCGTGGTCGTTAGAGTACTTCAAATTAGCAGGTACATTAGCCATAATTTCAGTTGTATTAGGTTATTGTTATTGTTGTATCGCAATGTATTGTTGCACTTTCGCAACCACAAATATACACAGATTTTCGGTCAAAACAAAAAAATTGTAAACTTTTTTACTCCTCGACCCGCGTTTGTGATGCTTTGTGGCGGAGGCGATTAGCGTATGAAGTTGGTGGCGATACGCTCCTCGGGGGCGGGGGCGGGTGTTCCGTCGGCAGCAATCTTACGCAGCATCCACGCCATATTTCTTGCTAACGTGCGCAGCGTCTGCATACCCTCGCCATCCTCGGTGACTTCGCCCGGAGTGCGGCCGTGGGCCATATTCCAGTACTGCGACGACACGACAGGCATATTGTTGATAGTGAAGTATTTATTAAGTCGGTCGAGCGTGGCTGTGGCACCTCCGCGACGACACACCGCAACGGCTGTCGCGGGCTTATATTGCAGGTGGCGACCCGAGGCGAAGAAGAGCCTGTCGAGCAGTGCGCAGAGCGATCCGTTGGGGCCGGCGTAGTAAACGGGCGAGCCGACGACTAAGGCGTCGCATTCGCGTATCTTGGCCTCGAACATCGTGTAGAGCGGGTCGCCAAAGGCACAGTGTCCCGTCTCGGCGCAGCTGAAGCATCCGATGCACCCCTGCACGGCGCGCATTCCGATGTGCAGAATCTCGGCCTCGAGTCCCTCGCTGCGGAGCGTCTCGGCCATATGATTCAGGGCGGTATAGGTGTTGCCCGTGGCGTGCGGGCTACCGTTAATTAGTAGTACTTTCATAATCGTAACTATTTGATGATGTTAGACTTAATCTTCTGCGGTAGGACGAACTCCACCTCCTTGAAGGCATACTCCCTAATGGTGCCATCGGCGTGTTCGAGGCGTAGCTCACCCGAGGGGCGCACGCCACGAATCGTCGCCTCAAACCTCTCGCCCGAGGGGTAGGCGTAGGTGTGGCGTTCGTCGAGGTGGTACATCGTGCGTCGGTAGAGCTCCTCGATGTGTCGCTTCTGGCCGGCCCTGAGCAAAGCGTAGAGCTTGTCGAGGTGGCGGAGGAACCGCTCTAAAACCTCCTGTCGATCAAACATTATGCCGCGCTCCACGGCCATAGAGGTGGGGTTGGGCAGGTAGTCGGGGAAGGTTATCTGGTTGACGTTGAGGCCGATGCCTACGATCGTGCGGGCGATGTGGTCTGGGGCGAGTGAGTGCTCGATGAGCACGCCCGTGATCTTGTTATCGCCGGCGTAGATGTCGTTTGTCCACTTTATGCGGCACGCGATGTCGTAGTCGCCTAAGGTGTCGACAAGGGCGAGGGCCACCACTTCCGAGAGCAGGAACTGCTCGACGATGGGGAGGAACGTAGGGTGCAGTACGACGGAGAACGTAAGGTTCTCACCCTCAGTGCTATGCCACGAGTTGCCGCGCTGTCCTCGTCCGGCGGTTTGCTCCTCGGCCCAGATCACGTCCATCTCGCCGTATTGGCCATTTCGTGCATCGTCGTTTGTCGAGGTGGTCTGCCTCTTGTAGGTTATCATATTGTTAAATAGCTGTTAAATGTCATTTAAATATCGTTCAAAGATAGGCATTTTCCTCGAAAAAAGCTATCTTTGCATCGTTAATTATTAGAATCAAGGTATGAACCGACTCAAACAACTAAAGATAACAACCCTCGTGGTGGCATCGTTGCTGGTGGCGTGCGGTGGCACGAAGGGTAATAAGGCCGACGATAAGGCGGAAGTCGCAGCCACGCCCGCCGAGCGACCTACCCCCGCTGCGCTCTACAACTTCCGCGTGGTCAAGGAGTATCCCCACTCGGTGGAGAGCTATACGCAGGGGCTGCAATATGTCGATGGCGTTATGTGGGAGGGCACGGGACAGGAGGGCCGCTCGCACCTCCAGCGCGTAGATCTCGGTAGCGGCAAGGTAGATATCGTCGCCTCGCTTCCGGATGATGAATTTGGCGAGGGCATCACCCACTTCGATGGCTGCATCTACCAGCTCACGTGGCTCTCGCACGTGGCTCACGTCTACGATCGTGAGGGGCGCGAGCTTCGCACGGTAAAGTATCGTGGCGAGGGATGGGGTATAACGACCAATGGCCGAGATCTTTACCTCTCGGATGGCACCTCGACGATACGACGCGTGGACCCCGAGACGTTCGACACGTTGGAGTCGATATGCGTGACGTTTGACGGCGCGCCGCTCGACCTTATCAACGAGCTCGAGTGGGTCGATGGCTCGATTTGGGCCAACGTCTACCTCACGGATGCCATCGTCGAGATCGACCCCAAGACGGGTGTGGTTGTGGGGTATGTCGACCTGCCGGAGCTACGCCAGCGACTCGAGGCTAACCCCGAGGCCGAGGCCTTTAACGGCGTGGCGTATAACCCCGCGACAAAGCACTTCTATGTCACTGGTAAACAGTGGAATAAACTCTTCGAAATAGAGATAATCAAGTAGCAGTATGAGTAACGTTAAGGAGCAGATTCAGGCGATCCTCAGTCGCCATATCATAGTTAAGGATGCCGCCATCGGCACGACACTCGTGGGCGCACGCCGTGACGTGGTTGCCGACCTCGTATCTATCGAGGAGCCCGAGCGCGTCGTGGCGATGTACGAGACGTCGATTAAGGCGGGAGCCGTGATTATCACCTCAAATACCTTCCTTGCCGATCCGTTGATGCTCGCGCAGTGTGGCGTCGAGCGCACGACGGATGAGGTTGTGGCGGCGGCCCTTGCCGTAGCTCGCAAGGCTAAGGAGGGGAGCGCGAAGGAGGTCTTCATCGCAGGCTCGATAGGCCCTTCGACGCGTAACATATCGTTGGCCATCGACCTTAAGGAGGAGGAGTTGCGCGCATCGTACCGCACGCTTATCGAGGCTCTCGATCGCGAGGGTGCCGATATCTTCCTTATCGAGAGCATCACCGATGTGCGCAATGCCGAGATCGCCGCGGAGCTGTGCCGTGAGATTGCCCCCGAGAAGCCGATAATCTTCTCGGCCGTGCTGTCGAAGATTGGCGGCCTGCTTATCTCGGGTCGCTCGGTGGAGAAGTATGTCGAGGATGTATCGAAGTTCGAGCCGCTGGCTATCGGCTTCAACTGCTCGCACGGCGTGAAGAACGTCGTCGACAACATCGAGCTTCTCACGCGTTACACCTCGCTACCAACGTACGCAGCCCCCTCGGCAGGTATACCCGACGCTAAGGGCCGCTATGCGGAGACCGTCAAGAAGCATACCGAGACGCTACGTGCAGCTGCCGAGCGCGGCCTGCTCTCGATCGTGGGTGGCTGTTGTGGTACGACGGTGGATTATACGCGTAGCATAGCGCAGATGGTCCGCCACTATAAACCTCGTAAGTAACACGTTATGAATAGTATAGAACTACGCCGTGAGCTGCATCGCCACCCCGAGTTGTCGTTCGAGGAGCACCGCACGCAGCGAACCATTATGGCGGCTCTCGAGGCTGAGGGTATCGCCTGTCGTGAGATTGCAGGCACGGGTGTCCTGGCGCGTATCAAGGGTGCGCGCGGCAACCATCGCCGTGCGGTGGTGCTTCGTGCCGATATCGACGCGCTGCCTATCGTGGAGCGTAACGAGGTGGACTACCGCTCGGAGAATGAGGGCGTTATGCACGCCTGTGGCCACGATATGCACGCAGCAATGCTCTTTGGCGTGTTGACGGAGCTGAACCGTGAGCGCGACTTCGAGGGCACGCTCTTCGGTGTCTTCCAGCCGGGCGAGGAGCTCAACCCCGGAGGCGCATCTAAGGTGCTTGCCGAGGAGCCTTTCGCGGATTATGATGTTGCGGCCGTCGTCGGTCAGCACGTCGACGCACGCTTGGAGGTTGGCCAGATCGGTATCTGCCCGGGTATGTTTATGGCCTCGAACGACGAGCTGCGCTTTGCTGTTCGTGGTCGTGGTGGCCACGCGGCACGCCGTGCGGAGTGCGACGATACGGTGACGGCTATGGCCGACCTTGTTGTGCGCACGACGTCGCTCAATGTGCCCGATGCAGTGGTGTCGGTGGGTCGTGTCATTGCAGAGGGTGCTACGAACGTCATCCCCGATAGGGTCACGGCCGAGGGCACGATGCGCACGTTCGACACCGCGGAGAGGGAGCGGATATATGCCCACCTCAGGGGTAATGCCAAGACCATAGAAGAAAAGTATGGCGTTGAGGTAGAGGTAGATATAAGCCGAGGATATCCCTCGGTTGTCAACGACGTGATGCTCTCGTACGAGGCTATGATTGTGGCGGCAGATGAGGGCATCGCCATTCGGGAGCTCGAGCGTATGACCACGGCCGAGGATTTCGGCTACTATACGGAGCGTTACGCGTCGCTCTTCTACCGCTTGGGTGTAGGACGTGCGGCGGGTAGCTCGCATACGGCTACGTTCCTGCCCGACGAGGCGGCTATCGCCGTGGGCGAGAGGATGATGCGCCGAATGGCACTCCACGTATTAAATAAGTAACAATGGGAAAGAAGAAGAATAAAAGGGGGAATAACCGCGATGAGCGTGCGTCGTTCATTGTCGATATGTTTCGGGAGTTCCCCGACACTAAGTTTTCGCTCAAGCACCTCGCAGCAGCCTCGGGTGGCGCAGATAGGGATGGTCGCACGATGACCTTCGCCATAGTCCGCCAGCTCATCGAGGATGGTTTTGTGGAGGAGGTGGCGCGTAGCAAGTACCGCCTGTCGCGTGCAGCAATGCCGCGCTACGAGGGTGTGGTTACGGGAGCTACGCCCGGTGCGTTGTATGTCGAGGTTGAGGCTTTGGAGAGCGATGTATATGTTGCACGCCGTAATGGCGCGGGTGCGTTGGATGGCGATAGGGTTATGGTTGCAGTGGCACGCCGCTCAAGGGATGGCGAGCTCGAGGGTACCATTACGGAGGTCGTGGAGCGTAGTCGCAGACCCTATATCGGCACGGCGCAACTCACTGCAAATTCGATATTTATCACGCCCGACTCGCGCCGCATAGGTACCGACATACGCCTCGAACGTAAGCGTTATCCCGAGGTTGAGGAGGGCGATAAGATCGCGGTGCGTGTTGTTGCGTGGAACGAGGGCGAGCGTCTGCCCGAGGGCGAGCTCGTCGAGAGGTTAGGTCGTGCTGGCGATAACGACACCGAGATGCACGCCATCTTGGCGGAGTTCGACCTGCCGTATCACTTCGAGAGGGAGGTCACGATGGCGGCCGAGCGTATCGCGGGCGAGATCACGGCCGAGGAGGTTGCCAAGCGTAGGGATATGCGCGAGGTGGTAACCTTCACCATTGACCCCGCGGATGCTAAGGATTTCGACGATGCGCTCTCGCTTCGACAGGTTAAGGAGGGTGTCTGGGAGATAGGTGTACATATCGCCGATGTCACGCACTACGTGACCCCTGGATCTGTCGTCGACGACGAGGCTGTGGAGCGTGCGACGTCGGTGTATTTGGTCGACCGTACGGTGCCGATGCTGCCCGAGAGGTTGTGTAACGATCTCTGCTCGTTGCGCCCCAACGAGGATAAGTTGTCGTTCTCGGCCCTCTTTACCCTTAACGACGATGCCGAGATTCTCGACGAGTGGTTCGGCCGCACGGTGATTCACTCCGACCGCCGCTTCACGTACGAGGAGGCGCAGGCGGTAATCGAGAGTGGTGCGGGCGATTACGCCGAGGAGATAACGACATTGAACCGTCTGGCCCAGAGACTTCGAAAGGAGCGTTTCCGCCACGGTGCCATCGCCTTTGAGCGCGATGAGGTGCGCTTCCGCTTGGACGATAAGGGTCGCCCCATAGGTGTCTACACGAAGGTGCAGAAGGAGGCCAACCAACTTATCGAGGAGTTTATGCTCTTGGCCAACCGTCGCGTTGCGGAGTTCTGTGCGCACCGTGTGGTCAATGGTCGCCGTGTGCCGCGACCTATGGTCTATCGTGTCCACGACGAGCCGTCGGAGGATAAGCTCGGCCGCTTTCGCGATTTCGCCCTGCGCTTCGGCCACTACTTCAAGGCACAGAAGGGGCGTGCCGTGGCTAAGGAGATGAACAAGCTGCTGTCGACGATAGCGGGCAGTGCCGAGGCGAATGCCATCACAACGCTCGCGGTGCGTAGTATGGCTAAGGCCGTCTATACGACCGATAACATCGGCCACTACGGCCTTGCGTTCCCCTACTATACGCACTTCACCTCGCCCATACGTCGCTATCCCGATATGATGGTGCACCGCATCCTTGCGACATATCTCGCGGGCGAGAAGCGCGTGGATAAGAAGCACTTAGAGCAGCTGTGTCAGCACTCTACCGAGCGAGAGATCTTGGCCTCGGAGGCTGAGCGTGCAAGCATAAAATATAAGATGGCGGAGTTTATGAAGGACCGCATCGGCGAGGAGTTCGATGGCGTGGTGTCGGGTATGACCGATTGGGGCATCTACGTCGAGTTGGATGATACGCACGTCGAGGGTATGGCCTTCCTGCGCGACATCGACGACGATGACTACTACCACTTCGACGAGGCGCGCTACGAGGTTGTGGGCCGCTCGTCGGGAGTACGTCTTACGCTTGGCAGCCGTGTGAGGGTGCGCGTCAAGAGCGTGGATATGAATCGCCGCACGCTCGATTTCAAACTATTGCTTAACAACTAATCTAACCCACTGGTTATGAGTATAGATGCTATATTGGAAAAGGCCTTAGAGCGAGTGCCGCTTAAACGCGAGGAGGCATACGAGCTCTATGATAATGCCCCGTTGCAGACGCTCTGTGGCGTTGCTGACACGTTGCGCATAGGTGCTGTGAAGGACCCCACGGTGGTGACGTGGCAGATAGATAGGAATGTAAATATCACAAATGTCTGTAAGTCGGGATGTAAATTCTGTAACTTCCACTGCAAGCCCCACGACGAGGCTCGTGCCTATATCACGACGATGGCTGAGTATCGCAAGAAGATCGACGAGGCCCTGAAGCTCGGTGCCGATCAGCTGCTGTTGCAGGGAGGTCTGCATCCACGCCTCGGTATCGACTTCTATGAGAAGCTCTTTTCGCAGATTAAGAAGGAGTATCCCAAGTTGAAGCTCAACGCTTTAGGAGCTCCCGAGGTGGCACATATCGCTGCCCTCAGTGGCCTCACAACGCTCGAGACATTGAAGCGTCTGCGTGCTGCTGGTCTCGATACGTTGCCGGGTGCCGGTGCGGAGATTCTGTCGGAGGATGTGCGCAAGCGTATATCGCCCGCCAAGCCATCGGCAAAGGATTGGGTGCTCGTTATGCACGAGGCGCATAAGCTCGGCATCCCCACGACGGCGACGATGATGTATGGCCACGTGGAGACACCGCATCAGAGGGTCGACCACCTCATCACCATCCGTGATCTTCAGGCGCATAAGCCCGAGGGATCGCGCGGCTTCACGGCCTTTATCCCGTGGGTGTTCTGCCCTACGGGTACGCGCCTCGAGGCTGAGGGTATCGCCCCGCGCTTCTCGGCTACGGAGTACCTGCGCATCATCGCTATGAGCCGCATCGTGCTGCACAACATCCCCAACATTCAAGCCTCGTGGCTCACGGTTGGCAAGGAGGTTGCCGAGATCGCGCTGCGTAGCGGTGCCAACGATATGGGCTCGATAATGATCGAGGAGAATGTCGTATCGTCGGCGGGAGCCACCACGCGCTTCGATCGCAAGGCTATGGAGGAGACCATCCGCCGTGCCGGTTTCACGCCGCGCCTGCGCGACCAGCTATATAATTATAGGTAGAAGGGCACAACAAGAGGTAAATGTTCCCTCATAAAATACGGGCTGGCCACGATATTTGGCCAGCCCGTATTAATTTAAACGACTCCGATGATTACTCGTGATCGTGATCGTGGTCCTCATCGTCGTGAACGTGCACCACGCCATACTCGTTAACGTTGGTGAGCTTCACGCCGTTATACTCGCCCGTAAGCGTGCGGAGGAAGGCTACGATGTCCGCAACCTCAGCATCGGTGAGATCTACGTCCGACTGGTAGCGACCCATATCGCGCACCGCCTCGTCCATCGTCAGGCGTGTGCCATCGTGGTAGTAGGGCCACGTAAGCTCGATGTTGCGCAAGCCGGGCACCTTGAAGCGGTGGCGGTCACGCTCGAGCTGCGTCTGCTTGAAGCGGCCGTTATCCTCCTCGGTGAGCTCCAAGCCGCGATCCTCGAAGTAGTGGCGGCGCAGACCCATAAGCTCGTACGACTCGCCTCCGAGGTTTACGCCCACGTGACACGTTGCGCAGCTGTGCTCCTTGAAGAGCGCGTAGCCGTTGAGCTCCTGAGCGGTGAGTGCCTCGTTGTCGCCACGAAGCCACTTGTCGAACTGCGAGTTAGGTGTTGTGAGCGTGCGCTCGAACTCCTCGATGGCGTTGGTGATTGTCGCCTCGGTGATTCCCTCCTCGGGGTAGAGCGATGCGAAGGTTGCAACGTAGAGCTCGTCGGCCGAGAGCTTGCCTATGATCTGGTCGAATGACGTTGAGGCCATCTCCACGGGGTTGAGCGGGGGGCCTGCTGCCTGCTCTGCGAGGGTGCGTGCACGACCATCCCAGAACTGAACGAAGTTATAAACGGCGTTATATACTGTGGGGGCATTCACGCCACCCATACGGCCCTCGACGCCATCCGAATACTGGTGGTTATCCACACCGCCGGTCTCCAGACCGTGGCACGATGCACACGAGATGGTGTTGTCGATCGAGAGGCGTGTGTCGTGGTAGAGCTCGAAGCCGAGGCGTGCCTTGCGCTCGTCGATGTCCGTGGGCGATACGATGGGGCGTATGGGCTCGCCTGCGCGCTCACCCTCGAGGCCGTCGTTGTAATAGGCCGTGCGGTAGTTGCGTGCCCACTCTACGTAGATGTCGGCCTTAGCCTCGGTGGTCTGGCTACCCCAGTGTACGAGGTAGTACTTAGCCTCGGGCATACGGCGGTCCATCGCAACCTTCTCAACCTTAGCTACATCCACCGGATTAGGTGTGGTGCCCTCCTGCAATGCCTCGATAAGCGGAGCGATGTCGAAGGCACGGTAGCCCTCCGCGGCATCGGCCTGAACCACATCGCCAATCACGGGCCACGTAGCGTAGAACGGCAGCGTGGGATTTGCCGTGTGGCAGCTGATACATCCACCCTCGGTGAGCATCTCCTCAACACGAGCATCGGGCGTGAACTCCTCAGACGGGGGGCTGATCATCACGCGATAGACGATGGCGAGCACGACGGCCACAACCAACAAGCCTATCAAAAAGATCTGTCTTTTCTTCAAAGTTTTCATAGGTCTGAATTTTTGGGTTATTATTGGTTATACGTATGTACACTTTCGGCTGCCGAGGGCAGGTAGTTCACGCCGTACCAACACATCTGCAAGGCGAGGAAGCCGAGGAGTATCACGGTGTGGTAGGCGATGCTTCGTGCGCGGCTGGTGGCCGTGGGAGCAAGGTGCAGGGCTAAGAGATAGAGTCCCCACGTGGCTGCAGCCCACGCCTCCTTTGCATCCCAGCTCCAGTAGGCTCCCCACGCCTCCTTGGCCCAGAGCGAGCCCGTGAGCATACCGATGCTAAGGAAGGCGATGCCGCCATAGAGCAGGCGTTCGATGGCTCCGTTGAGGTCATCGCGACGAGTCGTGAGGGCTACGACCGATAGTAGCGTAGCACAGCCCAGCAGTGCGTAGGAGAACATATAGACCGAGACGTGTGGCACGAACCAGATGCTCTGCAACGCAGGCATAAGCGACTGGTCGTGAATCTCGGGCTTGAGGATGTTTATGACGATAAACACCGTTGCCAGCAGTGTCGAGAAGCTGAGAATCCAGCGGTAACGCCAGCGGGCATAGGTGAAGAGTCCCGCCACGAGCAGGAAGAAGGAGTACCACAGGCGCGTCTCGCCCATCGTGCGTAGTGGTGGTCGCTCGAGCGTGAGCCACAGCAAGGCGATGAAGGCCAGCATCGCGGTGATGGCGACGCCGAAGAGCGCGATGGCCATCGTGCTACGCTCCTTGCGGACGAGGGCTACGACAGCTCCCGCCACGGCCAGCAGCACAACAACAGCTGCAACGTAGGGAAATATGTTCCATCCAAGCATCATACCCTCTTGTTGTTTAATACGTTAGCCCCCTTTATCTGGCGGCGCGGACCGCCCAGAAACATCATCACCGCACCGACGATGAGCATAACGATGCCCGTCATCGTGAGCCACTGCCACGGCTCGCGGACAATCTCCAAGATGCAGTAGGTTTGTCCCGACGTGCTCTGGCCGAAGCTGATGAGGTACAACTTCTCGCCCCACGAGAGCGCGTAGGGGTGGTTCACGCGTATGGTGGCGCGGCGCGAGTCCGTGCCGTCGATCGTGACCTCGGCCTCGTAGTGCTTCGGTACGCCATTTTCGCTCAACTCAATCGTATGGTCGCTGAGGCTCAGCGTGTAGTCTAAGATGCGTGGCTCGCCCGTTATGGTGTAGGCCTCGTCGTTGGGGCGTGCATCCACGGCGATGCGTAGCTGCTCCCTGTCGGGTGCTCCCCAGAAGCCGCTACCGAGGGCGACGAGCAGACCGAGGTGGATGATGGTAAAACGCCAACGTATGCCTCGTGCGTTGCGCCAGCCGCGAAGTGTTACGAAGGTGAGGTGGCTGAGGACGAAGAGTATCGCAACGACCACGGGCCACGAGTCGCTCGAGGGTTTACGCTCGAGGCCGAGAGTTATGCCCACGCCTGCGATGAGCAGGAACGAGAGCCACAGAGCCTTGTTCGAGAGCATAAAACGTGCGAAGGCCGACTCCTTACCGCGGCGGTAGATAAGCGTGATGAGTGTGGCCCAGAGCGCGAGGGTGAGGATGTTTAGCGGGAAGCTGAAGAGCGCGACGGGGAAGCTGCCGAGTAGCGACTCCGCAACCACCGTCCCGATGGCAACCGCTGCCACCCAGCACATACTCTTTATATCCAATCCCTTAGCCACAATCTCTACGCGAGTTTAACGAATACTCGGGTATAAAGGTATGATAATTTTCCGTAAAAACAAAGAAAAATAGGTTGAAAATTCATATCGTTAACCATAAAAAATAAAATGGTCGAGTGGCGGGAGTGGAACGTTACTGCAATAGGAGGGGCTGTGGGTTGCTACATTGCCGTGAGGTTTAGGTCGTTAGGCGCGATGTAGCAGTTTTGTTTTACTATTACAATAGTAAATTAACACGTAAAGGTTTGGTCGTTCGCTATATCTGAGCTATCTTTGCAATGTCGAAATTGGGTCACCTCGGTGCGGGGTACTCCGATTTGTTGTTACAGACATACTAAAACAACATATTTTACTTAACTAATTTTAATGCTTATGAAGAGACTTTTACTTCTGATGTTAGGTCTTGTTGTGGGCTTTGCAGCCTCGGCACAGACTATCGTCACGGGTACTGTTGTCGACGAGAACGATCAGCCGCTGATCGGTGCCTCGATCGTCGTGCCCGAAACGACACAGGGTACTACTACCGATGTGTCGGGTAGCTTTGAGCTTTTACTCCGCGATGGAGCTAAGCAGGTGCAGGTGAGCTACCTAAACTACAAGACTCAGCTCCTGGATGTCAACAGCGAGGGTATGCGTCATAACCTCGGCACTATCAAGATGGAGCTCGACGCTATCGCTATGGACGACGTGGTAATCACACAGTCGGTGGCTGTGCAGCGTCGTACCCCCGTTGCCGTGTCTACCGTATCGGCACAGGAGATCGAGTTTAAGCTCGGTGGCCAGGAGTTCCCCGAGATTCTGAAGTCGACCCCCGGTGTCTATGTTACGAAGGATGGTGGTGGCTTTGGCGACTCGAAGATCAATATGCGAGGCTTTAAGTCGGCAAACATCGCCGTTATGATCAACGGTGTCCCCGTCAACGATATGGAGTGGGGTGGTCTCTACTGGTCGAACTGGGCAGGTCTTTCGGACGTGACACGCTCGATGCAGACGCAGCGCGGTATGGGTGCCTCGAAGATATCGTCACCCTCGGTCGGCGGTACCATCAACATCGTGACCAATACGATCGACGCCAAGAAGGGCGGTACGGTATCTTACGGTATCGGTAACGACGGTGCAAACACTATGGCTATCAGCCTCTCGACAGGTCTTATGGAGAATGGCTGGGCAATGAGCGTGTTGTTGGCTAAGCGTTGGGGTGATGGTTATATCCAGGGTACGGGCTACAATGCCTACAACTGGTTTGTAAACATCTCGAAGCGTTTGAACGACCGTCATCAGCTCTCGCTCACGGCCTTCGGTTCGCCCCAGACTCACAACCAGCGTAAGCCCCTCTACGCAGGTCTCTCGATCAAGGAGTGGGATAAGGTTGCTCAGTGGACAGGCGAGGAGAACAAGTATCGTTACAACGCTGTCTACGGTTTCGATAACAATGGCAAGGAGCGTTCGTCGATGGTAAACCACTATCACAAGCCCCAGATTTCGTTGAACCACCAGTGGCAGATCGACTACAAATCGTCGCTCTCTACGGCCATCTACGTATCTATTGGCCGTGGCTATGGCTACTCGGGTCAGGGTCGTACGTCGGCCGACCGCGCTATGTGGAACGGTTCGTCGAACGGTACACTTCTCTATAACTTCCGTAAGTCGGATGGTACGTTCGACTATGGTGCTATTCAGGATATGAACGCAGCGAGTGCCGATGGTTCGCGTATGGTTATGTCTAAGTCGTCGAACAACCATATGTGGTATGGTCTGTTGTCGACCTACACCAACGAGATTGCCCCCGGCTTGGAGCTCTCGGCAGGTGTCGACGTGCGCTACTATATCGGCGAGCATAAGAACGAGATTATCGACCTCTACGACGGTGCCTACTTTATCGACGATGCTGATCGTAAGAACGTTAAGGCTGTAAACAACGCTGCCGCTCTGGATCCCAACTGGAAGTACGAGAAGCTCGGCGTGGGCGATATCGTATATCGCGACTACGACGGCCACGTACATCAGGAGGGCGTATTCGCTCAGCTCGAGTGGACGAAGAATAAGTTTAACGCCTTCGTATCGGGTTCGGTATCGAATACGGGCTACTGGCGTGTTGACCGCTTCTACTATGATGCGGCTCACCAGCGTTCGGAGACCATCAACTTCGTGGGCTTCACCGCTAAGGCTGGTGCTAACTGGAACTTTACCAAGTCGTCGAACCTCTTCCTCAACGTGGGTTACATCTCGCGTGCTCCCTTCTTCTCGGGTGGTGCCTTCTTGCAGTCTACTACGAGCCATATGACCAACCCCGATGCTGTTAACGAGAAGGTATTCTCGGTTGAGGGTGGCTACGGCTTGCGTACCGAGAAGTTCGCGTTGAATCTGAATGCCTACTACACTATGTGGTTGGATAAGTCGGATGTACGTTCGAAGCTGATGTCTAACGGCGACTACGCACGTGTTAACCTCACGGGTATCGACGCTCGCCATATGGGTCTCGAGCTAGACCTCCGCTACAAGCCTGCACGCTGGGTTAACCTCACGGGTATGGTGTCGTTGGGCGACTGGATCTGGTCGAGCAACGCTCGCGGTTACTACTACGACTCGCAGGGTCAGCCTATGACGGCTAAGATGGATGGTACGGTTGCCTCGGGCATTATGGCCGAGGATCACGCTTGGATCGAGCTCGAGCAGAAGGGTGTTCACGTTGCCGGCTCGGCACAGACCACCGCAGCTATCGGTGCCGACTTCTACCCCTTCAAGGGCTTGCGTCTGAGTGCAAACTTCAACGTATATGCCAACAACTATGCCGACTTCTACCTCGGTTCTACGGCTGTGGCTAACACGACGACTAAGGTTAACGACCCCTGGAAGATTCCTGTTGGTCATCAGCTCGACCTCTCGGCAAGCTACTCGTTCAAGTTGGGTAATCTCAACGCTACGATCTACGGTAACGTTAACAACCTCTACGACTATAACTACGTGATGGATGCACAGTGTGCTACCGACACTAAGGGCTGGGAGGATTGCTACGCCGTGATGTACTCGTTCGGCCGCACATATACACTTCGCCTTAAGGTTAACTTCTAAGAACTACCACTACTATGAATAAGAAAACAATTATCAGACTATTCTCTGTCGTAGCCGTAGCTCTTATGGGTGTCGGCTGCCAGGCAGACTATTTCAACGATACGTACCTCCCGGGCTACGATAACAACGACGCGATCACCAACGTTCGCGAGAACGCTATCACACTTACGGAGGATGACTACTCGGCAATCGCTAAGAACTCAGCAAACAAGGCTTTGGCCGAGGCTGAGGGCGAGGCCGCTGTTGAGGCTCTTGCTGCCATCGGCAAGAACAAGTACTTCGCTACGCCTGATGAGGCTGCGCTCTATATTCCTGCCTATGTCGATGCGTTGTATCCCACGCTTGACGATGGCTCGCTCACGTTCGTTACCTACACCACTGCACTCGATATCCCCGAGGATGTGCGCTTGATGAATACGGTTACGGAGTACACGCTCACCGAGGATGACTACAAAGCAATCTGGGAGAGCGACGAGGATTACGCTATGGCCGTGACGCCCGCTACGGAGAACAAACTCGCTGGCGTGCTTAAGGCTAACGAGGATATCTTCCCCGGTGAGTATATGGTTGTTACGTATAACTACTCTTCGGAGGAGCCCTCTACGGGTGAGGAGTCCGAGACTCCCGAGATTCCCGAGACGGGCTATACATCGGTTCTCGGCACGGCTAAGCTAAACGACACGGTTACGGTTCGTGGCTATGTGTCGGCCGTATCGGCTCAGGGCCCCATCATCACGGATAACGGCGGCTCGGTATTGCTCTACAAGGGTGCTGACCTCGCTATTGGCGACGAGGTGACTGTCGAGGGTTCGCTCTCGTCGTACAACAAGGGCTTCCAGATCGCTGCTGCATCGGCCGTTGTTGAGAAGACGGGCACTACGACCGTAACATATCCCGAGCCCGTGGTTCTGGATGGTGCTGCTATGGATGCACTCATCGAGAGCCGCACGGAGGATGGCTTTGCTCAGTTCGTTAAGTTCACGGGTACACCTTCGGTTGGCAACTACATCAACATCATTATGGAGGGTGCTGAGACGGCTCAGGGTAGCATCTACGGCGCAACTGACGATGTTAAGGCTATGTTCACCGATGGCCAGGAGGCAACCATCTACGGCTACTTCGTTTCGATCTCGAGCGGCAAGTTCATCAACGTCATCGTTGTCAGCGTCGACGAGGCTCCTGCTATCGGTGGTGGCCAGACCAACAACTATACATCGGTTCTCGGCACGGCAGCGTTGGGCGACACGGTTGATGTTCGTGGTTATATCTCGGCAGTATCGTCGCAGGGCCCCATCCTTACGGATAACGGCGGCTCGGTATTGCTCTACAAGACCTCTGGCTATGAGGTTGGCGATGAGGTATCGGTATCGGGAAGTATCTCGGCGTTTAATTGCGGCTTCCAGATCGCAGCCGATGGTATCAGCAGCATTGAGAAGACTGGCACCACGACCGTTGCGTACCCCGCAGCTATGGAGATTACTGGTGCTATGGCCGACGAGCTCCTCACCTCGCGCGTCGATAACGACTACGCTATCTATGCTAAGATGACGGGTACGGTGGCTATTAGCGGCAACTACTACAACTTCAACATCGACGGTGCTACGGCAGCTGTTGGTAGCATCTATGGCGCGACCGACGATGTTAAGGCCGTGCTCTCGGACGGTATGGAGTGTACGCTCTACGGCTACTTCATTTCGATCTCTAAGTCGGGCGGTGCGCCTAAGTATATCAATATGGTCGTAACGTCGGTAGAGACGGCAGCTCCCGCAGCTAAGACTATGGCCCTCAAGGTCAAGAGCGAGAAGCGTTATGCCTACTTCAAGTATAACGGCACGTCGTTCGAGGCTGCTAACATCATCGCTGTTCAGCCCTCGGATTATACCGAGATGGGTCAGACCTACGGTAGCTTCACCAACCCCAAGCAGGATAACTACCTTCCCCAGTTCCTCGCTAAGAGCTATCCCTACGCTCAGATGGGAGATGTTGCATACGTAGGCTATCGCTGCTATGCTAACAGCCTCACTTCGTGGAAGGTCGACGAGTACACGTTTGGCGGCACGTGGACCAAGACCATCTACTTTGCCGAGAAGACCGACCAGTTCCGTAAGGCTGAGGGTGCTTGGCAGATCGACCGTACGTTGGAGCTCGACTTCACCTCTACGTCGAGTGCCGAGACTAAGGCCTTCTATCAGTATTGCTGTAACTGGGTTTACGACTTCAAGGATGTGCCTCTGGGTGCTCCTGCACGTGATAACGCCGGTGTGATCATCTCGACCGATATCGTGACCATCAACGGCGAGAAGCCCGCGGGTAACTATTGGGTGTCGAACTACGGTAACAACGAGTTCTACACGGGTGCTTCGGCCTACTACGGCAATATGGACTGGCGTCCTTCGGCTGTTAAGGGAGGCTTCGCAGCAGCAGGTATGGGCGACCTCTCGGACGATGAGATCCTTGCAAAACTCAAGGAGCACACGGCCGAGGTATTTGCCGAGGTACTCAGCTATGTATATCCCGAGATGACCCCCGAGGAGTACAAGAAGGTTGTCATCAAGGTTTACGCTTATGGTCCCGCTGCTAACTACTCGTTCACGTTCGACGTTGTCGACGAGGGTAAGTTTGCCTACGTTGAGGGCTCAATCGCGGAGTTGTAATTGTGATTGCAGAGTTATAATTTCGATCGACTATAAACGCGATTGTAGTAGAATTATAATTGAATGATAATATTGGTTGTGTTTTCGTCACAACCGCTGATAATTCGGGGTGCTTCGGCACCCCGTTTTTTGTGAATTACTTACGTGGTCCGATACGTTGTGGTTTGATGTAGAGATAGAATAAAGTGCTATTCAGGAGAGATTAGCGAAAATTGAAGTAGAAATGGCAAAGGTCAAAAGAAATTTATCGAACCTCACCTCAATGGTTGATGAAGTGGTTACAACTTGCTGTAAATTAGGTAGTTTGTGGAGTAATTCGGAGTTGGAATTATGCAGAAAATCCAAAATCTCTTGTTCCCGAGCGGAATTTTTTGGGACAAGGAAAATGAGAATTATCGAACCATAGGCGAGAACTATGCCCTCAGCATAATTCACAATATATCAAATGGTTACAAAAAAGAAAAAGAGGAAAATCCTTTCGGAAATTCCTCTTCAGTAACCTTGTGCGGATAAAGGGACTCGAACCCCCACGCCTCTCGGCATCAGATCCTAAGTCTGACGTGGCTACCAATTACACCATATCCGCAGGATCCTTTCTTCTCAAATCCTCGAGAAGACTCATATCATACACCAACATCACCCTCAGCTTCGTCTCAGCCCGACCTCCATTCAGCCCTTAGCTTCGTCTCAGCCCAGCCTCCATTCAGCCCTCGGCTTCGTCTCAGCCCGACCTCCATTCAGCCCTCAGCTTCGTCTCAGCCCGACCTCCATTCAGCCCTTAGCTTCGTCTCAGCCCAGCTTCTAATCAGTCCTCGGCTTCATCTCAGCCCAGCCTCCATTCAGCCCTCGGCTTCGTCTCAGCCCGACCTCCATTCAGCCCTCAGCCTAACCTTAGCCCAGCCCCCAGGGATGCGCCCGGTGTTGATGAGCAGTGCAAAGGTAAAAACTTTTTTGTAATATACATAATAATATTGGAAGTTTTCGCATAATTTTTAGTATTTTTGTATTTTGAACAAGTGTGGTATCTTCGCGCCTTAGAGGGATAACACGTTGATACCTAGCAAAAAAGGAAGATTATGCCCAAGACCATAACTCTACAATTATCGCCTAAGCAGGCTGCCGATGAGAAGTTCTATCTGGCGCGTGCTGCCGAGCGTCTCGGAATACGCCAGAGCGATATCGCCCTCGCACGCGTTGTGAAACGCTCGATCGACGCACGCCAGCGTATGGCCAAGGTCAACCTGTCGCTCGAGATATACATCGACACCGAGCCGCAACCCGAACCCCTCCATTTCGACTACCCGTCGGTGGACCGAGGTACAGAGGTTATCGTCGTGGGCTCGGGACCTGCTGGCCTCTTTGCATCGTTGAGACTCATCGAGTTAGGCTTTAAGCCGATACTTCTTGAGCGCGGTAAGTCGGTGTTGTCGCGTAAGCACGATATCGCGCAGATCAACCGCGGCGGTGACGTGAACCCCGACTCGAACTACGCCTTTGGCGAGGGCGGTGCAGGCACCTTCTCGGATGGTAAGCTCTTCACGCGCAGCAAGAAACGTGGCGACTATAATAAGGCTTTGCAGACGTTAGTATGGCACGGTGCCAACCCCGAGATTCTGTTTGAAGCGCACCCGCATATCGGTACCGATAAGCTGCCGCGCATCATCTCAAACATCTGTCGCACGATCACGGAGCACGGCGGTAAGGTGCTCTTCGAGAGCCGCGTCACGGGCTTTGTGCTCAAGGCGGGGCGTATCACGGGTGTGAAGGTCGGCGATAATGTGGTCGAGGGTGCTGCTGTGGTGCTTGCCACGGGTCACTCGGCGCGCGATATATACGAGCTGCTCTATGAGTCGGGCATCGCTATCGAGGCTAAGCCCTTCGCTATGGGCGTGCGTATCGAGCACCCGCAGAGGCTCATCGACAGCATCCAGTACCACCGCGAGGAGCGTGGCGAGTGGCTGCCGGCGGCAAGCTATTCACTTGTCAGTCAGGAGGCTGGGCGTGGCGTCTACTCGTTCTGTATGTGCCCCGGCGGATTTATCGTGCCGGCTATGACCGACACGCGCCAGTCGGTGGTTAACGGTATGTCGCCCAGTGGTCGTAACTCGGCATTCGCCAACTCGGGCCTCGTTACGGAGGTTCGCCTCGAGGACTTCGCGCACCTCAAGGCCGAGTGGGGCGAGCTCGCGGGCCTACGCTATCAGCAGCAGTTCGAGGAGCTTGCGCGCCAGCATAGCGGCGAGAGACAGGTTGCTCCGGCGCAGCGCGTCTCGGACTTTGTCTATGGCCGTGCGTCGCATACGTTGCCCCGAACATCCTATATCCCGGGCCTCACGCCGTCGCGCTTGGATAGGTGGATGCCCGAGGTTATTGGCGAGCGACTGCGTAGTGGCATTGCAACGTTTGGCCGTAGGATGAAGGGGTTTGTCTCGGACGAGGCCATCGTCGTGGGTGTCGAGTCGCGTACGTCGACGCCTGTGCGTATCCCGCGCGACCCCGAGACGCTGATGCATACCCAGATCGAGGGACTGTTTCCTGCGGGCGAGGGTGCCGGCTATGCGGGAGGTATCGTGTCGGCTGCACTCGATGGCGAGCGTATCGCCGATGCTGTGGCACGCTATTGCAAAGTACACAACTATTAATCGACTAATATACACTGCTCTATGAAACGATTGCTCGCATCTCTTTTGGCTCTAATGGCCGTGGCGTGTGCCACGACAACGCCGTCGGACGAGACGACCGATTGTCGCTTTGTGCGTGTCGAGGGCCCGAACCTCGTGACTCCCGAGGGCGAGGTGCTCTTTATCCGCGGCACGAACCTCGGCAACTGGCTTAATCCCGAGGGCTATATGTTTGGTTTTCGCAGCGTTAACTCGGCGCACTTCATCGACGAGATGCTCTGCCAGGCCATAGGCCCCGATGCCACCCGCGAGTTCTGGGCGGCGTTCAAGGATAACTACGTCACCGAGGCAGACATCGCCTTCATCGCCTCGACGGGTGCAAATACGTTGCGTCTGCCGTTCCACTACAAGCTCTTTACCGACGAGGATTATATGGGCTTGAGCTCGGGGCAGGATGGCTTCGAGCGTATGGATCAGGTTGTTGAGTGGTGCAGGGAGTATGGCCTATACGTCATCCTCGATATGCACGACGCACCGGGTGGACAGACGGGTGATAACATCGACGACTCGTATGGCTACCCCTGGCTGTTGGTGTCGGAGGCGAGTCAGGAACTCTATGCCGACATTTGGCGTCGCATTGCCGAGCACTACAAAGATGAGCCTGTGATTCTTGGCTATGATCTTCTGAATGAACCTATTGCACCATATTTCGGCGATGACGTTGCGGAGCTTAACGGTAGGCTCAAGGCCCTCTATCGCCGCGGCTTCGATGCCATCCGCGAGGTTGACGGGGAGCATATCGTCATCCTCGGAGGTGCGCAGTGGAACAGCAACTTCGAGCCGCTCGAGGATTGCAACTTCGACGAGCAGGTGATGTACTCGTGCCACCGCTATGGTGGCGACCCCACGCCCGAGGCCATCGGCTCGTTCATCGCCTTCCGCGATAAGGTTAATCGCCCGATGTATATGGGCGAGATTGGCCATAACACCTATGAGTGGATGGCTGAGTTCTCTAAAACTATGCAGGACAACAACATAGGCTACACCTTCTGGCCCTATAAGAAGATAGGCTCGAGCTCGTGGGTGGGCTTCACTGCCCCCGAGGGCTGGCAGGCGGTCATCGACTTTGCCGAGAGCCCGCGCGCAAGCTATGCCGAGATTCGCGAGGCACGCCTCGGGGCTGGCGGTAGCGAGGCTATGGAGGCTGCGGTGGATGCTCTTGCGGAGGCTGTGCGCTTCGCGAACTGCTCAATTGATAAGGAGTATATCAGGGCCTTAGGTCTTAAGGCTGAGTAACTTGTAGCGTAGCGTGTCGCCAGCAATCATCATACTCACCCTCGTGGGCTATGTCGCGCTACTCTTTGTGGTGGCGTGGCGTGCGTCGCGCGGCGTAAGTAGCGAGTCATTCTTTACGGGTGGCCGTACGACGCATCGCGCTGTGGCGGCCGTGGCTATGGTGGGTGCCGCTATGTCGGGCGTCACCTATATTTCGGTGCCGGGCACGGTTGCGGCCGATGGCTTCTCGTATCTGCAAACCTGCCTCGGCTTCCTCGTGGGCTATGCTATCATCGCCTATGTTCTCATCCCATTGTACTATCGCCTCGGTGTGGTGTCGCTCTACGAATATCTGGACCACCGCTTCGGCATCGTGGCCCACCGCACGGGTGCCTGGTTCTTCTTCCTGTCGAAGATCGCCTCGGCATCGCTGCGCGCCTATGTCATATGTGTGGTGCTTCAGGGGTTGCTCTACGACCTCTACGATATACCGTTTGCCGTGAACGCCGCCATTATGATGTCGCTCGTGTGGCTCTACACGCGGCGCGGTGGTGTGAGGTCGGTGGTGTGGGTCGAGACGCTTAAGACGTTTGTGATGGTCGCAAGCATCGTGATGTGTATCACCTTTGTGGTCCGCGCCCTCGATATGAATCTCGGCGAGGCTGTTGGCTCCATAGCACGTAGCGACTACTCGCAGGTGCTCTTCTTCGACGATCCGCTCGACCGCCGATACTTCTGGAAACAATTTCTCGCGGGTATATTCCTCGTCGTGGCGATGACGGGACTCGATCAGGATATGATGCAGACGGTGCTGTCGTGCCCGACACGCCGCGATGCACAGCGCGGTATGATGAGCTCGATAGCCTTGCAGATCGTGGTCATTACGTTGTTTCTCGCGCTCGGCGCACTGCTCTATATCTACACGTCGCAACGCGGAGTGGATGCCCCTCAGGGCGATATGCTCTTTGGATACGTCGCCACGGAGTGCGGTCTGCCTATCGTCGTCGGCATCCTATTTATCCTCGGCCTTGTCGCCTCGACATACTCCTCGGCGGGCTCTGCGCTCACGGCCTTGACCACTTCGTTCACGCTCGATCTCCTCGGTGGGCGTCGTGCGGATGATGCCAAAGGCGAGCAGCTCGACCGCCGCCGTAGACTGTCGCATACGCTTATCGCCGTGGCGATGACCGCCATCATCGTGGCCTTCAATTACTGGAGTACGGCGGGGGCTATCACGCTGATTTTTACTATGGCAAGCTATACCTATGGCCCGTTGCTCGGCCTCTTTGTCTTTGGCCTCGCATCGCACCGTATGCCGCACCCTCGAGCTATTCCTGTCGTTGCGATTCTCTCCCCTTTGGCCAGCTATGTCATCGCCTCGAACTCACGCGTTTGGCTCGCGGGCTACGAGTTTAGCTACGACATCCTTATCCTTAATACCGCTCTTACGCTCCTCGGCCTATGGCTCTCGTCGCTGGGCCGTACGGCATCTTCTCGTAGCAAGGAGTAGGACGGCTTCGGGATGGTTGGCGCGGAGTTGGTCGTAATAGTAAAACGCATACCCATTCAATAGGTATGCGTTTTACTATTTCCCATAGTACCGACGGTCGTAAGACTACTTATGCAGGTGCTCTGCTATCTTTAGTTTTAACGAGCCGCTGCCATAGCCAACCCACTGGTCGATGACGATGCCCTCGGGCGAGATGAGCACGTAGTTGGGGATGCCGCTATGCTCGTAGTGGGCGTAGATGCCGGTTCCGCGCTTGCCGTCGCTCCAGTTATGCCAGGTGATGGGGTGTTGCTCGGATGCCTCGCGCCACTGTTGTTTTGTTTTCGCAGTTGTATGCACAAACCACGATATTTCCGAGACTTCAGACGATGGGCGTTGTAACTCTCGGCTCAAAAAAGCCCATCATTTTATGACAAATATACGTAAATTTTTTTGAATTTTCCAACTGTTTTCTGCTGACTTTTCAGGGGGGGGGTAAATTGCTGATTATTAGTAATATGCAAATATAAGTTTAATTGATGTTTCGCTAAAATGCTCCCGATTTAATGTGCTTTATTGGCAAATATACAGTAGCTCCTGTATGGATTTTTTCTATTTTGACAAATAAACTGGGGTTTGAGGGAGTCTGTTTTTTAGGCGTAAATTTATGCGTAAAAATAAAAAAGTGCGCTACACTGCTGTGTAACGCACTTTTTTGAGGTCTGAAGCGGAACTCATATTATAAATTACACTAAATCACATTAAATTATATTGTTATTGTATATCAATTAGTTGCAAGCGGCGTCTTTGAGAGTTAGTCTAAAACAATTTGATAAAATACACTTTTTAGGGTGCAATTAGGGTGCAAAAAGTTTGAAAAACCATAATAAATGATTATCTTTGTATGTAATTATAAATCTATTTGTTATGGCTTCTTTAATGTATGTTGTTCGTACGACCAAGACCGATGCAGATGCAAGTATCAAGGTCAAAATACGCCTCAATGCCTATATTGGCAAGGATGAAAAGGGGAAACCCAAGAAAGTCAGTGCATACGCATTGAGTGGAGTTGTTATCCCAAAGAAGATATGGGACTCTAAAAAGAACGCCATTCGCAAAGAGTATCTCAAAAAAGGCGTACCAGAGAATGACTTGTATATAGCATATAACATTACACTCGCAAAGATTGATGAGTGGGTTAATGCTCGATATAATGCTCTCGGCTCGGATGTGGTCTTTACTTCTGACTGGTTGCAGGGAGTTGTCGATGACTATTGGGCAGATGTTAAGCGTAAAGAGGATGCAGAGAGAGAAAAACAAGAGGCAGAAGCCAAGAAAGAAACCCTCAACGCCTATATTGCCCGATATATCGAGGAGATAAGCAACGGTACACGCCTAACCAACAAGGGAACGATATATAAGCACGGAACGGTTAAGGCAATTAAAGCCTCAATGACCCAGTTTGCAGAGTTTCAGCAAGCAAACGGCATATCGCTCAACTTTGAGGATATAGATTTGGATTTCTACCGACAATATACTGCGTGGCTCACTCGCAAGGGTTACACACTTAACTCGCTCGGCAAGTGCATCAAGGATATTAAAGTGATTATGACCGCAGCCAAAGATGACGAGCTGACTACCAACGAGGCATACAAGGCGAAAAAGTTTAGAGTTACCGCAGAGGAAGCCGATAACATCTACCTTACCAAAGAGGAGTTGGATGCTATTGCAGAGGTTGATTTGTCGAAGATGGCAAAGGGCTATGAGATTGCAAGGGATGTGTTCCTTGCTGGTTGTTGCCTCGCACAAAGAGTGTCCGACTACAACCGATTGACACCCTATAATGTGGTAACAGAGGTACACAAGAGCATTGGAGAGAATGACGAGATAATCAAGGAGGAGGTAACATATATTGTTATCGACCAACAAAAGGAGAATGTGCGTGTTCGCATCCCTGCAAATAAAATGATGCTCGGCTTGCTTGCAAAGTACAACAACCACCTACCATATATTTGGGAGCAGAAATTAAACCAATATATCAAGGTTGTAGCAGAAATGGCAGGCATAACGGAGGAAGTGCCGATAACCTCAACAAAGGGGGGAAAGAGAGAAACAACCAACATCCGCAAGTGCGACCTTGTAAAGACACACACGGCTCGCAGAACTGGTGCAACTTTGATGTATTTGTCGGGGATGGATTTATACGATATTTGCAAAATTACGGGACACACCAACATTAAGAACTTACGCAAATACATCAAGGCTGACGAGTTGGATGTGGCTACTAAAATTACAAAGTACGATTATTTCAGAAATTAGGAGGATAGAATATGTTTAGTTTGATTTTTGGTGTGCTGTGCTTCTTTGCATTTGCAGGAGAAGCATTTGGAGAGAAACATTATTAAAAGAGGAGGGCAAAGAGTATGAGTAAAAAGGCAAAATGGGCAAATCTGCCCGAAGAGGAGAAACAAAAGTATATAAATAAGGCATTGAGTTATACTCCAATGCTTAATGCGATGGAGTGTGCTAAAACAAAGCCCAAATCTCCCGCAGAACTTAAAGAATTGCATAAACTCTGGTCATCAGAGTTTGAAGCCCAACGAGTTAAATTTGGAAATATATTTGACGATTGGGGCAGAGCCTTGTATGAGGATAATAGCGAGGAGTATGCAAAGTGGTTTTCAGTAGATGACCCCGAACAATACATTGAAGATGTGTCGCATTTGGTAAATGGCAAAAAGGGAAAAGAGTTATACACGGTGGTTTTAGCAATGCAACGCTGTAAGCAACTAAAATCTATTGGATATAATGAACTTTCGGAGTTGTTTAGAGTGCTGTACGATGCTTTTGATATTCCCGACTCTCGAAAATCATTTCAAGATGCCCATAACAAATACCAATCAAATGGCGAAAAGCACATTAAAGAGGAATCGATTATTGAAATTCAAGACAAACTCCCACGATAAATAATACAACCAAGTTTATTAAAGCACCTCTATGGGGTGCTTTTTTGTTTATTACACTTCCAAGTGCTTCCAACAAATTTCTTGGAATTAGTTGGAATTGTAAATATTTTATTATCAATATATTACGGTCTATATTTGCAACGGATTCCAAAACGAAGCAGCTGCTATTAAATGTTAAACAATTAAAACAAATTAGCAATGTTAATAGTAAATGAAACTCCGATTGCGATGCTAACGGTTGGGCAGTTAAAGGAGATTATCGCATCGGCAATGCCGAAGCAGGAGGAGCAACCGAAACCCGAAGCCACACCTACATATATATATGGGTTGGCAGGAATTAGGCAGATGTTCGGAGTATCACACGCAACCGCACAGAAGCTCAAAGATACGGTGCTTGCACCAGCCGTAAAACAATATGGGCGTAAAATCGTGGTTGATGCCCGAATGGCTATGCAACTATTTGAAAACCGTAAAAGAGGGTAACAATGGAGCAGACAAAAGAAACCCCCATCGGGCAGATAGGGGCAAATGTGAAAGGGGCAATAAGTGAGGCTATTTCTAACCACTACAAAGATAGCGAAAAGAATGGACTTCCGCAAATTTTTAGAGTGGAAAATGATGTGTACGAGCGAGTTACCTTTGTTCAGAGTGATGGGTTGCAGCGTATAGATGTACGCAAGCGAACACGCAAGGCGATAGCCGAACGATACGGCAACCGCTATGTAGAAAGTACCCCATATTACGATGGTTTCGTGAATATACCAAGCCACACGGACTATAAGCAGGTTATCCCGAATGGTGGCAATGGTCTTTATAACAAGTATCACTCGTTGATGCACCAACCTCAACAAGGCGAACATCGTGCGTGGGATATACTTATCGCCCACATCGGGGGCGGGCAAAGAGAGTTGCTTTGGGACTATCTAACTATTTTATATCATTAGTGTCCCATAAAAATTCGGGACTGGTTAAACATTAAATAAATTTTGCCCATTAGGGTCGGTAGGTTCTTTGTCATATTGAAATTTAGTTTTGTCGAAGAGGTCTTTTAAGCGTGTTTTGTCAGTCAGCGAAA
>JAGBCY010000012.1 GCA_017937765.1 Alistipes sp.
TATTTCGCTGACTGACAAAACACGCTTAAAAGACCTCTTCGACAAAACTAAATTTCAATATGACAAAGAACCTACCGACCCTAATGGGCAAAATTTATTTAATGTTTAACCAGTCCCGAATTTTTATGGGACACTAATGTCTCCTTATCTATTATAATGCAAAGATACGCATAATTTTTCTATTAGCCAATCCCAATAATAGGGGATGTGCGCAGCGCAAAATTACCAACAATAGGCGATTGTGGGGTTGGAAATAAACCTCCATCTTTGCACTATGAAAATTAGGCCATTCGCAGTGCCGCTGAGATAGCGTCACGGGCCGACGATCAAACGAATCTTTTTAGTTTTTATTGGGTGTTTGCTTCAATCTAACGAAGCAAGAAAGGGGGACAGATTTGGATCTGACCCCCTTTTTCTTAGCGTGTTAATATATTTGTTGTTGTGAGGGCGAGGTGATAGGTGAATTACCCCAAAATGTGGGGATTACAGTGGCGTGATTTTCCCAAAATTTGGGGATTGTGAGGATTTTGGCGATGCTCTATCTTTACATCGTGAATGAAGATAAAACAAATATGACACGAATAATGATAAAACTATCCTATAAACTTGCGCTATACCTTATATATATAATAGCAGCCATCGGTCTCTCAGCCGTGACTGCGCGAGCTACCGAGCCCCCCACCGAGGCACGCCCCTCGGTCTACATCGAGGGCGTGGTTAAGGATAACGAGGGTAAGCCTATGCCCTACACCACGGTATTTGTCGAGGGTACGACACGTGGCACGACCACCGACATCGAGGGTCGCTACCGCCTGAACGTCTTTGCGGGCGACATCACACTCGTTGCCCAGATGCTCGGCTATGCCGATGAGCGCGCAGAGCTGAGCGTTAGCGAGGGTGATAGCCGTGTCGTGGACTTCTCGCTCGATGCCACCTCCACCGATATTGATCAGGTTGTGGTGTCGGCCTCGGGCGTAGGTCGTGTGCGCCGCTCGGCATTCAATGCCGTGGCAGTCGACACGCGTGGTCTGCGTAACTCGACGAAGAACATCGCCGATGCGCTGTCGCGAGCTCCGGGCCTTAAGGTTAGGGAGTCGGGCGGCGTAGGCTCGGATATGTCGCTTATGGTCGATGGCTTCTCGGGTAAGCACGTCAAGATATTTATCGACGGCGTGCCGCAGGAGGGCGTGGGCAGTGCCTTCTCGCTCAACAACATACCTGCGGGCTATGCCGACCGTATCGAGGTGTACCGTGGTGTTGTGCCCGTGGGCTTCGGTGCCGATGCTTTGGGTGGCGTTGTCAACATCGTCACGAATAAGTCGCGTCGCACGTGGTTTGCCGATGCCTCGTACTCGTTTGGCTCGTTCAACACCCACCGTTCGTCGGTGAACGCTGGCCAGACGCTCACAAGCGGCCTTATGTGGGAGGTCTACGCCTTCCAGAACTACTCGGATAATAACTATAAGGTGGATGTCCCTGTCGAGGATTTTGAGACGGGACGTATCGACCGCACAAAGCTCGAGCGCGTGGAGCGTTTCCACGACACCTATCACAACGAGAGCGTCGTTGCTAAGTTTGGCGTTGTGGGCAAGCGTTGGGCCGACCGCCTTGTGGTGAGCCTGAACTACTCGCAGATGTATAAGGAGATACAGACGGGCGTGCGTCAGGAGATTGTCTATGGCGACAAGCTCCGTCACGGCCACTCGCTGATGCCCTCGTTGGAGTACATCAACCACAACCTCTTTGTCGAGGGTCTCGACCTCACCATCACGGCAAACTATAACCGCAACGTGACCTTTAACGTCGACACAGCGCAGTATAAATACAACTGGCGCGAGCAGACCAAGCGTCTGAACTCACCCGGCGAGCAGTCGTACCAGCATACGCGCTCCGACAACGACAACTGGAACGCCACGGCGACGCTGAACTATCGCCTCGGCAAGGCTCACACCTTCACGCTAAACCACGTATTCAACGCCTTCCACCGCGCCAACACCTCGCTCCTTGCGAAGCAGGCGGAGCGCGATGCCATCGACAAGCAGACGATGAAGAACATCACGGGCTTTCAGTATCGCCTTGCACCGTCGCGCCGTTGGAGTGCCTCGCTCTTTGCTAAGTATTACGCTCTGGATGTTGCGGGCCCTATTGCCACGGATGCCAACCAGACGCAGTTCGTGCGCACCACGCGCCACGATGGAGCCTTGGGCTATGGCGTTGCGGGAACCTACTTCTTCCTGCCCGAACTTCAGGCCAAGCTGTCGTACGAGAAGGCTTACCGTCTGCCTACGATCGAGGAGATGTTTGGTAACGAGGATCTCGAGATGGGCGACATCACGATCCGCCCCGAGAATAGCGATAACATCAACTTTAGCCTTAGCTACTCGGGTCGCTATGGCACGAATGGAGACCACGGCCTCTATCTCGAGGCGGGTGTCGTTTGGCGCGACACGGATGACTATATCCAGCGTAACATCGTCGACCTGAGCGGCGGAAAGTCGGCGGCGAGCTACGTGAACTACGGTCGTGTGCTCACGTGGGGCACAAACTTCTCGGCGCGGTACAGCTTCTCGAAGTGGCTGTCGGTGGGTGGAAACTTCACCTATATGGATGTGCGCGACAATATGCCCATCGCCATCGGCACAACGTCGATGCCAAACCTCGGCTATAAGGATCGTATGCCCAACATCCCCTATCTCTTTGCCGACTCGGATATTACGCTCACGTGGCACGACTGCATCTGGCGTGGCAACACCCTTTCGCTTACGTACGACAATCAGTATCTGCACCGCTTCTACTACTACTCGTCGCGCATCGGCTCGAACAAGGATGACTATATGGTGCCCGACCAGTTCTCGCATAACATATCGCTCAGCTACTCGATAAAGGGTGGCCGCTATAACCTCTCGTTCGAGTGTCGCAACTTCACCAACGAGAACCTCTACGATAACTTCAGCCTCCAGAAGGCGGGCCGCGCGTTCTACGCCAAGCTGCGCGTAGCCTTCGGCGGAAGATAGTAGAAAACGTACGTGATAAATAATTGAATAACAAACAAATAAAAGTAACTAAGATGGTAAAGAAAAGTTTTTTTAAGTCGCTACTTGCCGTTGCACTTATGGCTGGCGTTGTAGCTTGTGAGAGTGAGAATGACCCCACACCTAACAATCCCGACTCGGGCGTGGAGCGTCCCTATGTCGTAGCTTCACAGGGCACATTTTCAAATACTACGACCAACGCGCTCCTCACGGCCGAGTCGTTGGATGGGGGTACAATAGGTATGGAGAACGGCTTGGTTAACGACGGTGCTTCGTACTGGGTATTCTGGGGCGATAAGTATCTCTATGGCCTTACCTACAATCAGGGCAATGCCGGCACTACGCGCTCGTATGTGATGAATGCCGACTATACGCTCTCGGCTCGTCCCGCGGAGTATGCCGTGCGTCGCTTCACGACGGTGGGTGTCTACGATAAGTATGTGATGACCACATCGACGGGTGATGGCCCCACGGAGTGGGCCGATGCTAATGGCTACATACCAAAGTCGATACTTGTGTCGTTACTTGATGTAGAGGCCGAGACCTACACCACGAACAACACCCTCGAGGAGCACTACCTCGCGGAGAACTTCCTCGGCAATGGTGAGTTTATCACGCTGGCAGGTATCGAGGAGGTCGACGGTAAGATCTACTCCGTGCCCGTGCCTATGGGCCTTAGCCAGTATGGCGTGAAGGTCGACGGTGGCAAGTGGGTGAAGCCCGGCAACGAGGATCTCGTAAAGACCGAGGCTGGCGGCTCGGGCTCGGGTGCCTACAAGGAGGGTGAGCTCCAGTGGACGCAGTACCCCGATGAGTGCTGGGTGGCGATCTTCGACGACGAGACCCTCAGCTCGAAGCGTCTCATCCGCACTGATAAGATCAGCTACGCCTGTGGCCGCAACAAGTCGCAGTACTACCAGATGATCTGGGAGGCTGAGGATGGCAACGTCTACGTGTTCTCGCCCTCGTACGCCAAGACTATGAGCGACGAGCGTCAGCAGACCACGCTCCCCGCAGGTGTCGTGCGCATCAAGGCTGGTGCCAACGATTTCGACTCGAGCTACTACGTAAACATCGAGGAGCTCTCGAACGGCCGAGGCTTCCTTCGCACGTGGCCCATTGGTGGCACGAAGTTCTTGATGCTTATGTACGATAGCCCGCTCACCCCTTCGAAGTCGATGAAGGCCAACTGCCTTGCGGTGTTCGATGCCGAGGCTGGCACGCTTAAGGATGTTACGGGTCTGCCAGCGGCGGAGGTGATATCGGGCTTCGGTAACACACCTTATGCCGAGGGTGGCAAGGCCTATATCGCAGTGACGACGACCGACGGCTACCCCGCAATCTACGTTATCGACGGTAATACGGCGGTGGCAACTAAGGGCCTCACGGTTGAGGCAACGCAGATTGGTGGCGTGGGACGTATGCAGCCTTTGAACTAACCAAGCATTATATAACGGCAGTACGGTGGTGGGGGTGACCCTGCCGCCGATTGCCATAAGAGACACAAACGATGAGAAAGTTTTTTAAGCAGATACACATCTGGCTCTCGATTCCCTTCGGACTGGTGATTTCGATCACCTGCTTTACGGGCGCGATGCTTATCTTTGAGACCGAAATTACGGAGTCGGTGCAGCGCGACTTATACTATGTCGATAGCGTTGATGGCGAGCCTATGCTCCTGCCTGAGCTACTCAGCCGCGTGGAGCCCACGCTCGAGGAGGGTCAGCGCATCACGGGCGTCACCATCTCGGACGACCCCACGCGCACCTATAAAGTGAACCTCTCGCAGCCTAAGCGCGCTGCAATATATGTCGACCAGTATAGTGGCGAGGTGCTTGGCCAGGCTGAGCGTCTTGAGTTCTTCCGTACGATGTTCCTTCTCCACCGCTGGCTTATGGACGAGCGTCCCGAGGATAATAACGCCATATTCTGGGGTAAGATGATCGTGGGCGTGAGTACGCTGATGTTCGTCGTTATCCTCATTAGCGGCATAGTTATCTGGGTGCCTAAGAGCATTAAGGCGTGGAAGAACCGCTCGAAGATCACGGTCACGAAGGGTTGGCATCGCTTCTGGTACGACCTCCACGTGGCTGGCGGCATCTACGCGACGTTGCTCCTTTTGGCTATGGCACTCACGGGTCTCACGTGGTCGTTCGAGTGGTATCGCGAGGATTTTTATAAGCTCTTCGGCGTGGAGCTTGCCGAGCAATCAAAGACAGCGGCAAAGCCCGAGTCGGGTGACGCGGCCCAGCGCGCGCGAGCGGGTCACGCAGGTCGCGATGCTGAGAAGAGGGTAGATGCGTCGCCCTATATTGCGTGGGATGCTGCCTATCGCAATGTTCGCAATGTTGTGGGCGACGATGCTCGTATCACGCTTTCTGAGGGCTCTGCCTCTGTTTCGCTCTCGGGCTGGGGTAACCAGCGTGCCTCGGATAAGTATCTCTTCGATGACGCCACGGGCGAGATAACTTCCACCGAGCTTTATGCCGACTCCGACCCTTCGCGCAAGATTCGCGGTTGGATATTCTCCGTTCACGTTGGCAACTGGGCTGGCCTTCTTACCCGTATCCTCTGGTTCCTTGCTGCAATGATCGGAGCAACGCTCCCGCTTACGGGGTATTATCTATGGATCAAACGTAAATTCTTTAGGCGAGCTGCATAACAAGGCTGCTTTCTCGTTATGCCAAGCTCGCGAGCTCCTTACATACAGAAAAAAATTGCCTGCTTAACTTGCGTTAGGCAGGCAATTTCATAATATCCCAATTACTTAGTACCTCAGCTCGATGGTGTTTATGCTGAGGAAGCGACTCCAGCCCGTCGTCTGGTCGAAGAGCGTCTCACAGTAGCCGCCACGGTCGTAGCCGTAGCTGATCCATCGCTGGCTGTTGGTGAGTGTTATGGCGTACGACACCTTCTCGATATCCCAAAGTCCCTGTGCATAGTATATCTTCTGCGCCTCCCAGCAGCGTGCGATGACATCGTTTGCTGCCGTGACAAGCCCTGGCGAGCCTATGGCAACTGCCGCACGTGTTGCAACATCGGCCAAGTCGCACGTGAAGCTCTGGCGCATATACTCCGTCTCGGCAATCTCCTCGTCGTCGAGGTGCGTGGTAAGGAAGTTATAGGACTGGCTGAGCGATGCCTCGAGCGTGGCTATCGAGCCGCCATACTTCCGCTCCATAGCCTCCGCGCCAATCTTTGCCTCCTCTTCGTAGAGGGCGACGATGGCGTCGGTCAGCCGCTTGATGGCCTTGTTTATGGCCTCGATCCTACGTGTGTCGGTGAGAATGATATCGAGCGACGACTCATCCTCGCTGTATAGCATCATCAGGTCGGCGATGTCGGCGTAGTAGTTCTCCATAGCTGCGATGAATGCCTCGTTGCCGGGCTCCTCCATATCGCCGAGGTTCGTAAGAAGGAACGATAGCTCCGAGCCTAAGAGTATCGAGACGTGGTTCGGGGCGAAGATGTAGTCAGCATCGTCGCTCAGCGCAGTGAGGTACTCCATCGTACTCATCAGGCAGGAGTTGAACATAATCATCTTGAAGTGCGTGTCGGCAAGCGCGAGGCCCTCGTCCAACTCGCCGAGGCTGATGTATCGCTTGGTGTCGGTGTCGCGTAGCGTACCGCGCGTTGCAATAAGCCCCACGCCCGGATGCCAGCCATTGCCGTGGCCCGCGAGAATGAGGATGTAGTTGTCGGCAGGAGCCACACTCTTACTCCACGCTACGAAGTCGGCAATGTTCTCGGGGTCGTACAGCGGATACTCCTTGTCGCCCACCTGCTCGAAGCGTAGCTCGCTATTCTCGTCGCTGTCGAGCATAAAACGGTAGACTCCGCCATCGCCACTCGCAATGTTGCTTGTGCGCCCCGACGTCCACTTCACGCTGCCCGTGACCTTGATATTCTCCCGACATCCCACGAGCTCGGCACTGCGCAACACAATCTCGATGCCGTTGTCGAGCGTGCCACCACCACACGCGAAGTACATTATCGTGTAGCTCTCGGGCTCCACTGGCTCCTCAATCTCTGGAGGTGTCACTGGTGGAGTGTCCGGTTCGGTGCCCTGCTCCGTGCACGCCGCGGCTACGAAGAGCATCGCGAGCAGAACTATTCCTATGTTTATATTATGAAAATACCTCTTCATCCTCTTGGTCAATCTTTTTCCAACGCCGCAAAGGTAAACATTATTTTTGAAATAGCCGCTTTGCAAGGCTCGACTCAGTGCAATATAGCCATTTCGCTAATAAGCGGGGGAGTTTCTCAGCTTTTCTTACCCTCCCCTTATATATTATATATATAGGTATACCCCTCGCTTTTTAAAGAAAATGAAAAATTTTGAAAATTTTTTAATAAATTGTTTGGAAGTAAAGAAATAAGTACTACCTTTGCACCCGCAATCGAGAGATAAACAATGGCTCTCGGGAGCACAGAGGTTCTTAGAAAAGATTTTTGAAAAAAGTTACCAAAAAATTTGGTGGTTTCAAAAAGATGACTTATCTTTGCACCCGCTTTCGCCTCTAAAACGGCGAGCAGCGAAAAAGGTTCTTAGAAAAGATTTTTGAAAAAAGTCACCAAAAAATTTGGTAGTTTCAAAAATAGTTCTTACCTTTGCACCGCTTTTCCGCTCTGAAAAATTGAGCGGTTGGTGATGGAAGTTCTGATGAAAATTAGAATATGGTTCTTTGAAGATTTTGAGCAGCTAAAGTTTTATCTATCTCCTATGAGATAATTTCAAAACAATACCTTTGAGATTAGAGCTAA
>JAGBCY010000013.1 GCA_017937765.1 Alistipes sp.
GACAAAAGTGCGACAAATTAAATCGCGCTGTTTCAGAGAGTTATGCGCGTTACGCTTGTAACTTATTGATATAAAACAAAAAAGGGAAAACCTTTCGATTTTCCCTTTCAGTGATCCCGGCGGGATTCGAACCCACGACCCACAGCTTAGAAGGCTGTTGCTCTATCCAGCTGAGCTACGGAACCATCCTCTAATGTCTTTGCCTCACTCCTCCGACGTACAACCCGCCGATCCTTAAACGACCGCGAGCCCCTCGGCTGGCGAAGGCAACCGCTTCTGTGTCACCTATCCCCATCTTCGACGTACAACCCACAGATCCTTAAACGACCGCGAGCCCCTCGGCTGGCGAAGGCAACCACTTTTGCGTCGCAAAGGTACGTAAAATATATTATTCTGCAAAATTTTTTATCATTCTCACGCTTTTATTGCGCGGCCAAAACGGTTGATTACCTACTATTTTCTCTATCAATTCGAGGCCGAAATATGGCATTTCAAGAATTTTTATTACCTTTGCGGCAGAATGCTTAATGGATAGTATGAAGATCAAGGAGCAGTATAAGGTTAGAGAGATGGCCGGTGAGCACGTTGTGATTATGCAGGGTAGGCACGGTAGCGATCTCACGCGCATAATATCCCTCAACGAGAGCGCGTTATATCTATGGAAGGCGATCGAGGGGCGCAGTTTCGACGTTAACGCCGTGGCGGCACTCCTTGCCGAGCATTACGGCATCGACGACGAGGTGGCACACCGCGATGCGCAGCGTTGGGTCGATAAGCTCGAGGACTGCGGATTGCTCGAAGATTAGGACTATCGAGGTTAAGCTACGAAGTGGTATGAGGCGATTGAAGGTTGCATATGCGATGTTGCTGGCGGTGATTTATGTTACCGCTACGGCTATGTCGTCGCTTGCGGTCTTTGCCTGCGACCACGACCATCTGCACTTTAGCGGCCACACTGCGTCGTGCGACGGCCACGTGGAGTGTTGCCACTGTCACCACACGACGGAGGCTGAGGCAGCGTTTGATTGCGGCCATCGTCACAGCCTCCTCGGCGAGAATTTCACGGAGTATATCACGAGTGGTGTGCGTACGAATCTGCGCTCGGATGATGGTGGTGTAATCGTTACGGACTATGCCACGGTGCCCACTTCGGATATAGACCTTAGCCCCGCAACTATCTCAATAACAGCTTGTACCGCGGGCTATGAATCCGCGCCGCCACGGGCGGCTATCACCTCGCACGAGTCGCTTCGTGCACCACCTTATTGGGTTTAGGGCCTACACGCGGTGTATGCCCCGTTGCTGTTGTGGCAACTACTACACGATAGAACGAGGTGCGGTGATGCCGTCTGCCTCGAAGTATAAATACCCAAATCCAAAGGATGGAAATGAAAAAATCAGTAATACTTCTATTTGTTATTATGCTCGCCTTGCCCTTTGCGGCAGTGGCGCAGCGTGCCCTCACGGGTAAGGTTGTAGATGCAGAGAGTGGTCAGCCTCTGATTGGAGCCTCGCTCTACTGGAAGAATACAACAGCGGGAGCTACGACAGCGACAGATGGCAGCTTCTCGATAAAGCGCGTGAGTGGCTTCGAGACACTTGTCGTGGACTACATAGGCTACGACATTGTCGAGATGATGATGGACGACCGCGACAAGAACAACATAACCATCGAGCTTAAACCCTCGGCCGTAGATATCGACGAGGTTGTTGTCGAGGGCCAGCAGCGCGGCAACTACGCTAAGTCGAGCGGCATTACACGTCAGGAGCAGATATCGTTTGCGGGTCTTTGTAAGATGGCGTGCTGCTCACTGGCCGAGTCGTTCGAGAACTCTGCGTCGGTGACCGTGGGTTATAGCGACGCTATCTCTGGTGCGCGACAGATCAAGATGCTCGGCTTGGCGGGTACCTACACCCAGATCCTCGATGAGAATCGCCCCATTATGCAGGGTGCAGGTGCAGCCTATGGCCTTAGCTATACGCCCGGTATGTGGCTCAACTCTATTCAGGTGTCTAAGGGCGTTGCTTCGGTTACGGCGGGTCACGAGGCCATCACGGGTCAGATTAACCTCGAGCACCGTAAGCCTACGGACGACGAGCGTTTCTTCCTGAACCTCTACTTCGATTCGGAACTCCGCCCAGAGATCAACATCTCGTCGGCCATTCCGCTCACGCCCGATAAGAGCCTCTCGACGGTGATTATGGCGCACGGCTCGTTGGATACCGCCACACACGATATGAACCACGATGGCTTTGTGGATATGCCTAAGGCTAACCAGATTAACATTGCGAATAAGTGGCTTTGGCAGAACGCTGGCGGCGTGCAGCTCCGCTGGGGTTGGAAGGTCGTTAACGAGAACCGTGTGGGTGGTGCTCTGGGTTATAAGAGCGACCTCTACGATGAGATGCTCTCAAATCCTCTCGCTACGCCCTACGGCTCGAAGATTCACAACCGCAACATCAACGCCTACGCTAAGCTCGGTATTCCCGTGGGTTATGAGCGTACCTTCACGGGCGATCCCGAGGATGCCGTGCAGAACAACGTGGCTATGATCCTCGACTACGATAACTACCTCACCGACTCATACTTCGGCGTGAATACGGTGGATGTCGTAGAGAATGCCTTCCGCTTCAACGCTACCTATGCCCACTACTTCACGCAGCGTTCGTCGCTCAACGCCGGAGTCTCGGCCTATGCTCGCTTGATGGATAACAACTACTTGCAGCGTAGCGTCACCGAGTCGGGCGATATCGTCGATAAGTGGCCCTTCGCCGGTAAGTCGACGCTTATCGAACCGGGTGTCTTTGCCGAGTATACCTATAACATCGAGGAGAAATTCTCGTTGGTGGTAGGTCTGCGTGGCGACTACTCGATGATCGACGGCCAGTACTACTACACGAGCGATAAGAACAAGGGTCAGTTCCTCGTTACGCCCCGCTCGCACATCCGCTGGAGCATCACGCCGCGTACGACGTTGCGTGCCTCGGCAGGTATGGGTTACCGTCGTCAGAACCTTGTTACGGATAACATCTGGATGATGACCACGTCGCGCGATATCAAGTTCGCAGGCCTCACGGATGATATGGAGGCAGCAGCAACGTTCGGTGGTAGCCTCTCGCAGACCTTCCGTCTTGCGGGTGACGACCAGACGACTATCAGCTTCGACTACTTCCGCACGCAGTTCTTCAACACGATGGTCTTCGATCAGGAGACGGCCGACAACACCATCTTTATATATAATAGCCGCGGTAAGTCGTTCACGGACAACTATCAGGTGGACTTCAACTGGACACCGTTCCGTGGCTTCGACCTCTTCGCAACGTTCCGCTATACGAACGCAAAGATGACCGTCGAGCGCGATGGCAAGGAGATCCTCGTGGAGCGTCCCCTCACCTCACGCTATAAAGGCCTTATCAACATTCAGTATGCCGTAAGCCGCTGGGTATTCGACGTTACGGCACAGCTCAATGGCCCCGTACGTCTGCCCGAGCTCGAGGGCGATATGGTGGCTGCTGTCGAGAATCCCAGCCTCTCGCCCATCTATCCTATGTTCTTCGCGCAGGTGAGCTACAAGATGAGTAACCTCACGCTCTACCTCGGCTGCGAGAATATCGCCAATTATGTTCAGGGTCACAACGGCCACGGTCAGGCTCCTATCCTCGGATCGAATGCCCCCTATGATCCGGGCTTTAACTCTTCGGCCGTGTGGGGTCCGCTTATGGGTAGAAAGTTCTATATCGGCCTCCGACTCAATATCTACTAAACAATAATTCTGGAATAATAACGTTAATATATAAAACATTAGAGCTATGAAGAAGATTCTTTTTATGTGCTTTATCGCACTCTTCAGCCTCGGCGTGGCTAACGCCCAGGAGCCTAAGAAGGCAGAGAAGAAGACCGTGACTACGGAGTTCGTTACCGACATCGACTGCGCCGGCTGCGCTAAGAAGGTGACAAACACCATCCCCTACGAGAAGGGCGTTAAGGATGTTCAGGTCGACGTCCCCACAAAGACTGTGACTGTAACGTACGACCCCGCAAAGACAAACGAGGAGACCCTTATCAAGGCTTTCAGCAAGATCAAGATCAAGGCCGAGGTTAAGGAGTAGCGCGCCGTAATATTGTACGGTATAGCATAATACGATCAGGGTGCCAACACTAATCTGTTGGCACCCTGATTGCTTATTTAGTAATTGTGCGTAAATCGGTGGAGTGATGCAATAGGTGGGGGCAAGGAGTGACGCAAAAGGTGTGTGGGAGTGGCGCAGGGAGCGAGCTCGGGCTAAACGATTCGTCGCGCACGGCTCTCGTCGGTGAGTCGCATCGCCTCGAAATCCACACCCTCGATTACCGCTAAGCCCGGACGTTTGCCCACCTCTATCGAACCTATGCGGTCGTCGATGCCCAGAGCGCGTGCTCCGTTTATCGTGGCATAGCTAAGGAGCTCCTCGAGGGGTACCGCACCGAGCATACGCATATTCTCGACCATCGACATATGGTGTGCCGAGGCCAACGAGTCGGTGCCTATGGCTATCGCGCAACCCGCCGCGCGGAGCATCTCTACGGGTGGCTCGAGGCGCGAAATATACCTATTCGACTCGGGACATAGCACCCACGTGGCAGGCGTTGTGAAGTGGTCGTTTATCGTTGCAACATCCGTGGCCGTAGCACGTGTCGCGTGTACGAGCATCAGCCTCCGCTCTGGGGGTACACACGCCGTAATACGCTTAGCAGCAGTGTCGTAGTGCAGAAAGTCGCACTCCCAACCCATACGTTCGTACCACGTCCATAGCGACCCCGCGTGCCCGTAGAGTGCGTGCTCGTCGTCCGACTCGAGGAAGTGTACGGAGAGTGGGGTAGTTCCCCGCTCGACAATGGCGCGAAACGGAGCCTCTGCGACGGAGTATGTCGAGTGTGGTGTTACCGTGGCGTTGTTGTAGCGTGCGGCCAATGCTTCGAGTGGCGTGGTGTCGTTGTTCCTCAGGCCGAAGTGTTCGAAGAGAGTGTGGTACTCTATCGCCGACTGCTCCTTGAGCTCCATTATGAGGTCGTCGTTGGCGATGTCGGCCACGGCCTGCACACCCTCCTGCCACATCATAGCGTCGGCTACACGTGCAGCACGCACACGCTCCTCGGTGGTGTAGTTGCCCCTCACCTGACCTATGGCGCGCGCAAAGCCCGCGAAGCCCGTCTCCTCGGCGATGGCACCGCGCAGGTACGCCAGCTCGAGGTGTGCGTGGGCGTTGACCATTCCGGGGATAAGGATGCCGGGGTAGAACTCCACGCCCGCACGACTATCTATCGCCGTGCAGTGTTCGATGGCGGTTATCGTCCCGCGCTCATCTACTTCGACGATCCTATCGCGCTCGAGACGGCCATCAATCAACGCGAAGTGCGAGGCTATCCTTCTCTTCATTGTATTCCGTGCTATCGGGTGCTATGATCTCAGGCTCGACGATACGAACCGTGTCGGCCGTGAAGCCCGTCATCAAGCGGTGGTTTATGATCTGGAGGTTTAGCTGATGCTGATAGAGGCTGTCGACCGATACCTCCAATGGCAGTACGCGCACGACCTTGAAGTTGGTGATGGTGATGTCGGGGAGTGCCGACTCCTCGTTCATCGGGTGGTAGAACATATTGATAAATAGCTCCTTGTGCGAGGTGTCGATGCTGAACTTTCGCGAGTACTTACCCTCGCGATAGCGGCTGAGCATCAGCGTGTGACGCAACGACTGCGTAGAGTCGTTACGCAGGGCATAGGCCTCGACGCGCGAGTTGCGATTCTCGTCGAGTGTGTCGATAAGGTAGGTGAACGACACGGTGTACTCGCCCGGCACGAGGTCCTCGATCGTAATGCGCAGCTTCGTGGTATCCTTCATACGCTTGGCGCGTATCAGCGAGTCGGCATATATCGTGCGGGTGTAGGTACGCTTGGCGATGTTGTCGATGGTGTCGAGCACGACCATCTTCGCCGCCTCGATATCCGACTCTGCATCGAGCCTGCGGTACACCTCCGACATAATGTCGCTGAGCATCGCACTCTTACGCTCGTTGAAGGTTCTGAGCGTATATTGCATATCGGTCATCGTGTAGCCATAGCGTTGGAAGATGGGCTCGTAGACGTAGAGCGAGTCCTCGCGGATGTTACACTCGTTCATATATGCATTAGCGATGTAGGCATCGTGGATGATGTTTATGAGGTCGTTGTCGGGGATGACCTTCGGTCCGGAGCATCCCACGGCCGACATAGCCAGCGCGAATGCCGCGATTATGTATCTATATAGCTTCATATCTAATTAAGTTTCTTTAGTTTAGCCCTCACCGTGAGGTGCGATACTGCCCAGCCAATAACGGCCACCGCTATGGCCACCGTTGCCACATCCGTCGTGACAATATCCACGGGATAGCTCTCCAACATTCCGCCACCCGGGATCTTCACCCAGCCGTAGTGCTTCTGCCCGAGAGCAAGGCCCACACCGAGCACGACGCCGAGTACGACGCCTGTGAGCGTCAGCAACGCACCCTCGCCAACGAATATGCGGCGTATGAGGCTGCGCTTGGCACCTATGGCGCGGAGTGTTGCGATGTCGCGCTGCTTCTCGGTGATGAGCATCACGACCGAGCCCACAATCGAGAAGGTGGCCACAAGGGCTATGAGTATGCCTATAAGCATTATCGCAAACTTCTCCATACGTAGTATGGCATTCATCGAGGCATTCTGCTCGTCGCGCGTGACCACATCAAACTCCTTGCCCACGATGCGCTCGATCTCGCGCTCGACGCTTGCTATGTCTTTCCCGTCGCGTACATCGACAACGAGGGCCGTGATGCGCCCGTCGTAGTTTAGCAGTCGCTGCACACGTCGGAGTTCGGCTATGGCTAACGAGCTGTTTATCTCGGCGTTAGCACTCACAACACCGCCCAAGCGTGTGGTCATCCGCGAGATGCCGCTCATCGGCAGCAGCGTTGATATCTGCTTGCGGTTCAGTGCGTAGAGCTCAATCTCGGTACCCATACCGTAGGCCGCAAGCGACGAGGCCAACGATGCGCCGAGCACCACGTCACCCGAACGTATCGCCTCGACACGTCCTGCGTAGAGGTACTGCTCGACGGGTACCACCGCGAAATAGGTGCTATCCACGCCGCGGAGTGTGATGGGTATGCGTCGCCCTGCCGAGGTGGCGATGACGCTCTGCTCGACGTACGATGCCACCTGCTCGACGCCCTCGATTCGTACAACAGCCTCACGATCAACCTCTTCGGCATCGAAGTTGCTGCCTCGCGCGGCAACCACCTCGATGTCGGCATCCGTCGCCATCGTCAGCGAGTCGATGGTCTTCGTAAGGCCCGAGAACATCGCGAGGAGTATAATCATCGCAGCCGTCGGTACGACCACGGCGACAAGGCTCACGAAGGCAATGATGTTAATCACCGAGTGCGACTTCGGCGAGAACATATAGCGTCGTGCAAAGTTACTCCAGAGCATCATACCCTCAGTCGATTTCCCGCTCGGCTACTTGAGCAGGTTGTCGATATTCTCGATATATTCGAGCGAGTCGTCGATGAAGAACTCGAGCTCGGGGACGATCTTGAGCTGGTTGCGTATGCGTGCGCCGAGGAGCTTACGTACGAGCCACGCCTTCTCCTTGATGGCCTCGAGCATCGCGCTACTCTGGTCGAAGGGGAACACGCTGACGTAGATCTTGGCGTAGGCCAAGTCGGGCGATACGCGCACGGTAGTTACCGTCACGAGCTTGCCACGTATTGTGTCGGCGAGGTCCTTCTGCAGGATCTCGGCTATGTCGCGCTGAATCTGGCGCGCTATCTTCTGCTGTCTTGTTGAATCCATATGCTCTATTTTTTACGTTCTAATTCGTTGATATATACATTGTTGGCCAAGCTACCTCTGTCTCTCTATCGACGGCCCGAGCCCTGTCGGCCACCGAAGCTCTGACCACCGCCCGCGCCACTGCCCGAGCCGGCTCCCGTCTGAGCCGAGAAGTTAAACTCGTCGAGTCGCTTCTCCTTCTTGGGACGCACCACAAACCACTCGTCGAAGCCGCGCTTGTTGAAACGCCAGCCCACCGTGAGCATCACGTTGATGTTGTCCAATGGTGAGCGCAACGGCGAGTAGTAAAACGGATTCTCGCGGCCATCCGTCGAGCCCGAGTAGTACTTGTTTCGGTTTTTGAGGATGTCGGAGTATCCGAAGTTGTACTTCGCCTTGAAACCTATCTCCACCTGATTCAGCAGCACCGCGAAGCCGGCACCTCCCGAGAGTCCGTAGCCGAAGCGGTTGTCGCGCGGAACCTTCCACTCGTACTTACCCGCAGGGTAGCGGTCGTTCTCGTAGCTGTAATGCGATGATACGTTGAACGATAGCACGAAGGCCGCCTCGATAAATATCCTCAGCCTCTTCTTCGCGGCATAGACGTGGGGCTGCCATACGAGCGGCAGCATCACCGTGTTGACCTTGCGATTGTAAAACTGGTAGTGACGCACCTCCTTCTTGTCGCCATTGGGCATATCCACATACTCCGAGGTGTAGGTGTATCCCAAGTTGAAGCCGCGCTCGAGGTACTCGAGGTCGACGCCCACAGCACCCACGAAGCGGGGCTTGTCGCTATAAAAACGCCACGATAGGCCGAATGTCTCCGAGCCCCACATCCACTTCGTCTCCTCCGAGGGGTAGAAGCGTGCCGTGGCTACGCCCGTACCGCCGGTGAGTGTGAGTGTGTGCTGTGCCACCACCCTCGAGGGTAGTGCCACGATAAATAGTATTGCCACCGTGGCTATCAGCCACTTATATCCTCTACTCATAGCCGCTATCTTCCAAATGATTGATTACCGTTAAGACCGCCTGTCGAGCGACCTCCGCCGCCCATACCGCCGCCCATACCGCCGAGACCACTGCCTCCGCCCATACCGCCGAGACCGCCAAAGCCCATTCCCGACTGGCCGTTGTTCTTGTTGGCCTCCTCCTTGCGCTTCTTGGCCATCTCCTCGGCGAGCTTCTTCAGACGCTCATCCTCACGGTCGTTGAGCATCTTGATCACCGACTCCATAGTTACCGGTGCGAAGAGCTGGTCCATATCTACCTCGAGGTCGAACTCCCAGTTCTCCTTCGTGGTAAGTGTCTCCAGCCCATCCTCGTTCTTGAATATCTCCGTGCGCTCGGGCTGGCGCATAAGCACCATATCGCCCGTGTCCCACTTGCCATTGCCGTTCATATCCTCCACGACGCGGAGCATCACGTCGCCCGGCGACACGAACTCCATAGTGTACTTGCCGGGAGTGACGTTGCGGATCTCCTTCTGGGTCTTACCCTGAGCATTGGTAAGCTGAAGGATGTAGCGCGCCTTCGGATGTGTGCTCTTGACGTCGATGTTCACTATGGCGAACTTCTCGGGGTCGGCACCCGTGTACGAGCACTTGATGGTGTCGTTCTGCTCCTGCGCGATGTTGGCAAAGACGCCCGCAGGCATCATCAACTCATACTTGGCCTTCGGCTGCCAGTCTGCACGCAACTGATACTTACGGCGATTAATCGTATCCTGCACGAAGTGGAACTCCACGCTCTGGGGCTCGGTGATCTCCTCGGTTGTCATCGTGAGTGATATGGCCGTCGAGTCGAACTTCGTGAGCGGGTAGTCGAACTCGAGGTCGACGTGCTTATCCTTGTGGAAGTCGCCCGTTGTGGGGATGTTGAGCTTGAAGGGGTTTGGCTTCTCGGGCTCTACCCACTCCTCTCCTGCCTTCTCGGCCTTCTCGCGCTCCTTCTCGAGTTTCTCACGCTCCTCGCGCTCCTCCTTTGTCTCGACCTTCACCCACGCCAAGCGTAGCTTATCGGTAGACTCCACGAGCGCGTTCACCGAGTCGTGCTTCATATATGTGATTGTACCCTTGATGGTGTCGGGCAGCTCCTCGGGAGCCATATCGAACCACAAGGCCACGGTATCCTGATTCGCATTCTGCGGGTCGTAGACAACCTTGTCCGCTGGTATCGAGTCGAAGATGATGCTTCGCACCTCGGGGTTGGGGGCACCGAAGTAGAGCATCGCCTTGTGACGGTTCAGACGCTCCTGGCCGCTGAGCGTATGGCGCGCGAACTTACGATCCATAAACATACGGAAGTAGAGCTGCGGCTCGGCCGAGGGGTAGTGGCGCAACGAGTCGAACCAGATGGTAAACCCGGGCATCGTCGAGGGGTTGTACACCGTGTCGAGGAAGCCGATCTGATCGACCGACGGCTCATACTCCATATTGTTGTTCGTATCCTCGAAGGCGTAGATACGGTAGTTCACGGGCTTGAGGTTCTGGGCGATGAAGATGCCGTTCTTCTCGGCGCGGGCGATAACCTGCGGCTTGTACTTAAACATCGTTGAGTCCCACTCCGTGGGCGTCTCCACCGAGTCGGCGATGTAGAAGTAGATGAACGACTTGCTCACCGAGTCGGCCTTGTACGAGTCGGCCGTGTAGCCCGACATATACATCGAGTCGATCTCGGGGCCTGTCGAGAATACGTAGCGCATCGAATGCAGCGGGTTCGACTCGTTGTTATCCTGTATAGACGATCCGAAGTTTATGGCGTAGGTGGTATTCGGGCGCAGCGTGTCCTTGATCGTAACCACGATACCGCGACCACGGCGCACCACCGAGGGCTTCTTCTTCATTGCGGGCGAGGTGTAGAGCTCCTTCTGCTGATCCTTGATTTGGACAAACTCGTTGAACTCGACATATATCTTCGGCGGGTGGAGCGTGTCGATGTTTGTCGTGAAGTTATCGGGGTTCATATAGACGATTACCGGCGGCAGCGTATCCTTAGGACCTCCCGTCGGTGTCATTGTCGAGGCGCACTTGGTCAGAAGTGCCGCTCCGAAGAGTAGCACTATCGCTACCGATAGTGTCGTCGTTATGCTTTTTGCGATGCTTTTTCCGTTTCTCATTGCTATCTGGTTCGTTCCTAATGTTTTAGGCGTTATGCTTCGGGCTCAGTCTCAGTGCCATCAGTCTCCGTGCCATCAGTCTCCGTGCCATCCTCGGGGTCGGGTTCGGGCTCCTGCGGGACGAGGGGCTCGCGAGCCTCCTCGGGGAATGGGTTTACCGTGGTCCAGCCGTTGGCACTTCCCGAGGGTCGCCAAGCGTAGAGGTGCAGATGGGTGTTCATCGTAGGCAGGTTCATCGGCGTCTCGTAGAAGCGCGTGGCGTATATCTTGTTTGTCTTGTCGACGACGACCATAAAGGTGAAATGCGTCCATAGCTCGAAGGTGAGCTGGAACTCAGCCTCGGGGTCGTACACACCGATAATCTCGGGCTCAGTGAGCTGCTCGGCAGGGCGGTCGACGTTGGTAATGCAGCGTGCGAGGGCATCCTCCCACGACGAAACCTCCCAGTTGCTACCCTTCGGCACCTTGAACGCATAAGCATCAATGTCCGACGTGGTCTTGAGGATGGGGTCCTCGGCGACGTTTTGCGAGTATAGTGCTATGCACATCCTCGTGCCTTGCTTCTCATCCTTGAAGCAGCCCGCACACAGTGCGATTGCTGCGATGAATGTTAATATTTGTGTTACTCTCTTCATAATCAATGTGTTAATCTTCGAGGCTTCGGAGCATCTCCTGCGGTGTTTGCTCGAGTGCCGGGTGACGGAAGTCGGGCACCACCTCTGCCACGGGGCGCAGGGCATAACCACGCTCGGCGAGGAAGTGGTAGGGTATGGTGAGCCTCTGGTCATCAAACGTCTCCGTGCCGTAGAAAATTATGTCTATGTCTATCGGACGCGAGGCATAACGCTCACCCGTAGCCTCACGCACGGCAAGCTCGTCGCCACGGTCGCGTCCCAGCATCGCCTCGATAAGGTTTATGCGGCGCAGCACCTCGTAGGCATCAAGCCCCGTTCGTAGCACTGCCGCGCGGTTCACAAACTCGCGATCCGACGTAAAGCCGTAGGCCTCGCTACGATACTCCTCCGAGACGCGCTCTACGCGACCCACGCTCGCTGCCACGATCTCTATCGCCTCGTCCACGATGCGCTCTGCCGCCACGTCGTTCGAGCCAAAGAGCAGCACAACCTCCCTCTCTCCGCGTTTATCGCTCCAGCCTATCATCGTTGCAATCGGTTTATCTGCTTCGACACGGCGAGTGCGAAGTGTGTGAATACAATGCGAGGCGAGCCGTTCTGCATAATCTGCAGCATCGCGCGCTCGATCTCATCGACCAGGATCTCGATATTTTGGTTGCCGATATAGGGAGCGAAGTTACGGCAGAACTTCTCCTCCTCGCCCCAGAGGTAGCTTATCGAGCCGAGGCCGGCGTGTATCATATAGCTCTCGCGCAGGAGACGCACGGCGTGGAGGAAGAACTGTCGCTGTGCCTCACGCGTGAGGGTTGTCATATCGTCGGCCCACTCGAAGAGCTCAAGGTGTTTATCGTTGTATCCGAGGCGCATAAGGCGCGTGAAGAGCTCGAACGACTGCGCACGCATCTCGTCCGTCTCACCGCGCATAAGCTCGCGGAGTTCTATTATCGAGCCGCCAGCAAGGCGTGCCATATTACGAGCCTCGGCCTCGCCCTTACCCGCTGCGATGGCTATGCGCTCGAGCGTCGCGACATCGATGCGTCCCACCGACACCTCCTGCGTGCGCGACGTGATGGTCTGAAGCAGTAGCTCGGGGTGCTCCGAGACGAGGATAAAGAGCGTCCCATCCCACGGCTCCTCCAATATTTTGAGAATCTTATTCGCTGCCTCCTGATTCATCGCCTCGGGCAGCCAGATGATCATCGCCTTGAACGTCGACGAGAAACTCTTGAATTGCAGCTTGCGGATTATCTCCTCCGACTCTTTGGCCGTGATGAGTCCCTTCATCGTCTTGCCGAGGTCGAGCATCGAGTACCACTCGTCGGCCGAGAAGATGCCCTCCTTCTCGCGCCATATCTCGCGCCACTTGTCGAGGAAGAGGTCGCTTACTACTGCCTCGTTGCTCTTCTTCTCGCGCTTGTTTACGGGGAATACCCAATGCAGGTCGGGGTGCGCAAGGTCCGAAATCTGTCGGCACGAGGGGCACTCACCGCACGAGTCGCCAGCGTGGCGGTTGGGGCAGAAGAGATATTGCACGTATGCCAACGCTAAGGGTAGCGAGCCGTAGCCCGCCTCTCCGGTGAATAGCTGTGCGTGGCTCACACGCCCAGCATCTACCTGCTCGGCGAGGCGACGTTTAAGCTCGTCGTGACCTATGATATCTCGGAATCTCATCGTATAAACTTTCCTATTGCGGCCTTTACAAGCCCTTTAACATCAATCTTTTCGCGCCATACGGCATAGGCTATCGCCGTGCTAAAGAGTAGCACGTTGAGTGCCGTGTGTACGCCGTAGCCTACGCCCGCGAGTGCCCACTCTGAGGCACCATATATCACCACCGTCACGGCCACATACTCGCCTATGCGCTTGAGGTCGTAGGGTATGGGGTAGTGCTTACGGCAGAGTGTGTAGCTCCACACCACCATCGCCGCCTCGGCTGCGAGCCTCACCCACGCCGCTCCGCGGTAGCCCATCGTGGGCACGAGCACGAAGCTCAGGGCTATGGTCACGGCCAGCCCGAGGAAGGTGATATATGCGGCATACTTCGTCTTCTCCTCCCTCTTGTACCAAAACGAGAGGTTGAACCACACGCCCGCCAAGACGTTCGACGCAAGGACGATGGGTAGGATGTCGATGCCCTCGCGGAAGTCGCGGCCGACGATAAGGGCAAACACATCGCGGAAGAGCACGATGCCGAGGAAGATGACCATCGAGGCCATAATAAAGTACTTCATCGACGCGGCGTTTGCCTCCTTGAACTGCTCTTTCTTGAAGCCCGAGAGGAAGAAGGGCTCGGCCGCCAAGCGATACATCTGTGTGAAGAGTGTCATCACCACGGCAATCTTCACGATGGCACCATAGACGCCGAGCTCGGCCATCGCCTCGGCCTCACCACCGGGAGCGAGGTACTTGATCATCTGTCGGTCAATAAACTCGTTTGCCGTGCCGGCAATGCCGCTAATAAGTAGCGGCACGGAGTAGACAAATATGTGCTTAAGCAACGCGCCATCAATGCGCGGCGTGATGCGGTTTGTCGTAGGAAGCAGAGCTGCGAGCGTCACGACGCTGGCGATAAGGTTTGCCACAAGAACCCAGCCCACGCCGAACTCCGTGGCGTAGAGTCCTGCGAAGCCAAAGCCTATGGCGAGGCTCACGTTTAACAACACGCTGAGTGCCTTGAGTAGCACGAAGCGCATTGCGCGCCCCTGCTCCCTAAGGCGCGAGAAGGGTATCATCGTCCAGACGTCGACCATAACGATCGCGGCCACAATCGTCACATACTCGGGATGTGCCACGTAGGCAGTACCCATAGCCCTCGATATCGGGGCATTTAGGAGCCATACCACGAGGAAGAATATGACGGCGTTTAGCGACGTCACGCCCCAGGTTGTGGCAAATACCTTGCGCTTGCCGGCGGCTATGTCGCCACCCTCCTCCTCAGCTCGCGTGGTGAAGCGGAAGTAGCTCGACTCCATACCCATCGAGAGGAGTACCAGAGCGAAGGGTATCAGGGCATATATGTCGGTGACGATGCCATACTCACCCTGATCGAAGATTCGGGTGTAGTAGGGTGTAAGCAGATAGTTCAGGAACCTGACGACTATCGTGCTAATACCGTATATGGCAGTTTGTTTCGCTAATTTCTCTAACATAATCCTTCGTCGTGCGGGGTCAATCAAGGGAGTATTTGCACCTTTACCTATACGCACAACGCGACAAAGTTAGTATAAATATACTAAAACAACAAAAAAACAGCGCGGTGACAGCTGTTTTTTTGTTGTTTTATTGGTTTGCGGAGCAATTCTACTTTACAACCTATCTAACGCGTGGGCAATAATCGCGCAGCACTCCTCGATTTCGGACTCCGAAATCGTTAGCGGCGGAGAGATGCGGAACGCCGTGTCGCAGTACAAGAACCAGTCGCTCATAATGCCCTCCTCCTTGAAGATCTCCATCAAGCGATAGAGGTAGTCCGACGAGCCGAGCTCCACGGCAAGTAAAAGTCCCGAGCGACGAATCTCCTTGACTTTGGGATGTCGCGATACGCGCTCCTCAAACATTGCGCCTTTACGCTCGACGCTCTCAACGATATTGTTATCAATGAGGTAGTTGAGTGCGGCAAGACCCGCGGCACAACATACGGGGTGGCCGCCAAAAGTAGTGATATGTCCGAGGCAAGGGTTATGGGTAAAACTGTCTAAAATTTGCCTATTTGCCGCTACGCCTCCGAGCGGCATTCCACCGCCAAAAGCCTTAGCCAAGCAGACAATATCGGGCGTGATGCCGTACTTCGTTGCGGCGAACATCTCGCCCGTACGCCCCATACCAGTCTGTATCTCGTCGAAGATAAGCAACGCGCCCACCTCCGTGCATCGAGCCCTCAGCGCGCGCAGCCACTCCACGTCGGGAAGTCTCACGCCAGCTTCGCCCTGCACTACCTCGCAGAGCACGCCAGCGGTACGCTCGGTTATCTCCTCGAGGTCGTCGAATGAGTTGAAATTGATGGACTTAACATCTGGAAGCAGGGGGCGAAACTCGGCCTTCCACTCCTCGCCCTCGGGCGCGCCCATCATCGACATCGCTCCGTGTGTCGAACCGTGGTAGGCGCGACGCATCGAGATAAGCTCCGTGCGACCCGTATATCGCTTCGCGAGCTTCAGTGCCACCTCCACGGCCTCGGCTCCCGAGTTCACGAAGTAGATGCAATCCAATTCGCCGGGCAGTAGCTCGGCTATGCGGCGTGCATACTCCACTTGAGGTCGTTCGACCATCTCGCCATAGACCATAACGTGCATATAATCAGCTGCTTGCTTCTGCACGGCACGCACAACCTCGGGGTTGCCGTGACCCACGTTACTCACCGATACTCCAGCTACGAGGTCGAAGTATCGCTTGCCCTCGGGTGTATAGAAAAACGAGCCCTCGGCGCGCTCCACCTCGATCATCATTGGCGACGGCGAGGTCTGGCCCACGTGCTCCAAAAACTGCTTGCGTAATATCATATTAGTCTGATGCTTAGTATTCTACGGTTAATTTCCCACTCTTCTCGGCACGGCGTAGTATGCCTTCGAAGTCGCGTACCGAGGACATCGTCCAGCGCGTGAGCAGACGTAGCTTCTCGGCGTCGGTGAGCTGCCAACAGTCGACCTGCTGGCGTATGCGCTCCGAGAGCATATATATAAGGATGGCGGCTGCGGCTGAGACGTTGAGGCTCTCGACCATTCCGCACATCGGGATCATCAGGAAGTCGTCCGCCGCCTCGATTACCTCATCCGATATGCCGGCGTGCTCGGTGCCAAAGACGAGGACAAATTTGCCCTTCGTGACGTCGAACGTCTCGGGTGTCGCGCTTGAGCGGTGTGGCGTGGTGGCGACGATGCGATAGCCCTCGGCCTTAAGTGCGGCGAGTGCCTCGGTGGTAGTCTCGTGGTGCTCCACGTCGACCCACTTTTCGGTGCCACGCACGATGTTTACCGAGGGGTCGAACTTGCACCTATCCTCGACCGTGTGTATCTGCTGTATGCCGAATGCCTCGCAGTGGCGCATAATGGCACTGGCGTTCTGCGGGTGAAACATATTCTCGGTGAGGATGCGCATATAGTGGGTGCGGCTCTCCACGGTGCGACGCAACACCTCCTTGCGCTCCTCGGTGAGGAACTGCGTCATATAGTCGAGACGCTCGCGCATCCACTCCTCGCTATGCTCCTCGGTGCGTAGTCTACTTGCGATATTTGTCATCTTCGTCTAATATTTTCAGGTAACTCTCGTAGCGTGACCAGGCCACCGTGCCCTCCTTGACGGCCTCCTGCACGGCGCAGCCGGGCTCGTGGGTGTGTGTGCAGTTGTAGAAGCGGCAGTCGGGTGCGAGGCGCATCATCTCGGGGAAGTAGCGACATAGCTCCTTGCCGTCGATGTCGATGAGGCCAAAGCCCTTGATGCCCGGCGTGTCGATGATGTAGCCACCCTCGATAGGGTACATCGTCGAGAATGTCGTTGTGTGCTTGCCCTTGTGGTGGCTCTCGGATATCTCGCCCGTGCGTATGTCGAGCGAGGGGTCTATCGAGCCTACAAGCGTCGACTTACCCACGCCCGAGTTACCCGCCACGAGTGTCGTGCGGCCGGCCAACAAGGTACGTATCTGCTCCACGCCCTCACCCGTTATGGACGATAGGCGTATGACCTCATACCCCGCATCCTCGTATATGGCGGTAAACTCCGCAGCCTCCTCCGCAGCCTCCTCCGTAAGCGTGTCGGCCTTGCCTAAGACGATGGTTACGGGCACCTTGTATGCCTCGCACGTCACAAGGAAACGGTCGACAAACTCCTTGGGCGTTGAGGGCGCGTGGAGCGTGACGATGAGTAGTGCGCGGTCGACATTCGCCGCGATTATGTGCGACTCTTTCGAGAGGTTCGATGCGCGGCGTATGACGTAGTTACGACGCGGGATGATCTCCACGATGACGCTGCTATCGCCATCGGGCTCCACGACGACGCGGTCGCCTACGACCACAGGGTTTGTCGAGCGCACACCCTTTAGGCGCAGACGTCCACGAATACGACAATTGAGATGGCCACTTTCGGTGGCCACCTCATACCAACTGCCCGTCGAGCTAACGACTGTACCTTCGATTCTGCTCTGTGTATTAATGGGTTGATTCATTACGAGATGCTATGCTTATAGCCCACTCTACCATATCCTCCTTGAACTCCTCGAGTTCGGGACATAGCTCGTCGCCCATAGCGGCGAGGGGGTAGAAGAGGGCTGATTGGTCAAGAGTCTCGAAGTCGACATAGCGAGGCTCGAAGCAGTCGCGCATCGTGGAATCCTTGCTATTAAGTCGCTCGACATACTCCTCGATCTGATCCTCGCTAAGACCCTGAGCTCCAAGCTCGAGGAGCTTCTCGGGACGGAGGTCGCCGATGTTTGCGGTGCTAAAGAGCGAGCAGCCTACCGACGTGATGATGATAAACGCCACGGCCGAGAGTGCCAAGCCGAGCAACGAGTCAATCTTACGCAGGAAGTCCCAGATGAGAATCTTGCGGAATATCGGAGCGATGATCCATACAAGGAGCCACACGGCGACGATAATGATGCCAAAGCCTGCGAGGTATGCAACGCCGGGGTCCTGGCTAACCATCGCGCCTATCTCCTCGGCAAATTCGGGCGCGAGAAGTATTGCAATGTAGAGTCCAATGAGCTGGCAGAGCTGGACGATGAAGCCCTTGCGCCAACCCATAACTAATGCAATAACTGCAGCGACGATAATAATAATATCAACAATCATACTCTTTAAGTTTTTTGGTTAATAATCTTGTTTACTCTCCTTTCGCGTGTTGCCTACTCTCTCGGGAGCTTCACCGCTCTCGAGTGGCTGCCTCCTCGGTCGGCAGCCATCTACTATGACAGCCCCACCTCCACGGTCGGCCCCACCTCCTTTGGCGGCCCCACCTCCACGGTTGCTCCCACCTCCACGGTCGACCCCGCCGTTGATTTTGGCCCACGCTCTAATATTAAAGGAGTCTATGCCGCGACAAATCTATCATTTATTTCGCACGAAGATAAGGATTTTTTTTCTTTATTCGTATATTTGCAAGCACAAAATTGTTGTAATTATGCGTAATCGAAACATAATACTCACTATCTTAGGACTGTTGCTATGCCTGCCGCTTATAGCCTCGGAGCCACTGCGTAGCAGCTATAATATCAACAGCGGCTGGCGTTTCTTCTACTCTACGGAGGTAGATGGTAGCCGTGCCGATATCGTCACACTTCCCCATACGTGGAACACGCAGTGTGCCGAGGGCGGATACCTGCGTACCACGGCAAACTACACACGCGAGCTACACATCCCGAGTGAGTGGTCCGACCGCCGTCTCTTCCTGCGTTTTGGTGGCGTGCAGAGCGTCGCCGACCTCTTTGTCAATGGCCGCTACGTAGGCTCGCACGAGGGCGGCTTCACGGCCTTCACGATGGAGATCACGGACTACGTGCGCCACGGAGAGGATAACTTCCTGCGCGTCGTGGTCTCGAATGTCGAGCGCAACGACATACTGCCCACCTCATCGGATATGGACCTCGCGGGAGGTATCTATCGTGATGTGGAGCTTTTAGTTACGGGTAAGAATATTATCTCGCCACTCAACCACTCGACCGACGGAGTCTACGTGCTCCAGCAGAGCGTCAGCCCGGAGCTCGTTAAGGGCGTTGTCCGCATCTATGTGTCGGCAACGACCATAGATAACACGATGCTCACGTTGCGTATCATCCGTGGCGATGGCGAGGTGGTCGTGACTCGCTCGGCGCGTGCCTCGAAACTCACGACCGATCGCGCCATAGACTTCCCCTTCGAAATCTCGGCCCCTGAGCTCTGGAGCCCCGCGTCGCCCGCGCTCTATCGCGTCGAGGTGACGATGGGCAGCGAGCGTGTGATAGAGGATAGAGTGAGCGTTGTGACGGGATTCCGACGTATAACAATAGACGACTGTAATAAGCTGTGTATCAATGGCGAGCCCGTCGTGGTTCGCGGTGTTAATCTGCCTCACGACCGTAGCGGTAAGGGTACGGCCGTGCTGGAGCGCGACGTCGCTCGCGACCTGCGTATCGTGCAGAATATGGGTGCCAATGCCATACGTTCGATCTCGGGCCCGCATATGGACGTGCTTTATACGAGCTGCGATAGAGAGGGTGTGCTTGTGTGGATAGATATGCCCTTTAGCCGCTCGCCACTCTCGTTCTCGGATATATGCTATTACCCGACATCGGCATTCCGCGATAACGGCTTTGCGCAGCTCGAGGAGATCATAGCCCAGAATATCAACCACCCCTCGGTGGTTATGTGGGGTCTCTTCTCGGAGGTGTGGCAGAGGGGCGACGATGTCGTGGAGTATGTCCGCGAGCTCAACAGCCGTGCCCACGCACTCGACCCCTCGCGCCTGACGGTGGGTTGTAGCAATGTCGATGGCGAGATTAACTTCATCGCCGACCTTGTGGTGCTTCGTCAGAATGTGGGCTATATGAAGGGTTCGGTGGAGGATGTCGCGGTGTGGTGCCGCCAGCTCTCGACAAACACCCTTTGGCGTAAGCTGCGCTACGGTGTATGCTATGGCGAGGAGGGAAGCATCAGCCACCAGACCGAACGTATCGAAAGAGCACACCGAGGAACCTACCTCCTGCCGGAGCGTCGCCAGACATATATGCACGAGCGGTATTCGGATATCATTGCCGAGGCCGACATCTTCTGGGGCGTATGGCTTAACTCGATGTTCGACTACGCCTCGTCGCGCCGACCCTATGGTCTCAACCAGTCGGGTCTTGTGTCGTACGACCGTGCTACGGCGAAGGATGCCTACTACCTCTACCGCGCAACGTGGAATAGCTCGGAGCCCACGCTACATATCTCGGATTGCCGCTGGACGGAGCGCACCGACACGTTGCAACACGTCAATATATACAGCTCCGTGGGTCAGCCGACGCTTGTGGTTGATGGCGATACGGTGGCGGTTCGAGCTATCGCACGTGGTCAGTATCGTGCCGACTCGCTCACGCTACGAGGCCGAGTAAACATCGTAGCCACGGACTCCACCGGCACGCACCACGACCGTCTTGAGCTGCGCGTCGGTAGCTTTGCGGAGTATTGATAATCTGCGGTCCGCGGCAAGTGGGGAGAAGGTAGAACGTCGTGAGATGTTTGTTGACGCGAGATAGATTGTGTGCTGTCTCGCGTCAATCGTTTATGTCCGCAAGAGATGTTATGCGGAATCTTCAGAGTAGGGTCTTAAATATAATATCGAGAAGAATTCATCGCCGTTAGATAGATTTGTGCTCGTGGTAGTCTCTATACTATTGAACGTGGGGAGGGGTGAGCGAAGAGGGGCGTTTGAGACGCGGTCGCCGCGAGAGAAGAGACATTAAAACATTAAATCAAGATATTATGAATGCAGTAATTACCTACAAAGAGATTTCAGACTTCATCGAGAAGGAGTTTAAGTTTCGTCCGAAGTTTTCGACAGTTGACCAGAAGAGAGTGGAGCTGAGCTATAAGCCCGGCGTGTTTCTTCCGGCCATCGAGGTTAAGTTTCATATCGAGGCTATGCGCAAGGATGTGATATGTATGAGCTACGAATGCGGCTCGGCAACCTCGATGATGATTGCGGGTGTTGTCGCCTATCTCGAGGAGCGAATCCCGAGCGGCGTCGAGGTGAATACCGCCGATATGCGTATCAACATCTATCCTCAGCGATTCGCGCAGCTTGAGAAGGTGTGGCAGTATGTCTTGTTGTCGGACATCTCGTTCGAGGAGGGTAAGGTCAACGTCTCGCTATCGTTGGCATAGAACGATAAGCAGTCGCAAGTCGGAATCTAATCGGGTTGGCACGTGATAGAATCGGGGAGCAATACGACTCTATATAAATGGCCTTAAGGCAATGCGTGATTACGCAACAAGGGTCCGATGTGGTCACGACACATCGGAATCGTATCCACTTTAGAGCAGCGGGTCGTCTGGTCGTGAACAGCGATGTTGCCGGCTCTTTGCCAGATTCGTACGCTGGCTGCCTTGCCACGAGAGGCAAGCCTCCCGCAGTGGAAGAAAAGTGCGGAGGAGTAGGAGGGGATGGACGCATCCCCTCCCTATTTTTGTACGGCGTTATGCTCTTATGTTCGCGTTGCCTATCTTTGCCGCCTAAAAGAGTTCGAGTTGCTCGGGGGAGGTGTTGAACGAGAGACGATGATAGGGCGTCAGACCGTAGCGGCGGATAGCCAGTCGGTGCTCGCGCGTGGGGTAGCCCTTGTTCTTTGCCCAGCCGTAGGCTGGATACTCCTCGGCGAGGCGTAGCATATACTCATCGCGGTGGGTCTTGGCCAGTACCGAGGCTGCCGCGATGTTTGCATATTTGCCGTCGCCCTTGACGATGGTGAGCCACGGCGTCGCGAGGTCGGTGTGGAAGCGGTTGCCGTCGATGACGATAAACTCGGGCGTGGTAGTGAGGCCCTTGATGGCGAGGTTCATACCCTCGATCGAGGCGTTGAGGATGTTGATGCGGTCGATGCGCTCAGCCGTAACCTCCTCCACGCACCAAGCTATGGCCTCGCGCTCGATGATCTGGCGCAGCTCGTTGCGCCTACGCTCGGTCATCTGCTTCGAGTCGTTGAGTAGCGGGTGGTGAAAGTCGGGCGGGAGAATCACCGCCGCAGCAAATACCGACCCTGCGAGACAGCCACGTCCCGCCTCGTCGCACCCCGCCTCGATAAGCTCCTTCTGATAGGTTGTTTCGAGCATAACTTACTCTGTTACTTCGGTTTGATACACTCTGTTGTCGGGCGTATAACCCGCCTCGCCAAACGTACGCACGAGGCGCAGCATAGCTTCGCGGACGGTGACGTCGGTCTTTCGCAGGCCTCGCTCCACAACCTCTCGGTCGATGTAATTCTCGGCTATGTAGTTACACATCGCCACACGATAGCGACGCTCCTCGAGGTCGAAGCGTATGGCCGTGGCATCGGGTGCAGCCTCGGGCGTTGTGCCGAGGATGATCTGGTAGGGAATGTTCGAGCGAAAGTAGGCGTAGTGCGACTCTTTGTCGGGCTTCTCGGCGGTGCCGCTGTTATACTTCGTGAGGATGAAATCGCGAATCTCCTCGAGCGTCATCTCGCCGATGTAGATCGTCGACACGAAGGGGTCGTTGTTGAGGATGTCGACACGCTTGATGTCGCCCGCCTCGATTGCCGAAAGGCGCACGCCGCCATAGTGATAGATGGCTATTTCGGGGACGAAGCCATCGTCGTAGGGGTAGCTGCGCAGTGCCTCGACCGTGAAGTTGGCGATGCCATCCTTCGTGGCGCGGTCGTTGGCACGAGCCTCGACGGTGTTAAGCTCGGGGTCGCGTGCCTTGAGCTCGTCGACGAGGCTACGTAGATGACTATCCTCCTTGATGCCCTGCATCTCGATCTGGGTGTAGGCGACGTCCACAATCGTACCTCCATCTACCGTGATGTCGGCAACCGTGACGTAGCGCAGATCCTTGCGGTTCTGGCTTATGTGCGTCTCTCCAACGCTCTCGTTTATGGTGTCGTGGCTGTGGCCACCAGCTATCCAGTCGCAGGCAGGGAGCTTCGCCAGCAGGCGGCGATCCATATCGAGTCCCATATGCGAGAGGAGCACAACGTAGTCGGTCTCCGTGGCTACGCACTGACACACGTCGTAGGCCGTGGCACTATCGTCGGTGAACGTAAAGTCGACATAGGCACTCTCGCCGCCGAGAGGGTGGCCATCCTGATCCGTGTCGACGATGCCCACAAAGCCGAGGGTCACACCTCCGAGCGTGATTGTCGTGTAGGGCTCGATGGCCGAGTTGCCGCTAAGATCCTGCATATTAGCGCATACCCACCTAAAATCCGAGGCCGTAACCATCGTGTTTAGCACCTCGCGACCCTTGTCGAACTCGTGGTTTCCGAGGGTCACGACGTCGTAGCCCACCTCGTTCATAAGCTCGATCATCGGTATGCCGGGCTGGCTGTCGTCGTCGACATAGGCGTTGCCCGTTACGCGATCGCCCGAATCCACAACCAAAACCTCGCCTTTAGCCTCGTAATCCTTGACGAGTGTGGCTAAGCGCGGCATTGCGTCGATGTTGGCGTGTATGTCGTTTGTTGAGATTATGTAGACGTGTTGCGTGGTCGCGCTCTCTTGGCACCCATAGCCGAGGAGTGCGAGGAGCATTAATGAGACAAAAAATGATACTTTTTGCATAACTTATCCTGTTAAATTGCTTCAAAGTTACAAAAAATTACTATCTTTACACACAATTTTATTAAAATTTGGAAGCAGATGTCGCATACGGTTACATTGCATTTGGAGAATAACGGCACCACGATGGAGGTTGAGATGGGCTCTACGCTTATGGATGTACTCCAGCGTGTGGGTCTCGAGCAGCCATATCCCATCTTGGCTGCGAGGGTGAACAATCGTTATAAGGAGCTCAGCTATCGCATCTATAAGCCCGTGACCGTCGAGTTCTTCGATATGCGTCACTTCGAGGGTTATCGCGTCTATCAGCGCACGCTCTCGTTCGTGTTGCAGATGGCATCGTTGGAGCTTGCCCCGGAGCGTAAACTACGCATACGTCACTCTCTGGGCAATGGCTTCTATGCCGAGTATGACGACCACCTGCCGCTCTCGGCCGAGGATGCCACGCTTTTGAAGCTGCGTATGGAGGATATCGTTGCACGAAACATCCCCATCACGCGCTCGAAGCGTCTCGCGGAGGATGTGGCCGAGGAGTATGCGAAGTATGGCTTCGAGGATCGTCTCGAGCTGCTCACAACGCGCCCGCACCTCTACCGTACGGTCAACCACCTCGGCGATATGCCGGGCTACTTCTACGGTGCTTTGGCCCCCTCGTCGGCCTACGTTCCGCGCTTCGACATCGTGCCCTACTACAACGGCTTCTACGTGGCTCTCCCCGCACGCACGAATCCCGAGCAGCTGACCACAGCCATCCACCACGATAAGATGTTCGACATCTTCCAGGAGTACCAACGTTGGATCGACATTATGGGTGTGCCCACGGTTGGCGACCTCAACCGTCGAGTTATGGAGGGTGACGCCTCGGAGCTTATCAAGATTGCCGAGGCCTTCCACGAGAACAAGATAGCATCCATCGCCCGCTCTATCGCCGAGGCAAACGGCGAGCTCGGCGTGCGTATGGCTCTGATCTCGGGACCCTCGTCGAGCGGTAAGACTACCTTCTCGAAGCGTCTCGGCGTGCAGCTCCGCGTCTTGGGTCTCGATCCTGTGCTCATTGCCCTCGATGACTACTTCGTCGATCGCGATAAGACACCGCTGGGCGAGGATGGCAAGCCCGACTTCGAGGCATTGGAGGCCATCGACCTTGCAACGCTCAACGACCACCTCAAGCGTCTGGCAGAGGGTGAGAGCGTCGAGATCCCGCGCTACGACTTTATCTCGGGCAAGCGTCAGTGGCACGATAAGCCACTCAGGCTCAACTCTCGCTCGATACTTATCCTCGAGGGTATCCACGCCTTGAACCCGCGCCTGACGCCGGGTATTGCCGATGGTCACAAGTTCAAGATCTATATCTCGTGCTTCACCTCGGTGGCTATGGATAACTTCTCGCGCATCCCCACAACCGATAACCGCCTGCTGCGCCGCACCATCCGCGACAATGCCACGCGTGGTAACGACGCGTTGCGCACGCTCTCGATGTGGTCGTCGGTACGTAGGGGTGAGGAGAAGCATATCTTCCCCTATCAGGAGAATGCCAACGTGATGTTCAACTCGTCGCTCTTCTACGAGATATCGGTGCTTAGGGCCGTTGCTGAGCCTGTGCTCCGCGAGGTGCCCGACACGGCTGCCGAGTATGCCGAGGCGCGACGTATGCTTAAGTTCCTCGATAACTTTGTCCCGATCAGCCCCGAGGAGATACCTCCCACGTCGCTGCTCAGAGAGTTTATCGGTGGCAGCTCGTTCAAATATTAATAGGCAGATAACATAAAACCAAAAACAACTAATAAACATTAAGACTAATGAAAACCTTTGACAGCTTTGTAGACCGTCACACTGGTCTAAACTCTAAGGATGATTTAAGCCAGATGCTTGCAACGATTGGCGTAGCTTCGGTTGAGGAGCTCTTGCAGCAGGTAATTCCCCAGAATATCCGCCTTAAGAAGGATCTCGACCTTCCTGAGGCGTTGAGCGAGTATGAGTATGCCGAGCATATCGCAGCCCTCGCAGCTAAGAACCGCACGATGCGTTCGTTCATCGGTATGGGCTACTACCCCAACGTAGTGCCCGCCGTTGTCTCGCGCAACGTTTTCGAGAACCCCGCGTGGTACACGTCGTATACGCCCTATCAGGCCGAGATTTCGCAGGGTCGTTTGGAGGCATTGCTTAACTTCCAGACCGCCATCCTCTCGCTCACGGGTATGGAGGTGGCTAACTGCTCGCTCCTTGACGAGGCGACAGCTACGGCTGAGGCTATGCTTATGATGTATGCGTTGCGTTCGCGCGAGGCAGTGAAGCAGGGCCGCAACCAGATTTTTGTTGACGAGAACATCTTCCCCCAGACGCTCGACGTATTGCTCACACGCTCGGAGCCCTTCGGTATCGAGATCATCCGCGACGACTTCGCAACCTACGAGTTCACGGGTAAGGAGTTCGGTGCTGTTGTGCAGTTCCCCGCAGCTAATGGCGAGGTTCGCGACTACGCAGCATTTGCGGCTAAGGCTCACGAGGCAGGCGTCCTCGTAACGGCCGTTGCCGACCTTCTCTCGCTCGCGCTCTATAAGTCACCCGCAGAGTGGGGTGCCGATATCGCTGTTGGTACTACACAGCGTTTGGGTTGTCCTATGGGCTTTGGTGGCCCCAGCGCAGGATATATGGCTACGCGCGATGCCTACAAGCGTAATATGCCCGGCCGTATCATCGGCGTGTCGGTAGACCGCTTGGGTAACAAGGCTCTGCGTATGTCGCTCCAGATGCGCGAGCAGCACATCAAGCGTGAGCGTGCAACGTCGAACATCTGTACAGCTCAGGCATTGATGGCCTCGATGGTGGGCTTCTACTGTATATATAATGGTAAGGAGGGTCTGTTGCGTGCCGCTCTCAACGCTCACACCGCAGCCGTTACGGTTAAGGAGGCGTTGGAAGCTATGGGCTACGTGGTACGCACGAAGGCTGCGTTCGATACGTTGGAGGTCGAGGCTGAGGCTTCGGTTATTCAGGATGCAGCCCTCGCTCGTGAGATCAATATGTTCTATCCTGCCGACGACTGCGTGCGTATGTCGTTCGACGAGGTGACTACCGACAAGGAGCTCCAGACCATCGTCGAGATCTTTGCCGAGGCACGTGGCAAGAAGGCTAAGGCAGTTAAGCGTGTTGAGGCTGCAGCTATTGCCGAGGATGTTAAGCGTGCTACCGACTTCTTCACCGAGAAGATATTTAACTCGTTCCGCACCGAGACCGAGATGATGCGCTATATCAAGCGTTTGGAGTTGCGCGATATCTCGTTGATGAACTCGATGATCTCGCTCGGCTCTTGTACTATGAAGCTCAACGCTGCACAGCTTATGCAGCCCCTGTCGTTGGCCGGCTTCCAGAACGTACACCCCTTCGCTCCCGCAGATCAGACCGAGGGTTACCGCGAGCTTATCTCGAACCTCGAGAGCTATCTTGCAACAATCACAGGTTTTGCTGGTTGTACGCTCCAGCCCAACTCGGGTGCTGCGGGTGAGTACACGGGTCTTCTTATCATCCGTGCATACCACCAGAGCCGCGGTCAGGGCTATCGTAACATCATCCTCATCCCCTCGTCGGCACACGGTACCAACCCCGCATCTGCCGCAATGGCAGGTATGAAGATCGTTATCGTTGCCTGCGACCAGAATGGTAACATCGACGTTGAGGATCTGAAGAAGAAGGCCGAGGAGCACGCATCGGAGCTCTGCGGTTTGATGGTTACCTACCCCTCGACCCACGGTGTGTTCGAGAGCCGCATCCGCGATATCGTCGACGCTGTTCACGACGCTGGCGGTCAGGTATATATGGATGGTGCGAATATGAACGCTCAGGTGGGCTTGACTAACCCCGGTTATATCGGTGCCGATGTCTGCCACCTCAACCTCCACAAGACCTTCGCTATGCCTCACGGCGGTGGCGGTCCCGGTGTAGGTCCTGTATGCGTTGCCGAGCATCTTGTTAAGTTCTTGCCTACGCACTCGTTGTCGGAGACTGGCGGCGAGGAGGGTATCACGGCTGTGTCGTCGTCACCCTGGGGCTCGGCTATGTTGCTCCCCATCACCTATGGTTACATCCGTATGCTCGGCTTCGAGGGCTTGCGTCGCTCGACAGAGATGGCTATCGTGAATGCTAACTATATGTCGTCGGCATTGAAGGATGAGTATCGCACCTACTACTCGGGCGAGACTGGCCGCGTAGGTCACGAGATGATCCTCGACCTCACACACTTCAAGCACGACTTCAACATCGACTGTGGCGATATTGCTCACCGTCTTATGGACTACGGCTACCACGCGCCTACGCTCTCATTCCCTGTTCACGAGACCCTTATGGTCGAGCCTACGGAGTCGGAGTCGAAGGCCGAGATGGATCGCTTCATCGAGTCGCTCATCAAGATCAAGCGCGAGTGCGAGGCTGCTGCGGCAAGTGGCAATGCCGACAACGTTGTTGTCAACGCTCCGCACACCGCCCGCGAGCTCGCTGGTCGGTGGTCGCACCCATATAGCCGCGAGGAGGCAGCCTTCCCCTTGGAGTGGATCGTCGAGGGTAAGTTCTTCCCCTACGTGACCAAGATTGATAATGGTTATGGTGATCGTAATCTTGTGTGCCGCTGCATAGAGTAATTTAGTGTGATAAGGCAGCATCTACTGCCGCTAACAAAAAGTGCCGTCAATGGAATGTACGTCGAGTACTATCCATCGACGGCATTTTTGCCGAGCGTTGTATCTACTGCCTTCTGACACTAAATTAGTCCCTCGCCAAGTATCATAGCTATTATATAACCCTATAAGAACCCACAAGAACCCACAAAAACCTATAAGCCCCCTTCTACTAAATCCCATAAAAAGGCTCATGGCATTGTCGTTACAACAAAAAGGGTTATCTTTGTGATATGAATGCGACGTGTGAAAATAACAAGCGACAGAGCCCCGAGGAGATCCTCAAGCAGTGGTGGGGATACGGCGAGTTCCGCCCTATGCAGCGCGAGATCATCGAGTCGGTGATGGCGGGACGCGATACCCTCGCTCTGATGCCCACGGGCGGCGGTAAGTCGCTCACGTACCAGATTCCAGCATTGGCATCCGAGGGTGTCACGATCGTCGTCACGCCGCTTATCGCCCTTATGAAGGATCAGGTAGACGGGCTGCGCAGGCGTGGCATTGCGGCCGTCGCCGTGCACTCGGGTATGGATCGCAACCAGATAGAGGCGGCGTTGGACAACAGCACCTACGGAGACGTCAAGCTGCTCTACATCGCCCCCGAGCGTCTTGCGACGGCAGCCTTTCGTGCACGCCTTCGACGTATGAGGGTGAGCATCATTGCCGTCGACGAGGCACACTGCATCTCGCAGTGGGGCTACGACTTCCGCCCCTCGTACCTACGCATAGCCGAGCTTCGCGAGTATGCCCCCGAGGCTACGATTTTAGCACTCACGGCCTCGGCCACGGAGCGTGTCTCGCACGATATTATGTACCACCTCGGCTTCCGCGGTGAGAATATCCTACGCTCGAGCTTCGCGCGCCCCAACCTGTCGTACGTCGTGCGCGAGGTAGAGGATAAGTACGATCATCTGCTGAGAGTTGTGCGTAATGTCGGTGGCTCGGGAATCATATATATGCGTACGCGTGAGGGCTGCGAGCGTCTTGCCGCGCAGCTCAAGGACGACGGCGTAAGCGTGAACTTCTACCACGCGGGGCTGCCGACCACGGAGCGCGCATTGCGTCAGGACGACTGGCAGGAGGATAGGGTGCAGGTGATGGTTGCGACCAACGCCTTTGGTATGGGTATCGACAAGGCCGACGTGAGGTTTGTCATCCACTACTCGATGTGCGACTCGTTGGAGGCCTACTATCAGGAGGCGGGCCGTGCAGGGCGTGATGGCCGCAGAAGCTATGCTGTGATGCTCTACGGGAGGGAGGATGCCGATAAGTTGCTGAGCCTCTTTCGCGAGGAGTTCCCGCCGATAGAGGATATTAAGCGCGTCTACGAGAGGGTATGTAACTATTTGCAGGTGGCCATCGGCGATGGCTGCGATAGCTCGTATGCCTTCAATATCTACGACTTTTGCCACAAGGCCGGCCTTTCGCTTACGAAAGTCACCAGCGCACTTAAGATATTGGAACTCAATGAACTAATGACGCTTATCGACGAACAGGACCACCCCGCACGACTGATGTTCACGTGCAGTCGCGATGCGCTTTATAGGCTCAACGTCGGGGGCAACGATATGGATACGTTGCTCGTGGCAATCCTGCGTACCTATAACGGCATCTTCAGCCAGTTTCGCTATATCGACGAGCTGCTTTTAGCCTCGTCAACGGGCCTTAGTCCCGAGCGTGTGCACGAGCTACTCAGCATCCTATGGCGCACGCGCATAGCACGTTATATCCCCGCCTCGCGCTCGCCGATGATCTATTTCGACAGTGAGCGTCTCCCCACGGCCGACCTCTTCATCACGCCCGATAGCTACCGCCGCCGCTACGACGTGGCCCTCGAGCGTGCACAAAATATGATTCGCTACGTGACTAACGGCGATGTGTGCCGCAGTCAGATCATCGAGGAGTACTTTGGTGACAAGGCAGCAAAGCCCTGTGGCGTCTGCGACATATGTCTTGGCCGTAGACGCGTGTCGGACGATGGCTCGGCGATAGATAATAGTATCATCAATGCGTTGTCGCATAGCGAGTTATCGGTTAAGGACTTGATAAATGCCATCCACTCTCCCGTCAAGCGTGTGGCCGAAAGGATAGATAAAATGCTCTCGGAGGGTAAAATTTCTATGAGCGAGAGCGGAAAACTAAAAATTAATACGTAACTTTGTAAGTTATATTAACCAACTACGAACAGACCGATGGCATTTCTATCGACCATAGATAACGACACCGTGGCGGCACTTCCCGCTGCGCGCTTCGACGGACGCATCGTGATTGTCGATAGCGAGGCGGGGGTGGAGGCGGCGTGTCGCCATCTGGAGCAGTGCGCGATTATCGGCTTCGACACCGAGACGCGCCCATCGTTCCGTGTCGGCGTGTCGTACAAGGTGGCGTTGCTGCAGCTCTCGACACCCGATACGTGCTATCTGTTCCGTCTCAATCGTATCCGTTTGGACAATCGCATCCTCAAGATTCTCGGTTCGCGCCGCATCCTTAAGGTTGGTGCCGATGTTGGTGGCGACATACGCTCGCTACACGAGCTTCGTGACTTCCGTGCCGATGGCTTTGTCGACCTCCAGACGGAGGCCGTGCGCTGGGGTATCGAGGAGAAGAGCCTGCGTAAGCTCTCGGCCATAGTCCTCGGTATGCGCATCTCTAAGGCGCAGAGGCTTAGCAACTGGGAGGCAGGCGTGCTCACCGACCAGCAGCAGGAGTATGCCGCGACCGATGCGTGGGTATGCCCGCGTATCCTCGAGGAGTTGCAGCGTGCCTCTACTCCCGAGGGAGGGCTCACGATTATCTCGCAGGATAGGGCCACGGAGGAGCGTCGCGCGAGGGAGAAACATCGCCGCACTCGTCCGCCGTTTAGACGCGGAGAGAGGGGTAGTGGCCGTCGCGAGCAGGGTACGATTAGTAATGAGCATAATGTAGAATAAACATATGAGTAAGGAGCAAAGATTAAGCGTCGTGCATCTTCGTCGCGGCAAGGAGGAGTCGTTGGAGCGTCGCCATCCGTGGGTATTCTCGGGAGCTATCGAGAGTATCGAGGAGGGTGATGCGCCTCTTATGGAGGGCGATCTTGTGGATGTGGTCACAAAGCAGGGGGCATTCATCGCCCGCGGTCACTACCAGATAGGCTCTATCGCCGTTCGTGTGCTTAGCTTCGAGCGCGAGAGTATCGACCAAGAGTGGTGGACGGAGCGTGTCGCACGTGCTAAGGGCGTGCGTGATGCGCTGGGTATGACGAACAACCCCTCGACTACCTGCTATCGTCTCATCCACGGCGAGGGCGACCTGTTGCCGGGATTGGTTGTCGATGTCTATGGCCACACAGCTGTGGTGCAGTGCCACTCGGTGGGTATGTACCGCTCGCGACAGATGATTGCCGAGGCTATACGTTGTGCCTACGGCTCGGCTATCGAGGCCATCTACGACAAGAGTTCGCAGACGCTGCCATATAAGGCCGACCTCGGTGCCATCGACGGCTACCTGTGGGGCCGTGCCGCGGAGAGCAAGAACGTAGTCTTGGAGAACGATATGCAGTTTGTGGTCAACTGGGAGGAGGGTCAGAAGACGGGCTTCTTCATCGACCAGAGGGAGAACCGCGACCTTGTGCGCCAGTATTCGCGTGGCCGTAAGGTGCTTAACACCTTCTGCTATACGGGAGGTTTCTCGGTTGCTGCACTGCGCGGAGGGGCTACGGAGGTGGTCTCTATCGACCTCTCGGAGCGTGCCGTGAAGTTGGCAGAGGAGAACGTGGCGTTGAACTTCGGTCCCGATGCTCCGCATAGAGCTATCGCAACGAATGCCGTTGAGTATCTGAAAGATATCGACGATAGCTACGACCTCATAATCCTCGACCCGCCCGCCTTTGCCAAGCACCATAAGGTTCTGGGTAATGCGTTGCAGGGCTATAAGAAGATTAACGCCCGTGCGCTGGAGAAGATACGCCCCGGAGGCATACTCTTCACCTTCTCGTGCTCGCAGGCCGTCAGTCGCGAGTTGTTCCGCACGACGATATTCACGGCTGCCGCCATTGCACGTCGTAAGGTGCGCATCATCGGCCAGCTTACGCAGCCTGCCGACCACCCGATAAACATCTACCATCCCGAGGGCGAGTACCTCAAGGGCTTGGTCGTATATGTCGAGTAATGGTTTGCGGCGTAAGGAATGTTTATGGTAAACTAAAATGTTGATATATAGATGAAAAGAGTATTGGTTATGATTGCGGCGGCTGCGGCTTTCGTGGCGTGCGGCAATAGTGGAGAGGGTGTTGTGATTGACGAGCAGCGTCACGAGAGCATCGCCTACGACAAGAGCTACGAGCTTGCCGAGAGGGTGGTGGGTGCTACGACCTACGAGGAGTTTAAGGCTGCTGCCGCGGAGCTTCGTGCCTATGAGGAGGCCTTTCGTACGCAGATTGGTGGCGATTCGTACCTCATCTTTTTGGAGGAGAGCAACGCTATGTTGAGTGAGATTTAAGAGTTTTGAGCTATGAAGAAGAGTAGAAAGAGTAGATTGATTCTCACGTTGGGCTATGTAGCCTTCGTGGCCCTTTTATTGCTCGGCACACGTTGCGAGCACCGTGTACACCTCACTACGCCCGAGCGCGATGCCAAGCTCATCGCCGAGTATGCCGAGCTGGCACGTAGCGAGGCCGAGTTGAAGGTCGTGGAGAAGATGCGCGCGGAGTATGAGGCTGCCTATCGTAAGAGCTATGGTGGTGCTAAGGCTCTCTATTTCCGCTCGTTGGTAGATCCTATCGTCGACGAGGCGGGTGACCGTCGCGAGGCCTATGCCGCCGAGGAGGAGTACCTCCAGGGCGAGCAGGATAAGTTCCACGGTAAGCTCAACGATTTGGATAGAGCGTGGCGAATGAAGCTCGGCTCGAGGGAGGAGACCCTCGCTATCGTCGAGCGCAACAATGCCGCACGTCTCGAGGCCGAGCGTGAACTCGAGGCAATGATTGCCCATAAGGAGCAGCTCGCTATCGACATCGTAGAGGCTGGCTATCCAGAGTCGATGCTCAACGAGATTGGCGAGGTCGAGGCTGGCGTCGAGGCTAAGCGCGAGGAGATTGCAAGGATGGAGTACGAGAACTCTATTGTCGTGCTTGCCTACCGTCTCCAGCGCGGTGAGGAGCTTGTTGTGGAGGCCCCGGTTGCTGAAACTTCGGCTATTGAGGATGCCGCTCTTGAGGCTCCCGTAGCGGAGGAGGTTGAGACTACGGCTACGGATGAAGTAGAGGTGCTATTCGATGTTATGGAATAAGAAAGTGTAAGCTGCTAAGCTATAATCTAATAGGCGTATGGATGACACCATACGCCTATCTCTTTTGTATCGCAGCCTCTTTGAGACTCGCCCCCTGTCGTTGGCGTTTACTTCTCCTCGGCTGGTAGGCCCAGGACTCCTTTGAGATTCTTGGCCCACTTCTGCTGGGCGCGCATCACCTGCTCGACGATGTCGCGCACGGCACCGTGGCCGCCGTTGAACTCTGATATGTAGCGTGAAGCCTCCACCACCTCCATCGCTGAGTCGGCAGGGCATACTGGTATGCCAACCATACGCATACACTCGAGGTCGGGGATGTCGTCACCCATATAGATCACATTCTCGGCTGCAATACCGTAGTCGGCGAGGAACTCGCTGAGGGCCGCAGTCTTATCCATACAATTGAGATACATACGCGTCACACCAAGCATCTCCAGTCGGCGACGAAGCATCTGGCCGCGACCTCCCGAGATTACGCATATCTTCATCCCCTCGCGCAGTGCCGAGGCCATCGCATAGCCATCCTTGGCGTTGTAGCGACGTATGAAGTCGCCATCAGGCGTGGGGATAATGCCACCGTCGGTCATCACGCCATCGACGTCGAAGATCATCGCTTCGACACGTGCTATATCTTCTTTGAAGTTTCCCATATACTTTGTGTTAAATATTTATATATCAGCTGTTTGGTCTCGTCATTGGCGAGCATCGCGAGGTGTCGTGCCGTGACCTCCTCATCGCCTCGAACCGCAGGCCCGGTCTGCACGTTACGTGGGTCGCCCGAGGCTATGGCCTTGGCTGCCGTCTCGCGGATTATGGGCTTCAGCGTCGCGAAGTCGAACCCCTCCTCGGCAATGATATCCGAGGCAATGGCGTAGAGATGATTCACGAAGTTGTTGACAAAGACGCCCGCGAGATGGAGTCTGCGTCTACGCTCCGAGTTGGCCTCTTCGGCCTTGAGACCGAGGCGGTTAGCCAAGTTGCGGAGCTTGGCTGTTGTCTCCGCGCTGTCGCCCTCGATGAATATCGGGGCACCCTCTATCGCCTCGCTACGTCCCGACGTGAAGCTCTGCAACGGGTAGAAAACGCCGCGGCCACCCTCGCGCTCGGGGATGGCGGTGATGGGTATGCTTCCCGCTGTGTGGGCAACGACGGCGTGCGGAGAGAATGGTAGCACAGTGGCAACGCTCTTTACGGCGCGGTCACTCACGGCGATAAGGTATATGTCGGCCTCGGCAAGCGAAGCGGCATCGTCGGTCCACTCCGTGCCCACGGTGGTGGCTATGGCCCTGCCACGCTCGGCATTGCGTGCATAGAGCTGTCGGAGGCTGATGCCTGCGGTCGTGGCGAAGAGATGAGCTAAGGCCTCGGCAACGTTTCCCGACCCTACGACAACGATGTTTATATCTTGATTACTATCCATTTATGACTTCGTTTCTTAGTTCGATAATCCAGTTTTCGCCCGCAATGCTTGTTACGGCCAGCAGCCTATCGCCTCCGGCACGCGCTCCTAAGGCCTTGCGCACGACCTCCACCGATAGCTGCGTGTCGCGCTTGAGGACTTCGATCCCGAGGCCTCGATACTTGCGCCTCAACTCGCGTGGATGATAACGCTCGATGCTCTCGATGGCGTATATCCTCGCGGGTAGTGGCTCTGCGGGCAGCTCACGCGCAAAGGCATAGCCGTTGTTGCTCCAGATGGCTGCGTGTGGGCTGAGGGTTGCAATCGCCACGCGTGCCTTCTGCAAAGCGACATCGGGGATTAATAAGTAGCGATACTCCTCCGCCGCAAATGCCTCGGCGGTAGGCTTGACGTTCATTGCCTCGCGCTCGAAGTGCCACGTGCCAAGCCCCGTTGCGGCTATCGTAAGTCGCTCATTGTCAGCATTGGTATATATGTTTAGCTCCTTGCATTCGCCCGCCACCGATACGACCTCTACCTCGGACGAGGGGAAGAGCCTGAAGGCCTCCTCTACGTCGAAGAGCGGCGACAACTTGAGCCCTATGCGGCGTGCGATGGTGCGCAGGCGGGGTAGTAGCGTGACGATATTTGGCGAGCAATCCTCCAGACAGACCATCTTGTGTCCCGTGTCGGAGCGGCGGTCGGGATCGGCAAATACCCAGTCGAAGTGGTTGCTGGTAGTGGCGACATACTCCTCGGCCGAGGTGGTGATAACCTCGACATTCTCCACTCCGAGGAGCGATAGATTGTGGCGGACAACCTCGGCGAGTACCTCATCCCTCTCCAACGCCACAACGCGACGAAAGCGCGAGGCGAAGGCTAAGACGTCGATGCCGAGGCCACACGTGAGGTCGAGAAGACTATCGCCCGCGATGCCCTTACGTCGTGCACTCTCCTCGCTCGACGACTGCTCAAAGGCGCGCGGAGGTATTATGCAGCGTGCCTCGTAGAGGCGTGGCAGCTTGCGCCGTGCACGTTGCAGATACTTCACCTGCGTAGCCACCAGGCGCGCTTCGGGCACACGGCCGTCGAGAGCCACGGCCGCGGGGTCGCGCTCGATGTTCGCATCCACGGCCCTGCGAAGCTCATCACTCTTAAGCAGTTCTACATCACTCAGTGTCATCATAGGACAAAGTTACCACTTTTTTTCGATTTATGCCCCACACAAGGAGCGTAATTGCAACGTATGTTGCGTAACATAGCACGACCTCGCCCTCGGTCATCGTGTATCTCAGCTCGGCGATGGGTAGCCTCGCGGCGTACTCCACGATGTTGTTTTGCAGGCCTGCGGCCCACTCCGCGATGGCCGCGGTGGTGGAGGCTATCGCCGTGGGGAGTATGAGGGTGGCGATGCCAGCGATGATGATAATGTAGGCGAAGAGCATCACGGCCGGTGTGAGCACTATGCTTGCAATCGGCAGATTACCAAACGTATATGACACGAGCGGTAGTGTCCATAGTGTTGCCGCAGCTCCGATTATCAACGTCACCACGACCATACGCATCGGGCCGTGGAGACCCCTTGTCGTGCGCATCACTGGCAGTGCCCAGAGTATGATGCCCGCGACGGCGAGCACCGAGAGCTGAAAGCTGATGTCGTAGAGGTAGTCGGGGCGGTAGACGAGCATAAGGAGTGCCGTGGCCGACAGCGCGTTTAGCGAGCTGTAACGCGACGAGGAGTAGAGTGCGAGCTGTAAGATGCTGAGCATCAGAGCTGCACGCGTTACCGATGGCGACATCCCGCTCATCGCGGCGAAGAGCCATAGTGCCACGATGGTGAGCAGGTTTGCCGCGCGGTGGCCGTGGCGCACGAAGCTGAGGGGTATTAGTAGTAGGTTGATAACCACGGCGACGATGCCCAGGTGTAGACCCGAGACAGCCATAAGATGGGCGAGTCCCGTCGTCGAGTAGGCCTCCCTGAGCGACGCGGGCATCAGACGCCGTGAGCCGGCGACCATTGCTTCGACAACAGCGTAAGACGAAGTGTCGCCCGCGTGGCGGATAAGACGCTCAATGGCACGTTGTTGCAGCGATGGCCGTAGTTCAGTTGTGTGGTAGCTGATGATGTTTCTATCCGAAATGCCCACGCCGCCAACACGCCCGCGGCGGTGTTGTAGGCGGTCGTAGCTCTCAAAGCGCGAGATGCGCTCCTTGAGCACACCGTCGATGGTGACCTCGTCGCCGTAGCCCACGCTGTCGGAGCGTATCCAGAGCGTCACGCGGTCATCTGCCCTGTGGCTCACGTCGTCAGCCTCCCACCCTATGATGCGACCCTCGGCCGTGCGGTAGCCCTCGCGCTCGGCGGGCGTGGACTCGATGCGGAGCGTCATCCGCGTGGGTGTGTCGTAGTCGAGCGATGGGCGTGGTGCACGAAGCTCAGCAATGGTGTAACCGAGTAGTAGTGTGGCAGTTGCAGTATATAACCACGCGATCTTTCGAGGGATAAGTAGCCACGCCCCGAGGCCACACACGCCGAGTGCGCCGAGCACAGCGGCGATAGGCAGAGCGTAGCTTTCGTAGAGGAGGATACCCGCGACAAAGGGCACGAGCATAACCAACATAGGCACCGACCGAAGTCGATGCCCTATTGCCGATAGGCTGAAGGTTATGCGCCACCCTCTCATTAAACGTTCGGAGTATCAGTGTGTTATGCCGAGAGATGAACGTGCGCCTTTTAAGCCAACGGACGGATGCGCACCTCGCACACGCCCTCGAGCATCTTGGCCAACGCCTCCACGTCGGTAGGCTCGTCGACCTGACCATAGTGGTAGGGGTAGTAGATCTGGGGCTTGAGTGCCTTGATGGCGGCTGTCGCCTGCTCGGGTGTCATCGTATATGGCTGATTTACACACACAAAGGCTATATCTATGTCGCGTAGTGCACGCTGCTCGTCGGTAGGTTCCGTGTCGCCCGAGAGGTATATGCGCACGGCGTTATCCAGAGTAACCACGTAGCCGCAGTCCTCCCTCTCCTTGGGGTGGAACTGGAGCTGGTGTTCCGAGGTATTGTAGGCCGCAACAGCCTCGACGCGTATATCCGTAAATGGCTCAGCCACAGCACCCGGAAGCATTGTGTAGCAGTCGCCAGCGAAACCCTCGGCCGAGGTCTTGTCCAGTAGAATGCGCGTATCCTCCTTGACCAAAGCATCTATGGCCGCCATATCGAAGTGGTCGTAGTGCGAGTGCGTAACGAGAATCATATCGGCCTTCGGTAGCGAGGCGTAGTCGGCATTACCCACAACGGGGTCGACATATATCATTCGTCCCTCGTACTCGATGGCCACTGATGCGTGGGCAAAGAACGTGAGACGTAGCGTGCGACCATTTATCACGAGCTCATCCACGGGATAGGTCGGCGCGGTGGGCTTGCCACCAAAAAGTTTCGAAAGTAGTGACATAGGTAAAGGTGTTATAGGTTATTTATAAATTGCGATATCCGCGAGGTAAGGCCCTCGGTAAGTGGTAGTTGCGAGTTTGTATAGACGCTTACGAGCTGCTCTATGCGGTCCGAGCTTGTGGCATCTTTTAGTACGTGGCTCATATTGTCGAACGTCGCGTGCTCGCCGTGCTCGGCCGAGGCCAAGAGGCGTTCGGCGTTATCCACCGACACCTGAATATCGCGACCGCCCGAGATGATTAGCACGGGAATCTCGATCGCGGCAATAAGCTCCGCGGGGTCGGTCGTGAGGTAGCTCCTAAGGAATGGCTGCACCGTAGGGTGGAAGAGCGACAAGAGCTCCTTAGGTATGCGATCCTCGGGCACATCCTCGCCGCGCTTGAGACACTGGATGATGTTCGTTGCCGAGATCATAAGGCCCATATGTGAGGGCATAAGCTGGTCGGAGAGCTGGCGCATAAGTATCGTCTCCATCGAGTAACCCGCGGCCGAGAGCAGCACAAGGCCGTCGACCTCGATGTCGTTACGCAGAGCGAGGTTGATGGCTACGAGGCCACCCTCGCTATGACCAGCCACAATAATCCTCTCGTAGCCCACATCGTGCAGATAATCAACGCATAGCGCAGCATCGTCGATGAAGTCCTGAAATACCAAGTTCGGCACCTCATCAGCGGGATAGTGGCTGAGACCTATGGCGCGCTTATCGTAGCGCAGGACGGCAAAGCCCTCGCGTGTGAGCTCGTCGGAGAGCATCTTGAAAGCGTAGGTATTGAGGTTGAGCGCGGAGTTGCAGTTGCGGTCGGTAGGCCCCGAGCCCGCGATGATTAGCATGGCCGTAGAGGTGTCGCCCGCGGGCGTTGAGAGCGTGGCGGCGATATTGCCCCACGGAGCCTCGATTGTGAGCTCCTGCTCCTGGGCTCGACACACTGCGATTGTGGCAATGATAAGAATTGCTGATAGTATAAACCTTCTCATAACCAGTAAACTTATAATTTTAGGTTTGCGAACGAATCCTCCACCACGCCACGCAGATGCTTTCGGTCGAGGTGGGTGTACACCTCCGTGGTCGATATGCTCTCGTGGCCCAGTAGCTCCTGCACCTGACGTATGTTGGCACCGCCCTCGAGCATATGTGTGGCATAGGAGTGGCGCAACGTGTGGGGGCTTATCTGTTTGGGGATGCCGGCGAGTGCCGCAGCACGGCGTATGATGTTAAAGACCATAACGCGAGTGAGGGGCTCGCCGCGGTTGTTCAGAAAGAGCGTGGCCTCGGCACTATGCTTCGGACGGCGATGCTCCATATAGAGCTGTATCTTGTCGCGCGCAGCCGAGCCTACGGGTACCATACGTTGCTTGTCGCCCTTACCCACGACGCGCACGTAGCCCTCGCCAAAGAATAGGTTGTCGATGCGCAGGGCCGTGAGCTCCGACACGCGCAACCCCGTGGAGTAGAGCACTTCGACGATGGCACTATCTCGGCACCCTTTGGCGGTCGTTAGGTCGAAGGTGCGAAGCATAGCATCCACCTCCTCGATGGTGAGCACGTCGGGTAGCAGACGCTCGGCCTTCGGGGCATCGACCCTATCGGTGGGCAACTGCTCGATGCGGTCGCCGAGGAGCAGGAAGTTGAAGAAGCTCTTGATGCCGCTCAGACGTCGTGCCTGCGACGCGCCGCTACGACCCTCCGTGTAGAGCCACGCCATATACCGCTCGATCATTGTGCTCTCGACCTTCTCGGGGGTGACGGCCCAATGATGGAGTATGAAGTGCATAAACTCGTTGAAATCACGCGCATAGGCATCCACCGTATTTGCCGCGAGACGCTTCTCGGTCTTTATATAGCGCAGGTACTCGACCCTAACTTTCTCCCACTTCTTTGCAATATCTGCCATACAAATATTCAATTATACACATATAATGCGTATCTTTGCGTAAAGATACGAAAATTATTTTACATAATATCAAAACGGGAGAATAAAATCTACTTATGAAGAGATATATAGAACTGTGCGTCGGTTGTGCCGATGCGGAGATGGCCGACATCGTCGTGGCCTTCCTGTCGGATTATCCGTTCGAGACCTTCGATACGGTGGAGAGTGCTGCGGGTGTGGCGGTCAAGGCCTATATTCTTGCGGATGTGTGGAGCGAGTGCAGGGCCGAGGCTCTTGCTGCCATCGAGGATTACGGCTCGGTATTTTCCGAGATAGATATCGAGGATCGCAACTGGAACGAACGCTGGGAGCGCGAGAGCTTCGAACGTGTTGATATCGACGGTGTTATCCTTATCCGCTCGGAGTTCCACGAGCCTCCCACAAGCTCCGATGTTGTCGACATTGTCGTTGCGCCGAGTATGTCGTTTGGCTCGGGCCACCACCACACGACACGTATGATGTGTCGCCTGATACACTCGCTGCGTCCTGCTGGCGAGGTGCTCGACGTGGGTTGTGGCACGGGCGTACTCTCGGTTGCTGCGCTTAAGTGTGGTGCAGTGCGAGCTACGGCTGTGGATATAGACCCGTGGTCGGTCGAAAGTGCCCGCCGTGCCGCGGAGCTTAACAATCTCGGCGAGCGATTGGAGGTGGTGCTTGGCACTGTCGAGCAGGTAGAGGGGCGCACCTACGATATGGTCGTGGCAAACATCAACCGCAATATAATCCTCAACGACTTGGACCGCTATGTTGCAGCCCTGCGTTACGGAGGTAGCCTCCTTGTGAGTGGCTTTCTCGAGGATGATGCGCCGATCGTTGAGCGCGCTATGGCTGAGCACGGCCTAAAGTTCGTCGAACGTAAGGAGGAGAATGGCTGGATTGCCGAGGCCTTTGTTAAATAGTGATTCACAGAATGTTATGATTATCCTTCCATCGGTATATTATGGCTCTACGGAGTACTGGGCAGCCCTTGTGCAGGGTGGCTCGGATGTCGTTGTCGACCTCGGTGAGCACTACGTAAAACGCTCCGAGCGCAACCGCACGGAGATAATGACCTCGGGCGGCGTTATGCAGCTCTCGGTGCAGCTTGCCCACGCCAACCGCCCACGCCAGCCTATCGGCTCGATGCGTGTCGATTACTCGAAGCGTTGGCAGCACCAGCACCTCGTGGCTATGGAGTCGGCCTACCGCTCGTCGCCTTACTACGACTACTACGCCGACCGCTTCGCGCCACTGTATGAGCGCGAGTGGGAGCGGCTCGTGGAGCTGAATATGGCTATTATGGAGCGCGTGTGTGCGATCTTGAAGGTGCCCGTGCCGCGCACGTCGGCGAGCTACGTCGAGGCTGCGGCCGACGACCTCGACCTGCGCCCGAAGCGCACCGAGCAGGTCTATCAGCTTGAGCCCTACGTTCAGGTCTTTAGCGATAGGATGGAGTTCGTGCCGCGCCTCTCGATCTATGACCTCATTATGTGCGAGGGCCCCGAGGCTGTTGGCTACCTCCGCCGTGCTAAGCGGTAGGGCGGGAGACTATTATACGACACAACAGCTGTAGACTATATCCAGATCCCATAGATTAAGCGAACGTAGCGCGAGTACCATTCGATACCCGCGCTAAACTTTTTAGGCTACTACGCCCCGCGATTACTCCTCCTCGAAGATATAATTCTTGTATGCACTCCAGTAATATTTTGCCTTATACGCATTTATAATGCTATCATCATCTGATGCAGGGACATATATCTTGCGGTCAGAAGCATTGCCAGAGAACATACCGACACCTCCTGCTGGCGGTGTTGTTCGCTTGCAATATACTGTTTTAAGGCTGTCGCAATCACTGAATGCCCACTCTCCAATCGTAGTTACGCTATCGGGAATAGTCACACTTGTAAGGCTGTCGCAATTATTGAATGCATCCTCTCCAATCGTCGTTACGCTATCGGGAATAGTCACACTTGCAAGGCTGGTGCAATCTTCGAATGCCCCATATCCAATCGTCGTTACGCTATCGGGGATAGTATATTGCGTAGCACCACAACCCAAAGCAAAAGCATTTAGCACGCCATCAATAATCAAACAACGACCACCATCAGCTGCAAATTTACCCTTAAACTCTTTAAGGCTGTCGCAAACACTGAATGCATAATTTCCAATCGTCATTACGCTATCGGGAATAGTCACACTTGTAAGGCTGGTGCATTTATAGAATGCCTCATATCCAATCGTCGTTACGCTATCGGGGATAGTCACACTTGTAAGGCTGCTGCATTTATAGAATGCCTGCATTCCAATCGTTGTTACGCTATCAGGGATAGTCACACTTGTAAGGCTGGTACAATCTTGGAATGCAGAAAATCCAATCTCTTTTATATCTTTATCAAAAGTAATTATCCAGCACTCCTTCTCTGCATCGTAGAGATTAGAGATAATATTAGCTCCGAAAAAATCTGTTTTATATGGTTTCGTTGCATATGTTGTACTACCATTGGTGTACCATATCTCATTATTGGCAGGTTTTGTTGCCTTAAGTTCAACCTCAAACGCCGTCATCGGCTGGATATGGTTGCGCTCGATGGTGAGGGCCTTGTTCGTGGACTTGGTCATAATGTGTCCATCCATCGCCTCAATCTCTACCGTAAAGCCAGCCTCGAAGGTCTGCGGCGGAAGAGCGATATAGAATGCCGTGGCCTCAGCACCGAGCTCCACGCCCGTGCCGCAGTTGAGTGTTACCTCCTTGAGGATGGTATCCTCGAAGATAAGGCCGCCACCCGCGCCGCCAACATCGCCATCGTCGCTACCGCCCATTGCCGAGGCGAGCGTTGCCGTAGCATCCGAAGTGTTGATATACAACTCGCCAGCCACCTGCTCGCCATTGTTGCCGCGCAAGGTGATAGAGCGAACCTTCTCGCCCTCGCCCGTAAGCTGCAACTTAAGCCAGCCGCATACGCTCTTGAGCGATATCTGGTTATACTCACCCGACGATACAAGGATATTGCCATCCACGCCGTAGCTATCCTCAAGGTAGGTCTGCACGGCGGGCAGCGATGCCTGCACGTTGTAGGTCTCGGTGTTGAAGTAGTAGCTCGCGTTATAGGGGTAGACCACCACCACACGCGTAGTCGGGGTCGTTGCCGTGCCTGCATCCACGCGCGTAAGCTCGCCCACGCGCGCGCCCGTCTGGCCCGTGTACTGCCACTTCTGGTTGGCATCCGAGCGGTAGAACACCGACACAAGGTCGCCCTCGGTCCATACCGTACGGAGCTCGTCGTTTAGTTGGATGCGCGTGTCGTCATCCTCGAAACTCGCAATAAGGGTCTCGGGAGCCTCGTCCGTAGGCTTCGTGCCCGATACCTCATTTAATCCATCCTCAGCACAGGCCGTAAGCATCACCACGGCCATAGCCCAAAGCAAAAAATGTCTCATAATAAGCTATTTAATTCTGTTACCAATCCATCTCGGGATTCTCCTCGGGGTTCTCGATAGAGCCCGAAAAGCCCTGCTCGAGGGCTACCTCCACAATCTCAATCTCAGGAGCGGTGTACTGCTCCTCGCTCTTAAAACTCATCATTCTCCGTTTTTAATATACCTATATAAATAATACATTCTCGAGCCTATGCCTCGAACTTCTCGCCCATAAACCAGCGCGGCAGGTTGCAACCGATATAGTTGCCCACTATCGCCCACCACCACGCGCCGAGCATAGCCCACTCGGCACGACCGAAGAGTAGTGCTGCGCCATAGTAGAAGGCATCGGCAACGCAGTGCGGCAGGCCACACATAATAAACACGGGCACTCCAAAGAGCAGCGGCAGGTAGTGACCTCGGCGTGCGCCATAGACCGCGAGGGTCATAATCATACCCGTGCCGATGCTCGTCACCACGAGTCCGTGCCACGACGCCGCGAGGCGTGCCGTGAGGATGGCATCGAGGTTGGCGTGTAGCGTGTCAGTTGCCACGTACGTCGCGATGTATGCCGCGGCGAGACAGCCGAGTGCGTTACCCAAGAGCATAGGCACCAGTCGCCACGACTCCTTGTAGGGCAGATATCCCGACTTACCCGTATAGAGCTGTGCGCCGCACATAACCACCGACAACAGACCGAAGGCAAAGAGTACAGCTCCTACCAGGCCACCAACGCGCAGGTAGACCAAGCCGGCAATGCCGATCATAAGACCGGCATATACCGACATAGAGATAAAGTGCTTCATACTCTTAGAGCACGATGTTGATAATCTTGCCTTTGACCACGATGATCTTCTTGGGCTGCTTGCCCTCGAGCCACTTGGCCGCACCCTCCGTAGTGACGATATCCTTCTGTATCTGGTCGGGTGTCATATCGAGGGCATACTCCTGCTTGAAGCGCAACTTACCGTTGACCATCACGGGGTACTCAAACGAGTTCTCCACGAGGTACTCGGCCTTGAACTCGGGGAATTGAGCGTCGCATACCGTTGTCGTGTGGCCGAGAGCCGAAGTCCAGAGCTCCTCGGCGATATGCGGAGCGAAGGGGGCGATAAGAGCTGTGAGGGGCTCCAATATCTCGCGCTTCGAGCAGTCGCCAAGCTCGTTGAGGCAGATCATAAATGCAGCCACCGAGGTGTTGAACGAGAAGTTCTCGATATCCTCGCCCACCTTCTTTATGGTCTTATGTAGCGTCTTGAGCTCGGCAGGCGTAGCCTTATCGTCGTTAACCATAAGCACGCCCTCGCGCGAATAAAACTTACCCCAGAAGCGGCGCAAGAACTTGTGCACGCCGTCGATACCGTTGGTATCCCAGGGCTTCGACTGCTCCAACGGGCCGAGGAACATCTCATACATACGCAACGTGTCGGCACCGTAGGCCTCGACGATATAGTCGGGGTTCACGACGTTGAACATCGACTTCGACATCTTCTCGATAGCCCAGCCGCAGATGTACTTGCCATCCTCCAACTCGAACTCTGCATCCTTAAACTCGGGACGCCAAGCGCGGAAGGCGTCGAGGTCGAGGATGTCGTTCTTCACGATGTTTACGTCGACGTGAATCTCCTGTGTCTCAAACTCCTTCTTGCGGCCGAGCGACACAAACTTGTTGGTGCCAACGATGCGGTAAACGAAGTTCGAGCGACCCTGAATCATACCCTGGTTCACGAGCTTCTTGAAAGGCTCCTCCTCGCACACGTAGCCGAGGTCGTAGAGGAACATATTCCAGAAGCGTGAGTACATCAGGTGACCCGTAGCGTGCTCAATACCACCCACATATAGGTCTACGTTACGCCAGTAGTCGTTGGCCTCCTTGCCTACGAGACCTTCGGTGTTGTGGGGGTCCATATAGCGGAGGTAGTATGCCGACGAGCCTGCGAAGCCCGGCATTGTCGAAAGCTCGTAGGGGTAGCCCTCCTCGGTGTGCCAGCCCTCGACGCGTGCCAATGGTGGCTCACCCTCGGCCGTGGGGCCGAAGTCCTTGATGGGGGGCAGGGTGAGGGGCAACTTGTCGTCGGTGAGGCGGTACGCTACGTCGTCCTTATAGTAGATCGGGAATGGCTCGCCCCAGTAACGCTGGCGCGAGAAGATTGCGTCGCGCAGGCGGTAGTTCACGAGTCGCTTGCCGAGGCCGCGACGCTCCACCTCCTCGAACATAAAGCCGATAGCCTCCTTGACATCCATACCGTTGATGATGTCGGAGTTGATGATGTTGCCCTCCTTGGCGTCGTACGACTCTATCTCGAGGTTACCACCCTCCACTACGGGGATGATCTCGAGGCCGAAGTGACGCGCAAAGGCATAATCGCGCGAGTCGTGCGCCGGCACGGCCATAATAGCACCCGTACCGTAGCCAGCCAATACGTAGTCCGAGATATAGATAGGAATCTCGCGGCCAGAGAATGGGTTGATGGCATACGAGCCAGTCTTTACGCCACTTACGCGCTTGGTGTCGGCGATACGCTCACGCTCCGAGCGACGCTTCGTCTCGGCGATATAGGCCTCCACAGCCTCGCGGTTCTCCGAGGTTGTGAGCTCCTCGACCCACTCGTGCTCGGGGGCGATGACCATAAACGTCACGCCGTAGATGGTGTCAGGACGTGTGGTGAAGATCTCGAGCTTACGCTCCGAGTCCTTGACGTCGAAGAATACCTGAGCACCCACCGAGCGGCCAATCCAGTTGCGCTGAATCTCCTTCAGCGACTCGCTCCACTCGAGCTTCTCGAGGCCCTCGAGCATGCGCTCGGCGTAGGCCGATACGCGTAGCAGCCACTGCTTCATACGCTTCTGCTCCACAGGGTGGCCGCCACGTACGGACAGTCCCTCCTTAACCTCGTCGTTGGCGAGCACCGTGCCGAGTGCGGGGCACCAGTTTACCATGGTGTCGGCGCGGAAGGCGAGGCGGTAATTCTGAAGTACCTGCTCGCGCTCAGCCTCCGTCATTGCACGCCACTCGTCGGCAGTGAAGGTGAGGTGCGTGGTCTCGGCGGCGTCGATGCCCTCGGTGCCGTTAGCCTCGAAGTGGGCCACGAGCGCGGTGATGGGCTCGGCCTTAGCGGTGGCGTTGTTGTACCAGTGGTCGAACATCTGGAGGAATGCCCACTGCGTCCAGTGATAGTACTCGGGCTCCGAGGTGCGTACCTCGCGCGACCAGTCGAACGAGAAGCCAATCTTGTCGAGCTGCGAGCGGTAGCGTGCGATGTTCTCCTCGGTTGTAATGGCGGGGTGCTGACCCGTCTGAATTGCGTACTGCTCGGCGGGCAGACCGAAGGCGTCGTAACCCATAGGGTGGAGGACGTTAAATCCCTTCTGACGCTTGTAGCGTGAGTAGATATCCGATGCGATATATCCGAGGGGATGACCCACGTGCAGACCCGCACCCGAGGGATATGGGAACATATCGAGGACGTAAAACTTTGGGCGTGTGGGGTCTACGCTTACGCGATAAGTACCCTCCTTCTGCCACTTCTCCTGCCATTTCGGCTCAATGGCTCTAAAATCGTATTCCATAACTTGTTAATATTTATTTTGTTATTGTTATTTTTCGCTGTTTTGTTCTGTGCTGTTTTGCAGTCTGTTATGTCCACTACTCTTCTGCTGAGAAGTCGTATTCGTGGATATAAGAAGCATAGCTGCTCCAGTATGATGCTTTTTTATACGCATATTATTTGCGTAGTTTTATCTCATCGTAGTAGGCTGTCGCGTTAATCCTCATCATCGTCATCCCACGCGTCGTCGACGTAGAAGCCATCCATCAGCGCGTCGATATCTCTGCGCTCCTTCTTCGTCGGGCGGCCAGTGCCGCGGTCGCGGAAGACGAAGATCGTCTCGTGCGGCACGTTGAGCTTGTCGAGCTCCTCCTGCGGTGTGCAGTTAAGGCAGTAGAGGGGCACGTTCTTCGCAGGCTGGCGGCTCGAGACGAGCTCCAGGACCTTGTAGCTATACGTCACCCTCTCGCGACGGACAGATATGCGGTCGCCGATCTTCACCTCGCGCGAGGGCTTGGCATAGGCATCGTTCACCAGCACACGGTTCTGGCGTATGGCATCGCCCGCATCGCTGCGCGTCTTGAACACGCGCACGGCCCAGAGGTATTTGTCTAATCGTATGTCACTCATTACTTTCTCAATTCTTGGTTATAGCTATTTGTGCGGCTGACGCTGATGATCATACCCAGCGCAAGCGAGGTGAATAGCAGCGACGAGCCTCCGCGCGAGATGAGCGGCAGCGTCTGTCCCGTCTCGGGGATGATGTTCACCTGAACGAGGATGTGCAACAGTGCCTGACACGTTATGAGCAGGCCGAGGCCCGCGGTCATAAGCGTCGGGAAGGCCGTAGTACAGCGGCGGCATATCTCTATCGAGCGGAACGTAATCCAGAGGTACAAGAGCATCAGCACCACGGCGGCGATGAAGCCATACTCCGACGTGAAGAAGGCATAGGCATAGTCGCTCTCGGGGTGGATAACCACGGCACGCGAGGTGCTATGTCCTGCGCCCTCGCCCGAGATGCCACCGTTGTGTATGGCGATCATAGCGCGCTGGGTGTCCGAAAGCTCGTAGACAAACTTCTTCTCACCACTGGTAACCCACTCCATCACCCAAGTCGTTAGGCGCGAGCCTGCAACACCACCACGCCCGACGTGTACGAGCGACAGGAGCGTGAGACCGACGATGCCGGCAAAGACCACCACGGCCGTGAACTTGGCGATCTCGCGCTTCGACACGCGGCCGATGTAGAGCATAATCACCGAGGCGAGGAAGATGAGCACCGCTGATGAGGTGTGTGCCGGGAGGATGACCGCACACGAGAGGACTACGGGGCCGAGTATCGGCAGGGTGTTCTCGCGGAGGATCTTCTTCTGCTTCTCGTCCTTGAGGCGGAAGGATGTGGGCAGTAGCTTTATCTTGTTTATCGTCGACTGGCGTGTCTCCATACATCGCGCAAGCATCAGTATCGTGAAGATCTTAAGACCCTCGGAGGGCTGGAACCTAAAGGGGCCTACCGGCAGCCAACGAGCTGCACCGTTTGTCTCGGCCCCCACGAAGTAGGTTATGACCGTGAGCAAGACAAAGAGGTAGTAGCCGATGGGTGTCCAGCGGCGATAGAAGGTGTAGTTAATCTTGTGGGCGATGTAAATCACGGGCATCGAGAGTGCCACGACATACATAATCTGCTGGCGTAGCGAGTCCGTAGAGGTCATATCCGACGTTATGTCGTAGACCATCTTTGCCGTCGAGGAGTAGACGACAAGAATCGACACGACGATCAGCACGGCGTAGATGATCCACAGCGTGCGGTCGCCCTCAAGTACACGGCGTCGCGAGGCGAGGAGCTCCTCGGCAGCCTCCGAGCCCACGGTATCTCGTCTATCTTTCATCGCTTGGCCTCCTATTTATCGAGTACGTTACTCTTAACCCACTCCTTGAACAAACGGCCGCGCTCCTCGTAGTTGCGGAAGAGGTCGAAGCTCGCACACGCCGGCGAGAGGAGCACGGTGTCGCCCTCCGTTGCCTCGGCACGTGCCGCCTCCATAGCCTCCTCGAAGGTGTGGCAGTCGCGGATGACGGGCACGATGCCCTGAAATTCGCGTAGGAGCTTGGCGTTATCCACTCCCATACAGATCAACGCCTTGACCTTCTTGCGCGCAAACTCCTTCACGGGGGTGTAGTCGTTGCCCTTGTCGGTGCCTCCTGCGATCCATACCGTTGGACGCTTCATACTCTCGAGCGCGTACCATACGGAGTCTACGTTCGTGGCCTTCGAGTCGTTAACCCACTGAATATCATCCTTCACGCCAGCAGGTTCCAAGCGGTGCTCCACGGGCGAGAAGTCGTATATCGAACGCTTTATCTGCTTGGGGTCGATGCCTGCGGCGAGCGTCGCGAGGGCTGCGGCCATAGCGTTGTAGACGTTGTGCATACCCTCGATCTGCATCTTGCGCGTATCGACCGTGACGCTCTTCGCGCCTACGGTGGCGGTGAAGGTGTGACCCTCGAGTATGGCGTCGCCATCGCCACTGGCAATGGCTGTGTTTATGGCAAAGGGGAGCTGGCGTGCACGCAGACCGTTATCCATCTCGGCGAGCATCTGCTGCGTGATCGCGTCGTCGGCCGAGTAGATGAAGGCATCGGCCGCAGTCTGGTTCTCGGCGATACGCATCTTCGAGCGCGCGTAGTTCTCGAGCTTGTAGTCGTAGCGATCGAGGTGGTCGGGTGTGATGTTCATCAACACGCCGATGTCGGCCTTGAACTTGAAGCAGCCGTCGAGCTGGAACGAGCTGAGCTCCAGCACGTGCCAGAAGTGCTTCTCGGTGGCCACGGAGTATGCGAAGCTCTCGCCTATGTTGCCGCCGAGCGACACCTTGCGTCCGGCGTCGCGCATAATCTTGTATATGAGCGATGTCGTGGTTGTCTTGCCGTTCGAGCCTGTTATGCAGATGGTCTTAGCCACGCCCTTGTAGCGCGCTGCGAACTCTATCTCCGATATTACGGGGATGCCGCGCTCGCGAATCTTCTGTACTATGGGTGCTGTGTCGGGAATGCCGGGCGACTTGATCACCTCGTTGGCATCGAGTATGCGCTCCTCGGTGTGCTGGCCCTCCTCATACTCCACGCCCCACTCGTCGAGCCTTTCGCGGAACTTGGGGGCAATCTTACCCATATCCGAGAGGAATGTATCGAATCCCTTTTTCTTGGCGAGTATCGCCGAGCCATAGCCCGAGATACCACCACCCAAAACTACTATTTTACGTTTCATATATCGTTGTTTTTTCGTATCTTATAAGTCTAATCTTCAAAGTCGTAACCCACTATATCGTCGGCATACTCTTTCCAAATCCAATCCTCTGCATTTTTGTAGGCCTCCACCGACCGGCGAGGAACATAGATTTTAAAGCCAGAGGGGTTGCTCGTGAACATATAAAGACCTCCCGTCGGAGGAGTTGTCGCTTTGCAATATACACTTGTTAGGCTGCTGCAACTACCGAATGCACAAACTCCAATCGACACAACACTATCGGGAATAGTTACGCTTGTAAGCGAGGTGCAACCATAGAATGCACAAACTCCAATCGACACAACACTATCGGGAATGGTTACGCTCGTTAGGCTTCTGCAATTTTCGAATGCATAATCTCCAATCGACGTAACATTATCGGGAATAGTTACGCTTGTTAGGCTGCGGCAATCATAGAATGCACGATTTCCAATCGACACAACACTATCGGGAATAGTAACGCTTGTTAGGCTGCGGCAATATTCGAATGCACAATTTCCAATCTCAGTTACCTTTCCATCAAACTTAATTACCCAGCACTTCTTTTCTGCATCATAGGTGTTAGATACGATATTTGCACCGAACACATCAGTTTTATTAGGCGTTGTAGTCTCGGTTGTACTACCGTTTGTATACCATATCTCATTATTTGTAGGTGTTGGAGTGGTATATGCAACCTCATCTGTGGGTTTATTATTTGATGTAAACAGAGTGATGCCTGCGCCAATAGCGAGCATTGCTACGATAACCCACACAAACCATCGTTTTGAGGTTTTAGGTGCGTTTTTCAACTCGATATGCTTGTTGTCGTTAGACCACTTAGGCTCGGGCTGCGGCTTTGGCTCATTCCTCTTAGGCTCGGGTTGCGGCTTCTTGATATCTGCAACGATTGCCTCGCTTGCAACAGCATCGGGGATAGTGCACTCGGAGTAGGTATCCATCTCCGAGGCGTTGTCAACGAAGTCCAACAGCCCCAAGAACTTGGCGATGTTTTGCGGCCTATCCTTACGGCGGCTCTGCATAGCCGTCGTGATAGCACGTCTAACACCTGCCGACAAGTGGCTTGGAAGCGCGGGCAGGCCATCCTCCAATACATCCGAGGCCTGTGGAGGTATCGTCCCCGTGACGAGGTAGTACAACGTAGCTCCCAACGAATAGATATCAGTCTCAGGAGAGAAGGTGTTTACGCCACCCTCCTTATACTGCTCCATAGGTGTAAATCCGCGGCTCTTTCCGACGGGTGTCTTGGAGGTCGCCTCGCCGCTATTCTCGTCGTAGTGCTTCGAGATGCCGAAGTCGATAAGTATCGGGCAGTCATCCTCAGCACGAAGCATCACGTTCGCGGGCTTGATGTCGAGGTGCATAATCCTGCGCTCGTGGATATACTCCACGGCCTTTGACACAGCGCGGATATACTTCACGGCCTCAGCCTCGGGAAGTGTCCCACGCAACTTTACCACGTCTTTGAGCGACTCTCCCGCGATATACTCCATAACATAATATGCGGTGTTGTTCTCCGTAAAGACGTCGTGGATATGTATGATGTTTGGGTGGTTAAGGCTCGCGATGATCTGAGCCTCCTTGATAAACTTAGCCTTGTAGATATTCATCATCTCTGCACTTCCTTCCGAGCCGAGCTTCGCGCTACACGAATCCTCGTCGCGGTTGTAGTACTCCTTAGGGAAGAACTCCTTGATGCAGACTTTGTGCTTGGCCATAACGTGCTCGGCAAGGTAGGTAATGCCGAAACCACCGCTGCCCAACATCCTGATGATGCGATATTTATCGCCCTGGAGGAATGTGCCTGGTTTGAGTTGCATAGCTATATTGCGTTAGTAGTTAGCGTCTTACTGAATCTTAAGCGTTACGAGTGTGAGGGCTGCCAGAAGCAGCGAGATGATGAAGAAACGCATCATAATCTTGGTCTCGAACAGACCCTTCTTCTGGTAGTGGTGGTGCAACGGCGACATAAGGAATATGCGGCGGCCCTCGCCATACTTGCGCTTCGTGTACTTAAAGTAACCCACCTGAATCATCACCGACAGAGCCTCTACCAAAAAGACACCGCACAGCAGCGGCAGGAGTAACTCCTTACGGATGCAGAGCGCGAAGACGGCGATGATGCCGCCGATGGTGAGCGAGCCCGTGTCGCCCATAAATATCTGCGCGGGGAAGGAGTTATACCACAGGAAGCCGATGAGCGCACCCGCAAAGGCGGCAGCAAAGACGATAAGCTCGCCACTATCGGGGATGTACATAATGTTGAGGTAGTCCGAGTAGATGATATGTCCCGAGAGGTAGGCCAGAATACCGAGCACGAGGACTATCGGTACCGATACGCCCGTGAGTAGGCCGTCGATGCCATCGGTGAGGTTGGCACCGTTTGACACCGCCGTGATGACGAAGATGGCCACGACGATGTAGAGCAGCCACGCTAACGTGTCGTTGCCGCCCGTGAGCACCTTATAGTCGAGCATCGTATCCTTGAGGAAGGGGATAGAGGTCTTTAAACTCTTCTCCGCCGTGGTGCTCACCACAACCTTCTGCGTGTAGCTATTCACCGCCTCGCCCGTCTCGTTGTCGATGATGGTGTAGTTATTGGTTTCGAAGGTCTTTTCGTGGATGACGATGTCGTTTGAGAGCCACATCGTCGTGCCCACGATGATACCCAAGCCCACCTGACCGACAATCTTGAAGCGGCCCTTGAGGCCCTCCTTCTTGTGGCGGAACACCTTGATGTAGTCATCCAGACCGCCGATGAATCCGAGCCATAGCGTCGAGATGAGCATCAGTTGGATGTAGACATTCTCAAGGTCGCCGAAGAGCAGCACGGGGACGATGACGGCGAGGATGATGATTATGCCACCCATCGTCGGCGTGCCCTTCTTCTGAAGCTGACCCTCGAGGCCGAGGTCGCGGATATCCTCGCCTATCTGCTTGCGCTTGAGGAAGCGGATGATGCGCTTACCAAAGACGATGGCGATAAGCAGTGATACGATGATGGCTGATGCCGAGCGGAACGAGATATACTCGCCGATACGCATTCCCGGCAGGTCGGTGTTTTCGTTGAGGTATTCAAAAAGTCGGTATAACATTGTAGTGTGTTTGTGTTTCGGTTAGTTGTTCTATCTCTTATCGATCGTGGCGAAGGCGTTGCGCACCTCCTCGCGGTCGTCGAAGTGGTGCTTCTCGGTGCCGATTATCTGGTAATCCTCGTGACCCTTGCCAGCGATGAGGATTATGTCGCCGGGGTGTGAGAGTGCTACGGCGGTGCGTATTGCCTCTCTGCGGTCGCTGATGCGCAGGTAGTTACGCCTATCGTTGCACCCCGCAATCATATCGTCGAGGATGGCCTCGGGGTTCTCCGTGCGTGGGTTGTCCGAGGTGAATATCGCCATCGAGGCGTAGCGCACGGCTATCGCTGCCATCTCGGGACGCTTCGTGCGGTCGCGGTCGCCACCACATCCCACGACGACCAGTAGTCGCTGCTCGCTCTTACGCACCTCCTCGATAGTCTCGATCACGTTCTCCAGAGCATCGGGCGTGTGGGCATAGTCCACCACGGCCATCGTGCCGTTCGCGGCGGTGATTGTCTCGAAGCGACCACTAACGGGCACAAGGCGCGAGAGGGTGGTAAGGACCTCGAGCTTATCGACGCCGAGTAGCGTGGCGGCGGCATATACCGTCGTGAGGTTGTAGGCATTGAAGCGACCCGTGAACTTCACCCACACCTCCTGACCGTCGATGCTGAGGAGCATACCGTCCGTTTGCATCTCGATGATTTTGGTGCGGTAGTCGGCCATCGAGCGCAGCGACAGGCGGCGCACCTGAGCCACGCAGTTCTGCACCATAACCTCACCATTGCGGTCGTCGATGTTGGTTACAGCCCAGGCATCCCTGCCGAGCGTGTCGAAGAACGACTTCTTGGCACGGATATATTCCTTGTAGGTGCCGTGGTAGTCGAGGTGGTCGTGCGTGAGGTTTGTGAAGAGTGCCCCCGTGAAGTGCAGAGCCTCGATGCGGTGCTGCGCTGCAGCGTGCGACGACACCTCCATAAAGCAGTAGTCACAGCCCGCGTCGACCATCTCGCGCATCATAGCGTTGAGGCGTATGGCATCGGGTGTCGTGTGTGTCGAGTGGATCGAGCGTGTGCCCACACGATAGACTACCGTCGAGATGAGGCCCGCCGTGTAGCCCATAGCCATAAACATATCGTAGAGTAGCGTCGCTGTCGTGGTCTTGCCATTCGTGCCCGTCACACCCACGAGCTTGAGCTCCTCGGAGGGGTGGTCATAAAAGGCTGCCGCCATCGCCGCCATTGCGATGTTGCTATCCTCGACAAGGATGTACGCAACGCCCTCGTTCTGTACCTCGGGCATACGCTCGCAGACGATGGCCACGGCACCGCGGTCGATGGCCGCTGTGATGTAGTTATGTCCGTCGCTTGCCGTGCCCGTCACGGCGAAGAAGCAGTTACCCTCGGCGATGCTACGCGAGTCGTAGCCGAGAGCCGTAATCTCGGGGTTGTTATCGTTTGTTCGTTCCAACACTCGCACATCGTCGAGTAGGTCGTCTAATCTCTTCATATCTCAATTTGCAATTTTTTTAGTAACAAGGTTGTGTCGCCAGCACGTCTCTTTATGCCAGTTAACGCGCAAGCGTCAGGTGTATCGTGCCGTTATTCACTGCGCTGAGCTTGCGGCCGGCGGGTATGCTCTGCGACTTCACGCGACCCGTGCCCGTGTGCGTGACCGTTAGACCCGAGCTCTCGAGCAGGTAGAGCGCGTCCGAGAGTCCCATACCGTGGACATTGGGCACCGTGCCTTCGGGCGTGGTGACAGGCTTTATTGTCGTGTGGCCACCCACGTCTATCGAGGTGCTGCTCCACGCATTGCCATCACTCTCGTTGACGGTCTGGGGTGCCAAAGCACGGCTCACCTCCGCAACGTAGCGCGTGTCGCCAGCCTTGATGCTCGTGGGCGAGTAGGGCGCGGGCGGAGTCTCTATCGAAGCGTGCAGCGTGGGGTCGGTGCTATAAATATACTCCATAATATCCGAGGCTACGGGACCCGCAAGGTCGATGCCGTAGTGGGTGTCGCTATCGTACATTGCCTGCTTGCAGACGGCAACCATAATCGTGTACTTGGGCTTCTCCTGCGGCATAGTGCAGACTATCGAGCCGTAGTAGTAGTGGTCGTCGTCGGGCGTAAGGCCATTCTTCATATGCTCGTGGTCGACGGGGCTACGCGATACAAACGTCGACCACACCTCGGCCGTTCCCGTCTTACAACCAAACGGTATCGGCAGGTTGCGGAACTTCGTGCCCGTGCGCAGCGATGCCGCAGCAAGACAGCTATCCAGCAGTGCGAGGGTCTTTTTCGAGCACATACGCTCGTTGAGCGTGACGATGGGCGTGCGACGTACCACCTCGCCATCGCGCTCGATGCGGTCCACCAGACGCGGTGCCACCATACGTCCCTCGTTTGCCACGCCGTTGTAGAAGGTGAGCATCTGTATGGGTGTTGTCTCAACCTCGTAGCCGAAGGCCATACGCGGCAGGCGCGATGCGGTGCTGCCATCCACGTTCCACTCGGGTGTGTCGGCGAGCTTCATCCTTGCTGGTATCTCGCTATAAGCCTCGAGACCCACGGTCGAGGTGAAGCCGAGCGAGGCAAGGAAGGAGGTGTACTTCGCCGGATTGTCGGCAAACTTCTCGTAGACGGCCTTGGCGAAGTAGACGTTCGAGGAGTGTGCGAAGGCATCTTTGAGCGTGACAAAACCATCGCTCTTGGCCCCCGCTACGTCGTGCGTATCGCTGACTTTTGCTGCACCTACCATAACGCTGTGGTTCTTGTCCGAATGCTCGGTGTTGACCTTCGTGTCGAGCGTGTAGCCTCCGATCTCGAGCAGGGCCATTGCCGTTGCGAGCTTCATCGTCGAGCCGGGACACATCCTCGTGTTTATGGCATAGTTGTTCACACGCTCGCTGTACGTCGTGCCGCGCACGGGGGCAGTGCCGAGGCTCACCATCGTGAGGATGTTTCCCGTGGCTACCTCCATAACCATAGCCACGCCAAACGACGCCTTCTGGCGGCGGAGCATCGTGTCGAGACGCTCGTGGGCTACACGTTGCAGGTCGGCATCTATCGTGGTGATCACGTTGCAACCATTCTCCGCGGGGATATTCTCGGGATCGCTTACCCTCGCCCAGAAGCCGTGGGCTATCCACTGCTCCTTGCAACGACCATCGCGACCCTTGAGGTCGTCGTGATAGATGATCTCGATACCCGAGCCCGGCACCTTGCGGCCATTGACAACGAGGGTGTCGTGGCGGCCGATGATCTGGCGGGCAACATCGCCCGAGGGGTAGAGACGCTCGGGCACGGCGATGGGCTTAAAGACGTTGCCCATATTGCCGTTGAAGATGGGGAACGTGCGGCGTATATGGTCCCACTCGTCGGTGGTGATGATGCGCGGCATCACCCTGAATCCGCGGTTACGCGCCCTCTTCTGCTCCGAAATAAGTCTCTGGCGGTACTCCTCGGCCGTGGTATATTCATAGCCATTAGCCTCGGCATCCTCGGGCGTGAAGTAACGCGCGAGCATACGTGCGAGCGAGTCGACGTGTGTCTTATATGCCACGGTGTCGGCGTCGAGCATACCCTCCGAGCGGAAGTCGAGCACCACGTCGTAGCGCAAGCTCGAGATCGCAAGTGGCTCGCCGTTACGCGAGAGGATTGTGCCCTGATGCGCCACGATGGGGTCGAAGCGGTAGATGCCCTCGTCCATAACTTCGGCGTTGTGTCTCACCGAGGGGCTTATCCATATCACCCACACGAGGCGAAGGACTACGAGGATGCCTATGAGTATGAATGCGGCATAGAGCGACTTCACACGCGAGATGATGTCGCGCTTGGTGCGTCCGCGCTTCCCTTTCGTTTTGCTCCGATTGCTGTTTGCCGCTTGGCTCCGAGCCGCGGTGTTATCGCTATATCTCTTCTCGGCCATACTACTTCTCGATTAATCGGCTCTCTTTCGAGAGGTCCGTAAGTTCAATACCATTCTCCTTGAGTCGTTTGACTACCGCGCTCTTTGTCGAGAGACTGTAACGCTCCTCCTCCTTGAGCACCGCACGCTCGTGGAGTGTCGAGGCGTACTTCTCCCTCTTGCGGAACTCACGGTCGGCGTTCAGCGACATAAACGTGAGGAAGATACTCACGAAGCACATTACGGCGATGGCTATGAAGTAGCGATAATAGGGGAGTGTGCCGTCGGTGAGTATCGAGCCCGTGGTAATTATCATCCACGGCTTCTCGCGCTTGCGTCGGATCTCCTCCTCCTCTGCTTCGTCATACCCGTCGTCGTAGAGCTCTTCGTCGCTTTCCTCCTCGCGATCCTCGTCGTGGAGCTCCTCGTCTTGCGCCTCCTTGTCGTCCTCGAGGATTATCACCTCGCGTTCGATGCGCGAGGCGGTTGCCGAGTCGTAGTCGTTGCGGCTGTATGGTGTGTTATTATTGCGTGTCATTCTAATCTTATTCCCGTTCTTATTCTCGTTTCCCTTTTTGTCCTCCTTCTTACTCTTTCCTGCTCTTTCTTACTCTCGTCACCCTTGTTCGCCCCTTCCAAGATAGGGCTACTCGGGGCGATGTTACTCTATCTTCTCGGCCACGCGCAGCTTGGCACTTCGCGAGCGGGGGTTTAGCTCTAACTCCTCGGCCGTGGGGACTATCGCCTTGCGCGTCACGAGGCGGAAGGGTGTCGTCGCGCGACCAAAAAAGTCCTTCTCGATCTTACCCTCGCAGTTGCCGCTGCGCATAAAGTTCTTCACGATGCGATCCTCGAGCGAGTGGTACGACATAACCACCAGTCGACCCTCGGGCTTGAGGAGCTTGAGGCTCTGCTCGAGAGCCATCTTCAGTGCCTCCATCTCGCCGTTGAGCTCGATGCGCAGTGCCTGAAATAGCTTCGTTAGGAACTTGGCCTCGTCCTTCGGTGGGGTGCAGGGCTTCACCGCCTCGACAAGCTCGGCGGTGGTCTCTATCGGCTTCTCGGCGCGTGCTCGCTCTATGCAGTTTGCAATCTTCCACGTGGTGTCCAACTCGCCATATTCAGCGAATATGCGCGTTAAGGCATCATTTGTGTAGGTGTTAACAATGTCGGCGGCGGTACGCCCAGCGCGTGTGTTCATTCGCATATCGAGGGGTGCCTCGCCACGGAACGAGAAGCCGCGGTGCTTGGCGTCGAAGTGGTGCGACGACACACCGAGGTCGGCAAGGATACCATCAACCTGCTCCACACCACGCAGACGCAGGGCTCCGCGCACGAAGCGGAAGTTCGAGGCTACGAAGGTGTGACGCTCGTCCGCGGGGGCATTAGCCTCGGCATCGGGGTCCTGATCCAAGGAGTAGAGGTGGCCCTCGGGTCCGAGATGCTTCAAAATCTCACGCGTGTGACCGCCGCCTCCCATCGTGAGGTCGACGTAGATGCCGTTGGGTTTGATGTCGAGCGACCCGATACACTCGCTGAGCATCACTGGTATATGGTATGTTTCCGCAGCCATTTTTGATAGATTTTTACTAAAGTAAAAAATAACGGGGCTAAGTTACGAAAATTTAGGCAAACGACACAAATAAAATCGCGGGATTTTATCTCTTTGGTGCGTGAAATTTTGAGGCATGGTACGGGTGCGCTGATGTGTCGTTGTACGCCGATAATGACTGAGATCACTATGAAAGACAATATTCTTAATATCACACGGCGCGATAATGTGGCTACATCGCAGCTCTGCAAGGAGCTTAAGTCGGCCACCTACCTCGGCTCGGCCACGCATTGCAGAGCCTCGATTTACAGCTTCTCGGGAGGTGAGCTTCGTGGACTTATGACGGAGGTAGGACGCCTGCGTCGCGAGTCGTTCGAGGCTGTTGGTGTGAGTATGCCCGAGTGCGAGGCAGTGGAGGCATCGGATAGGGATGGAACCTATCGCCAGCTCATTGTATGGGATGATGAGGAGCGAGCCATAATCGGTGGCTATCGCTATGCCGTAGGACGTGATGTCGTGCCTGAAAAGCTCTCGATGGGACGCTATTTTAGACTCACACCACGCTTCTCTGCGGAGTATCTTCCGCGGAGCATAGAGCTTGGTCGTTCGTTTATTCAGTCGCGGTATCAGTGCGGCCATAACGCAAAGACAATCTTTGCATTAGATGCGCTATGGGAGGGGCTTGCAAGGGTTGTTGAGCGCGAGTGTGTCGACTACCTTGTGGGGCGCGTGACGTTCTATCCGTCGCTCGGTGTTCGGGCGCGGAATCTGCTCATCGGTTTTATGCGTTATGTATTTCCCGAGCGCGAGTCGTTGGTCGCTGCACACACGCCTCTGCGGGGTGGAATGAGCCACCGATGGCTGCGCCGCTGTTTTGTTGGATGCACGCCGAAGGAGAACTATCGAATCCTTATCTCGAGGATGCGTTCGATGCGTCGCTCCGTGCCGCCGATAATCTCTTCGTATATGCGCCTGTCACCCTCGATGCAGACCTTCGACCTCTATCGCAACGACGACCTCGGAGGCGTCGCTGAGTGCGGCATAATGCTCACCATCGCCGATCTGTACGACGATGTGAAAAGACGATATTTCTCTTTTTGACCCTCCGCGTTTGCTGACTATCGTACGAGGATGATGTAGTCGCCCGCTGCGAGCGATACCTTGTACGACGTGCCGAGCGTGAGGTTAGCGTCGGTCATCAGGTTCTTCCACGTGCCCGCCACGGGAACACTGATGTCGAACGCGACTGCACTGTTCGAGAAGTTGCACACCACAATGACGCTACCCTCTGCTGTGCTGTAAATCAGGTGCTTGCCGCCAAAGTCGTAGTCCGCGACGTTGTAGGTGTAGCCCACGCCCTCGTGGCTGTACATCGCCTCGTGGTCGGTGCGCCACGTGATGATCTTCTTCAGGGCGTTGTAGAGTGCCCTGCGGTTCGTGACGTCGAGGTAGTCCCAGCGTACGGGCTTTTTGCCCGTGCGCCCGTTGTACTCGATGGAGTAGTCGTAGCCGAGCTCGCCGAACTGCCACATCATCTTGGGATATGGGGCGAGGAAGTGTAGCGCGTAGGCACCTTGCAGCTGCTTGCTGAGGCGTGCCCAGTCGCTCTTGAGCCAGCTCTGGCCGTAGGTTACGGCCTTGTAAGCTGCGCGCTCCTCATCGTGGCTCTCGAAGAAGCTCACGCGTCCAGAGGCTATGTCGCCCGAGAAATCGCTGCTCGTGTTGTAGCCCATAATCGTCTGATAGTAAGGCTCACTTTGTTTGTTCCAAAGGAGTATGTCGCGGTACGAGGCCAGCTCGTTCTCCTCCCACGAGTCGGCGAAGTGCTCGAGGATGATGTAGGCGTCGCCCGAAATCGAGCGTATGGCGTCGGCGTAGTCCTTGATGATGGCTATGCGCGAGCTGTCGTAGCTGTTCCACGTGCCGACGTTGCCCTCGCTCGTGCCCGAGTTCTTCTGTGTGAGGCCCTTCGATAGGTCGAAGCGGAAGCCGTCGACCTTGTACTCCTCCAACCAGAACTTCAACATACGCTTAAAGTAGTTGCGCGTCTCGGCATACTCGTGGTTGAAGTCGTGGTAGACGCTATATGGGTGGCGTGCCACGCGGTTGAAGAATGGGTTGGCGTCGGTTGTGCAGTTGTTCGATGAATCCCACCACATCTTGGCATAGGGGAAGAGCCCCGTGGCGTGGTTGAGGACGACGTCGAGGATCACGGCGATGCCGCGCTTGTGGCACTCGTCGACGAAACGCTGGTAGTCCTCCTTCGTGCCATAGGCCTTGTCGGCGGCGAAGTAGAAGCAGGGGTTGTAGCCCCACGAGTCGTTGCCGTCGAACTCCTGAATGGGCATCAGCTCGATGGCATTTATGCCCAAAGCCTCGAGGTGGTCGAGCTTGGCGATGGCAGCATCGACGGTGCCTTCCGACGTAAAGTCGCGTAGGTGCAACTCGTAGATTGCCAGCGAGTTCTTTGCCGGGCGATCGAAGTTTGCAACGCTCCAATTGTATGGCTCAGGCATAAGCTCGAATACAGACACGACGTCCGAGGCGTTTGCCGGGTAGCTCTTGAGGTTGGGGTACGTCGCGGAGCTGATATATTTGTCGTTCCACGGGTCGAGAATCTTCTCGGCATAGGGGTCACCCACGCGTGTACTTCCATCGACAAGATACTGATATCCATACTCTTTGCCCACGCTAAGGCCCTCGACCGTGAGCCAGAAGTAGTTGCCATCCTTGTGCATCAGCGACGCGCTGTTTGCCACGTAGCCGTTGAAGTCGGCCAGCAGGTGCACCTTGCTCTTGCCGGGGGCATAGAGCGAGAATGTCGCCGTGGTGCCCGTTACCGAGACGCCATACTCGGCTCCTAATGGCCTGCGACTTAGGCTGTTATCGACGTACAAGAGGATGTCGTTGCCCTTGTCCTTGAGTTCTACGGTGCAGTCCGCGGAACGGAATACGAAGGCGAGATACTCGATGTTCTCGCTTGCGGGTACGCCGTAGAAGGCTCGTGGGCCACCCTTGATTGTTAGCTGCCATTTGTTCTCGCCGATGTTTGTGAGCTTACACGCCGCGGTGTTTATGCCCCAGTTGGCCTTGACATAACGCCAGTCGCTTGTCGAGGAGCTCTTGCTGGTGAGCACACCCGTATGGGCATAGATGTCGCCCGTGAAGCCATCCATTACGGTGGCTGTGGTGTTGAGCGTGATGACGATATCCTCGGTGGTATTCTCGTCGAAGTTACGCGGCGAAGTAGATATGAGCTGCGCCTCCTCGATGCCGCGCTTGACGATGGGGATGAGGATGTCGCTACCGTTGTCCTTGATCTCCTTACTACCGTTCGATGAGCGGAATACGAAGGCTATGTTCGTGATCTCCTCGCTCGCGGGCACGCCGTAGAACGAGCGTATGCCGCCCTTGATGGTGAACTGCCAGATGTCGTTGCCGCGATTTTGGAGTTTGCACGCCGCGGTGTTCTGCGTCCAGCTCGCCTTGACATACTTCCAATCGCTTGTCGATGAGCTGTTTGCGGTGATAAGTCCCGTGTGGGCGTACATATCGCCCGTGTAGCTCGCCATCGCACTACCCTTGGCGTTTACGAGGATGACGATGTCGCCGGTGGTATCGTCGTAGATGGTTTCGGGGTAGGTTGTTATGAGTGGCAACGTGCTGCTATCGAGGTAGTCGAAGAGCGTATCGAAGGCGCGCATCGGCTGTATGTGGTTGCGCTCGATGGTGACGCTCTTGGCGGTAGACTTGGTGATTGACGAGCCATCATCGAAGGTTACCTCCACGCTAAATCCCTTGCTAAATATCTGAGGGGCAACGACAAAGTAGAACTCCGTGGGGGTCGTGAGGCTTAGCTGCACACCCTCGCCACAGTCGATCGTAGTGCTTTGCGACGAGGTGTCGGTCGCGCTGGCCGTGAGCTCAATGGCGAGGCTCTTGTAGTCTAACGTCGCCGCGCCCGAGAGCTGCTCGTTGTTGTTGCCGCGGAGCGTGATGCTCTCGACACGCTGCGCTCCCGTGAGCTCCAAGCGTATCCAGCCGCAAGTGCTGCGATAGAGGAAGTTATCGCTATTACCCACGTAGGCCATAAGGTTATCACCAAGACCATACGATCCTGTGCGGTAGTGCTGTGTGGTAGGAATCTCAACCTCGATGGTCGATGTCGTGGGGTCGAGGACATAAGCGTCGGAGTAGGGATAGAGCGAGACAATCTCATCTATGGCCGTGTCGCCAGCATACGCGGTCTCGCGTATCAGCGCGCCGCTCTTGTCGCCCGTGGCCCCGGCGAAGCGGAAGAGGTTGTTGGCTGTCGTGCGGTAGAATACCGAGACTGCATCGTCCGCCGTCCACACGGTCTGAAGCTCAGCGTCGAGCTCGATACGCGTCGTGTCGCCCTCTAACGAGGCATCAACCCTGCTGGGTATGCCGTTCTCGAAGGTCGTGTCTCGAAGCTCCTCGATTGCGGCATTCTCACATCCGATAAGTAGCGTACATAGTACCGCACAAAAACATAACTTCCTCATAATGACTGACTATTATCTATGGTTATCAATGGTTTGTGCCTCTTCGTTGAAAGGGTATATCTTGGGGGATAGGCACGACGGCGGAGAGCCCCCCGTTCGCGCACGTACGAAGAGACCCCGCAAAGGTACGAATTATTTTGTTATTGTCAACCGATACCATTGTAAATGGCTGCAGAATCCTTATGCTGATGGCAGCCGACGGCGATGATTACGACCGATGCCCACGGCGGGCGCGGAATTTCGAGTTAAGGTCTACTCGTTAGCCGTAGTCTTAAACTTGTCGAGGAAGGCTATGAGCGACTTGTCGTCGCCCGTGATGCCGAACTTACGGCGTAGGCGCGAGCGGGCGATGTTGATGCTGCCGATGCTCTGATGGGTGATGTTCGATATCTCTTTGGTCGAGAGGTTTAGGTGTATGAAGGTGCAGAGCTTGCGCTCGTTCTTCGTGAGGTTGGGGTATTCGCGGATGAGGTTTTCGAAGAAGGCGTCGTTGCTGTCGATCATCATTTTCTCGACCTCCACCCAGTCGCCACCGCCGGCGTTGCCCTTCTGCAGACGCTGGATTATACGCTTGAGCTCGGCGCGCATCTCCTTGTTGTCCTGTGTGTTGGCGGCGAGGATTAGCTCCTCGATGAGCTTCGTGATGTTGTGCTGCTCTTGGTATTGCTGGAGCTTCTGTATGCGTATTATCTCGTTCTTGTGGTCGAGCTCCTGCGTGGCTTTGGCGTTGAGCAGGCGGTGGTTCTTGCGTTGCAGACGGTAGCGCGAGATGAAAAGTAGGCCGATAATCGTGACGATGATAAGGCCGTAGGCGTGGATGCGCCAGAGTAGGTTGTCGTACTCGCGCTGCTGCTCCATACGCAGCTGTTGCTGGCGGTAGCCCTCCTCGGTGTGTTTCAGCTCCAACTCGTTGATGTGCTTCGATAGTTTTATCGCCGACTCGGTGTTGTTCTGGCGCGTGTATATCTCGGCAAACTGCATCAGAGCGATGTAGGCCTCCTTGTATCGGCCCTCGAGGCGATAGAGCTCCTGAAGCAGGAAGTAGGAGTGGACGTTTTTCTCGTCGAAGTCGCCGTCGGAGAGCAGCTCTATGGAGCGATGCGTATCCTCGATGGCGCGGTCGATGTCGCCATTGTTTATATGGTAGAAGCCTGATGCCGAGTAGTAGTAGCCCTCGTCCTTGCGCGTTCTGATCATCGGCTTAGCCAGAGCGAGATACTCGGCACACGCCTCCATATCGCCAAAGAGAATCTGTTGCAGCGCGACGTTTAAGTAGGTGTTAATCAGCAGATCCTCAAAGCCGTAGCTCGCACTTAGGGTCTTGCTCTGCTCGAGGATCTCCATCACTTGATTTGGCGTTAGCGGGTAGTGGAAGCGGTTGTTCAGCGCGCGCATCGCCTGACGCGCCTCGTCGCGACCATCGTAGCTATCGGCCACCGCGCGGTTGAGCTCCATTGCGGTGGTGGTATCCTTATTATAGAAGTAATCGACAAGCTCCATCGTGAGGTATGTCTCGCGCAGAGCCAAGCGATCCTTTACGCCATCAGCTCGCGATTGGGCTTGCTGGCTGAAGGTGTAGGCGTTGTGATAGTCGCCGATGCGGAAGTAGAGTCGGCCGATGTCGGCGAGGGTGCGTATCTCGGCGTGCTGGTCGTTTAGCGCGCGATAGATACTTGCCGAACGGTTACGGTAGCGCAGAGCCTCGCTGTAATTGAAAGCCTGCTCCTCGCTCTCGCGGGCAAGGATGTCGTAGATGGCGGCATAGGTGGCGTTGCATACCGTGGTGTCGATGTCTGCATTTGCGAGTTTGGCGTAGTGCAGAGCCTTGTCGTAATCGCTTGTGCGATACTGCTCGAACTTCTCGATATTGTTATACAGGGTGGTTGCCGAGGGGGTATTCTCCTCGGCATAGACTCGATTATATAACAAAACTAATATAACAATGACTATAACATTTGCTATTTTTATGGCTGTTCGAGTGCTCATAATAATACTCTTTATATCAAAAGATTAACAAATTTTGTTATACAAAAGTAATAATATTTTTTCGAATTGTTATACTAATATAACATATTTTTTCTTGCAAAAACGTTCGGCGACGTATAACTTTGTTTTAGAAACGAACAAAACACCGTGTCTTATGAAAAAATTATTCTACGCCTTGATTGCTATTGCAGGTATCGCGATGTGCGCCTGTGAGACTAACGAGCCCACCAAACCCAACGAGCCGGAGCCTCCCGTTGACGAGCAGCCCAAGCCCGACGAGGATGATGGCAAGGAGGATGAGAAGCTTCCATTTAATATAAATATTGATGCCGAGAAGTTGTCGGCGTTCTCTGTGTCGTTCGATATCCTGCCCGAGGATAAGAGCGCGCTATATTACTACGACATCATCTCGAAGGCTCGCGTCTCGACGCTCGATATCGACACTATCAAGGCCGAGGTTGAGGAGGGCGCGCGTGGTATGTCGGAGATGACTGGCACCCCCTATGAGGAGGTTCTTGCCTCGTTCCTCTCGAGTGGCGATAAGCTCGACGAGTATAGCTACACGGGCTACCGCCCCGAGACCGAGTATTGCGTCTACGCCTTCTACTGGGATGCAACGTCGAACGACGAGATCGTGACTGCCGAGTTTAAGACCCTTGTGGCTGGCGTATCAAAGGAGAGTGTGGAGATCGCCTTCAGCGACGTTTCCTCATATTCGATGCGTGTGGATGTTACCCCCTCGGCGGGCGTTACCGACTACTGGTACTATTTCGGTGAGACGAGCAAAACTGAGGCTATGTTTGCTGAGCTTGAGGATGATAACGCCTTTATCTCGTACCACGCGATGAATGTCGGAGTCCGCTATCAAGGCGTTCAGAGCTTCGAGCAGAAGGCTCTTAAGCCCGAGACGGAGTACACCGTGTTGGTGATGGCCATCGACGAGGAGTTGAATCGACAGCTTGTTGAGGCCATCCAGCTCACGCCTGCCGAGGAGTCGAAGCCTCGCGTGGAGTCGGAGCTCTTCTCCGAGCTTCTCGGCCAGTGGCAGGGTACGCACACCATTACCGACCTCTTCGTTGAGCCTGCCGAGTCGAAGTTTGCGGTGAACTTCGTGGATGATGTCGAGGGTAGTACGTATGACTATCGTGCGAATAATCAGCTCGTTGCTGAGGTTGATGGCTGGTGTAACATTGCCTATTACGATATCAATGGCCTTGTGGCCGAGGGTATCGAGGATGCCGAGGCGAAGTTCGGTCCCAAATGGTTGTTCAACATTGCCGGGGGTGACGTTGTGACGCTCGATGGCAAGGCTCAGTACTTGGTCATCGGCTGGATGTTCTTCGGCGACTGCTATATGTTCAATATGAATCCCGAGACCGGCGATATCAATACGAATACCGACGTGGAGGTTGTTGTTGCGGAGGATCGCAGCACGATTACCATCAAGTCGCCCGACTCGATGGAGGACTACTATCCCGGTGTTGCCTACTTCTTCCAGGGCTTCGGCTGGATGGCATACTACTTCGGTACGAGCGACATTGTTCTGACGCGATAAGATATAAATAATAATATTTTAACATAAAACTTACGACTATGAAACATCTGATTTACTCACTTCTCGCACTCGTATTGTGCGCCGCCGTGGGTTGCGAGACTGCACCAACGGATGAGACCCCAAAGGAGCAGAATGCCCCCACGATCGTTCTTGCTAAGGGTACGGCTTTGGCTTCGAGCCTGAGCTTCACGGCAACGGTTACCGATGCTACCGAGGCTGCCTACGTGGTCTTGGAGGATGGCCAGCAGGTGCCTACGCTTGAGACGATTCTCGCCGAGGGTAGTGCTTTGAACGTAGATAGTGCTGATGCTCAGACGGTAACGGCCGATGGCCTCACTCCCGCCACCAGCTATACCATCGTTGCTGCTGCCAAGAACGAGGCTCACACCGTGGGCTCGAACACGCTCTATATGGCTACCATTGAGCTGGGTAAGCTCACGCTCGATGTTGAGATCGTGCAGAAGGATCACGAGAAGATGCATTTCCGTGTGAACTCGGAGAATGCCGAGAAGATTGCATACGTGGTTATGCCCGCGTCGATGGCTGCCCCGGGTATCGGCTACGTCCTCGAGTCGGGTGAGCAGATCGACCCCTCGAGCCGTGAGTCTGTGGAGGTTGCGGGCCTCGAGTGCGATACGGAGTATCAGTTGTTGGTTGCCGCAGAGGGTAACGAGCAGACCTTTATGGCAGAGCCTATCCTGTTTAAGACCGACGACGATCCGAGCAAGGTTATCTCTCACGACTATACGCGTGCTCGCGGCACGAAGTATGGCTCGAGCTACTTTATGATGTTCTCGTATGAGGATGCCAACGAGGCAGATAACTTCGCCTACAACGAGAATACCTTGAGCCTCGATATCTATGCCGATCCCGAGAAGGACTATCTCCCAGCAGGAACGTACGTTGTTAAGGAGTCAAACGAGATTGGTTGCGTGAGCTCGTATCGCTATTCGACCTATGGCTACGACAATGGCGTGCAGCTCTCAAGCGGTAGTGTTGTTGTGGCTATCGACCCCGAGACTAAGGCTTATAGCTTCGATATCGACCTTATGCTTAAGGATGGTCGCCATCTGGTAGCAACCTACAATGGCGAGGTCGACAATATGCCCGTTATCGACATCGTTACCATCGACACCGACTTCACAACCGCCTCGGCATCAACCACAAACGATGGCCAGAGCTGGACTCTGAACCTCGCCGATGAGGCAGGTAACGTCGCTAAGTTCGATATTATGAATGCCTTTAAGGCCGACTATATCGTCAATAACTTGTACACCATCAGCACCTCGGCCGAGGAGTTTGCGGCACGCAGAATGTCGGTTGATGCTGGTCAGTTCGACGGCACGACCTCTACCTTCCACGTGGCAGGTGAGGCTGAGCCATTGCCCTTCCTTACCGGTACCCTCCACGTCGACATCGACTGGGATGCGCAGAAGTATATGTTGTCGTTCTACGGCACGCTCGAGGGTAACTACGTCATTGAGGCGGAGTATGATGGCCCTATTGACGGTGTCTCGTTGACTCAGAGCTTAGATATCTTCGACGTTGTGCTCACGACAGCTACGGCGCGCTCTTATGAGAGCAATACCAACTGGTATCTAACTTTCACTCAGGTGGTTGATGGCCAGGAGACTTACCGCCTTGTGCTCGATGCCTTCTGTCCTGCATCGGAGTATCTCCCCGCAGGCTTCTACGAGATTGGTAATCCGGTTGATGGTCGTAGCCTCGGTGCCGATGGTACGTCGCTGCGCATAGCTGGCGAGGGTCAGTACTATGCTTCGGAGGCTCGCGCTCTGGTGAATATCGATATGGCGGCTAAGACCTACTCGTTCGATATCTCGTTCCGCGTTCAGGATGGCCGTACCTTCAAGTTTGCATACGTGGGCACGGTTGACGGTATGGAGGTCACCGAACCCGAGGAGGTGCCCGATACGGTTAACTGGACTACGTTCAAGGCGAAGAACTGGTACTCGGATAACTGGGAACTTTCAATTGCTGATGCTGATTCACAATATGTTATCGCTTTCGATATGCGTACGGGCGACAGCTCGTTGAACTATATCCCATCGGGTGTCTACACGCTCGGCTACGAGGGTCAGTACATCGACAGCTATTACAGCACGTTCAACGGCTCGAAGAACGCCTTTAAGGAGGCTCTGCTCGAGCTTACCTACAACGAGGCTACGCAGACCTACGACCTTGAGTTTAGCGTGACGCTCACCGACGATCGCGTCTTTACGGGCTCGTACTCTGGTCCCATCGAGGGTACCCCCGAGGCATAGCCACGCATCCTGACGTATTAACTTAACGAAACCGAGACTATGAAAAATATTTGGTTAACAATGTGTGCGGCCATCACTCTTACACTCCTTTGGGGGTGTAAGGGCGACGAGCCTGTTACTCCCGAGCCCGGTGCTTCGCCCAAGCTCACTCTCGCGGTGAACGAGGTGGAGGCCTCGGCCGAGGGTGGTCGCTATACGGTGAACTATACGCTTGAGAATCCTAAGGAGGGTGCTACGCTGCTCGTGACGCCTGAGTTTGATTGGGTGTCGAACATCTCCGTTGCCACCGATGGCGAGATATCGTTCGACGTTGCAAAGAGTTATGATAAGGGTGCGCGTAGCTGTCGTGTCGACGTGGCCTATCCGGGAGTCTATCCCAACGCCACGATTGTAGTCCGTCAGGGTGAGGGCTTGGAGCACTCTATCGACTTTGTGCTTCAGGAGGTTAACGCCACGAATATCATTATGGATATCGTGCCTAAGGATCCTAACCTCTCATACGTATTTATTTTAGGAAATGGAAGTTACATCGATGAAAATGGTCTAATGGCGGATGACGAAGCCCTTTGGGCCAGCGATATGGATATCTTTCAAGGATTTGCTGAGGCTTTCGGTATCGATGTCCAGGCAGCAGTGACGGTGTTTATGTACGATGGTGCGCAGTATGGCCATCGCATAAATGGCGTCTCGCCCGACACGAAGTATGTGGCTTATGCCTATGGTTTCGATGTGAATAGTATGACCCCCACGACCGAGATATGTCGTATGGTCATCAACACCAAGACAGTGAGCGACTATGTCGTTGACTTCAACCTCAATGCAGAGGTTGATGGCCCTAACGTGGTGCTCGAGGTCGAGGCGGTGAACTACGATGGTCCCTTCTTCTTCGGCCTCTTCGACGCTAAGCAGTGTCCGCCCGAGACCCCCGACGAGGAGTTTCGAAGCTATTGCTCGGCGGCGTGGGAGGAGCAGAAGGGTCACTACTCGTCGTTCTTCGACACTCCTGAGCAGGGCCTGCACTTCATATTCAACGAGCTGGCCTACTACGATAAGACCTCGCTCGAGGTGGAGCTCTTGGCCAATACGGAGTATGTGCTCTGGGCCTTTGGTATGGATAGCGAGGCGTTGATTAACTCTACGCCCGAGCGTTACTACTTCTCTACGGGTGGCGTGGCCGATTCCGACAACGAGTTTACTGTGACGTTTAGCGACATCCTCAGCCGCCGTGCAACGATCACCATCGACACCACCAACGACGATCCCTATGTCGTGCTGCTCACCTCGCCCGAGAAGTTCGAGGGTACTACCGACGAGAATATTATGCGCTATATCCTCGATAACTACGACGTTCACTATAACTCGGGCCCTAACAGCGAGACAGCTACGCGCCTCACCCCCTCGACCGAGTACGAACTCTTGCTCTTTGGCTGCGAGGCTGGAAGTCCCACGACGAAGCTCTATAAGCATCGCTTCACTACGGCCGAGATAGTCTACGCCGACTTGGACTTCGAACTCCGCGTGGCCGGCTATTACGATGTCAATGAGATTATCGCCGTCGATCCTTCGTGGGCACAGTTTGCCGGAAACGATGCTTTGGTTATCGTCGAGGCCGATGTCGATTCAGAGGCTACGGCATTCTACTTCTCGGCAGTATATAGCGTCGATTATGAGTTCTATCAGTACGAGCAACTCGTCGCAGGCCTTTTGAACGAGGGTGCTGCGGGGGATAGCGTCGGGGTCTTTATGTTCGACTACGGCACGACCTTCACCTTCTTCGGTATGGCTGAGGATGATCTCGGTAACTTCACCGAGATGTACCAGACAAAACCCACGACCTTCACCTTCGAGGGACGTAATGACGTCAACGACTTTTCGTTAAGCTCGGTGAGCCGTTCGTCGGTCCCCTCGTTAGTCTACCGCGAGTCGATGGCTGAGGCCTCGGCCGATGTGATGATCTTGTAGACAGAGTCTATACACATTATATTATAAGGAGAGACAACCCCCGATACCGTATGGCGTCGGGGGTGGTCTTTTGTGTCATTCTGCTTCGTATGCTTTGTCGTCTGGACCGTTCGCATCGGCTGCTTCGTCGGGGGCTGGACTATTTGTGTCCCTCCTGACGATACTGCTTGGGCGAGAGGCCCGTGGCGCGCTTGAAATACTTGCCGAAGAAGGATTGGTTCGGGAAGTTGAGCGAAGAGGCTACCTGCTGAATGGTCATATCCGAGGACTGGAGCATAGCGCGTGCCTCGAGTATCACGTGGCTCTCGATCCACTCGCCTGCCGAGCGGCCCGTATTCTCCTTGACCAGCTTCGAGAGGTACTTGGGCGTGATGCAGAGCTTGTCGGCATAGAAGCCTATGAGTCGCTCCTCGCGGTAGTGCTCCTCGACAAGCGATAGGAAGCGGTCAACGATGCTGTTCTTTGATGTCGCCGCCGCCGTGTCGCGCTGCTTAAACTGATATACGCCACCGTAGTAGAACACTCGGATGAGGTTCTCGATGACCTGCAAACGGAAGGGATTCTCCTCGTTCGAGGCAGCCTTGTAGAGTATAGCGTAGAAGATGCGTATGGCCGTTAGTTTGTCGCTGTCAATTGCGCTTAACGGGTTGTTATACATCAACATATACTGCTGTTGCCAGCCCGGGAGGTTGAGCATATCAACGAATCGACGCGAGAGGCTGATGGCATATCCCTCGATGTTGGTACTGCACTCGAGGGGTTCGATTATCTGCCCCGGGAGTAGCGAGATAAGCATAGGTCCTTCGACCTCATACTCCTCGAGGTTTACCTTCAGGCGGCAGTGTCCCGCGGTGCAGATGGCGATCACGGCATTTGTCAACTTCTTGGGCTCGTGGAGTGTGTATGTGCCCTTGCGAGTCCGAAATGGGAAGAGGGCCAAGTCGTCGCCGATGCTCACGCCGTCGTTGTTGAGGGCGTCGATGTTCAAAGGATTCATAAACTCTTTCATATCTATATCTTTTAAGTTTTATCCGCTTTGCTAAGGATAACGCAAAGTAACAAAAACTATTTTGTTTGACAATCGCACTTTCGACTAATAGAACAACATAAATGTGCGATAAGTCTAAAAAATAATGTATATATCTACTAAAAGGGTAATATCATAAACTAAACGTGGTATGGTTATATGGTAGAAAATGGGGCAGATGTTGAAAACTTATTTGGGGATAATTTGTTGTTGTTACTGAATTTTTCTTACCTTTGGTAAAAATTTTAGCGTATGGCAAAGTTTATTGTAGAGGGTGGTCATCGCCTCAAGGGCGAAATCATACCCCAGGGCGCGAAGAACGAGGCCCTTCAGATTATATGTGCTACGTTGCTCACGTCGGAGCGCGTGGTGTTACACAATGTGCCTATCATTGCAGATGTTATGCAGCTCTTGGAGTTGATGTCGAAGATGGGTGTCAAGGTCGAGCGTCTCTCGGATGACGACTTCGCAATTCAGGCCGACGAGATAGATCTCGATTATCTGCGCACGGCCGACTATCACAAGCGTTGCCGCCGTCTGCGTGGCTCGGTGATGATGATCGGTCCGCTGTTGGCACGCTTTGGCGTGGGCTTTATGCCTAAGCCCGGTGGCGATAAGATCGGCCGCCGTAGATTGGACACACACTTCCTCGGCTTCCAGAAGCTCGGCGCGAACTTCAACTTCGACCTTAGCGACGAGTTTTATACGGTCGAGGCTGAGAAGCTCAAGGGCACCTATATGCTCCTCGACGAGGCCTCGGTGACGGGCACGGCAAACATCGTTATGGCGGCAGTCTTGGCCGAGGGACGTACGACGATATATAATGCGGCGTGTGAGCCCTACTTGCAGCAGCTATGCAAGATGCTCAACCGTATGGGAGCAAAGATTTCGGGCATCGCCTCGAACCTGCTTACCATCGACGGCGTGGAGTCGTTGGGTGGCACGGAGCACACGATGCTCCCGGATATGATTGAGGTGGGTAGCTTTATCGGTATGGCGGCGATGACACGCTCGGAGCTTACGATTAAGAACGTGTCGTACGATAACTTGGGTATTATCCCTCAGCAGTTTGCACGTATGGGCATACGCTTCGAGCAACGCGGCGATGATATCTATATCCCGGCGCAGGAGAATTACAGCATCGAGAGCTTCATCGACGGCTCGATTATGACCATCGCCGATGCTCCGTGGCCAGGCCTCACGCCTGACCTGCTGTCGATATTCCTTGTGGTTGCTACGCAGGCAAAGGGCTCGGTGCTCATCCATCAGAAGATGTTTGAGAGCCGTCTGTTCTTTGTCGATAAGCTCATAGATATGGGTGCGCAGATTATTCTGTGCGATCCGCACCGTGCCACGGTCATCGGCCACGACCACCAGCATCCGTTGCGCGCTGCGAATATGACGTCGCCCGATATCCGTGCGGGTGTTGCTCTGCTTATCGCAGCTATGAGTGCCGAGGGTACGAGCACGATTCAGAACGTCGAGCAGATCGACCGCGGCTATCGCGATATAGATAAGCGACTTAACGCCCTCGGCGCAAAGATTATCCGCTTGGAGGAGTAGGGCGCAAAATAAGGTCCTGCTGATCAGCAAGCCGATGTAATCGGCTTGGGTGAGGATGGCAGCACGCCGCTTGGAGGAGTAGGGCGCAAAATAGGACCTTGCTGATTAGCACGCCGATGCAATCGGCTTGGGTGAGGATGGCAGCACGCCGCTTGGAGGAGTAGGGCGCAAAATAGGACCTTGCTGATCAGCACGCCGATGTAATCGGCTTGGGTGAGGATGGCAGCACGCCGCTTGGAGGAGTAGGGTGCAAAATAGGACCTTGCTGATCAGCACGCCGATGTAATCAGCTTGAAATGAATTAGATAAGTAATAAGATAACCGTAGTCTAAAAATGTTTTTAGAAAATAATAAGCATAAGGGGTGGATTGAGGTGATATGTGGCTCGATGTTTTCGGGCAAGACCGAGGAGTTGATCCGCCGTATGAAGAGGGCGCAGTTTGCCAACCTTAAGGTTGAGATCTTTAAGCCGTCGATAGATGTGAGATACTCGGAGGAGGAGGTTGTGTCGCACGATGCGAATGCAATCCTCTCTACCCCCGTGGAGTCGGCGCAGAATATATTGTTGATGGCCTCGGACGTTGATGTTGTCGGTATCGACGAGGCGCAGTTCTTCGACGATGGCATCGTCGATGTGTGCCGTAAGCTGGCCGACAGCGGTATTAGGGTCATCGTCGCGGGCCTCGATATGGATTATATGGGTGTGCCGTTTGGTCCTATGCCTGCGCTTATGGCCACGGCGGAGTACGTCACTAAGGTCCACGCTATATGCGTGCGCTGTGGCGACCTCGCGCACCACTCACACCGCCTGACCGAGGATGATAAGCAGGTGCTCTTGGGTGCTCACGATACATACCAGCCCATCTGTCGCCACTGTTTTAATGAACTAAGAGCCAAGAAGTAGAGTATGCAGAGGGCTGTTGATGAGTGTGTTAAGGTGTTGCGCGAGGGGGGTATTATACTCTATCCTACCGACACGGTGTGGGGTATCGGTTGCGATGCCACGAACGAGGAGGCTGTGCAGCGTGTCTACGCGCTGAAGCGTAGCGAGGATAAACACTCGATGCTGTGCTTGTGCCGCGATGCCGATATGGTTGTGCGTTATGTTAACCGCGCGCCGGGCATAGCTTTTGAGGTTATGGAGATGTCGGATAAGCCGCTCACGGTGATACTCCCGGGTGCCGTGGGTGTGGCTCCGAGCCTTATCCCCGAGACTAAGACCTTGGGTGTGCGTGTCCCGAATCACGAGTTCTGCCAGGCTCTGCTGCGTAAGTTTGGCAAACCTATTGTCTCTACGTCGGCAAATATCTCGGGCGAGCCTGCGGCAAAGCGATTGAGGGATGTCGACGAGGTGATCCTAAAGGGCGTTGATTATGTCGTGCACCCGCGTTTTGAGGGTAAGCCCACGCTTAAGCCGAGCTCGATTATAGCCTTCGGCGAGGGTGGCGAGGTTGAAATTATAAGGAGTTGATGATATGGCAAAGGAGTTAAGAACACCGGTGCAGAAGCGATTTTCGGATGTCGATTCGTTTATGCACGTGAATAACATTTGGCAGCAGAGTTATTTCGATATGGGCAAGACCGAGTTCTATCAGCGGGTCTTGGGCATCACGGGCGTCTTTGATAAGCTGAGGATTATCACCGCATCGACGCACACGGACTATCTTGGTCAGGTGCGCCTTCAGGATGATATCGAGGTTGTTACGAGTGTGTCGCGCGTGGGCACTAAGAGTATGACGCTGCACCAGCGCATTATGTCGGGCGATAGGTGCCTCACGGAGAGCACGTCGGTGATGGTGGCCTTCGACTTCGAGCTCCAGCAGACGGTGCCAATACCGGATGAGTGGAGGTGTAAACTTGCGGCGTACTTCATCCACTCGTAGCCGCAAATAGGCCGTTCGTACAGGAATTTAGACCGTCGGGTAAATTAACGCGACGGTCTTTCTTGTTGTCGGATATTTTCAGTAACTTTGCAAGGCTATGCGCGCGTGAGTGCGCGACGTAGGCCCGGGGTGCTGGCTCGGCGGATGAGTGATTCTGAAAGGTTGAGAACGGCGACATAGCCCCGTAAAGCGGACGATTGACAAACTAAATAAAAGACTACGCAGATGAAAAAGTTACGTTTCTTGCTTGTGGCACTCGTTGCCACTCTCGCGCTCGGATGTGGCGATGATGGAGGTCTCGTACTTCCTCCCAACACACCCCCTGCCGTTATCCCCGGAGGCCCCTCGGAGTTCCCGTTGATCTCGACAGACCCGGCGTTTGTTACCGAGTCGATGACTGAGGATGTCACGATTATCCTCAATACCGCCGGTACGGCAGCCGATGGCTTCTCAGGTGAGCTCTATGCCCACACAGGTGTGCTCACGTCGGAGAGTACGACTACGGGCGACTGGAAGTATGTGAAGTCGGAGTGGGGTGAAAATATCCCCGAGTGTAAGCTCGAGTCGCAGGGCGATAACATCTGGCACTATGTGATCAAGGGTGGCCCTCGTGCCTTCTATGGCGTGCCTGAGGGTGAGACCATAACTCATCTGGCGTTCGTATTCCGCTCGGCCGACAGTATGATCGAGGTTAAGGACAACGGCGCAGATATCTTCGTGGAGCTCGCCACGGAGGGTATGTCGGTAAAGTTCCTCACGCCGAAGAATGGCCAGATCCTCACCGTGGGCGAGGAGTGCAGCGTGCAGGTGCAGCAGCAGGAGGCTACGAAGGTTACGCTCTACAAGAACGACGAGGTTGTGGCCGAGAGCGGTAGCGCGTTGATTACCTACGACTTTGTGCCCGAGGAGCCCGCCGATGTAGTGTTCAAGGCTGTGGCTACGGATGGTACCGACACCATCGAGGAGACGGTCTCTGTGGCTATCTTGGCAGCCACCCAGGAGGCTGAGCGTCCCGCAGGCGTTGTCGATGGCGTAAACATCGACGGCACGTCGGCAACGTTCGTGCTCTACGCTCCGGGTAAGTCGTCGGTTGTGTTGCTCGGCGACTTCAACAACTACACACCCTCGAACGAGTATCTTATGAAGCGCGATGGCGACTACTTCTGGGCTACGGTGTCGAACCTCGAAATGGGTACGGAGTATGGCTACCAGTTCTTGGTGGATGGTGTTGTGAAGGTGGGCGACCCCTACGCAACGAAGATCCTCGACCCGTGGAACGATAAGTGGATCGACGCCTCGGTATATCCCGACCTTAAGCCCTATCCCTCGCAGTACACGTCGGATATCGTTTCGGTATTCCAGCTCGACAAGCCCGAGTACGCTTGGACAGTCACCGACTTCGACCGTCCTAAGGAGAATTCGTTGGCTATCTACGAGCTCCTCATCCGCGACTTTAGCGAGGAGGGCTCTATCGACGCCGTGACAGCTAAGCTCGACTACCTCGAGACCCTCGGCGTTAACGCCATCGAGCTGATGCCTATTCAGGAGTTCGACGGCAACGACTCGTGGGGCTATAACCCCTGCTTCTACTTCGCTGCCGATAAGGCATACGGTACGGAGGAGGCATACAAGAGATTTATCGACGAGTGCCACAAGCGCGGTATCGCCGTGATCCTCGACGTTGTGTTCAACCACGCCACGGGCCAGTTCCCCTGGGCTAAGATGTGGTGGGATTCGGGTGCCAATAAGACATCTTCGGATAACCCCTTCTTCAACGTCGATGCTCCCCATAATTGGAGCGTATTCCACGACTTCAAGCACCTCTATCCCAAGACTCGCGAGTACTTCAAGGATGTGTTGAAGTATTGGTTGGAGGAGTACAAGGTCGATGGTTTCCGTTTCGACCTCACCAAGGGCTTCGTACAGAAGCCGGGCGACTATGATGCTGGTGGTTACTCTTCGGAGCGTATCACCATCCTCTCGGACTACGCTATGGCTATCCGCGAGGTTGAGCAGGATGCCTACATTATATTTGAGCACTTCTGCGACCAGCGCGAAGAGGAGGAGCTCTACACAAAAGTAGGTGCACTCTGCTGGAGCAACAACGCTATGGGCGGCTATGGCGAGACCGTTATGGGCTGGTATGACGATGGCAAGGTGGATGGCTTCTGGGGTCTTATGGGTGACTTCAAGAGCAATAACTGGACTACGGATATCGCCTTTGTTGAGCAGGATGGTTTCTTGGTTGCCGAGGATGTTGTCTTTGCCGATGCAAATAAGGAGGGCTGCGTATTCAAGGTGCGCAAGAACCGCAACTGGGAGACGTCGTACGGCGTTGCCGATGATAAGAAACTCTATGAGCTTGGTGTAGTCATCTCGCTTAATGGTGGTAAGAACGTGCTTGTGAATGCCGAGGTAGGTGTCAAGTATGACTTCTACTTCCAGCCCGAGACTATGAAGATCTACGTTATGCCCGATGGTGCGAAGCCTTCGGCAGCAGCATTGCGTAGCGCAGCGACACGTGCCGGCAGCCAGTCGAACTTCTCGGACATCAAGCGCGGCCGCGTGAATAACATCGAGACCCACGACGAGGAGCGTATCGCTTATAAGGCCGTCACCAACGGTCAGACCTACGTCAAGGATGACTGGGCAGTGCTCTCGAAGCGTTTACAGGCAATCTATGCCTTCCACTTCCTCTCGCCCTATCCCAAGATGATGTGGCAGTTCGGCGAGCTCGGCTACGACTATTCGATCGACTATAACGACCGCACGGGCCGTAAGCCTGTCCGATGGGACTACTACGACGATGCAAACCGCCGTGCGTTGTACGACGCTATGTCGAAGATTATCTCGTGGCGTACGGCCAACGAGGACTACTACGGAGGTGATAACTTTAAGATGGATACGTGGGCCGTTAACGATGTCAATATGGACGGCAAGACGCTCGTTATGGATAGGGTTATCGTGGTTGCCAATTTCACGGAAGAGGAGTCTACGACTACCGTCGAGGTGTCGACTCCGGGCCAGTGGAAGAACCTCCTCTCGGGCGAGAGTGTAACGCTCGGCTCGACCTACGATGTGACGCTCGGTGGTAGCGACTACATTGTTCTTGTACGCGACTAATCATAGTATTATAGGTGTTTTTTGTGGCGGTCCCGCGTGGTGAAAACTGCGCGGGATTGCTTTTTTATAACTTTCTTGACGAAATATTTGGAATTTCGGAAAATAAATGTTATATTTGTTATTCGAATAACAGCGAAGTGCGCTGTGCGAAAATGAACAACTTAAAATTAAACTACATAAAACCTTAAAAGAAAGCTATGGCAAAGATCTTAAAAATTCGCGATCTTACGTTGCGTGACGGCCAGCAGTCGTCGTTTGCAACACGAATGACTCAGCAGCAGGTGGACCGCTGCCTTCCTTACTACAAGGATGCCGGTTTCTATGCTATGGAGGTGTGGGGTGGTGCTGTGCCCGACTCGGTTATGCGCTACCTTAACGAGAACCCCTGGACTCGTCTTGAGACCATCAAGAAGGCTGTGGGTGATGTGTCGAAGCTAACGGCTTTGTCGCGTGGTCGTAACCTCTTCGGTTATGCTCCCTATACCGATGAGATCATCGACGGCTTCTCGCGTAACGCCATCGAGAGCGGCTTGGGTATTATGCGTATCTTCGACGCTCTGAACGATGTTGATAACGTTAAGTCAACTATCAAGTATATCAAGCAGTATGGCGGTATTGCCGACTGCGCTGTATGTTACACCGTAGATCCTAAGTACACCGACGGCCAGGAGCACGAGAAGGTATTTACCGACGAGTACTTCTTGGATAAGGCTCGCCAGATGGCAGAGCTCGGTGCCGATATGATTACGATCAAGGATATGTCGGGTTTGATTCCTCCCGCACGCGTTGCAGGTCTTATCAAGCTCTTGAAGAAGGAGCTCGGCGTAACGGTTGATTTCCACACACACTGTACCCCCGGCTACGGCCTCGGTTCGGTTTATGCTGCTATCGTCGCGGGTGTTGATATCGTTGACACTAACTGCTGGTGGTTTGGTGGTGGCACGGGTGCTCCCGCAGTTGAGCTTGTTTACCTCTTCTGTAAGAAGTTGGGTATCGAGCTCGGTGCAAATATGGAGGCTGTTGCCAAGATTAACAACGAGTTGAAGGATATCCGCAAGGAGCTCGAGCTCTCGGTATTCGGTGCCGAGAAGCCCCTGCCTAAGGCATTCAATCCCCTCACCGACGAGACTCCTGCCGAGGTTGACGCTCTGCTCGACCGTTGCGTGAAGGCTGCTCAGGAGGAGAACTGGGATGAGCTTCTCGTAGCTTCACAGGCTATCGAGGCTTACTTCGGCTTCCCCGCTCCTAACAAGCTCGTTCAGGATGCTGAGATTCCTGGCGGTATGTACTCGAATATGGTTGCTCAGCTCAAGCAGCTCGGCGCAGAGGATATCCTGCCCCGCGCTATGGAGCTCATTCCTCCCGTGCGTCTTGCAGCAGGTCTTCCCCCTCTCGTAACTCCTACATCGCAGATCGTTGGTGCTCAGGCCGTAAACTGCGCTATGGACGAGAAGGCTGGTCGTGCTATGTATACAAATAAGTCGGCTCAGTTCGTAGGTCTCGTGAAGGGTGACTACGGTCGCACTCCCGTGAAGATCTCGGAGGATTTCCGCGAGAAGATTTGTGGCTTTAGAGAGGAGCGTCCCTACGATACATCGAAGTATCAGAAGCAGCCCAACCCCGCATTGGAGGAGGCTGGTGGCGTACTCTTGGCCGAGAACGAGAAGGAGGAGCTCTTGCTCGAGTTGTTCCCCTTGGTTGCTAAGGCTTACCTCACGGGCATCAAGAAGGCTGCCTACGCTGAGAAGGTAGCGGCTGATCCCTCGTTGAAGAAGGAGGAGAAGGTTGAACTTCAGCCTATCACGGGCGATACGATCTGCGCACCGCTTCCTGGCCGCGTTATCGAGCTTAAGGTTAAGGTTGGCGACACCGTTGCTGTTGGTCAGGAGGTTGCAGTTCTCGAGGCTATGAAGATGGAGAACTCTATCACTTCGGACTTCGCTGGTCGCGTTAAGCAGATTATCGTTAAGGAGGGTGATACGGTTCAGGCCGAGGGCGTTATCATCGAGATCGAGAGCGCGAAGGCTGGTGCGGCAACGGCTGCTAAGCGTCCCGTTACGGGTAAGACCGTATGCGCACCGCTGCCTGGTCGTGTTATCGAGCTTAAGGTTAAGGTTGGTGATAAGGTAGCTGTTGGTCAGGAGGTTATGGTCCTCGAGGCTATGAAGATGGAGAACTCTATCACTACCGACTACGTTGGCTTCGTTAAGCAGATCTTGGTTGCTGAGGGCGATACCGTGGCTGCTGATGCTATCCTTATTGAGGTTGCCGACTCTATGGAGGACGCAGCTGAGGATACGGGTGCCGAGCGTAAGGTTACGGCTGCTGATGGTAAGACGGTTAACGCGCCGCTTCCTGGTCGTGTAATCGAGATTAAGGTTAAGGCTGGCGACACAGTTACTATGGGTCAGGAGGTTATGATTCTCGAGGCTATGAAGATGGAGAACTCAATCTCGTCGGATTACGCTGGTAAGGTATTGGGTCTCTTGGTTTCTGAGGGCGACACTGTTCAGGCCGATCAGCCACTCGTTGTTATCGAGTAACGACGCTACATACTATTTGGTTTGGGGTTGTCTTAGGATAACCCCAAACTTTTATGGTGATAGTTTCTACGGAGATTAACAATCGACTCAATGCGTTTGTTTCAAGGATAAACGTTGCAACCATCAACAGCGATGTTCAGCAGACGGTGCAGGTGCAGAATGAACTCGAGGCGTGGCTCTCGACATTGTCGGTTGCGGAGATGACCTACGCATTGGAGTATATGCAAAAGCTGTTGTAGCAGTAGTCGTAATTCCCGGGTGCTTGGCACCTACAAAATGGGAATGACATATTTGCCTTTTAGTCATCCCCATCATCTTAACAGAAAAAGTAGCACTTCTCAAGATCATCAGAGAAGTGCTACTTGCTATTTGCACCATAGAACCATTAGTTGCAGCCACCGCAGTCGCAGCCATCGCCACACTCGTGGTCGCCACAGCCACCACCGCAGTCACCACAGCTGCAGCCTCCGCCCATAAACTTGGCGAGGTCCTCGGGTGTGGTGTCGCGAACCGACACAACCGTAACGTCGAAATTCAAGGTCTTACCTGCCATAGGGTGGTTGAAGTCCATCATAACGGTGTCGGCCTTAACCTCCTTAACGAGACCCATCATATGCTGGCCATCAGCCGTCGACATAGGAATCTGGCTGCCTACGTAGAGGATATCCTCAGCAACCTTGCCATCCATCATAAACACGGTCTTGGGCAACTCAACGATAGCCTCAGCGATAACCTCGCCGTAGCCATCCTTAGCCTCGAGTGTGAACGACACGCTCTCGCCGGGCTCCTTGCCCATAATTGCCTCCTCGAACTTGGGGAGCAACATACCCATACCTGCGATAAACTCCAGGGGCTGGCCGGGCTGTGACTGATCAGCAATGGCACCATCTACCGTGAGCTTATAGTCAACGGCGATCATCTTATTCTGCTCTACCTTCATAGTAATCTTAGTGTTAGTTATATTTGTTAAATTAAAATTCTTTCAATGCGAGTGCAAATATAGGGGCTTATGGCGGATATGCCAAATTTAAGCCCCATAAATTTGCATTATTCTTTCTTATCGTGGGATAAGCATCGTCTATTTTATCTGTGCTGTGCCTACGCCAGTCCAGCTACCGTAGATGCGGTTGCGGATGTCGTCTGTTACGTCAATATCTACGGTATAAGTGTCGTCGGCGTTTTTCTTGATCGTAATCTCACCACCGCGGAATGGAGCAAGCTCATCCTGGTCAACTGTGTAGAACCAGCTACACTCCAAATAGCCACCATACACCCAACCTAACATAAATGCGTTTGTAGCACGTACCTCTGATGCTGTATAGTTACCCTCAAAGCCACTTTCCTCGTCGTCATATTCGGTGATAATGTCGATCTGGACGCAGTCTCCCTTCCCATCGTTAGGCTTGATTTGAAGTACCCAGTTCATGTAGCCAAAGTCGTACCAGTCGCCCTGACATGCATATACCATCGAGTGGTTCGAGAGGTCGAGGGCGTAGTCCTCCTCAAGCGTGGAGAGGATGTTAATGTCGCCACGGGCATCAACTAACTCTGTACTACCATTGTATACGACATTGTGCTTTACACCGTCGATAATGAGCTCAAGTGTTATCTGGTTGCTCTTAACAACCATCTTGCCGCTCTCGATCTTCTGCTTCTCGTGCTTGCCATTCTTGTCGTTTACGAAGAAGTCTGTGTAGTCGGCAACGAAGGTCCACGTGGTATAGCTACCCTCGGGATCGTAGGTGTATTCGCCCTCGGGAAGGGTTATCGTTCCTGTTTCATCTGTAAATACCACACTGTATGCGTCAATACGGTAGTATGTGCCAAATGGTTGTGTACTACCCTCGGGGGTGAAGCCTCGGTCAGAGAACTTGAGGATGTAGTTGCCGGCACCGGGAGAGTAGAAGTCGCCGTAGTACTCGCCATCCATCGTCGTTGCGGTGAAGTTGTAGTCGCCCTCGCCCGACTGAGTGAGTACGACGTCGAACGACGCGCTCTCGTAGCCCACTTCGATATTTGCCGTGCGGCTCTCTGAGGTGGTGTTTGTGGCAGCGTAGAGCGTGACCTTACCCTCGACCGAGGTGTCGATGCGATAGATCCAGTCGGCATCAACCTTGGCATAGGTATAGCCCTCGGGGCTGGGGTTCTCGAGCGTGTAGCTTATCTCTACGGGCTGTCCTGCACGCTCGAGCTCGATCTTCGATGCCGAGGTCAGCGTGATTACGGGCTCCGCGGGCGTGCCCGACTGGTTGACTACAACGGTTGTGCGCTGCGAGCCGAAGATGATCGTTACGGCAGCCATACGCGTACCGCCCGTCTCATTTGTGGCAGTCTCGATGACAACTTCGCCGAGAGCCTTGCTATTGACGATGCGGAGCCAGTCGCCCGTGTGTGTAACCTCGATATCCTCGGGTGATACGTCGCCAACTGTGGTGTAGGTGATCGTCGCGCGACCGCCATACATACCCACGTTCAGCTCCGTGGGCGAGGTGAGGATAATCTTTGCACCGCTCTGGTCGTTGTTTTCGCAAGCTGCGAACATCGCAACAAGGAGAAACGAAGCTAAAAATAGAAATCTTCTCATATTGTTAACTTAAAATTTAATATTGCTTGGTTTAGTGTGTAACTCTCGTCGGAGGTTTTTAGTTGGGCAAAGGTATGAAAATTATTTCACAATGCAATATGGTCTTTCCTATTTTAGCCTTCGTGTAATATTATATATAGGTATAACTCAATATTATAGTCGAAATGTAAAAAATAGAGCATCAAATGAAAAAAAATGGGATTATAGTTTCGTGATTTAAAAATAAGTTGTATATTTGCACTCGATTTTCCGCTTAGTGCTTATCAAAGCCTTCGGATAGTTCTTTGAAAGGGGTGAATGAATGTTTTTTTGAAAAAAAGTTTCGAAAAAATTTGGAAATTAAAAAAATGTTCGTACCTTTGCAACCCGGTAAGGTCAAATGCCGATGTAGCTCAGTTGGCCAGAGCAGCTGATTTGTAATCAGCTGGTCGGGGGTTCGAATCCCTCCATCGGCTCAGACGAGAGACGAAAGTCTTGAACGAGATCTTATAAATATTGGGAAGATACCAGAGTGGCCAAATGGGGCAGACTGTAAATCTGCTGGCGCACGCCTTCGGTGGTTCGAATCCATCTCTTCCCACTACGACGCCGGTCGGAGTTGCAATGGCTCACTTCCAAGTGGGTGAGAAGCAGCCTCTGAGCGGTGTATTTTTGCGGAAGTAGCTCAGTTGATAGAGC
>JAGBCY010000014.1 GCA_017937765.1 Alistipes sp.
AAGATGCTCGACCGTATGAACATCTCGCACCGTGCCGGCCACTTCCCACAGCAGCTCTCGGGAGGTCAGCAGCAGCGTGTGGCTATCGCCCGTGCCCTAGTGTCGAACCCCAAGCTGATCCTTGCCGATGAGCCTACGGGTAACCTCGACTCGAAGAATGGTCAGGAGGTTATGACCCTGCTCAAAGAGTTGCATCAAGAAGGCACAACGATTATTATGGTTACCCACTCGCAGCACGATGCCTCGTATGCAAGCCGTACCATCTGCCTCTTTGACGGTAAGATTGTAACCGATGTAAAGTCAAGATTGTAGAGAATTTAGTGAGTTTAAGGAAATTAAGGAGTTTAGCTATTGTCACTATCTTCCCTAATCTCCCTAAATTCCCTAAACTCACTATAAAACCAAACCATAAGCACCCCAGGCTTGGACAGGTTTGACCGCCTCCCAAGCCACTAAAAAGACAAATTAAAAACTCAAACAATATGAAAATCGCATTCAAAAACTTTCTAATGACCTTGCGAAGATACAAGGTCGCATCGCTGCTTAATGTGCTCGGGTTGACCCTCGCCTTTGTGGCGTTCTACATCATCGCTTCGCAGGTGTGGTACACCCTCACATTCAACAGTGCGATAAAGGATGCTGACCGCACCTACATCATTTCGCCAAACTTTGGCAATGACCCTAACGATATACAATGGAGTACCAACTCTCCGGGTATGGCGGCCTACGATGCTATTGCCAAGACACCCGAGGTGGAGGAGGCTTTCTCAATCAGCCCTTCTCAGTTGCCTATCCGTATATGGGTCAAGCGTAACGATTTGGATTACGACAAGTACACCGAGGAGATAAAAAGGGCTACGCCAAATACTCCTGATATGGCTGGTTTTGAGTGCATAGCAGGCGACTTCTCACGACTTAAAGAGCCTAATACCGTTATAATGGCGGAGTCATTAGCCGAACTTATGGGTGTGGGCATTGGCGATAATATCTACCACGAGGGCGGATATTGGTTTAATGATGGCAAGCCCACGAACGAGCTTACCATAGTTGCGATATATGAGGATATGCCCAAGAACACGCTCTTCGGTAGTTGGAAGATTATCAAGGGTGACGAGGGCGTATATACCACCGAGAACAACAACTGGAACTACTGCGCCTTTGTTCGTCTGCGTGAGGATGCCGACCCCGAGAATTTTATCAAGAACTTCAAGGATAGCTATGCCCAGTGGTTCTTGGGAATGGTCGAGGAGTGGATTGCCGAAGATCCCGAGGATGAGGCCTATGTGAAGGAGGAGATTGAGAATGGTGTGCATATCCTCGCCACACGCCTTGTGCGCATTGACGATATGTACTACCACGGTAACTTCCACGATGCTTTTGGCGCAACATTCGAGAGTGGCAAAATCTCTGCGCCAATCATCCTCACGGCTATCGCTCTGGTAATTGTCATCATCGCCTTTATAAACTTTGTAAACTTCTTCTTTGCCCTTGTACCTGTGCGTATGCGTGCGGTGAATATATGCAAGGTGTTCGGTGCAAGTCAGGGCACACTGCGCTGGAACTTCTTGTTTGAGGCTATCGGCTTGGTGCTTATCTCTATGGCCCTTACCTTCTATCTGATGATAGCCATTCAAGAGAGCTTTATCACCCAATATGTAACTTGCTCGTTGGCTCTTGGTGATAATATTCCGGTGATTATGATGATGGTAGGACTAATGATTCTGCTTGCCCTTGTTGCTGCGCTGTATCCTGCTTTCTACATCACTCGTTTCAATGCTTCATTGGGTGTGAAGGGAGGCTTTGCACAGTCGGCAACTGGTCGTCGTTTACGCTCTGTGATGGTGGGTGTGCAGTTCTCGGTAGCGATGATTCTTATTATCGTAACATCGGTATTCTTCCTCCAGTATCGCTATATGGTACAATACGACCTCGGATTTGAAAAGGAGAATATCGTAAACTTTGCCAGCAACGACCTTTATAACCACACTGAAACCGTCGTAGAACGAGTTATGCAGCACCCCGATGTCGTAGATGTTACATCCTCATATTTCAACATCTTTGGTGTAGGTCAGTCCACAAGTATTGAGAAAGATGGCAAGGAGGCTACGCTATATGTCAATTTTGTGCGCCATAACTTCCTTGATTTCTTCGGTCTAAAAGTCGTTGATGGTAAAAATTTCACTCCTTCTTCAGGAGAGCGTCGTGAGGCTATTCTATTCGCAAGCGTAGCGGAAGATATAGGCTGGGGCATTGATGAGAAGGTCTACGATAGTAAGGTTGTAGGTCTAATAAAAGATGTGCAGTTTGGCTCTGTCGGCAACCCTAACCAGTACCACGCATTAGTATGTCGCAATACAAATGACGGGCATAATAACTTCTATGTGCGCCTGCGTGCGGGAGCAGACATCGCTGCCTTTAATAAGTATATTGCGGAGTTATCTAAGGAGCTTGCTCCTACATCTGAAGCACCAGGATTGTACACACTTGATACCTGGATTGAGTGGCAGTATCGTGAGACAAAAAAGGTGATGATTCTTGTAGGTATGTTCGCCGTATTGGCAATCATCATCGCCCTGATGGGAGTCTTTGGCATTGTGATGTTTGAGACGCAGCACCGCCGCTCGGAGATTGCCGTACGAAAAGTTTACGGAGCGACAACCAGCCAAATAGTGAAGTTGCTTAACCTGCGTTATGTGTGGATTGTAGGAGGTTGCTTTGTGGTGGCAGCACCCGTGGCGTGGTATATCACCTCACGCTGGTTAGAGTCGTTTGCCAACCGCATTTCACAGCCGTGGTGGCTCTATATCGTAGCCCTTGTCGTTGTCCTCGCCGTAACCGTAGGTCTTGTAACCCTCCGCTCGTGGAAGGCTGCAACCGAAAACCCCGCCGAGGTCGTGAAGAGTAACTAAGATGGTATGATTCCCGCCAAAAGGATAATATACTTACCCATTGTGCGTTATATATTTAGCAAACATAGACTCCTTTGAGCGTAATATTTATCCGTATTTTATGATGTTATCTGACGTAATTGGTTGCGGAACTATGAAATATGACAGAAGTGCAGTTTTCAAAATACAACGTTTTTTAGAAAAAAGTGACAATAAATGCAATATTTTAACAGAAAAAACGTATCTTTGCTTGATAAAATGTTTTAATTGAGGCAAACGTAGAGGTAAACTTAAACGTAACTATTAGAATTTATTTATATAACTTATTAATTATTAGATCTATGAGAAAACTGTTTTTCGCACTCGTAGCACTTATGATTGGTGTGACGAGTATCTATGCTCAGGATCCTATGGCTCCGCTGCCTATGGACCCGGCAGTGCGCGTAGGTAAGCTCGACAACGGTCTTACTTACTACATCCGCCACAACGAGAAGCCTAAGGGTCAGGCCAGCTTCTACATCTACCACGATGTAGGTGCCGTTCAGGAGGATGATGACCAGCAGGGTCTTGCTCACTTCCTCGAGCATATGGCTTTCAACGGTACCAAGAACCTTCCCGGTAAGCAGCTTATCGAGAAGCTTGAGACCATCGGTGTTCAGTTCGGTTTGAACCTCAACGCCTTCACATCTTGGGATTGCACCCAGTATATGGTTATGGACCTTCCCGTTAACGAGGAGAATGTTGACCTTGCTCTTCTTATCCTCCACGACTGGTCGCAGTTTATCGCTCTTCAGCCCGCCGAGATTGATTCGGAGCGTGGCGTTATCAAGGAGGAGCTTCGTACGCGTGACGGTGCCGGTCTGCGTGCTCAGAACGATATGATTAAGAACTTGTTTAAGGGTTCTATCTACGAGCACCGCAACCTTATCGGTTACCTCGAGGGTCTTGAGTCGTTCGACCACGTAGCTTTGGAGAACTTCTACCACAAGTGGTATCGTCCTGAGTATCAGGCTATCGTTATTGTTGGTGACATCGACGTCGATCAGATCGAGTCAAAGATTAAGGCTTTGATGGCCGACATCCCCGCTTCGCCTGCCGATGCAGCACAGAAGGAGATTGTCACTGTTCCTGCAACCGAGGAGCCCATCATCTCTATCTTCTCGGATCCCGAGCTTACACAGTCAAGCGTTATGATGTTTGCGCGTCGTGAGGCTCTTCCTAAGGAGCTCAAGGGCACAATGGTAGGTTATTCGACCGACCTTATTTATAGCTTCGTTATGCAGATGATGAGCGCGCGTTTCGACGAGATCGCTCAGAAGGCTGATGCTCCTATCCTCGGCGGTGGTATGTCGGAGGGTGGCATCGGTATCTGCCCCACAATGGAGTCTACGATGTTCACGGCTACGGCTCACGAGGGTCGCATCATCGACGCCTTCCGCACTATCTATACCGAGATGGAGCGTATGCGTCGCTTCGGCTTCACAGCAGGTGAGTTCGAGCGTGCCCAGCAGGAGATCTTGCGCCACGCCGAGCGTCAGTACACCAACCGTAATGATGTAGATAACGACAGCTATGCACAGCGTTACCTTAACCACTATGCTGATGGCTCGTCTATGATGGATGCCGAGACTGAGTGGCAGTTCGACCAGATGCTCATCAACAGCGTTACGGTCGATGATATCAACGCTGCATACTCGCAGCTCGTACGTCCTAACGAGAATCTCGTTATCCTTGCGCGCACACCCCAGAAGGAGGGTCTTGTGATTCCTACTGAGGAGGAGATTAAGGCTGTCATCGCAGAGGTATCAGCTGCAGAGCTCGAGGCCTATGCCGACAATACTGTTAAGAAGCCTTTGATCGACCCCGCTTTGAAGCTCAAGGGTTCGCCCGTTAAGGCTACTGCTGAGAACGAGTCACTCGGTTTCACGGAGTGGACTTTGAAGAACGGTATCAAGGTTGTTGTTCGTCCCTCTACATTGAAGGCTGACGAGGTATTTGTTAACGCTACATCTAAGGGTGGTTGCTCGATGCTTACTGATGAGGAGTACTACAACGGTGCATTCCTCGGTATGGTTATGGGCCAGTCGGGTATCTCGGAGTTCTCGGCTAACGAGCTTAACAAGCAGCTCGCTGGTAAGAGCGCGTACGCATCTATTGGCGTTGATTCGTATGAGCACGCTGTAAACGCTGGTGGTTCGCCTAAGGATATCGAGACTATCCTCCAGCTCGTTTACCTCAACTTCACAGCTCCTCGCTTCGACGAGACCGACCTTCAGAATATGAAGAATATGTATGTTCCCTACTTCAAGAATATGGAGTCGGATCCTAACTACATCGTAGGCCGCGAGTTCCAGAAGACTATCTACGGTGACCACGCACGTCGCCAGATAACCTCAGCAGCTCAGATCGAGGCTATCAACATCCCCGCTTTGCAGACTATCCACTCTAAGCTCTTCGGCTATGCTGATGACTTCCGCTTCGTTATCGCAGGTAACGTCGACCTCGAGACATTGAAGCCTCTTGTTGAGAAGTATATCGGTTCGCTTCCTACATCTAAGAAGGTCGAGTACGCTGTTGTTGACGATGGCGTTCGTTTCGCTGAGGGTGAGGTTACCAACGACTTCCGCACACCTATGCAGCAGCCTAAGGTATCTGTACGCCTCGTTTACTCTGGCGATATGGAGGATAACGCTAAGAACCGTCTCATCGTTGACCTCTTGACACGCGCGCTCGATTCACGCTATATGATCTCTATCCGCGAGGAGAAGGGTGGTACTTATGGCGTATCGGTTCAGGGTGGCATCGACGAGCACCCCGTTGAGAAGTATATGGTGGCTATCGTGTTCGATACTAACGAGCAGCTCGCCGACGAGCTTATCGAGATCTGCGATAAGGAGATCCGTAAGATCGCTGAGGAGGGTCCCTTGGCTGACGACGTAGCTAAGTCTAAGGAGTTCTTGCAGAAGAACTACGCTAACGTCCTCGAGAACAACAGTGGCTGGATGTCAGCTATCACTCGTTGGTACGAGGAGGGTTACAACTATAAGGAGCAGTACCTCGGTATCCTCGAGTCTGTAACTTTGGACGACGTTAAGGCATTTGCTCAGCAGATGCTCGAGGATGGCAACCGCACATTGGTTGTTATGCGTCCTGAGGCTCAGTAGTCTGCGAACTTGCAAAAGAAAAAGGAGTGCAATTGCACTCCTTTTTCTTTTGTGGCGACGAGTAGGCTGTGTGTGCTGCAACGGGTGGATTGTGTGGCGGTGGGTGACTGCGAGTGTGGTAGCACACCGACTATGTGAGGAGATAGGGTAGTAAGTGGTAGATAGAGACACACTATGGGGTACTCTCCGCTCCCGCAAACAGGGTAGCTAAGCAAAAAGACGAACGGACGTGCAAAGCATCCATTCGTCTATGTTGCATCGGTGGTCGAAGCCACCCATCTAATTTCGCGCAAGCCCCCCTCCTTGTGTTATTGTCGCCTATTGTTCGCGAAGCTGGTCGGGTGTGAGGCGCACAACCTTACCGTCGCGCACAACAACGAGGTCGCCATTCTCGCGACGTGTGCGCTCGATAAGTCTACGCTGGGCAAGAAGGATGCCGGCGTCGATGCGCTCCTGAAGTTCTCTTATCTCAAACTCACTCATAACTCAAAATCTTTTGATAAGCTAACGGGTCAACGACCTCTTTTATTTCGCCCTTCGACCCATATGCCACCTTTTTTACACCCTCGGCCGTCGAGTTGTCGTAGATTACCCAGTAGTCGCAGATGGGGATATAGAGCTTGGTGAGATTACGCATACTGCTCTCGTAGCGTCGACAAATGGTGTTTGTCGGGATATTATGACCTCCGAGGCTCACGCGCTTAGCAACACGCTCGATAGCTTGCTCAGGCGTAGGAAGCCAGAAGTACAGGAGCGACACGAAGTAGCCACGCTCGTGGGCGCGGTCGACAAATTTCTGATATGTACGTGTCGAAAGTGTTGTTTCGAATGCGAAGTCTGCACCCTCTTCCAGTAGGTCGTTTATGCGCCTAAGCATCAGACGTCCCGCCTCGATAGCCATACTATCGGGGTTGAAGGGCGAGAGGCCGCGGGCAATCTCATCGGCGTTGACAAACTCGTGACAATGGAGCAACTCGGGCAACATAGTGTATGATGCCGTGGTCTTGCCTGCGCCGTTGCAGCCCGCTATGATGTAGAGCTTCTGCATAATCTTCCTGCTTTAGCTATGATAGCTTTGAGGCAAAGGTAGAAAATTTTATATTAATAACCAAATAATTTTGCCAAAATGGGACTATTCTCCCAGCCAGCGCATCGTATCTACGCCATCGGCATAGTCCCAGAGAGTGGGGTATTGAGCACGACCAAAGGGCACCGCACCCGCAATCGCAGCGTGCGAGACTATACACTGGAGGCTTTCGGCGTTGGCCTCGATCCACTCACGTACCTCGTCGAGGGTGTCGTACTCGCGGATGGTGACAACGGCTATACGCATAGGGAAATCCTCCGCGTGGAGCGTGACGAATGCCCCGTGGTAGGTATAGCTTGCGTGTTGCAGCTCGAGGAGTGCCACGGTCGATCGTAGCCCGCCACGTAGCTTGGGATTGACTGGCTCGGTTGTGGGGAGCCGTAGCTCCGAGCCGCGCGGCACGAAGAGCATAGCTACCGAGCGGCATCCGAGGCCCGAGTATGCCGTGATGTCGGTCTCGAGGCCGCGTAGCTCCTCCTCCGTCTCTGCGCCATCGAGGATGGCTATCGAGTGGCGGCTGCCGCGTAGCAGTGCACGTGTCGATGAGAAGTGCTCGCGGAAGTAGCGGTTAGCATCGTCGCCTCCCGTGGCGATGGCCATATCGTATACCTCGCTGGGCGAGTAGTCGTGGATCGGGACTGTGGGGTCTATTTCTCTTAGTGTCGCTGCGATAAAGTCCATAAGCACACGATCCTTGCTCGAGGGTTTTATGTGGCAGGCGTGCCCCGCTGTGAGTACGCAGAGGAGGTCGAAGAAGCCGACAAGCGGTATGTTACCCGCCATTATGACAGCCACACGCTTGGGCCTCGAGACCGTGGGGTAGTGTTCGAGCCACGCCTCGAGTTGCTCGCGTGAGAGCATCTCACTGCGTATGGCATCCACGGCACGAATGATATCCTCGCGCGTGAACCAACCATTTGCCTCGACGCTTTGTGCGATGAGTCTCTCGCTCTCGGGCGTCTTGCCGAAGTCGCGAAGTCGCTCTCCAAGCCTGCAAAATAGCTCTAATCTGTCGATCATAACTGCTGTTATTGTGCCTCGCTGATAGCGATGACGTTCTCTATCTGTGGTACGCTCGAGCCATCCTTGACAAGCACGCGCTTCTCGCTGTCGAGAAGGTAGAGCGACGGTATGGCTCGTAGGCTGTATAGCCGCTCCTCGGTGATGCGCATACCATCGTCGTAGGCGTTAATCCAACCTGCGGGAAGCTCACTGAGATACTCCCTCCAAGCAGCAATATCCTCGTCGGGATAGAGCGTGATTATCTTTAGCGTGCCGCGCTCGTGGAGTTCGTTAAGGAGTGGCGACGCCTCCATCTCGTTGCGTATGTCGCGGCACATCGGGCAGCCCGGGTTGCTAAACATAAGGATTGTGTACTCGGCCTCGATGTCGTGCAACTGCCCCTTGCGGCCATTGGCTAACGTGTAGGTGAAGTCAGTGGCTACGTTACCGAGGCGATTTTTACGTGCTATTTCGAGGTCGTAGGTCGGGGCTATGCGGTCATACTCGTCGTAGAGCGGCGACTCGGCAAGCACCTCTAAGATGGGGATGTAGTACTCGTCGTTGCGGTAGGGTGAGTTGGGGTCGTGGAGCACTATCTCCGTAACCGTGGCAAATAGGTCGAGCACCTGACGACTCGCCTCGGCACGGTGCATAAGATCTCGAAGCAACGAGTCTGCACGCTCGGCCGGGATGAGCATCACGTAGTCGGCCATAGCGTAGACTAAATCAACCGTGTCGTACTCCGTGACACGCTCGCCAATGCCGAAGTCGAAGTCGTCCCAGTACTCCTCCACGGCGCGCAGGTACTCCTCCTCGGAGCTTATGGCATAGGGATTCTCCACGCTACGCTCCATACGGCGTGTGCCGGGGGCATAGCTCTTCTCGATGGTGTCGGCATTGGCGGCCTTCTGCTTTTGTGTTGTGCGCGGTCCGCAACCAGCCATAAGAAGTACGAATGCGAGGATGTAGAATAGTTGTCGCATAGCTTATTTATATATGACACATCTCCCCAGTCTCGGGAGTATAAAATAAGTGCCCCGATAATCGAGGCACTCAACATTCTCTTTACATACGCTCCGGAACGGCGATGCCTAACAGTGCCATTGCCGACTTCAGCGTGCGGGCAACGACACCTGCGAGCTTCAGGCGCAGGGCGCGTACTGCCTCATCCTCCTCCTTGAGGATCGAGTGGTCGTGGTAGTAGCCGTTGAACTGCTTAGCCAGATCGTAGGCATAGGCCGCAACAACCGAGGGGGCGAACTGCTCACCTGCGGTGCGTACCGTCGCGGGATACTCCGAGAGGGCCTTGATAAGCTCCACCTCGTCCTGAACGAGCGATGCCGAGGCAAAGCTATCCATCTTGATGCCTGCCTCCTCAGCCTTACGCATAATCGAGCGGATACGTGCGTGGGTGTACTGGATGAAGGGGCCGGTGTTGCCGTTGAAGTCGATACTCTCGCGCGGGTCGAAGAGCATAGTCTTCTTGGGGTCAACCTTGAGAATGAAGTACTTAAGCGCGCCGAGACCCACCATCTCCGAAATGGCGGCAGCCTCTTGCTCCGAGGCACCATCGAGCTTGCCGAGCTCGTCTGACATCTCGCGTGCTGTGCCAATCATAGCCGCGATAAGGTCGTCGGCATCAACAACCGTACCCTCGCGCGACTTCATCTTGCCCTCGGGCAGCTCGACCATACCGTACGACAGGTGGAAGATGTTATCGCTCCACTCGTAACCGAGCTTCTTGAGCACGAGCTTCAATACCTGGAAGTGGTAGTTCTGCTCGTTACCCACAACGTAGATCATATCGTCGAGCTTATTCTCCTCGAAGCGGCTGAGTGCCGTGCCGAGATCCTGAGTCATATATACCGATGTGCCGTCGCCACGAAGCAAGAGCTTCTGGTCGAGACCGTCAGCCTCGAGGTCAATCCATACGGAGTTATCCTCCTTGCGGAAGAATACGCCCTTCTTGAGACCATCCTCCACAAGACTCTTACCCAAGAGGTATGTCTGAGACTCGTAGTAAACCTTGTCGAAGTCGACACCCATAGCCTTGTACGTCACGTCGAAGCCCTCGTATACCCAGCCATTCATACGCTCCCAGAGAGCGTAAACCTCGGGATCCTTAGCCTCCCACTTACGCAACATCTCCTGTGCAGCGAGCATAATGGGAGCCTTCTTCTTTGCCTCATCCTCCGTGAGACCCTGAACAACAAGCTCCTTAACCTCCGCTTTGTAGTGCTTGTCGAACTCCACGTAGTACTTGCCTACGAGGTGGTCACCCTTCATTCCCGACAACTCGGGAGTCTCGCCCTTGCCGTAGAGCTGCCACGCAAGCATCGACTTACAGATGTGGATACCGCGGTCGTTGACGAGGTTCACCTTGATGACGTTGTGGCCGTTAGCCTTGAGGATCGTAGCCACCGAATAGCCCAAGAGGTTGTTGCGGATATGTCCGAGGTGCAAGGGCTTGTTGGTGTTGGGCGACGAGTACTCGATCATAATCGTGCGTCCCGAAGCGGGAGCCATACCGTAATCCTCCGCCGCGCTAATCTCGGCGAAGCGTGCTGCCCAGAACGAGGCATCGACCGTGAGGTTAAGGAATCCCTTGATGACGTTGAAGCTCTTGATCTCTGGGGTCGAGGCAACAATCTTCTCGCCGAGCTCTGTGGCGGTAGCCTCGGGTGACTTACGCGATGCGCGGAGCAGGGGGAATACCACGACGGTGTAGTCGCCCTCGAACTCCTTGCGGGTCTTTTGTATCTGAATATTGTCGGATGTGGCGTACAACTCCTCGGTTGCGCGCTTCACGACGCTTAGGATGAACTCTTCGATGTTTACCATAATTTGTGTCACTTATATATATACTGGGGCAAAGATACAACTTTTTTTCTAATTACTAATTTTTCACTATCTTTATGCCGTAAATTTGCAGCTATGAAGATTTCAGATATAGAGTTGGGCGCGCAGCCCTTGTTCCTCGCCCCTATGGAGGATGTTACCGATCCGTCGTTCCGTTATATGTGTAAGCGTTTCGGTGCCGATGTTGTCTACACGGAGTTCATCTCCTCGGATGGTCTTATACGTGATGCGTGGAAGTCGCGTGCCAAACTCAACATAGCTGACTATGAACGCCCTGTTGGTATTCAGATCTACGGCCACCTTATCGAGCCTATGGTCGAGGCGGCACGTATCGCTGAGAGTGCGAATCCCGACATCATCGACATCAACTTCGGCTGCCCCGTGAAGAAGATTGCCAATCGCGGAGCCGGCTCGGGAATGATGCGCGATCCCGACCTTATGGTCGAGATGACACGACAGATTGTTCGTGCTGTGAATAAGCCTGTTACGGTAAAGACACGCCTCGGCTGGAGTGACGAAATGAAGAATATCGAGGAGATAGCTCTACGCCTTCAGGATGTAGGCATCGCAGCCCTCACCATCCACGGCCGCACACGCTCGCAGATGTACCGCGGCGAGGCGGACTGGACACTTATCGGCAAGATAAAGAACGACCCGCGAATCACCATACCGATCATCGGAAATGGCGATGTCGACTCGGCCGTGAAGTGCAAGGAGATGTTCGACCGCTATGGCGTTGATGGCGTGATGATTGGCCGTGCGACGTATGGCCGTCCCTGGATTTTTAGGGAGTGTAAGCACTACTTAGAGACGGGCGAGTTGCTGCCGCAGCCCTCCGTTGTGGAGCGTGTGGCTATTGCTAAGGAGCACCTTGCTAAGTCGTTGGAGGTCAAGGGTGATAGGGTAGGAATCCTCGAGATGCGTCGTCATCTTACGAACTATTTTAAGGGGCTGCCCGACTTTAAGCAGACGCGTCTAAAGCTCGTGACGTCGTTCGACGTTGAGGAGATACGCTCGACGCTCGACTATGTTGCCGAACGTTGGGGCGATTTCGATATGCGCGAGGCGGTTCCTGCGCCGCTGTCGCACGATTTATAGCGATTGAGATTTACCCAAAAGCGGACAATCATAGGAGTATAATCAACACAAAAAAAAGGCTACCCATAACGGGTAGCCTATATATCACATCTCGGTAGCGATTACTTCTTAGCCTCCTCAACAGATACCTTGCGGAACTCCTTGAGAAGCTTTGTGAGCTCCAGAGCTGCCTTACGGGCACGTGTGCCAGCTGCCTTGTTGTTCTTCTCAGCCTGTGCTGCTGCGTTGGTTGCAAATGCCTCGTACTGTGCGGCGATGTTTTCTACTAATGTCTTCATATCAATAATTATATTATAAGGTTTTTCGTTGGGCAAAGTTATAAAATATTTTTGTTTTGCAACTATTTTTAAGAAAAAAAATGGTCTAAAGCCGTGATTTTCCGACAAATCGGCCCGAGATGATGGTCTGAGGGCGATGTTGCGTAAAATCGGTCGAGAGGCCCATTATGGAAAAATCCCTATAAATAGGGATTGCAGACTCGCGGTGAATTTTGTATCTTTGCGCACTAAAACAAATAATGAATAGAAAATGCGTCTAAGTGAATTAAAAACTGGTGAATCGGCCACGGTGGTCAAGGTGCTGGGATATGGAGGCTTCCGCCGACGTATCGTGGAGATGGGCTTCGTGCGTGGTCAGGAGGTCACCGTCATCCTCGACGCACCACTGAAGGACCCTATCGAGTACCGCATTATGGGCTACGATATATCGCTGCGCCGCAAGGAGGCGGAGATGATTGTCGTGATGACCCGCGAGGAGGCCGAGAAGCTGAAGGCTGCGGAGACATCGGCCGTGGTTGACAGCTCCGACGTTATGGAGTACGCCCTCAATCGTAGCCAGAACCATATAAGCGTGGGCCTCGTGGGTAATCCCAACTCGGGTAAGACCTCGCTCTTCAACACGCTCTGCGGACGTAGCGAACACGTAGGTAATTATAGCGGTGTCACGGTAGATGCCAAGCGTGGTGAGCTGAAGTACCGCGGCTATACAATCGAGATTACCGACCTGCCGGGCACCTATGCTCTCTCGGCATACTCGCCCGAGGAGGTGTTCGTGCGTCGTCATATCATCGAACATACGCCCGATGTCATCGTCAACACGGTCGTGGCGTCGAATCTCGAGCGTAACCTCTACCTCACGACCGAGCTTATCGACATAAGCCCTAAGATGGTCATTGCGCTGAATATGTACGACGAGTTAGAGCGTAGCGGTGCTCGCTTCGAGCACGAGGCGTTGGGTGAGATGATTGGTGTGCCTATGGTTCCGGTCGTTGCACCCTCGGGTGTTGGTATCGAGGCGTTGTTGGATGCGGTTATTGCCGTTCACGAGAATCGTGACAAGCGCGTGCGCCATATACATATCGGCTACGGCTCGGTCATCGAGGAGCATCTCGAGCCGCTGAATGCCGATATGCGTCGCCATCGTGAGGAGCTCGCAGCCCACTTCCCACCACGTTACTTTGCTCTGAAGCTCATCGAGGGCGATAAGGAGGTGGCGACAATGTTGCAGCCATCGCCCCATTATGCCAAGTGGCAGAAGATGGCCGACGAGGCACGTGCAGCCATCGAGGAGGCGTTGGATGAGGATATCGAGCAGTCGCTTGCCAGCCAGAAGTATGGCTTTATCTCGGGTGCGCTGAAGGAGACATATACCGCCTCGGAGCGTAAGCGAGATACCTTTGGTGATAAGCTCGATGCCATCGTCACGCATCGCATCTGGGGTTTCCCGATATTCTTTGCGTTGATGTGGTTTATGTTCTACTGCACCTTTACGCTCGGTGCCTATCCGCAGGAGTGGATAGATATGGGTGTTGCGTGGCTCTACGACACGGTCCACGGTATGATGGCCGAAGGCCCGTTGCGCGATATGCTTACGGATGGAGTTATCAGTGGTGTGGGTAGCGTGTTGGTGTTCCTGCCCAACATTATGATCCTCTACCTCTTCATCTCCTTCCTCGAGGATTCGGGCTATCTGGCGCGTGCTGCCTTTATTATGGATAAGGTTATGCACCATAAGGGCGTCCACGGTAAGTCGTTCATTCCTATGGTTATGGGCTTTGGTTGCAACGTTCCGGCCGTTATGGCGTGCCGCACGATAGAGTGTCGTACCTCGCGCCTTATAACCATTATGGTCGTTCCGTTTATGTCGTGTAGCGCGCGACTGCCGATCTATATGATGATCGTGGGAACGTTCTTCCCGTCGCACGCCGGCACGGTGTTGTTCCTGCTCTATCTCGCGGGTATAGCTATGGCGGTGATTACCGCCCGCCTGATGCGTAGGTTTATGTTTAGGGAGCAGGAGGCACCCTTCGTTATGGAGCTCTCGCCCTACCGTATGCCTACGGCGACGGCTACCGTGCGACATATGTGGAACAAGTGTGCGCAGTACCTCCGTAAGATGGGTGGCTTGATTCTTATCGCCTCGATCGTCGTATGGCTCTTGAGCTACTACCCGCGTCCTGAGTATAACAACACCGACCCCGATACCCCTTCGTACGAGCTCTCGTATATGGGACGTATCGGCCAGTTCTGTAATCCCGTGTTCGAGCCTATGGATATGGAGTGGCAGGCTACGGTGGCACTTATCTCGGGTATTCCGGCAAAGGAGATCGTGGTGAGCACAATGAATGTGCTCTATGCGCAACCTGGTGACGAGGCTCCTGCGAGCGACGACGAGCTATCGCCGAGCGTTAGCGAGCGTATTGCCGGCAGTATGTCGACACCTACGGCTGTGGCGTTCCTCATCTTTGCACTCTTGTACCTGCCTTGCGTGGCTACGATTATGGCCATTGGCTCGGAACTCAACTGGCGATGGGCCGTGGGCTCGGCCATCTATAACTCGGCCATAGCTTGGGTTATGGCTCTTGTGGCGTTCAATATAACTCAATGGCTTGTTTAGTATGAGCACGCAGGAGTGGATTGTGGCCCTCGTGGCCGTGGTTGTGGGTATCGTTGTAGTTCACAAGGTTGTGCGTTTCTTCCGTTGCCCTACGGAGTCGAGCTGTGACGGTTGCTCGAAGGAGTGTAGCCATCGCCGGGGAAAGTAGTGCGGCGGAGTAGGCTTGGTATGTGACGTGAGTGCTGTTAGGCTAAGTAGATAAAATAAAGGCGAGAACATTCGGTTCTCGCCTTTGTTATTACCTCAACTGTCTATCCCGCTCCTCACTCCTCATTACTCATTGATTACGCGGTTTTACTCTATCGCCTTCTCTTCGCGACGCTGGTCGTTTATTCGCATCAACTTACGTATCGACTGCGTTAAACGCTGCGGGTCGACATTGCGCTTGATTACCGAGTCGTGCGCGAGCGATATTCCGCCAGTCTCCTCCGACACGGCGATGATGATGGCATCCGACACCTCGCTCATACCTAACGCTGCGCGATGACGCATACCGTACGACTTGGGGACCTCCTGCTGCGTCACGGGAAGCACGCATTTTGCTGCAACCACACGGTCGCCGCTGATGACCACGCCGCCATCGTGGAGCGGTGCGTTCTTGAAAAATATATTCTCGAGGAGCGATGTCGACACCTTGGCGTCGATAGATATACCGCTCTCCTCGACAATGCCGAGATCGTTCGACTGCTTGATGATGATCAGCGCGCCAACCTTCTGCTCGCCCATCTCCTGGCACGCCGTGACAATAGGTGCAAGGTTTATCTCCTCCACCGACTTGCGACTACGCAGGTTGAAGATCTTTGTGAGCCACTCGAAACGCTCGCGCTGGCGGCCGATAACCTGAAGGAAGTGGCGTATCTCGGGCTGGAAGATGATGAGTATGGCAAGCATACCTATCGAGATAAGCTGTCCGAGGATGTTCGAGAAGAGCACGAGGTTGAACGTCGTCACCAATATCCACACGAGGTAGATGACAAAGATGCCTACCATAATATATGGTGCGCTTGTACCCTTCATAGCGCGATAGAGGCCGTAGAGCATCGACGACACCAGTATGATGTCTATTATATCGACAAACGTTAGTGGTATGAATCCCATATTATAGTCGGCGTAAAATTGGCGTAAGTTTGTTTTGCGGTGCGAAATTAGTCAAAAAAATGCCGACTTGCAAATGCAAATCGGCAAAAATTATTGCGTGCTTCTTAAATCACTGCTACTCCTCGGCGTTGTCAGCCTCGTAGAGCTCGTCGATCTTCTTAAGAACGAGGTCCGAGATGTTGAGCGTAGGATCCGAGTCGATAACCGATACTGCGTTGATAATCATCTTGTAACGGTGGTCGGCGTTGATCTCGTCGATAGCGCGACGTGTGAGGTCCTGGAACTTGTTCATAAGCACCATCTGCTCCTCACCCAAAGCCTGCTCCTCGGCCTGAAGTGTTGCAGTCTCGCTCTGAACGGTGGTCTGCAATGCGTTCATACGCGACTGGATTGAGTTGCCCTTAGTCTGCAACTCCTCCTGCTTCTGCTGAGCGTTGAGCGATGTGATTAGACCCTTGGCGTAGTCCTGCTCGAGCTTAGCGGCATCGGCCTGAAGTTTGTTGTACTCGGCAGCGAGGCCCTGCTCCTTCTTTGCCCAGCCCTCCTGCGTTGCTATCATCTTCTCCTCGAAGGCCTTGACCTTCTGCTCGAGGCTTGTGCCCTCGGCGGCGTAGAGCTTGCTCGATGCCATAATGTAGTCGAGGTCGACGTAGACAACATCGCCGCTTGCTACGCACTCCACGGTGCGCACCTCTGTGCTGTCGCTTGCCGAGGGTGTCGACTTACTCTTAGTCTCGGCACCACCACACGATACCATTACTGCTGCAGCGGCAAGTGTAAACAAAAGTGTTTTTCTCATAATATCACGTTGTTTTAGTTAATTTTCATATTTCAAAACACAAAGGTAAGAAAATTTATTTACTTTTGTAGAAATTTTATAATTATTTTCACACAACAGCAGTTGCTATGTACGAATATATCACAGGTAAGGTTGCCGAGGCAACGCCGACGTATGCCGTAATCGAGGCGGCAGGCGTGGGCTACTTTATCAACATATCGCTCAAGACATACTCCGATATTGAGCACAGCGCAGAGGCGCGCCTCTACGTGCACTTCATCGTTCGCGAGGACCAGCAGACACTCTACGGCTTCTCACAGAAGATCGAGCGCGAGCTCTTTCGCCAGCTTATCAGCGTCTCGGGCGTTGGTGGTAACACGGCACGTATGATCCTCTCGACCTATTCGCCGCGCGAGTTGCAGAATATCATCGCCACGGAGAATGCCGTACTGCTCAAGAATGTCAAGGGCTTAGGCCTTAAGACCGCGCAGAAGATTATCGTCGAGCTTGCGGGTAAGATGCTCGGGCTTGCGGGTGAGTTTACCGAGCAGTTACCCGCCGCAACAAAGGGCTCCGAGATATTCGACGAGGCTATGGCGGCACTCGCTATGCTCGGCTTCCAGAAGAGCCAGTCGGAGAAGGTGCTCACGGCTATTTTCAAGGAGAGTCCGGCTATAGGTGTGGAGGATGCCATTCGCACGGCATTGAAGCGTTTGTAGCGCGCGAGAGAGGGTATAAGCGGTCGAATGCACTTTTTCTTAAGAAAAAAGTGGGGCGTGGCAAAATAATTATTACCTTTGTACGATTATAATGTTATGAAGAGTATACGAAATATCATCTCAGTGCTCGTTGTGCTTTGCGCCGTGCTTCTCGGCGTGGGGTGTAACAACGACACCGATACTGTGCTTACAGCGCAGCAGAGTGCCATCGAGAAGTATCTCACTGGCTCGCACCAGCCACGTCTTATCCCCGAGTCGGACTTGGGAGAATCTTTGGAGGAGACCCCTGCGTTCTATACGCGTTGGGGCTTGGATCTCTATCGCTACATCGCAACATACTACGACGAGGGTCGTGAGTCACGCCCCGTGGTTGCACGTAACTCGACAATCGAGATTGTCTACACGGCATATATCTTCAAGAGTGGCAGCCCCACGGTGACGGATATGTTTGCTACCAACGATGCCGAGTCGTTGGCCAAGCTCGAGGAGGCGGGTCTCGACACGGAGTATGAGTGGACCACCGACCCGATGGAGATAACCATCGGTCAGTCGCAGCTTGTCGATGGTTTGGAGACGGCACTCGAGGGCTGTCGCGAGGGTGATAGCGTGGAGGTGTATATGACCTTCGAGCAGGGCTATGGCAACAACTACATCGGTAAGGTGCCCAGCAAGTCGTCGCTCGTGTGGTTTATTGATATTATCTCGGTGAAGTAACTGAATAGAAAGATTGAGTAGAAGATATGAGAAATATAGTTAATACGCTGGTTGTACTTCTTGCCGCTGTGGTGGCTCTGTCGTCGTGTGTCGAGGAGCCTATTATGTCGTTTCAGGAGGTGGAGCAACGCTCGCTTAGAGCGTGGATAGAGAAGTATCACCCCGAGCTTAGGGATAACTACCAAGAGGAGGGTGGCTACTATGTCGAGGTGCTGGACTATGGCGTTCAGGACTCGGTGGCCATCACGGGTAGCGATGTGTGGGTGTGGTACGACTTCACGAACCGCGACCTTCAGGGTAATGTCTGCGAGACGCGCGACTGGCTTATGGCCTATCAGCTCGGCACCTATACCGACCACACGCACTATAACCCCACGTTCCGCTTCAGCGGTGCAAACAGCCATACGCTTATGGAGGGTACCTATCTGGCGACGTTTAATAAGCTGAAGATACGAAACGCAGAGAGCGGACAGATCGAGGAGATGGATGTGCGCTACGGCACACGCCTGCGCCTCTACCTGCCATCGTCGGTGTCGGCAAGTACGACGATTGATGGTGGCTATGAGGGTCAGTTCACGATGGATGAGAATAAACCACTTATCGTTGAGATGACGCTCTATGGCCATATCTCTAATCCTGTTGCCTATGAGGGTGAGAGGGTCGATGCCTTTGCCGAGCGTAACGGCGGAGTGTGCGAGGAGCATAAGGCTAAGGATGAGGATGATAGCTCGGAGGAGGCTCGCCGCCGCCGTGGTGTAACGCGTGCCGAGGAGGACGATTCGGAGAGTGACGAGGAGGTCGATACACGTCCGTTGGAGTTCTTCGATGGTCGTTGGCATCAGCCTGTCGATACGCTTGAGCACCTCTATGTGAACTATGCCTACTCGCCCGAGACCGTGGCGTTCGACTTCGCCACGACGGATAGAGATCTCTATCCCAACGAGAATCGCTACAATGCGGGTACGGTATATAGTACACTGGACGGTGTAAGCCAGCTTAGCGACCTCGATCGCCGCATCAACGAGGCCCTTGTCGAGCGTTTTGGTCGCGGTATCACACGCGACGAGGTGCTCGAGGCCGACTCGTTGAAGGTGAACCCCACGGCAAAGTTGTGGTACGTGGGACGATTCCTCGATGGTTATATCTTCGACACGAACATCGACGAGGTTAAGGAGATTGTCTTTGGTAAGGTAGAGAATCCGGGTACGGCTCTCGATTTCGACACGCGTAATCCGAAGGATAATAGCTATATCCTTGCGTGGAACTACGCTATCCCCACGTTGCGCTATGGCCAGTGGGCTACAATCCTCACGGTGTCGACCTATGCCTATGGTATCAAGGGTCAGGTGGGCTCGCACACCTCGACTACGACGGGAACAAACGACGCCTACTACGACGCGATGAATTACTATAACTATATGAACTATATGAATAGCTACTACGGCTATGGTTATGGTAATATGTACAACTCAGGCTACTACGGATATAACCCCTATTACTACGGTTATACCTACGATACGAATAACTCGACAACTACCGTGACGACTACCTCTACCGAGATTCAGTCCTACACGCCGCTTATCTTCCAGGTATTTGTCGAGGAGTAATGCGCGCTTAGACCGTTCGCGGAGCTATTGATATGAGCATTGAGGAGATACGCAACTACTGCCTCGCATTGCCCTATGCCGAGGAGACGATGCCCTTTGACGATACCACGATTGTGTATAAGGTCGGAGGACGATGGTTCGCTGTCGTCGATATAGAGGATAACCGCCACGTGGTTGTCAAGGCCGACCCCGATTTGGCCATCGAGCTTCGCGACCTCCATCCCGAGGTGACGGCAGCGTGGCACTTCAATAAGCGTCATTGGAACGCGGTGCGTCTGGATGGTGATCTTGCGGAGAGCTTTATCTACGAACAGGTGCTCAACTCCTACCTCCTTGTCATTAGAAAGAACGTAACACCCAAGGCCTACCGTTTGGAGATCGAGGCTGCCGCCCGCAACTATCTCGAGTCGCAGACACGCTAACTATTATATATAAGGTATTCCGAGCTCTCTACCTCGCGACCTCCATCCCGCGATATACGCGCGAGAGTGTCTCGCTGTCGACCAAGCGCGCAGCTACGGCCAGAGCGAAATCTATCGACACACCGGCACCCGCCGCCGTTATCAGGTTGTCGTCCTCGACAACCGCGCCGCCCTCGTAGTTATAGTCGCCCATCTCCTCGACAACGGTCGAGTGGCAGGTGAGGTGTCGGCCGCGAGCTATGCCCGCTGCGGCCAATACTGTGGGTGCTCCGCAGATGGCGGCCACGATACGCCCCTCCTCGTAATAGTCCGTGACGGCACGACATACAGCCTCGGAGTTTCGTAGGTTGATGTATCCGGGGTTGCCACCGGGAAGGATTATGGCGTCGCCCGTTGCAAAGTCCGCATCCTCGATAAGCAGGTCGGCACGCAAAGTGACAAGTCCGTGCGACGAGGTGATGTCGCGATTACTGCCAACAGCAACCCTCACAACCTCAACACCTGCACGGTTCAAAACATCTATTGGTGCGATGGCCTCGACACACTCGAAACCATCGGCAAGAAGGATATAGGCTCGTCTCTTAGTCATATCTAAAATAGTCGTTCAAATTCGTCAAATGGCATCTCCTCCACGCGGCAGTGGCCAATAGCCTCGGGCAGTACAACGCGTAGGATGTTGTCGCGCTTCTTCTTGTCGTGGCGCACCTCGCGAAGTATGTTGGTGAGGGCCATCGGCGGTGTGGTCGCGAAGCCGAGCCTCTGGAGCAGAGACTCTATGCGCTTAGCGTCATCCTCCGTGAATATGCCGTGGCGTGCAGCTGCACGCGCTATGAGCACAAGGCCCATAGCAACAGCCTCGCCGTGGTTTACGTCGTGCGTCAGCTTCTCGATGGCGTGGCCTATGGTGTGGCCGAGGTTGAGCATACGGCGTATGCCACCCTCGCGTTCATCGGCCGCCACAATGCGGCTCTTAACCGCCACCGAACGAAGGACTATCTGTTGCATCGCCTCGCTGTTTTTGTATAGCTCCTCAGAGGCATTGGCCTCGATAAAGTCGAAGAGCTCACTATCGCCGACAATTGCACTCTTAATCGCCTCGGCCATACCTGCGCGCCACTCGCGCTTAGGAAGCGTGCGCAGCATCTCGACGTCGGAGATAACGAAACGTGGATGCGAGAATGTGCCCACCATATTCTTGTACCCAGCAACATTCACACCATTCTTACCGCCCACCGAGGCGTCGACCTGACCCAATAGTGTTGTGGATACGAAGCCAAAGCCGAGGCCGCGCATATAGGTCGTAGCCACGAACCCTGCAATGTCGGTGACGATACCTCCGCCAATGCCGAGTATGAAGGTTGAACGGTCGGCACCCATAGCCATCAGACGGTCGTAGATCGCAGCCGCTGCTTGCAGGCTCTTGTTTGCCTCGCCGCCGCCGATGATAATGTGTTCATAGCGACGCACAAGGTCGGGATAGAGGCGGTCGATGTTGGCGTCGGTTATGATGATGACACGGCCCTCGGGGAGTAGCTCTGCGAGTAGCTCCGTGGCACGCCCTACGTAGAGCGTCGATGAGTTGTTTATGGTGATGGTCTGTCTCATAAGTGTTACAAAGGTACTAATTTTATCAACATTGAAGCCACGGTCGTGGTGAAATAAAATTTTATTTGCAAAAAAGTTGCATTATACTCGAATGTTTCCTAATTTTGCAAAGATATTGTGAATAACAATCGCGGAGAGAACAAGACAACTAAATAATAACTTAAAAAACAATTTACAGCTATGAACTTTCTTACTGAAGACAAGCTCGTTATCGTTGGTGCTGCCGGTATGATCGGCTCGAATATGGTTCAGTCGGCCCTTATGATGGGTCTTACGAAGAACATCTGCCTCTACGACGTATTCTCACCCGAGGGTGTTGCAGAGGAGATGCGCCAGAGCGGCTTCGATAACGTTAATATCACGGCTACTACCGATGTGGCTGAGGCTTTCAAGGATGCTAAGTATATCATCTCATCAGGTGGTGCTCCCCGTAAGGAGGGTATGACTCGCGAGGATCTGTTGAAGGGTAACTGCGAGATCGCCGAGCAGCTTGGTAAGAACATCAAGACCTACTGCCCCGATGTTAAGCACGTTGTTATCATCTTCAACCCTGCTGACCTTACTGGTCTCGTAACTTTGCTCTACTCTGGTTTGAAGCCCGGTCAGGTGACTACACTTGCTGGTCTCGACACCACTCGTCTCAAGAGCGCGCTTGCTAAGAAGTTTGGCGTTATGCAGAGCGAGATCGAGGGTTGCGCTACTTATGGTGGCCACGGCGAGCAGATGGCAGTATTCGGCAGCGCAGTGAAGATCGCTGGCCGCAAGCTCACCGATATCATCGGCACCGAGGAGTTCCCCGCTGAGGAGTGGGAGGAGATGAAGAAGGCTGTAACCCAGGGTGGTGCCGCTATCATCAAGCTCCGTGGTCGTTCATCATTCCAGAGCCCTTCGTACCTCTCAGTTGAGATGATTCGCTCGGTTATGGGTGGTGAGGCATTCCGCTTCCCCGCTGGTACTTACGTTTCTAACGAGAAGTACAACCACATTATGATGGCTATGGATACTGTCCTCGACCAGAATGGTTGCTCTTACAAGATGCCCGTAGGTACCGAGGAGGAGATCGCTAAGCTCGACGCTTCGTACGCTCACCTCTGCAAGATGCGTGATGAGCTCGTTACGCTCGGTATCGTTCCCGCTATCGAGGAGTGGTCAAAGATTAACCCCAACTTGTAATCTTTGGATGTAGCGACGCAAGCTGCGCGCATTAGAATCATTGGGCTGAATGGGGTTTCTCGTCCAGCCCGATGTTTTATGGATAAGTGGTAGTGCGGCGGTAACTGACCTTTCGCATTGCTAATTACTCATTACTAACTACTAATTGTATGAAGATAGCTGTTCCAACACGCGATGGTCACATCGACGATCACTTTGGGCACTGTGCCTATTACACGATCTTCGAGATTGAGGACCGAACGATTGTGGCTACCTCGCGCCTCGACTCCCCCGAGGGTTGCGGTTGTAAGTCGAATATCGCATCCGTTATGGAGGAGATGGGTATCGAGGTGATGCTCGCTGGAAATATGGGCGAGGGTGCTAAAAATAAGCTCGAAAGCCATAATATCAAGGTTATCCGTGGTTGCAAGGGCGATATCGAGGCGGTGGTTAAGGGTTACCTCTTGGGCTTTATTATGGACTCAGGAGAGGGCTGCGACCACCATAACTGTGGCAACCATTAGTGGGCCGACGAGATAGATGTCATAACACAAGAGGCTGAATAAAAAGTATATTTTGTCGTTATGCTCGCCCTTAGAATGCTCATTTACGTCTGAGTAAACTCTGCTTTTTCGGGCTTCGTAAGCCTCAAACTATATCGTTTTATTCAACCTCCTAACAAAACGGGGATGACAAACTTACTTTTTAGTCATCCCCTTGTTGTTTTATAGTATCACCCATTGCCAAATATCGCCCCCGACATCGCTACGCCGCCAAAATGCAACGACTCTATGTAGGGAATCATCTCTGGCGTGACGCCCCCGAGAGCGATAACCCGATTGTCGATGATAGCCTCGTTAGCAGCTCTTTGCAACGCTTCGTGACTAAAGGCGGAGTGGTAGCCGCTCTTCGATATGCTGTCAAATATCGGGCTAAGGAATACGTAGTCGCACTCATCCTTGTATCGAAGCACCTCCTCAAACGAGTGGCACGAGCGTGTGCGCGAGCCGTGGTATTCATCGGGTAGGTGCGTGATGTTTCTGTTTAGATGGATACCGCGCAGCGCAAACTCATCGTAGAGCGTGGGGTAGTCGTGGATGACGATCTTTGCCCTCTCATCCTCGGTAAGCTGGCTAAGCAGATGCCTGCAATAGCCGATGTCGGCCTCAGGCTTTCTTAGGTGGATGATATCGATGCCATCGGCAAGGAGGCGACGAATTATGGTCGCCTCGCTGTCGATAGCATAGGGTAGCGTTATGGCTATTATGCGCATCGTATTAGTGCTTTAGCTTCTCGATTATTAGCTCTGCAACGCGCTTTCCCGATAGGAGCATACCTCCAAAGATAGGACCCATACGTGGTGTACCACTCACAGCCGAGGCCGCCATACCGCAGACATAGAGACCCGGGTATATCTCCTTCGTGCCGTTAACAACCTCCTGCTCGCCCGAGACGACATCCAACGAACGCTCGCCGATGACCGCTCCCGTGTCGGTGGCGAGCTTGATGCCATTCTTTCGCGCCACCGTCGTACACATCTCGCTATCGTGTCCCGTGCCGTCGACAACGCAGCGTGCCAAGATATTTAATGGGTCGACGTGCAGACCCTCGCGAAGCACCGGAGTCCAGTTTACCACCACGCCGCTCACCACGTTGCTCTTGAATATGACATCCTCAACCGAGTAGCAATTGAAGATCGTTGCACCCGCGTGTACGGCCTTATAGAGCAGTGCCGCGGTGCTCTCCACAGAGTCCATAACATAGAGGTTGCCGTCGTATTTCTCGTAGTTGATCCCGAACTCCTCGACCACGTGCAGAGCCTCCTCTTGTACGACAATCTGGTTAAACATCATAGCACCACCCCACATACCGCCTCCGGGTGAGAGCTTTCGGTCGAATAGTGCCACCTTCAAGCCTGCTTTAGCGAGAAAGTAGGCCGCCACGATTCCCGACGGACCACCTCCCACGATGGCTACGTCGAGTTCTAAATTCTTCTCCAACTTATCGAAGTAAGTTGAAACAATCCCCTGTGATACTCTTCTTTCAATCATAGTTTTAATTTTTTTTAGGTTGTTGATTTATTGATTATTCGTCACATAGTGTATGGCTAATCTTCATCGCGCATACCCACCTTTACGCTCGGATGTAATGTCCCAGTAATATACACTTTCTCCGAACTTGGATAAGAGATTCTCAAGTTTGTTTTCATTTTTAAATGTTTTAGTTGTCGGTTATCAGCGCGTTATCTTAATAAATTAGAAATCTCTCGCATCTCTGCGCTCGGCTCCGCAGCATTAAGTACCGAGCCACTCAGTGCAATGCCGTCGACACCAGCTTCCAATAGCGCGGGTATATCGCTCCTCACAATCCCGCCGATTGCTACAAGCGGAATAGAGATATTTGCTGCTCGCATCTTACGGATTATATCGCGATAGCCATCAATGCCGAGCATCGGTGACAGCCGCTCTTTTGTCGTAGTGAAACGATATGGACCACAGCCAAAATAGTCGGGCATAACACCCCGAGTATGACTCAACACATCCTCAAATGTATTGACTGTGGCACCTATGATAAAACCCGCGCCGAGGATCTCGCGAGCCTCTGATATGGGCATATCCTCCTTGCCGAGGTGTACGCCATCGGCTCCAATGCGCTTGGCGAGCATTACGTCGTCGTCGATTATAAATGTTGCGCCTGAGTCTCGGCATAGCGACAGTACCTCGCGGGCCGTCCGCTCCAGTTCCTCTGCCGCAGCCCCCTTCATCCGTAGTTGTACCCAGCGACATCCGCCCTCGATGGCGAGGCGTGCCGAGTCGACGTAGGAATAGCGGTCGTTGTGGTGTGTTATGAATTGTAAGCGATAGTGACTACTCCTCATTGATTTGCATCTTTAGTGGGTTAAACAGATGGTTCACGGGACCATATCCGTGGCCGATGGCTATGTTGGCTCCTGCCCTGATAGCCTCGGAGATATACTCTTTTGCCGCGCCGATAGCCTCCTTTAACTCATAGCCGCGTGCCACGTATGCCGCGATTGCCGACGAGAGTGTACATCCCGTGCCGTGGATGTTGCGCGTGGCGATGGTGGGTGAGGAAAAGTATTCCACGCTTATGCCGTCGGGTGTGCTCCGATATAGGATATCGCGCTTCGTGTCGCCCTCCTCGTGGCCGCCCTTGAGGAGGATTGCGTGTGCGCCGCTCGAGATCAGGTGTCGGGCAGCCGAGCCTTTCTCCTCGAGCGTCGTTAGAGACATATCGGTGAGTGCTGCCATCTCGGGGATGTTGGGCGTGAGAAGTGTCGCCAAAGGTAGCAATCGCTCCTTTAGTATCACTTGTGCCTCGGGGGCCAGAAGCCTATGTCCACTGCTTGATACCATTACGGGGTCGAGGATAATGGGCGTGGTATAATGCGAAAGTACGTCGGCCACCGCATTTGCAATCCTCGCGTTTGCAAGCATCCCGATCTTTATGGCCGATGGCTCGATATCCTCCATTACCGCGATGATTTGATCGCGTACCATCTCGGGATCTACCGCCATTTGTGAGTCTACCCCCACGGTGTTCTGGGCGGTGATAGCCGTTATGGCTGTTGCGCCATAGACTCCGAGGGCCGATAAAGTCTTGAGGTCGGCCTGAATGCCTGCGCCGCCCGACGAGTCCGATCCCGCAATGGATAGCACCACGGGGTATCGCCTCAGACGAGTAGGTAAATCGGTGATATGGGGTTGGCACCCCGTTACGCTGTTGTTTACTTTTCGTTCCATAAGAGCGTTGGTTAAAAGTTCTACAACGGGGTCGCCTAAAAAGAAAAACGCATACCTACACTACGGGGTATGCGTTATGATATTATCCACAATTCCTACGGCAGTACTAACTGCATCAGGTTCGAGGGTATAATCTCAGCCAATCAAGGCACCCCTTTGTCTCCACAAAGATAGTAAAAATTTCTTGAATGCAAAGCGTGCTCGTGAGATTTTGTGTAAATAATTTTCCGTGATATACTATCGCTCACATTTGCCTTTGTGGCTATTACTCAGTGCGATGTGATTTTTAGCTGCTTTTGATTATATGGAATTTCAAGGTGAGACATAAAAAAAGTTGCAAAATATTTTGCTAATTCAGAAATAATGTCTACATTTGCACACCAAATCAGAGAGATCTGATGCCCAGATGGCGGAATCGGTAGACGCGCTGGTCTCAAACACCAGTAGGTTCACCCCTGTGCCGGTTCGACCCCGGCTCTGGGTACAAGGAGAGAAGTTCGAGAGGACTTCTCTTTTTTTTCGTGGTGTGAAACAAAATGAGTGCTACCATTCAGCAAATGATAGCACTCATTTTATTATCGTTAATTGCAAACTCTGGAAGTATTGAATTTACCTCCCCCTTCCATTGTGCGGTTAGCTACCGGCCTTGCTACTTCGTTAGCCGCGGCTACACGCACAATATGCTTGTCTCGTTACTTACGCACCTCGGCACCAGCCTTCTGCTCGAGCTGTGTCTGAAGGTTGGCCATCGTGCGTTCGATCTGCTTGTCGGTGAGTGTCTGGTTGCGGTCCTCGAGGATGAAGCTCAGAGCGTATGACTTCTTGCCCTCGGGGAGCTTGTCGCCCTCGTAGACGTCGAACAGCGATACCGACTTAAGGAGCTTCTTCTCCGTAGCAAAAGCGATGGCGCGGAGCTCCGAGAAGCTGACGCTCTTATTGACAAGCAGTGCCAAGTCGCGCTTAACCTCGGGGAACTTCGAGAGCTCCTTGAACTGGATCTTCGACTTCTTGGTCATCTTGACGAGCTGGTCGAAGTCGATCTCGGCGAAGTAAACCTCCTGCTTGATGTCGAACTTCTTGCGTACCACGGGCGACACGACACCCATACGAAGCACCTCCTTGGGACCCTGCTTAAAGACAATAGCATCGGCATAGAGATCCGACGTGAGGCTCTCCGACTGCAATGTGTAGATGTCGATGCCAAATCGCTTGAGCAGACGCTCTACCATCGCACGCAGTGTGAAGAACGACGACTGCTCGGCCTTCACGTTCCACGAGAGCTGAGAGTCGAGACCCGTAACCGTGATACCTATGCGGTAGTTCTCCTCGTATTTGGCGAGGGTATTCTCCTCCGATGCCTTCTCCTCGGCAAAGGCGTAGCAGTTGCCCACCTCGAACATACGGAGGTTAGCGTTGCGGCGGTTGACGTTGAGCTCAACGGCCTCGAGAGCGTTGAACATAAGCGTCTGGCGCATTACGTTAAGATCCTGTGACAGAGGGTTAAGTATCTTGACACAATGCGATGCGGGGTACGTCTCGCACTCCTCGTAGTACGACGCCTTGGTGAGTGAGTTCGACATAATCTCGGTGTAGCCATTGGCGGCGAGGAAGTCCGATGCTACGTTCTGAAGACGTGCCTTGTCGGGCTTCGGAGCGTACGACAGCGTAGAGTTAACGTGGTCCGAAACCTCGATGTTGTTATAGCCATAGACGCGGAGTACATCCTCCACAAGGTCAGCCTCGCGTTGTACATCTACGCGGTAGGGTGGCACGGCAACGTGCAACACCTCACCCTCGCGATCACGAACCTCAACGTCGAGAGCCGAGAGGATGGTGAGGATTGTCTCCTCGGGGATATCCTTGCCGATAAGCCTGCGTGCGCGGTCTATCGAGAAATCGAACTCGAAGTGCGATGCGGGCGTGGGGTTGATGTCGATGATCTCCGACGTGATAGTGCCACCAGCGAGCTCCTTCATAAGCATAGCGGCACGCTTAAGGGCATATACCTGAATATTGGGGTCGATGCCACGCTCGAAGCGGAACGAAGCATCGGTGTTAAGGCCAAAACGCTTAGCCGTTTTACGTACCCATACGGGGTGGAAGTAGGCACTCTCGATAAAGACGTTAACCGTCTCGTCCGATATGCCAGAGTCGAGACCACCATAAACACCTGCGATACACATCGGACGCTCTGCCGAGCAGATCATAAGGTCGTTTGAGGTGAGCGTGCGCTCGACGCCATCAAGGGTTATAAATTTCTCGCCCTCCACGGCCGAACGAACAACAACCTTGCCGCCCTCAATCTTATCGGCATCGAAGGCGTGCAACGGCTGACCGAGCTCGAAGAGGACATAGTTGGTGATATCCACGAGGTTATTCTTGGGGTTGATGCCTGCGGCGCGCAACTCGTTCTGCATCCACTCTGGCGATGGAGCTATCTTACACCCACTCACGGTGATACCTGCATAGCGCGGTGCCGCCTCGCTGTTGAGCACCTCTACCTCGATCGTACGTGAGGTGTTGTCCACCTTGAAGTCATCCACCGATGGGAGTGTGAGCGATACATCCTCGCCTCGGCTCTTGAGATATGCTGCGAGATCACGAGCAACGCCGATGTGTGAAGCAGCATCCACGCGGTTGGGCGTGAGACCGATGCCTATGAGGTAGTCGTCGGCAATTGCAAGATACTCCTTTGCGGGGGTGCCCACAACGGCCTCTGCCGGGAGCTCCATAATGCCTTCGTGGTTACGACCGATGCCGAGCTCATCCTCCGCGCACAGCATACCGAGCGACTCCACACCGCGAATCTTGCTGCGCTTGATCTTGAACTCCTCGTCTGAGTCGATAGGGTAGAGCACCGAGCCCACCGTAGCGCACATAACCTTCAGACCCTTACGACAGTTTGCCGCGCCGCAGACAATCTGCAAGGGTGCCTCAGCACCAACATCTACCGTAGTGATGTGCAGGTGGTCCGAGTCGGGGTGATCCTCGCAAGTGAGCACCTCGCCCACGACGACGCCCTTAAGTCCACCCTTGATAGTCTCGATCTTCTCGAACTCCTCGACCTCGAGGCCGAGCTCAGTAAGTATTTCGGCTATGCGCTCCGCTTCGATGTCGGTGTTGATGTAACGCTTTAGCCAGTTGTAAGATACGTTCATATATTTGTGTTTTTAGTCTTTCGATAGCTATAATTGCACAAAGATATGAAATTTTTTCGGAATCTGCAAGAGCGTTGCGTAGGGCTAATTATGCAGATTAATTCGGCGATATATTGTGAGCCATTCGAGCATATAAAAGAAATAGTAGTTGGCAAGTGTCAACTACTATTTCTTGTATTGTGGTGAATCTCTACTTCTTCTCCTTTTTAAAGTATGCCTTCACGCGCCGCCATCCCTCAACGCCGAGAATCGCCAGACCGGTATATTGTGTGGTCTTGGCGAGGCCGAAGAGTATGAACCATAGCACACCCTTGGTGGCGGCAGATATGGGGAGTAGCATCTGTGCAAAGGAGAGTATGTAGAAGGGTACGCAGAGAGCAAGGATTATCACGCCCGTGCGAAACGAGAGCCTCGATAGGTCGTACTTCACGCGCTCCAATGCGCTCCTGAAAAATGCCTTAATTCTGCTCATTTCTTCGCTGTATTACTCGTTAGCTATCCCCATCGGGATATGTACCGCGGGGACGTTACGCAGGTGATCGAGGTGCGACATCTGGTCGTCGAAGAAGATGTGCGGACGCATAATCTCGAGCACGCGATCCTTCGATATGCCGCCGAGGAAGAAGGCCTCGGTAACCTCCACACCCCAACTCTTTAGCGTGTTTACGACGCGCTCGTGAGCCGGTGCATTACGTGCCGTGACGATGGATATCTTTAGCCAGCGATGGTACTCGGGGTTGCGAGCGATGCGCTCTGTCTCGAGCCTCTGCAACGTAGATATCTTCATCAACAGATCGGCCAAAGGTCCTGGGTCGAGGGGGCGTTGAGTGGATGCCTCGTGGCGATGGAAAGCCTTGAGCCCCTGCTCCTTGTATATCTTCTCCGACTCGTCATCGGCAATGACACCGTCGAAGTCGAAGGCAATGCGCAGCTCTCTATCCGTCACGTCGTCCATAACCTCGCTATCAAGCACGCGTCCTGCTGCATACCCAGCATCGCAGGCACGTCGCACATCGCGCTCCGAGGCTGAGAGAAACAACGAGGCGTTGAATGCCGGAAGGTATTTATATGGCGACTCGCCCGAGAAGAACGAGGCGCGCGTGATATTTAGGCCATAGTGCTCGATGGTGCGAAAGACGCGTAGTCCCGTCTCTGGCGAGTTGCGCGAGAGGAGCACCACTTCAACGGGTTGCTCGTCGGCGAATATCTCGTTGAAGCCGAGCAGACGTTTGACAAAGGGGAATGCCACGCCCTTGCCCAACGGGTTGTCGATGTTCTGCTCCTGATAGCGACGATACTCCTCAAGGCCTCGTTCGGTATAAACCTTGTCCGACTCCGAGAGGTCAAATAGGGCGGATGATGATACCGCCACGACCAACTTATTTTCGATAGGAAATGCCATAGTTCACAATTTTAACGCAAAGATACGAAAAAGTACTGAACTTCCACCACTTGAGGCTTTCGATGTTGTAGAACCACAATGTAGTAGGTCCGTCGTTACGACGGCAATGATAGTGAAAAGTATTAAATTCCCATCACTTGAGGCTTTCGATGTTGTAGAACCACAATGTAGTAGGTCCGTCGTTACGACGGCAAAGATAGTGAAAAGTATTAAATTCCCATCACTTGAGGCTATGCGAGTTGCGGAACTTTGATGTGATTAGGACTGTCGTTACGACAGCAAAGATATGAAAAGAATTTTACATTTCATTGCGTGCGAGAGACTCTCTTTGCAGATTACCCGTTAAAAGAAAAAGACACCCACCACGGATGTCCTTTCTGGTTGAGCTACCGAGATTCGAACTCAGAATAACAGAACCAAAATCTGCTGTGTTACCGTTACACCATAGCTCAATCGTTGCTCGTAAGCGGGACAAAGATAGTGTAAAGTTTTCAAATGGCAAAATTTTGCGCTATCAATCTTGGCTAATTTGGCCGGTATCTGCGATTTCGAGCGTCGTCGATAATGTCCTCTACCAGTTCTGCTTGTAGATGTCGCGATACTCCAAGGGCGTTATGCCCTCGATGCGCTTGAAGATACGCGTCAGATGGTGCGGATACTTGAAGCCGATGTTGTAGGCTATTTCGCTAATGGTTTGCTCCGAGCGCATAAGTCGTTGCTTCACCTCGTTTATGATGAACTTTTGTATGAGGTCGCGTGCAGAACATCCAGCCTGCTTGCGCACAAGGTCGCCCAAGTAGTTCGGCGAAATTTGTAGCTCGCGGGCACAATCCGCAACCGAAGGTATCTCCTTACCATCGGCCGGAAGCGACACGTAGTAGCTAAGCAAGGTGTTGAGGCGTGCTACAATATTGTTGTTCGACACGGAGTTTATCTCGGGGTTGCGCTCCGCATAACGCATACAGAGGCTCAGTAGCACGGCAATGCCGGCCACAAGAATACGTCGCGAATAGCGGTCGGTATCGTTGCGTAGCTCCTCGCGCATACTCAGTATACAGCTGTTTATCACTTGTGTTTCGTTTCTTGTAAGCCATATGCCGTTGGCGGCATTATCGAAGAATGAGTACTCGGAAACGCGCTGCGCAAGAAGCGTGTCGATGAGTAGGTCGGGGTGAAAGATGAGTATCCAACCTTTGATGTCGAGCGTGTCGCAGGTGTAGCTGTGGCTAATATGTCCGGGGGCAAAGAACTTCACGCGCCCGACGAGATCACTATCACTTGTTGCCCTTCCCCTCTCGGGTAGTGTGCATACGACGGCATAGAGGTTCAGTTGCGCCGATTGAATGTCGATGCTCTTTACCTGTGAAAGGTCCACGATGCTCACCATCGGATGCGAAACATCTATTCCGAAGTATGCGTTGCACTTCTCGATGGTGTCGAGCACGGCATATTGCCCCAGTTTTTTCATAGCCTCATCTGTTATATAATGTTATGAATAGACCCCATTCAGCAGTAAAAAAAAACTAAATGTGGTGTCTATCAGTAAAATTGGTTACTAAATAAGTAAATCGTCTATTGTGGGAGAGCGTGACGATAACTAATTTTGCACCCGTAAAACAATCGCCAGTGCGCATAGTCGGTCGATAGGTTGATGAGGCTTTCATTTGGGTAATGTCGGCCGACTTAGGGGGAGCGCACTGGCTCTCTTTTTTACTCCTATTATAGCTTCGAAAGGAATTTCTCGCGGTTAACTACATAGCGGATATGCTCGCCCGAGCCTATGAGCGTGTCGCCGTCGTAGGCCTCAATCTTAAACGTTAACTTCCTGCCATCCACCTCGATTAGCTCAGCTATTGCACTCACGGTGTTGCCTACCTTCGACGGCTTGAGGTGCGTGGTCGATATCATCGAGCCTACTGTTGTCTCACCCTCGTCGAGGTGCAGTGCCACGGCGAGCATTGCTGCATTCTCCATCAATGCCACCATTGCAGGTGTTGCCAATACGGCCATATCTCCCGAGCCGATAAACTCGGCAGTGTTACCATCCGTGACGCGCATCACGTTCTGGTGTTTTAGTCCCTTCTCTAACATAGTGATAATTGGTATATTTTAAGGCAAAGATAACAATAATTTTCAATTGTACAACGTACTATAAATGTAAATTTTCGTATATTTGCCATCGTCAGATGGATCTGTTACAATAAGGTTATACAACTCGAGCCGCAACAAGTGACGATAGTTTAACGCTTTTTACTATATTTGTGTGATGAAACTGCGTAATGTCATACTTCTGCTCCTCGCCCTCCTGATGCTCGATGGCGGCACTCTCTCGGCACAACGCCCTCAGAGGGTTCGTGGCGTGCGTACGGCGCGCTGGGGTGTGGACGGCCGTGGCGACTCGGTGTTATACTTGCAGCTCATCCCTGTGAACATCTACCATCGTAAGCGCGACCTGAAGAACTACGAGCGTATGGTGCGTGCCGTGAAGAAGGTCTACCCGTTGGCGTTGGAGGCGGCAAAGCGTATGGAGAACCTCGACGAGGAGCTTGCGAAGTACGACAAGCGGCGCGACCGTCGGGCATATACCAAAGCCATAGAGGAGGCACTCAAGGAGGAGATCTCACCCGTGCTATGGAAGATGACGCGCTACGAGGGTAAGATTCTGTTAAAACTCATCGACCGCGAGACCAACCACACCGTCTTTGGCATCATCAAGGACTTCCGCTCGGGCTTCACCGCGGGCTTCTATCAGACTTTAGCAAAGCTATTTGGCAACGACCTAAAGCTCGAGTACGACCCCGACGGCGAGGATGAGATGCTCGAGCAGATTGTCATCTACTATCGTGCGGGAATCCTCTAACCGAGAGTTAGTAATTAGTAATTAGTAGTGGGTGATGGGTGTTCTCTTGCCTAACTTAATGCACGGCATAATCCATTTTGTTCGATCCCGCGATACGCTTTCCGTCGTGTGAGGCATAGTCTTATTGCGTGCTGCATCTGCCGGCAGATGGTTTGTAGGGAATATAAATTATAGAATACAAAATATTTTTGTATCTTTGCGCGATGATTGATCGCGAAACCATAGACCGAATATACGCTGCTGCCAATATCGTAGATATTGTTGGCGACTATGTCACGCTCCGACGCAAGGGCGTGAACTACGAGGCGTGCTGTCCTTTCCATCAGGAGAAGACCCCTTCGTTCAAGGTCTCACCGGCACGCGGCATATACAAGTGCTTCGGCTGCGGCAAGAGTGGTAACGCCATCAATTTCATTATGGAGACCGAGAGTGCCACTTATCCCGAGGCCCTACGTATCGTTGCGAAACGCTACGGTATCGAGGTTAGGGAGGAGGCTATGACCGAGGAGGATATCGCTCGCAACAACAACCGCGAGAGTATGTTCGCGTTGAATGCGTGGGCTGCGGAGTACTTCCAGCGATATATGTTTATGGAGGATGAGGGTCGTAGCGTTGGACTCTCGTACTTCTCATCGCTCCGAGGCTTTAGCGATGCCACGATCCGTAAGTTCGGCCTCGGCTTCTGTCCCTCGTCGGGCCTGCGTTTCTTGGAGGATTGTCGCGCTGCGGGGTATAAGGATGAGTTCCTGTTGTCGACAGGTCTCGCGTTCCAGCGCGAGAGCGACGGTGCTCTGCGCGATAGGTTCTACGACCGCGTGATGTTTCCCATACATAATGTCTCGGGTCGTGTCGTGGGCTTCGGTGGTCGTACGTTGCGTACCGATAAGAAGGTCGCTAAGTATCAGAACTCGCCCGAGAGTGAGATATACAACAAGCGTCGCGAGCTCTACGGCCTCTTCTTCGCTAAGAAGGCGATACAGCAGGAGGATTGCGCCATTATGGTGGAGGGCTATGCCGATGTAATTTCGATGCACCAGGCGGGTGTCGAGAATGTCGTCGCCTCGTCCGGAACGTCGCTCACCGAGGAGCAGGTGCGCCTACTCAGCCGCTTTACGCGTAATATGACGCTTATGTTCGATGGTGATGCTGCGGGTGTCAAGGCTGCACTTCGAGGTGTGGATATTGTGCTTAAAGAGGATATGAACGTGCGCATCGTTCTGCTACCCGAGGAGCACGATCCCGATACCTTTGCTCGTGCGCACTCGTCCGAGGAGCTTCGAAAGTATATCTCGGATAATGCTCAGGACTTCCTCGCCTTCAAGGCACGATTGTTGCTCGGCGAGGCTACCTCCGACCCGCTGAAACGCTCGGAGGCGATTCAGGATATGGTGCAGTCTATCGCCGTGATTCCCGACCAGATAAAACGCTCGGAGTATGTGCGTTACTGCGCCGAGATTATGAATGTCGAACAGCAGGTATTGGCTGTCGCCGTGGCTCGTAAGCTCGACGGAATACGAGGAAATGGCGAGGCTCAGGACTTCCTCACACGCCAGCAACGTCGCGACTATGATAGGGCTACCCCCCAGTCGCTATATGTCGCCAAGCCCGAGCAGGGTGACGAAAGACCACAGCTCACAGCAGGTACTACGATAGATACTTTAGAGCGCGAAGTGGCAAAGTATCTCCTAAAGTATGGACACCTCGACTTCGTGGTTGTGGAGGATAAGGAGGAGTTTCAGTTTAACGTCGCGCGCTATATCTTCGAGGAATTGGAGGCCGACGGGCTGCAACTTAGAGAGGGCGTCTATCGCTCGATATACGAACTCTATCGTGCCGAATGGGAGCGTCTGGGTGATGGTGTTGAGGTGCCTACGCACGTCTTTGTCAGCCACGCCGACAATGCGGTGGCGAGCACCAGTATTGACCTTCTAACCTCGGATGACGGCTATGTTATTAGTAAGATATGGGAGATGAAGGATGTCCATATCGAGAGTGTCGAGGAGCAGCTATCCGAGGGGGTGCCTAAGGTGGTTATCCTTTTTAAGTGGCGAATGCTCGAGGCCCGTATGTCGGAACTTAAGGCCATCATAGGTAGTGCGTCGGAGGAGGACGAGGAGTTAGCCTCGACGGTGGCCCTATTTACGAAGTATCAGGCTGCACGTGTGGCTATTGCCAAGACTGTCGGACGATTGATTTAGTGAGACCTCCCTGGGTTTTCGCGGCCGAAGAAAAAAAGGTGGAGCCCGGAGCGTCGACGTATCACTACGCCAACAGTGTGCAAACAGAAAATAAACTTAAAAGATGTGTAAAACATATCAAAGATAAAAGAATTAGTTACCTTTATCCGGGTCCACCCGCTTGTGAGAGTTCAAAACTTGTGCCGCGAGTGTGGCTGGAATATCGCGAGATGAAAAAATAATGGCAGATTATAAGAATATAAACATACGTAACAAGCGCGCGACGTTCGACTACGAAATCATCGAGGAGTACATCGCGGGCGTTGTCTTGGTTGGCACCGAGATCAAATCTATACGCTTGGGCAAGGCGTCGCTGGTCGACTCCTACTGCTACTTCGAGCGTGGCGAGCTATGGATCCGTAACGTCAACATTGCCGAGTATACGTGGGGTACGTGCAATAATCACGTTCCTAAGCGCGATCGTAAGCTGTTGCTTAACCGTAAGGAACTCAATAAATTACAGCGAGCTTTACAAGATCGAGGCCTTACGGTTGTGGGTCTCAGACTCTTCCTCACGGAGCGTGGTTTGGCGAAGATTGCCGTAGGTCTGGCGCGTGGCCGTAAGTCGTTCGACAAGCGCGAGTACATCAAGGAGAACGACGCTAAGCGCGAGATGGATAAAGCGATGAAAAATAATAGGAGATAGATATGGCACTGATACTTTCAATCGAAACAGGCACGGACGTATGCTCCGTGGCATTAGCTAACGATGGCGAGCTTATGGCTCTTCGCGAGAGCGACGAGGGCCGCGACCACGCCAAGAAGGTGGCTCTCTTCGTCGACGAGCTACTGCGCGAGACGGGTGTTCAGCCCGACGACCTCGACGCTATCGCCGTGGGTAAGGGCCCAGGATCATACACTGGTCTGCGCATAGGTGTATCGTTTGCTAAGGGTATGTGCTACGCGCTCAACATCCCGCTCATAGCCATTGGCTCGTTGGATGCCCTTACGGAGGTGGCACGCGAGGATTACGATGCCGGTATCCTCGATATCGAGGATGAGGAGTGGGCCTCGGCTCGTTTGTGCCCTATGGTCGATGCACGCCGTATGGAGGTCTACGCCCAAGTCTTTGATAATGAGGGCAGGCCGCTTTCGGAAGTGACGGCGGAGGTCGTTACCGAGGAGAGCTTCGCTCAGTGGCGTAAGGCCGGACGATTTGTGATATTTGGCAATGGTGCGCGTAAGTGTTGTGAGACTCTCGACGATGTAATATGTGTCGATGTTGCACCCTCGGCTCGTGGTATTGTACGCCTTGCTGAGGAAGCCTTCAATGCCGAGAAATTTGAGGATATCGCCTACTTCGAGCCCTTCTATCTCAAGGAGTTTCTGGTTATCCCCTCTAAGAAAAAGCTACTGTAATTTCTTGTGATAAGGGGTCGATTGTGGCCCCTAACAAAAAATCCCGACATTGGGACGTACCTCTAAGTACTACCCATCGTCGGGATTTTTGCCGAGTGTAACACTCGGCACCCTTCTGACAAGAAATGTGTCCTTACGGTGGAGTATAAATAAATTCGTCATGCCGAGGCGGGGCATCCCAGGCGGTGCGGAGTGTGGTGGGTTTCTATGCCCCAACGTGGGCATCTACTGCTGAATATATCTCGTTGCGGAGTGCTATGGTACGTATCAGCGAGGAAGATAAACAAAGGTAGATCACCACAGAATTGCATAGAGCGTAGTTGCGTATCAGTGTAGCCGTCGGATGCAATTCTTCGCGATGATGCGGGTATATAAAAGTATACCCGCAAGAGCGGGAGGGAGTGAGGCGGACGTTGGTGCGGGCGGAGTGAGCAAAAGCAACGCGGGTATATAAAAGTATACTCGCGTCACCATTGATGCTGTTTATTAAGCAGTTGGGCTAAAACTCGTAGCCGACAATATAATCTTTATAGTCGCTCCAACGCGCTGCCGACTTATACGCTTCGACCGATGCTGCTGGAACATAAATCTTACGTTCTGAAGCATTCGATTTAAACATATAATAGTCACCAGCTGGTGGAGTTGTCGCCTTGCAATATACACTTGTCAGTTTGTTGCAATCATAGAATGCCCACCTTCCAATCGTAGTAACGCTATCGGGAATAGTTACACTTGTCAGCGAGTCGCAACAATAGAATGCACCACTTCCAATCGAAGTAACGCTATCGGGAATAGTTACACTTGTCAGCGAGTCGCAATTGTCGAATGCAAAATTTCCAATCGTAGTAACGCTATCGGGGATAGTTACACTTGTCAGCGAGTCGCAACCTGCGAATGCATAGTTTCCAATCGAAGTAACGCTATCGGGAATAGTTACACTTGTAATCGAGTCGCAACAATAGAATGCATAACTTCCAATCGAAGTAATGCTATCGGGAATAGTATATTCTGTTAAACCTGCAGGTGCGAATGCTGTCAGTTTTCCATCGACAATTAAACAACGATTATCTTCTGATGCAAATTTGCCATAAAAACTTTCCAGCGAGCTGCAATGAAGGAATGCCTCCTGTCCAATTGAAGTAACACTATTACCAATAGTTACACTTTTCAGCGAGTTGCAATCGTAGAATGCATAATTTCCAATCGTAGTAACGCTATCGGGGATAGTTACACTTGTCAGCGAGTCGCAACCTGCGAATGCATAATTTCCAATCGAAGTAACGCTATCGGGAATAGTTACACTTTTCAGCGAGTCGCAAAACATAAATGCAGAATCTCCAATCGAAGTAACGCCATTGCCTATAGTTACACTTGTCAGCGAGCTGCAATCACGGAATGCAGAATTTCCAATCGAAGTTATATTATGCGGTAACTCTATCTTCTTAAGACTTCCACAATCCCGAAAGGCTTCATTTGCAATATAACTCAGGCCTGTGAAATATGCCAACTCCGTAAAAGAGATTATATCATAACTCTTAAACGTGGTGCCAATATCGGTGACAGCGGCCGCCTCCCCGTATGACAACTCGGCATCGCCATTCGTATCCCAACTAACGACACATAATGTTTTAACCGTATTATCAATAAATTTTATCAGTTGTGTCTTATCTTCCGGAGTATTATCTTCGGGCTTCTCGTCGTTGCCACCATCGGGTGTTTCAGTCGGGGTGTTGGTTGGCTCGTTTACGCCATCATCTCCGCTCGCCGTAGCAACCATCCCAACAAGTGCAAGCAGTAGAAATAGTTTTTTCATAGTAATATGATTTTTGTTTGATTTTCAATTATATTACCGTACAACTCCTATGCGGTGGTAGTAATAAACAGAAAGTGTGGAGTCGATTTACGTATTTTCTTAGAAGGAGTGCGAAAAACACTTTCAATATGTCTGCTATCTCACGGATAGCACTACAAAATTAAAAATAATTTTCCAAACGAACAACACTCGCGGGGGACATTGTTCCATAAGAATACAAAAAATCACCTTTTGCTGTGATGCATAAGGTGATTTTCGTGTCTATTTATTTAGCCGCTAAAAGAAGATGCTACCCTAAGAGGATTTTTGCCTGTTTGCGGGCGGCCTCGGTGATGGCGCTGCCCGAGAGCATCTTGGCTATCTCGTCTACGCGCTCCGTCTTCGTCAAGCGACGAATGTTCGACAATCCCGCCTCCTTGAAGACCACAAAGTGTGTTCCCTGCTTCGAGGCAACCTGCGGGAGATGTGTGATGTCGACAATCTGCATCGACAGTGCCAGACGCGCGATGATGTCGCCCATAGCATCGGCAATACGGCCCGAAACTCCCGTGTCAATCTCATCGAAGATAACCGTCGGTAGCTGTCGCTTCTCGGCAAGCAATGCCTTGATGGCGAGCATTATACGTGATAGCTCACCGCCCGATGCAATGCGCTCCACAGCTCCGGGTCGAGTTGTTCGGTTTGCCGTGAATAGGAACGACACGCCATCGGTGCCAAGCGGCGTAAATTGCTCTATGCTGTTTATCTCCACGATAAACTCGGCATCCTCCATTCCGAGCGTGCGTAGCATCGTTGCCACGTGCTGCTCGAAGTCGTGAGCCACGCCCTTACGCGCCTCGTGGAGGCGTTGTGCAGCAGCGCGACACTCCGTCTCGGCCGTGTCGATCTTTGCACGCAGCTCCTTTATTGCCGTGTCGCTATTATCAATCGCAGCGAGCTTAGACTCAAATATTTCAGCCTTTGCCAATAGGTCGTCGTACGACTCGGCGCGGTGCTTCATCTCGAGCGAGTATATCGTGTTGAGCCTATCGCTCAGCGTTTGCAGCTTCTCGGGGTCGGCATCTATGCGTTCAGCCTCATCTGCCGCTGTGGCACTTATATCCTTGAGCTCGGTCACAACCGAACGTAGTCGCTCGGCGAGTGCTGCGCCAGCAGGGTAGCGATCGCCAATACCCTCCAACTCACGCTCCGAACGTGCGAGCATCGTCGTTGCGCCTAACTCCTCGTCGTCGAGCGTGTTACGTAGTGTGGTTAGTGCCTCGCCAATACGATCGGCACTCTCCAACGTCGCCAGTAGCTGTTCTGTCTCGGCCTGCTCCCCGAGCTTTAGCTTTGCCGCACGAAGCTCCTCGACCGTATATCGCAGCCACTCCTCATCTCGGCGTGCCGCCTCCATATCGGCCTCCATTCTGCGTAGCTCGCTGCGCAGCGCGCTGAGTGTTGCCAACCTCTCGGTGTAGTCGTCGACAAGCTCGCCACTTGATGCCAACGTGTCGAGTGTCGTTATGCGGAACTCTTCCGACGATATGACGAGGTTCTGATGCTGAGAGTGAATATCTATGATCTTTGAGCTTAACTCCTTGAGTGTCACGAGTTGTACGGGGACGTCGCCAATGAATGCGCGACTCTTGCCCGCTGGTGTGATAACGCGGCGGATGGTAATCTCAGCCTCGTAGTCGATGTCGTTTTCCTCGAAAAAGTTTTCGAGGTCAAGTCCCGCTATGTTGAACGTTGCCTCTACAACGCAGTTACGTGTGGTGTCCTTGAGTGCCTGTCCCTCGTTCTTGGCACCGAGCAGTAGCCCGAGCGCACCGAGCAGTATCGACTTTCCGGCACCCGTCTCACCCGTAATGATATTCAGGTGCTCGTCCCACTCCACGCGGAGTGAGTCGATGAGGGCATAGTTCTCTATGGCGAGGCTCTTAAGCATCTTATTTGCGGTTTATGGTCTCAATCTTATCGACGATCACTCTTGCTACATCGCGCTTCGACATCAGCGGATGCTCCTCACATCCTGCACGGTCGATGAGCGTCACCTTGTTGGTGTCGCCACGGAATCCCGCACCTTTGTCGCGAAGGGAGTTAAGGACGATAAAGTCGAGGTTCTTACGCTCGAGCTTACCCTCGGCATTTGCCTCCTCATTGTCAGTCTCAAGTGCGAAGCCCACGAGCATACGCCCGCCCTTCGTCTCACCCAACGCCTTGGCTATATCCTTTGTGCGACGTAGCTCTATCGTCATATCATCGTCGCTCTTCTTGAGCTTGGTGTCTGCCACGCTCTTTGGCGTGTAGTCTGCCACTGCAGCACACATCACCGCACCATCAGCCTCAGCCCAACGCTCCACCGTGGCGTTGTACATATCCTCGGCCGTGAGCACATCCACGCGTTCCACGCCTCGGGGCACAGGTAGGGTAGTGCGGCCACTTACGAGCGATACCCTCGCGCCACGTGCCGCCAGCTCCTCGGCAATGGCATATCCCATCTTGCCCGTCGAATGGTTTGTTATGTAACGCACGGGATCTATCGGCTCGATTGTTGCCCCTGCCGTTACGATGAAGTGCTTGCCGCTTAGTGTCTTACGCTCCTCGAACAGCGCTTTTACCTGCTCCACAATCTCCTCGGGCTCGGCCATGCGACCCTTACCCACAAGACCACTCGCGAGCTCTCCTGCCGCAGGCTCGATAACCGCCACGCCACGGCCGCGCAACGTCTCGATGTTCTGCTGCGTAGTCACGTGAGCATACATATCGAGGTCCATCGCCGGAGCTATCGCCACCTTCGAGCGTGCCGAGAGGTAGGTGGTGAGTAGCAGATTATCGGCTATGCCCGTTGTCATCTTAGCAAGGGTATTCGCCGTTGCGGGTGCTATGAGCAGGAGGTCTGCCCACTCGCCGAGCGATACGTGTGAGTTCCACTCGCCATTCTCGGGGTTGAAGAACTCGACAAGTATTGGGTGCTTCGACAGCGTTGCCATCGTCAGCGGCGTTATGAACTGCTTGGCCAGAGGGGTCATAATGACCCTCACCTCGGCACCCTCCTTTACTAAAAGACGGCACAGCATAGCTGCCTTGTAGGCTGCTATGCTGCCGGTAATTCCGAGTATTATATGTTTTCCGTTGAGCATATCGTTACTCTTATGCCACCTACGTGGCTATGTGTTAAGGCCTCGCGGCCGACTATTTCTCTGCGCCGTGGCGGTAGTACACCTCGCCGTCGAGGAACTCCTCGGTAGCGATGATTGCGGGCTTGGGCAGACGCTCGTAGTAGCGCGAAATCTCGATCTGCTCGCGGTTCTCGAAGGTCTCCTCTACGGAGTTATCGGTAGGAGCCGAGAAGTCGGCGAGCTTACGGTTAAGCTCGGTCTTAAGCTCTGATGCGATCTGGTTTGCACGGCGAGCGATGATGTTGATGCTCTCGTAGATGTTGCCAGTAGGTGTGTCGAGGTCCACCAACTTACGTGTTACAGTGTTACCGGGAACGTTCTTCTTAATCTCCATATATCTAATGTTTTTAATTTTTCACTAAAGTGTTTCGCCGTCGGTGTTACGGTTCTTGTCGATGAAGTTGCGTGCCTCCTTAGCCATACGCTCGAGCTCCTTGAGGTGGCTCGACTCGGGGTATAGGTCGAGGAACGAGTAGTAGTGGTCGAGCATCGCGAGGTAACGATCGAGCTGCTTGCTCTCCACCGAGTTCGCTGCCAAGCGATATGCCGACACTGTTGTGTAGTACATCATCTCCTCGCCGTGGGGTGACTCGGGATACTTCTTCATCGCATTCTTGAACGCCACTATCGCCGACTTGTAACGCCCGATCTTGAAGTATGTGTAGGCGTTCATATAGCTCTTGGTCATCAGCTTCTCGGTGAGATGGTCGATCATCTCCTGAAACTCGTCGATGTTCTCCGACTGGGGATATCGCGACATAAACTCCGTTATTGCGATTATCGCCTGCGTTGTCATCGACTGGTCGCGCTCTGGTGGTGGCGACATATAGTAGTGACACAGCGCATACATACCCTCGGCATCCTCAATAAACGGGCTTCGTGCGAACTTACGGCGGTAGTCGTCGAGCAGCATTGCGGCCTCATCCCAGCGGTGCTCCTTGAACTTGCATCGTGCGTTGTAGTATGAGAGCGAGTCTTCGCGGGGTGTACCTATATATATATGTCTACACGCCTCGAATAGGGTAGATGCCTTATCCCACTTTTGGTCCTCGTAAAGTTGGAGTGCCTGCTGATATGCGAACTGGGGGTCACCCGACTTTATGGCATTGTTTACCACGCTGCACGAGGCTATTGCGACAGCCGCGAGAGCGATGGCAAGTATGTACCCAAAACTACGCTTCATATCTCTGTTGTTTCATTCGCTTATGCGCATAAGCGCACAAAGTTACACAATATTTTTTAAATAACGAACATTGTGCCTAAATTATTACTTCTCCCGCCCCCGAAAAAAATCGGAGCCTCCCGTGTGGGAAGCTCCGAAAAGTTAAACTCTAAACGAGTTTTTGTTGACTAATCAACTAAATTAGAATATAGTGTTCTTAGAAGTACCCTTGTAAGAAGCTGTCTCTGAAGTCAAGTCTACAACAACCTTATAAGAGTTGTCAATCTGAACTGTACCCTTTACTGCAGTCTCTGTACCATTGATCATTACAGTACCAGGGGCCATAGGTGTACCATGTGCAAGGTTCTCAACAACGATTACATCGCCATTGTCACCAGTAAGTGTAACCTGAACGTAGAAACCAGACTGATTAGTTACCTTAGCCTCGAATGCCCAAGGATCATTTGCTGTGAACTCAGAGTAAGTGATAGTTACGTGACGCTTGTTAGTCTCATCGTCGAATGTGAAGATGAAACCTGTAGCAGTCGTCTCAGTCGTGTACTGACCACCCTCTTCGAAGCCACCAGCAAAGTACCAGTAACCTGATGCAAGAGTGTAGTTAGCAGTTGCATAAGCCTCACGACCGTAAACTGTAGTCTTCTGAGCTACCTCAGTGAGGTTAGTCCACTCGTCAACGGGCTCATCTGTACCGGGCTGATCGGGCTCAACAGTAGCGATCTCACCCTTGAAGTAGTTCTCGTTAACTGTGAGGTAAACAACCTTACCCTCAACCTTCAAAGAAGCTGAAGTTACAGTTACAATAGCCTTGTTAGCGTCGCGCATTGATACTGTGAAACCAGGAGCATCTACGGCGTCAGCATAGTCTGAATGCCAATTGTACTCACCCTCAACGAGCTCAGAAGTATTCTTGCCGTTAGCGATGTAGAAGTCACCATAGAAACCAGCCTCAGATACGAAGTGCCACTGCCAACCATACTTGCTGCTTGAGTAGAGCTCATTGTTGTTCAAGATAGTAAGGTTGTCGTAAACTGGCTCAGCAGGAGTGTTAGTCTTCTGGTAGAGAGCAGTAACGTTTACGTTGTTAACAGTATCAACGAATGTGAATACAAGGAAAGTTGTGTTCTCGCTCATCTCGTAGATAAAGTTAGCCTTGCTACCATCAGCGAACTGTGCCTGTGCGATACCGTCCTCAACAGAGATTGCGTAAGTTGTAGTCTCGTACAAACCATAGTAGATACCGTTCTCGAGAGTCAAGTAAACCTCAACGTCAGTAGCAGGAGCTACAACGTTCTTAGTGTAGATAGCAGTTACGTTAGCGTTGTTGAAAGTATCAACGAACTCGAATACGAGCTCATCAGCGTCGTCGTAAACAGTAACATTGCTAATCATGTTACCAGGAGCAGCTACATTCTGAACATAAACAACTGCCTCACCCTGGTAGTAGTCGATCTTATAGTTATCACTTACATACAAGCCATTCTCAAGAGCGAGCTGAACAGTGATATCCTCGGGCTCCTGAACAGCGGGGTTCATATCGCAAGTCATCTTGTAGCGGTACTCCTCACCCATAGGTGCAGCAGTGAACTCGAGAGTTACAACGTTGTTCTCAACTGTCAACTTATCACCAGTCTTGAAGTTTGCCATAGGCTGACCTGCCTCAAATGGACCATATGCCCAAGCATCGCCAGTCGAACCAGAAACATACTCAGTGGTCTCAAGCTTCTCTACGTAGATAGTGAACTCGTAGCCAACACCTGTGAAGATGTATGCACCCTGTGTCAATGCTTCGTAAGTAGCCTCGAACTCGATAGGCTTCTCAGGCTCTACGGGAGCCTCATAAGCCTTGAATGGACCAACATACTGAAGATCGAATGTCTTCTTACCAACGATAGGAAGGTTAACAGTTACAGTGTAACGAGCGTCATAGATGCCGTTCTCCTCAGTAACAACAGCAGTAGCAGCAGTTACCTGACCTGCAGCAGCGTAGTCGTCGCTACCGTCAAGGATAATCTTCTTAACAACTACATCGCCAGACCAAAGTGAAGTAGCCTCGATCTCGAACTCAGCGTTCTCGCCCTGGAAGTAGATAGTCTCAGCACCAGCAGTGTAAGACTCAAGAACATACTGAGGAGCGTAAGGCTTCTCGAAGTCGATAGCACCAACATACTGCATAAGAACGTCGTTGATAGCAGAGTGGATAGTGAAGAAGATAGTGTACTCACCATTCTCGAGCAATACGTTCATCTCAGCATCCTCGATGTTAGCAGCCTGGTCACCAGCGATAGCTACGTAAGTAGGCTCGATAGTTGCGTGACCTGCCTCCATAGGAGCAGTAGTCTGGAACTCGATAGCGTCACCAGCCTCGTTAGAGAACAATACCTTAACAGTCTTGTAACCAGCAAGCCAGTTAACCTCAGCCTTAGTCAAGATATAAGGATTCATAGCACCCTTGTACAAGAAGCAAGTAGCGGTAGTAGGCTCGTAGATAGCAACCTTAGCATCGCTGCCAGTTACCTCAACGAGGTTAGCCTCTGCAGAGAAAGGAGTAGGAATCTGACCCTTAACCTGATACCAAGCACCCTCGAATGAAGGATACTTCTCGAAGTATACAGTGTAGTTGTCGTTATAGAAAGCGATCTCATCACCCTTAATATACTGCAAGTATACCTCAACCTCAGTGTAAACGATAGGCTTCTTCCAATCAACGGTTACAGAACCAGTTGCAGCAGTGTATGACCAAGTGAACTCAGGGTTAGCAGTTACATAAGCAGTAGCGTATGTATTCTCGCCAGAGAAGTCGAATGTAGCAGAAGTACCCTCAACGGTCTGCTTCTCGCCATTCCACTCTACAGTGTAGTTCTTAGCACCCTCAACAGCCTCCCAAGAGAATGTGATGTAGAGGTAATCTACCTCGTCAACCTCGTAAGTTACAACGGGCTCAGCAAGGGGAGTACGAGGAGCCTTAAGCTCACCAGTCCAAGTAAGGATGTAGTTCTCAGTCTTACCGTTGATAGTAGCGTAGATGTCGAATACTACGTAGTAGCTATCGCCAGCAGCGCGAGTGTTGCGCTTCTCAATAGTCAAAGTACCCTTCTCAACGTCGATGCCATCGATACCGAAAGCATAGTCGTTCTGGATCATAATAGACTCCTTACCGAAGGGGAACTCACCCTCGGGAAGAACGTTACCACCCTCGTCGCTCAAAAGCAAGAAGTCGAAGAGGTTAGTCTCGTAGCGGTAAACATTGTATGCCTCAAGCACACCCTCACGGATGTAACCAAGACCAGTCTCAAGGTTCTCGAAGTCACCCTTAACGAATGTCTCAGCGTCGAAGTTATCGTCGATACGAACGAATACGTCAGCCTCGTTAGTAAGAAGGTTACCTACAAGAGTAGTAAGGTGGTTACGCTGGTAAGGAATCTCAGTGTTGAAGTCCAAAGACTTGATCAACGAACCATCAGCCTCGAAAGAATCAAGACGGAAGTTCAAAGCCTCCTGAGCGTTAGTAGCGAACACGTAAGTAGCGAAGAGAGTGAAAGCCTCGTTACCCTCGTACATAGTAGCAGCGTAGTAATCACGGTTGATATCGTAGCTGATAGTCTCCTCAGCGTTAGTAGCCTCAGTAGCAACCTCACCAGTCAAAGCGTTGAATGACTTGTAAATAGCGTGGTTGTAGAAGGTTACATCAGCAGCAGCAGGAACAGCGTACTCCTCTACCCAAGCAATGTCGGTAGTAAGAACGCGAACCTTACCGAAGGGACGCTTCAAAACAGCCTCGAGCTCGTTAACCTTACCAGCCTCAACCTTCAAAGTCTGGTTGAAGAAGTAAGCATCGTAAGTCTCATCCATAGCGTTGAGAGCCTCGAATGCAGTAATGTTGCGGAGATCAGCAGTGTTGTAACGGAAATCCTCCTGTGTACCCTGTGGTACGAAGTCAGCAAAGATTACGAACTGGTACTCACGACCAGGAACGAAACGAAGATCGTTGAAGTTAGTAGTAGAAGCGAAGTCTACATACTCAGTAGCAGTGTAAATAGGCTCTGCATCCTCAGCAGCACCTGCCTCGTAAACTGCCAACTGGAAACGTACATCGTAGTCAGTCTCGAGGAACGCACCATAATTTGCATAGTCGATAGCACCATAAGCACTATCAGCACCAAACTGGCCGTCACCGTCCAGTGCACGTGTTGCCAACTCGGGCACACCTACGTTAAGGTTAACGATACCCTCGTCAGCCAATGTAGGATTCTTCACACCCTCGTCATTCTGGCAGGCTGTAAATGCCATTGCAGCCACTGCCAACAAAGAAAATAATTTCTTCATAGTGTAATGAATTTAGTTAATAAATAAGGTTAATAGAATATACCCCCCCCCTATGTATAAATAAAACTATCGCGAGGATATATAACGCTGATGTGTGCCGCTGCTTGCTTTATCGTTGGCTCAGTTCGGCTGTTTACTTTGTTCCGGGCGGGATTTTGGTCGCTGTTTTGCAGTGGGCTCTCGGGGTTAGAATGGCGGATACCTATATTTTATATTATAATTATTTGCGAATTCGTTATTTTTTTCTTATATTTGCGTAACGAATTGTGCAGAATGAGCATTGGCGTGCTAAGTGTTTGACTTTTAGCTCGATATCTAAATTGAGAGAAAATAGTGCTCCTTAGTTGCCCGTCGGTATGTCTCGCCAACACCATCTCGGTGTGACGGCCATTATCTGAAAAGTGGGGATAATTACTGGAATTTGAACTAATTACAATATTAACTAATTTTACTAACTAAATTTTTACACTATGAAAAAGTTTTTATCTATTTTGGCTATGGCACTCTGCTTTGTTGCCTGTCAAAACGATCAGAGCTTTGAGGCTTCTAACGGTGATTTCGTGAACGCTGTTATCCGTGTCACTGCTCCTGATCTGTCTACTACGCGTGCCGAGGACGATGAGGAAGGTACCAACAGCCGTTACGGTGCTATCAAGTTCGCTGAGCACGACGCTGAGTTCTGGGGTAAGTACGACTTGCGTTACATCTTCGAGGTTCGCTCGGCTGAGGATGTGCTCGTTTACAATGAAGTTCAGACCTTCGATTCGTACCAGACTACGACTCTTGAGTTCCGCGCTGTTCCCAACCGTGAGTACAAGATCTATGCTTACGCCGACTTCGTTAATCAGGGCTCAAAAGAGGACTTGCACTACAACACCTCTGACTTGTCGAACATCACTGTTGACGGTATGAACGCAATGGATGAGGCTTACGATGCTTACTTCGCGTCGGAGAAGTTTATGATCACCACTATCTTCAACGAGGATATCACCCTCAAGCGTTTCTTGAGCAAGGTGCGCGTGATCGCTACCGACCTCGAGTGGATCGACGGCTATGCTGATCCTAAGACTGTTGAGGTTAATTTCTACAACCACGAGATCTTCCAGTCGTTTAACCTCTATAAGGGTAAGGTTAGCACTGCTATGACAAATACTACCTACCGTTATGATATTAAGAATGGCTATTACACTGCTGGTTACGATTCTCGCGAGGATCATATGACTCTCTTCTCTACCTATATCTACGGTACTCCCGAGGAGACGGCTGTAAACTTCCGTATGGATACTTACGATATGAACGATCGTCTGATCAAGTCTAACGACTTCTGCTCTGAGATTCGTGTACGTCGTAACTGCCTTACTACCATCATTGGTGACGTCCTCACTACATCTGCTAAGATCAACATCTTTGTTGATGATAACTTCGATAAGGAGTATATCGAGACTGTTGAGGATGGTGAGTATGACAGCGATCCAGTAGTCGCTAAGAGCCTTGCTACTCCCGTAGTTGCGGCTGAGGTTGATGGTAACGTTATAACCCTTACTTGGGACGCTGTTGAGAGCGCAGCTACTTACTCAGTAGTTGTTAACAACGAGATGCCCGTTGTTACGAACGAGACTACTTATACATTCACTGGTGAGTATGAGACTGAGTACACTATCGTTGTTGTTGCTATCCCCGAGGATGAGACTCTATACACGCCCTCAGAGCCCGCTACTGTAACTGCTACAACCGAGGCTGAGCCCGTTGTTGAGCCCGAGCCCGCTCTCATTGAGGCTACCGTATCATTCACCGATGCAGCATATCGTACAGTGCTTACAGTCGATCAGCAGGTATGGGAGCAGAATGGTATCGTGGTAACTAACGATAAGGACAAGTCTTCATCAAATGTTGCTGATTACTTTAACCCCGTGCGTTTCTATAAGAACTCTAAGATCACGGTAAAGGCTCCAGGTAATATCCAGAAGATCGTTGTTAATTGCGTTGGTGTTTCCGATAAGAATACCAAGGCTTGGTCAAACTCAATTGCTGGTGCTACTTTGAGCGACGGTATCGTTACTATCGAGCTTGATGGTACATCTGATACCTTCGTAGCAAACTTTACCGACAATCAGGCACGTGCTTACGATATCATTGTTACGTATCTTAAGTAATCGTCGGGTTATCTGCTAACGTAGATAATCGCTACTAACAGACGGCACCCGCCTCCTCTGGAGGTGGGTGCTGTTGTTTCCCACTCGCGCGTCGCGGGGTATGCTGTTCTTTGGCGCGAATATGCAAGGTGCAAATATGTGGTGTGCGAATATGATGAAGTGATAAATTGGCGGGCCAGCAATAGAATCTGCTGCTATATGACATCGTGTATTAGTGCTGGGTGCACTTATGTCGCTCGGACTAATGATCGTGTCGCTTATAGGTATTATATGTACGATGTGGATAGTGGTTATATTGCTGCCCCTGTCACCATAATTTTCGTCAGAGTGACGTAGTAGTGGCGATGATAATATGAGAGGGTAATTTTTGATTTTAGTGGAGTAGGTTTAGTCTATTGAAATAAGAAATCCCGCAGGATAGTACTCGCGTACAGCCTACGGGATTTTGTTTACAATGGGCTAAAGATGCCCAATAAAATCGAAAATTTACTCAGCTACAACAGCAAACTTGATAGTAGCCTTAACCTCGCGGTGAAGCTTAGCAACAGCCTCGAACTCACCAAGAGTCTTAACTGAATCAACAGTGATGTTCTTACGATCAACCTCGATGCCCTTCTCCTGCAATGCAGCAGCGAGATCAGCAGCGGTGATAGCACCAAAGATCTTCTCATCCTCAGCCTTAGCTGTGAGAGTGAGGTGAAGATTGTTGATGGTCTCAGCCAAAGCCTGAGCGTCAGCAAGGATCTTAGCGTCCTTGTGAGCACGCTGGCGGAGGTTCTCAGCAAGCACCTTCTTTGCAGAAGCAGTTGCTGTCTTGGCGAAACCCTGAGGAATCAAGTAGTTGTTGGCATAGCCGGGGCGAACGTTAACGATGTCGTTTGCGTAGCCCAAGTTCTCTACGTCTTTGATAAGAATTACTTCCATAGTCTATCCTCCTCTTTATTATTTCATACAATCGGTTACGAACGGAAGAATTGCCAAGTGGCGAGCACGCTTAACAGCCTGTGCTACCTTCTTCTGGAACTTCTGAGAAGTACCGGTAAGACGACGGGGCAAAATCTTACCCTGCTCGTTGAGGAACTTCTTCAAGAACTCACCGTCCTTATAGTCTAC
>JAGBCY010000015.1 GCA_017937765.1 Alistipes sp.
CCCGTGATCATGACGGGCTTGATACCCGCGCGGCGGCAGGTAGCCACGGCCACCTTACACTCGGGGCGGGGATGGTCTGGCCCTTGCGAAACTCGCGGATGGCGGTGATGAGTTGCTCCTCGCTGATGCCCGCATCGCGGAGTATATCGCGTGCTGCGGAACGCTCCTTAGCCATCGCCGCCACGATGTGCTCTACCGAAGCGTAACGGTCCGATAGAGTGCGTGTTAGGTCGACGGCGCGCTGCACTACGGCCGACGCCTCGCGCGAGAAGTAAACATCGTCCTGTGCCCCCTCGACACGCGGAAGACGGGCGATGGCCTCCGCGACTTTGTGGCGCAGTGTGGCGGTGTTACCACCCACACGACCAATGAGATAGCTGCCCACCGACTCATCCTCGGCGATGGCTGCCGAGAGGATATGGAGCGGGTCGAGCGACTGCTGCTTGTTGTTGCGGGCAATGGTCATTGCGCTCTGCAATAACTCTTGCGCCTTGATTGTTAGGGTGTTGATGTTCATAATGATAAATGTTTATGGTTTTTTTAGCGTTTTATCCCTCGTCGGACAAAAGCCCTGCCAGAAGCCGAAAAGCGAAATTGTGTCATAATAGAGAGACAAAACGACACGCCGCCTCCCCGCAATGTGGACATTATGACAAGAGTGTCTGCTTCGTTTGTGGCATTTTGACAGATATAATCGTATAAATACATTCTGTTTTTAGAATTATTTTATTATCTTTGCACCTGATGTGTTTGGAATAATTATAACCTAAAACATAGACCTATTTATGAAAAAACTATTAACATTGTTGGCCCTCGTAAGCATCAGCCTTACGGCCGTGGCTGATGAGGGTATGTGGCTGTTGCCCTACATCAAGAAGATGAACAGCAAGGATATGAAGGCTCACGGCTGTAAGCTGAAGCCCGAGGATATCTATTCGGCCGAGAAGTCGTCGTTGAAGGATGCTATCGTTATCTTTGGCAACGGCTGTACGGGCGAGATCGTGTCGGAGAGCGGCTTGCTCTTCACCAACCACCATTGCGGTTATAGCGCAATCCAGAAGCTCTCGTCTGTCGAGCACGATTATTTGAAGGATGGTTTCTGGGCACAGAATAATGCAGAGGAGCTTCCCGCCGAGGGTCTCTCGGTACGCTTCGTGCGCCACATCTTCGACGTTACGGCCGATATCATCGGTAACATTCCCTCGACAGCATCGAACGAGGAGTATATGACGACGGCCGACGCAAACAAGCGCGCTCTTATCGAGAAGCTCGAGGACGAGTATCCCGGTATGCAGATCATTATCCCCGGCTTCTTTGGTAACAATCAGTTCTTTGCCTTTGCCTATGAGGTATATCCCGACGTTCGTTTGGTGGGTACTCCTCCCTCGTCTATCGGTAAGTTCGGCGGCGATACGGATAACTGGATGTGGCCCCGCCACACTGGCGACTTCTCGATCTTCCGTGTGTATGCCGGCAAGGATAACCGCCCTGCTGAGTACTCTGAGGAGAACGTCCCTTACAAGGCAGAGAAGTGGTTGGAGGTATCGCTCGACGGCATCGAGGAGGGCGACTTTGGTATGATTATGGGCTTCCCCGGCTCGACTGAGCGTTATAAGACATCGTACGAGATCGACTATATGTTGGAGGTTGATAACCCGCAGCGTATCTATATCCGTGGTGAGCGTCAGAAGATCTTGCGCGAGTGGATGGATTCGGATCAGGCCATTCGTATCCAGTACGACTCGAAGTATGCTCAGTCGGCAAACTACTGGAAGAACTCTATCGGTATGTCGCGTGGCATCGAGAAGCTCGACGTGAAGGCTAAGAAGCAGGCTCAGGAGCAGGCATATCAGGCGTGGGCTATCGCTAATACCCTCCCCGAGGAGCGTTTCATCGACGCACTGCCCCTTATCGAGCAGTCGCAGGTAGAGGCTCGCAAGGAGAATGCCACATTGCAGTATCTCTCTGAGGCATTCCTCCAGTCTGTTGAGCTTATTCAGGCTATGATGCTCGACTCGGATATCGAGGGCTTCTATCAGAACTACAATGCCAATGTAGACCGCGCCGTGGCTAAGCGTATGTTCCAGATCTACCGCGAGAATAACGACCGCCTGCCTTCGATCTACGAGAAGATCGACGCCGAGTTCGGTGGCAATAGCGACGCATATGTTGATTGGGTTTACGATAACTCGTACCTGACGTCGATGGAGAAGATCGCCCAGTTGCGCGAGGCTGAGGATGTCGAGGCTACGCTTATGGCCGATCCCGCCTACGAGCTCACGATGTCTATCGTTGCTCTCTACCGCGAGCTCTACCCCGCAGTCCTTGCTGCCGAGCAGAAGTTCTCGGAGGGCCACCGCCTCTATATCAAGGGCTTGATGATGCAGTATCCCGACAAGGCGTGGGCATCGGACGCCAACTTCACCATCCGTCTTACCTACGGTAACGTGCTTCCTTATAGCCCGGCCGACGGTATCGTCTACAACCACTATACAACCATCGAGGGCGTGATGGCTAAGGAGGACCCCACAAACCCCGTGGAGTTCACCGTCCCCGAGCGTCTCAAGGAGCTCTATCGTGCTAAGGATTACGGCCGCTATGCCGACGAAAATGGCGACCTCCCCGTGGCATTCCTCGTCAATTGCGACATCACTGGTGGTAACTCTGGCTCGCCCGTTATGGATAAGAAGGGCCGCCTTATCGGCCTTGCTTTCGACGGCAACTGGGAGGCAATGTCTGGTGACGTAGCCTTCGAGCCCGATCTCCAGCGCACCATCGCTGTGGATATTCGCTATGTCCTCTTCGTTATCGAGAAGTATGCTGGTGCGAAGTGGATCGTTGATGAGCTTACCATCAAGTAATTAATTTCTTTTGATAGGGGGGCTACTTCGACCTCTCAGTCAAAATGGCGAATGGGAAATACTCTCAGTATGTCCCATCCGCCATTTCTCGTGTCAAGATCAAATTAGACCACTTCTGACAAGAAATTATGGTGTGCTGTTCCAAGTGTTATACCTTCAGTTATAATTATTACTAATTACTCACTCCTCACTACTAATTATTTTTGTATCTTTGCACCACTATGGAACGACATATAGACATCAACGACTACAACTACGAGCTCCCCGATGAGCGCATTGCTAAGTTCCCGCTTGAGGAACGTACATCGTCGAAGCTCCTCGTCTACGACCGCGGCACCATCACCGAGAGCCGCTTTGCATCCGTTGCGGAGTACCTCCCTGAGGGTGCTATGCTCGTATTCAACAATACGCGCGTCGTGCGTGCACGCGTCGTTATGCACAAGGCTTCGGGTGCGCGTATCGAGGTTTTCTGTCTCGAGCCCCATCGCCCGGCCGACTACGAGCGTGCCTTTCAGCAGCGGGGCGAGAGCGAGTGGAGTTGCATCGTGGGCAATCTGAAGAAGTGGAAGGAGGGCGAGGTAGGCATCGACTTCGAGTACAAGGGCGAGCCCCACACGCTGCGTGCCGAGATCGTGGAGCGCGGCACGAGGGAGCATATCGTGCGTATGCGCTGGTCGGCAGACTGCACCTTCGGTGAACTCTTGGAGGAGCTCGGCCGTATCCCTATCCCACCATATCTTAATCGCGATAGCGAAGATATCGACAATACCCGCTATCAGACGGTTTATGCCCGCTATGAGGGCTCGGTGGCGGCACCCACAGCAGGTCTACACTTCACGCCCGAGCTTATCGCCTCGATGCGCGAGCGTGGCTTCGGTTTCGAGGAGGTGACGTTGCACGTCGGTGCAGGCACCTTCCTTCCCGTAAAGGATGAGGATGCTGCACAGCACCCGATGCACACGGAGCACTTCGTGGTGACGCTTAAGACGCTTGAGAGCCTTGCGGAGAACATCGCAAAGATTGTTGCCGTGGGCACCACGTCGGTGCGCACGTTGGAGTCGCTCGCGGCTTTGGCGTGGCGCGTGAGAGAGCAAGGCGGTCCCTCGACGGAGCGTGTCATCGGTCAGTGGGAGCTCTACGACATCCCTGCGGAGTTTGATGGCAAGGAGGCGTTGCAGACACTCATAGACTATATGCGAGCGAACGGTCTCGAGCAACTCAAGGCTGCAACGCAGATTATGATCACGCCGCTTGGCTATCGCTTCCGTATTGTGAGGTATATAATCACCAACTTCCACCAGCCCAAGTCGACGCTGCTCCTTCTGGTTGGGGCCTACGTGGGCGACGATTGGCATAAGATTTACGACTATGCCCTCAGCCACGATTTCCGCTTCCTTAGCTACGGCGACTCCTCGCTCCTTAAGGTGGATTTATAAAGCTGAGGTTGTTCTATTTCGGAACAAGTGGCTATCCATAAAATAGAATAAAGCATCAATAAAATCGATTTATTGGTGCTTTTTTATTGTAAAAGTTGTATATTTGCGAACTATTTTTAAATTATTTGAAATATACAACAGCTATGAAATCATTGAAAATCGGAGACCTTATCGCCAAGCTCCCCATCGTGCAGGGCGGTATGGGTGTCGGCATCTCGCTCTCGGGCCTTGCCTCGGCCGTAGCGAACGAGGGTGGTGTCGGTGTAATATCATCAGCCGGTCTGGGGCTGATATATAAGGATAAGGCCAAGAGCGTTGCCGAGGCGGCAATCGAGGGCCTTAAGGAGGAGTTGCGCAAGGCGCGCACAAAGACCGAGGGTATCATCGGTGTGAACGTGATGGTGGCCATGTCGAACTTCTCGGATATGGTACGTACCGCAGTGAAGGAGGGGGCCGATATCATCTTCTCGGGTGCTGGTCTCCCGCTCAACCTGCCGTCGTTCTTGACCGAGGGTGCTAAGACAAAGTTGGCTCCCATCGTGTCATCGGCACGTGCTGCGAAGCTCCTCTGCGAGAAGTGGTGGTCGGAGTATCGCTATGCTCCCGATGCCATCGTGGTTGAGGGCCCGAAGGCTGGTGGCCACCTCGGCTATAAGGCCGATCAGATATTCTCGGAGGAGTATCGTCTTGAGAAGATTTTGCCCGAGGTAGTGAGCGTCGTCGACGCATTCGCCACGGAGCACGACCGTGAGATCCCCGTTATCGCTGCGGGTGGTATCTATACGGGCGAGGATATTTATAATATTATGGAGCTTGGAGCCTCGGGCGTGCAGATGGGAACGCGCTTCGTGACTACCGAGGAGTGTGATGCCGACGTGCGCTTCAAGCAGGCATATATCGACGCACGCGAGGGGGATATCGAGATTATTCAGAGCCCCGTGGGTATGCCGGGGCGTGCGGTGCGCAGCTCGTTCTTGGAGAGCGTGAAAGAGGGGCTGACGAAGCCTAAGCAGTGTGCCTTCAATTGCATCCGTACGTGCGACGTGGTGCATAGCCCCTACTGTATTATGCTCGCGCTTTATAACGCCTTCAAGGGGCGTCTGGACCACGGCTATGCCTTCGCTGGCGCGAATGCGTGGCGTGCTGAGAAGATCGAGAGTGTGAAGCGTGTATTCGAGTCGCTTGTCGAGGAGTTTGCGGCAAAGAGAGGCTCTCAGCTCGGAAGGTAGTGGAGATTCCTTAATACGATTATGGCTACCCATTCGGGTAGCCATAATTCGTTTATTCATAGGTTATTAGTATTGCTCCTTCTCGTTGGGGAAGTCGCGGCTCTTAACGTCATCCACATAGTGACCTACGGCCTCCGAGATGATGGTTCCGAGGTCGGCATAACGACGTAAGAATCGAGGCGAGAATGCCTGTGTGATGCCAAGCATATCGTGCGCAACGAGTACCTGACCATCGGTCGAACCGCCGGCACCAATGCCGATTGTGGGGATGTGCAACTCCTCCGAAACGCGCTTGCCAAGCTCCGCGGGAATCTTCTCCAGCACGAGTGCGAAGCAGCCGGCCTCCTCCAAAAGATGTGCATCGCGCACGAGCTTCTCGGCCTCGGCCTCATCCTTAGCGCGCACGTTGTAGGTGCCGAATTTATGTATCGACTGGGGCATAAGTCCGAGGTGGCCCATAACGGGAATGCCGGCCGAGAGGATACGGTTCACCGACTCCAATACCTCCTCGCCACCCTCGAGTTTAACAGCATCAGCCTCAGTCTCTTTCATAATGCGCACGGCCGAGTCGAGCGCGAGTTTTGAGTTGCCCTGATATGTTCCGAACGGGAGGTCGACGACCACCAGCGCACGTTTCGTTGCGCGAACTACCGACTTGGCGTGGTAAATCATCATATCGAGGGTTATGGGTAGTGTGGTCTCGAAACCGGCCATCACATTGGCTGCCGAGTCGCCCACGAGTATCACATCGACACCCGCCTGATCGACGATCTTGGCCATAGAGTAATCATACGACGTGAGCATAGCGATCTTCTCGCCACGCTGCTTCATCTCCGTAAGACGCAGGGTGGTTACCGCCCTTACTGTACTTTCTACTGACATATGGTTTGTAGTTATATTTTAGTACAAAGGTAACCAATAAAGTGAAATATGCAAATTTTTATACAAAAATACCTATATATATTTGTATAACCGAAAATTATTCGTACCTTTGCGGTGTAATCGAGCGATGGTAAGGGGACGGGGAGTCCCCTTATTTCGTAGATAGATGCTAAGGAAATAGAACAAATTATTGATAAATATGATTGATATTAAGCGTGTTACAGAGATTGCTGAGCGACACTTGGAGGGCAGCGATATGTTCGTCGTAGAGTGCAAGGCTACACCAATGGGCGAGATTGAGCTGCTCATTGATAGCGACACGGCGGTACGATTGGAGGACTGCGCGGCACTCAACCGTGCTATCGAGGCGGAGCTCGACCGCGAGGTTGAGGACTACTCGCTGATGGTGGCATCGGCTGGTATCGGCTCGGAGCTCAAACTCTTGCGTCAGTATAGCAAGATTCTCGGCAGCTCTGTGGAGGTACTCTTAAAAGATGGCATCAAGATTCTTGCGAAGCTCGAGAAGGCCGATCAGGAGGGTATCGTGATATCGTACGAGGAGAAGCAGCTCATCGAGGGTAAGAAGCGCAAGCAGACCGTCGAGGTGACCAAAGAGTATAAGTGGGAGGAGATAAAGTACGTTAAAGAGTATCTCGACTTCAAGTAATTTGTTGTGATAATGGGTCATCTGCGGCGTCTGGCTTGTCGTTGAAATGCTCATTTACGTTAAGTAAACTCCGCTTTCAACGCCTGCGATCAGCCACCACATCTCACCCATTCTGACAACAAATTGGGTAGTGTTAAAGGTTTTTAAAACAAGATATAAACCCCACTATAAAACAGGCAAACAAAACAAAAACAAAATATAACGAAAAATGAAGTACATTAATCTTATCAGCAACTTTGCTGAGTTCAAGGAGTTGAAGAGCATCGACAATGCTACGCTTATCGGCGTGCTGGAGGATGTGTTCCGCCACGCACTGCAGAAGCAGTTTGAGAGCGATGAGAACTTCGACGTGATCATCAACCCCGAGAAGGGCGATCTTGAGATTTGGCGTAACCGCATCGTAGTGGAGGACGACGCCGTGGAGAACGAGAATACCGAGATTACGGTGTCGGAGGTTAAGGCTATCGATCCCTCGTATGAGGTGGGTGACGAGTATGCCGACCAGATTGATATGACAAAGTTCGGTCGTCGTGCCGTGTTGTCGTTGCGCCAGAACCTCGCATCGCGTATCCTCGATCTGGAGAAGGCCGCGCTCTTCGAGAAGTACTCGGAGAAGGTGGGCGAGATTATCGCTGGCGAGGTTTACCAGGTGTGGAAGAAGGAGGTACTCGTGCGTGATGACGATGGCAACGACCTCGTATTGCCTAAGGGCGAGCAGATACCCAACGACTTCTATCGTAAGGGCGATACCATCAAGGCTATCGTTAAGTCGGTGGAGATGAACAACAACCAGCCTCGTATCATCCTCTCGCGTACCGATAACCAGTTCCTCGAGCGATTGTTCGAGCAGGAGGTTCCCGAGATCTACGACGGCCTGATCACCATCAAGCGCATCGCCCGCATCCCTGGCGAGCGTGCTAAGGTGGCCGTTGAGTCGTACGACGACCGCATCGACCCCGTAGGTGCTTGCGTGGGTATGAAGGGTTCGCGTATCTACACCATCGTCAAGGAGTTGCGCAACGAGAATATCGATGTTGTGAACTACACGGCAAACACGTCGCTTATGATTCAGCGTTCGTTGAACCCCGCAAAGATATCTACCATCACCATCGACGAGGAGCGTAAGACCGCATCGGTCTACCTCAAGCCCGAGGAGGTGTCGTTGGCTATCGGTAAGGGTGGTTTGAACATCCGTCTGTCGAAGATGCTCACGGGCTACGACATCGACTTGTACCGCGAGATCGAGGAGGAGGATGTTGCACTTGTGGAGTTCGCCGACGAGATCGACGGCTGGATCATCGAGGCCCTCAAGGCTGCGGGTTGCGATACTGCGAAGAGCGTATTGGAGCTCACGGTTGAGGAGATCGCACAGCGTGCCGACCTCGAGATTGAGCAGGCCGAGAGCGTTGTAGCCATCCTCAAGGCCGAGTTCGAGTAGCAGACCACAGTTGATAACGATTAATGAAAGGAGATATTGAATGGAGAATACGAAGAAGATAAGGCTTATCCAGGTTGCCAAGGAGTTTAAGGTGGGATTTAACACCCTCGCCGACTTTCTCCAGCGCAAGGGTTTGCAGAGCGACTGCTCGCCCTCGTCGCCCGTGACAGCCGAGGTATATGCCGCATTAGAGAAGGAGTTTGGTCGCAATCGTCAGTCGGGTAACGAGCGTAATGCTGTGCGCGAGCGCATCCAGCAGAAGGGCTCGGTAAGCATCGCATCGCAGGGCCAGAAGGCTAAGGATGACGAGGAGGATGAGGTTATCGTCAAGAGCAACGTCATCAGCGTTAAGGATGAGGTTCGTGGCCCCAAGATCTTGGGTAAGATCGACCTTAACCCCAAGCCCGCAGAGCCTAAGAAGGTGGAGCCGAAGAGGGAGGAGCCTAAGCCCGTCGAGGAGAAACCGGCAGAACCTAAGAGAGAGGAGCCGAAGCCTGTTGTGGAGAAGCCTGTTGAGGAGAAGCCCGTAGAGACCAAGAAGGTGGAGTCTCAGCCCGTTGAGGAGGCTCCCGCTACGGAGGAGCCCAAGCGCGATTCGGTATATCGTCCCGAGATCGCGCAGCTCGGCGGTCCTAAGATTCTGGGTACGATGGATGTATCGAATATGGTCCCCGGCGGTAAGCACAAGCGTAAGCGTCTGGACAAGGAGAAGGTAAACGTAGCGAAGGAGGGTAAGAATGCCGGCAAGCAGGAGAAGGGCGCAGCTAAGGGTGGCAATAAGCCCCAGCAGCCCCAGCAGCCTCAGGGTGGCCAGCAGCAGCCTCAGTCGAAGAAGAATAAGAAGCAGCAGAAGCAGCAACCCAAGCCCATCGTACGCCCCGAGGTGTCGGACGAGGAGGTATCAAAGCAGATTAAGGATACGTTGGCTCGTCTTACGGCTAAGGGTACGAAGTCTAAGGGTGCGAAGTATCGTAAGGAGAAGCGCGATGAGGTTCGTGAGCGAATGAACGAGGAGATCGAGCGCGAGGAGATGGAGCGCAGCGTGCTCAAGGTTACGGAGTTCGTGACCGTGAGCGAGCTGGCTACGATGATGAACGTATCGCCTATGGAGGTCATCTCGGCGTGTATGAACCTCGGTCTTATAGTGTCGATTAACCAGCGTCTCGATGCCGAGGCTTTGGTTGTTGTTGCCGAGGAGTTCGGCTTTACTGTCGAGTTCGTGTCGGTGGAGATTCAGGAGGCTATCGAGAGCGATGTTGATAGCGACGAGGATCTCGTTCCGCGTCCCCCTATCGTTACGGTTATGGGACACGTTGACCACGGTAAGACGTCGCTTTTGGATAACATCCGTAAGACCAACGTTACGGCTGGTGAGGCAGGTGGTATCACACAGCACATCGGTGCTTACTCTGTGGAGCTCAACGGCCAAAAGATCACGTTCCTCGATACGCCGGGTCACGAGGCATTTACCGCTATGCGTGCGCGTGGTGCTAAGATGACCGACGTTGCCATCATCATCGTTGCTGCCGATGACTCGGTGATGCCCCAGACCGTTGAGGCTATCAACCACGCCTCGGCTGCAGGTGTGCCTATGGTGTTCGCTATCAATAAGATGGATAAGCCACAGGCCAATGCCGACCATATCCGCGAGCAGCTCTCGCAGATGAACTACCTCGTTGAGGATTGGGGCGGTAAGTACCAGTGCCAGGAGGTGTCGGCAAAGAAGGGTATGAACCTCGATAAGCTCTTGGAGAAGGTGCTCCTCGAGGCCGAGATGCTCGAGCTTAAGGCTAACCCCAACCGCAAGGCGTCGGGTGCCGTTATCGAGTCGATGTTGGATAAGGGTCGTGGTTATGTCGCTACGATTATGGTCCAGAACGGTACGCTCCGTGTGGGTGATGTTCTGCTCTCGGGTACCTACACTGGCCGCGTGAAGGCTATGTTCGACGAGAATGGCCGCAAGGTTACCGAGGCAGGTCCTTCGACTCCTGTTCAGGTGCTCGGTCTTAACGGTGCACCTCAGGCCGGCGATACCTTCAACGTTATGGAGGACGACCGCTCGGCACGTGAGATTGCCAATAAGCGTGAGCAGTTGCAGCGTATGCAGGGTATTATGACCCAGAAGCACGTTACGCTCGACGAGATTGGTCGTCGTATCGCTATCGGCTCGTTCAAGGAGCTCAACATCATCGTTAAGGGTGATGTTGACGGCTCGGTTGAGGCTATGACTGGCTCGCTCATCAAGCTCTCGAAGGAGAGCGTTCAGGTGAACGTCATCCACTCGGCCGTAGGTCAGATCTCGGAGTCGGATGTATTGCTCGCCACTGCCTCGAATGCCATCATCGTGGGCTTCCAGGTGCGTCCTTCGGCTGCAGCACGTAAGGCTGCCGAGAAGGAGCAGATCGATATCCGTCTCTACTCGATCATCTACGATGCCATTAACGAGATTAAGGATGCTATCGAGGGTATGTTGGAGCCCGTTATGAAGGAGGAGATCGTATGCTCTACGGAGGTTCTCGAGACCTTCAAGATCTCGAAGGTGGGTACCGTGGCAGGTTGCGTTGTCCGCGAGGGTAAGATGCAGCGTAACACGCCTATCCGCGTCATCCGTGACGGTATCGTTATCTATACCGGTAAGCTCGGCTCGTTGCGTCGTTTCAAGGACGACGTGAAGGAGGTAACCGTAGGTCAGGATTGCGGTCTTAACATCGAGTCGTACAACGATATTAAGATTGGCGATATCATCGAGGGTTACGAGCAGGTAGAGGTAAAGCGCAAGTAATTTTTCCGTGATAAAGGGGCGTCTACTGCCACAAACGAAATATGCCGTCAATGGGCTGTGCGCCCAAGTACAGCCCATCGACGTCAATTTCGCCGAGTGTCGGATTTAACCCTTTCTAACGAAAATTATATCGCCAAAGAGGCACCCAAGATACAAGACACAAACACAAATAGATTTAACAGTTTCTAAAAACCTAAATAAACTTAAAGCAATGAACAACATCAAGTTTACAACTGCTGCCGAAGCAGTTAAGTGCATTAAGTCGGGTGATCATATTCACCTTAGCTCAGTGGCATCTGCCCCCCAGTGCCTCATCAAGGCTATGTGCGACCGTGGTCGTAATGGCGAGTTTAAGGATGTTCACATCCACCACCTCCACACCGAGGGTCCTGCTCCCTATGCAGATCCCGAGTTTGAGGGCGTATTCCAGCTCGACTCATTCTTCGTAGGTGGCAACGTACGTAAGGTTACGCAGAGCGGCTTCGCAGACTATATTCCTATCTTCTTGAGCGAGACTCAGAAGCTCTATCGTTCGGGTGCTGTTCCCTGTAACGTGGCTATGATCCAGGTATCTCGCCCCGATAAGCACGGCTACGTGTCGCTCGGTACTTCGGTAGATGCTACGTTGGCAGCTGTTGAGACTGCCGACTACGTTATCGCCGTAGTAAATAAGTATGTTCCCCGTTCGTTCGGTGACGCTATGATCCACTCGTCGAAGATTAACTTCTTCGTTGAGGACGACCAGCCCCTCGAGGAGGCTCACTTCACCGCTCCTAACGAGGTGGAGACCAAGATCGGTAACCTCTGTGCAGGCCTTATCGAGGATGGTGCTACACTCCAGATGGGTATCGGTGCTATCCCTAACGCTGTGCTTGCTCAGCTCGGTGGCCACAAGAACCTCGGTGTTCACACTGAGATGTTCGCCGATGGCGTACTTCCTCTCGTTGAGAAGGGTGTTATCAACGGCGCGTTGAAGAACATCGACAAGGGTAAGATGGTATCTACATTCTTGATGGGTTCGCAGAAGGTTTACGACTTTATCGACGACAACCCCGGCGTATTGATGATGGACGTAGGCTATACGAACGATCCCTTCGTTATCGCTAAGAATGATAAGGTTACAGCTATCAACTCAGCACTTCAGGTTGACCTCACAGGTCAGGTATGTGCCGACTCTCTCGGCCGTAAGTTCTACTCGGGCGTTGGTGGCCAGATCGACTTCATCTATGGTGCATCGCTCTCGAAGGGTGGTAAGGCTATCATCGCTATGCCTTCGATTACGAACAAGGGCGTATCGAAGATTTCGGACGTTCTCACCGAGGGTGCCGGTGTTGTTACCACACGTAACCACATCCACTGGTTCGTAACCGAGAATGGTGCTGTTGATCTCTATGGTAAGAGCCTTCAGGAGCGCGCACGCCTCATCATCTCTGTTGCTCACCCCTCAGCGCAGGAGGCTTTGGACGAGGCAGCATTTAACCGCTACGGTTCGCACCACCACTATATTAAGGGTTATATGTCGAAGTAATCGGGCTTCCGAGACTTATCGTATATGTAAAGCCTTCCCGCTTGGGAGGGCTTTCTTTTTACCCCTTAATATAGTGGTGGTGCTTGGGGCACCACCGTTCATATTTACAATCCCTCTAAATCCCCCTTTAAGTTCACTTCGTTCCTTTTCGTTGCTTCGGCTCGGCAGAACAAGTTTACTTGTTCTGCTCTCGCCTTAACCGCAACGCTGAGAAAGGTGGACTTGGTTAATGAGTTATATGTCGAAGTAATCGGGCTCTCGAGACTTATCGTATATGTAAAGCCTTCCCGCTTGGGAGGGCTTTTTTTAATGGTCGTGTTATCCCGAGGTGGGTGGTTTAGGAAACTTCGGATGTTATAGGTGTTTAGTGAAGTTTGTCATTTGTGAATTATTTTGTAACTTTGTCGCGTACTATGTATATATAGGAGTACAACATTTGTGTTATACGAAAAAAGAGTTTAAATGGCATACCTAAAGATTATTTTTTACGGCCTACTGGCAGCTATCGAACGTCACCCGATATTCTTTCTGGCGATATTCCTATTGGCCGTTTTTGCCCCGTTTGTGTTCAAATGGGTATTGTGGGTGATTCTCGCCCTATTGGCAATTGCGCTTATCGGCATCGGCGTGGCTATGTATCGCTTCCGCAAGATGCAGCGCGAGATGAACAACCAATTCAACGGGGCTGGCGGTGCGCACTTCGGCAATGCTGGCGGCTTCAACGGCTTCACAGGCTTTAGCAATATGAGCGGTATGTCGCTCGAGGAGCTCGTGCGACAGATGCAGGCGCAGGCCGATGCCCAGCAGCAGCGCAACGCCCAGCGTCAGCAGGGCACGCAGGGCGCGCAACGTAGGCCCGAGGAGAAGAAGATCGAGAACGATAAGTCGGACGAGTATGTCGACTTTGAGGAGGTAAAGTAGCGATGTCGTAGTGTTGTTGAGGATATCGCAGAATATAAAGAGAGGAGTATGATAAAACTTTTTGAGAACATCGGGCGATACTTTATGCTTATGGGTAAGGTATTCTCGCGCCCCGAGAAGATAGGTATCTATCGCCGTCGTATATGGTTCGAGATTGAGGCTCTCGGATTTAATTCCATATCGCTCACGGCCATCATCTCGGCATTTATCGGTGCTGTTGTGGCACTTCAGATGGCCATCACGCTCGAGTCGCCCTTCATCCCGCAGTTTATGATCGGCTACGCTACGCGTGAGGTTATGGTCCTTGAGTTCTCGTCGACCGTTGTGGCTCTGATCCTTGCCGGTAAGGTGGGCTCGAATATCGCCTCGGAGATCGGCACTATGCGCATCACGGAGCAGATCGACGCCCTCGAGATTATGGGCGTGAATTCAGCGTCGTATCTGATTCTTCCAAAGGTCGTGGCCACGGTGTTGTTCTTCCCGTTGCTCACGCTCTTTAGTATCTTTGTGGGTATTGTCGGTGGTTATGCCATCGCCTACCTTACGGGCATTATGCTCCCGGGTGATTATATCGAGGGTCTGTTCTACTGCTTCGAGCCCTTCTCGATAACCTATGCGTTGGTTAAGGGCGCAGTCTTTGCCTTCATCATCACCTCCATATCGGCCTACTGCGGCTACTATGCTAAGGGTAACTCGTTAGAGGTGGGTCGCGCCTCTACGCGTGCCGTTGTTGCGGGCTCTATTACCATTATGATTTTCGACCTTATCCTAACACAAATTATGCGTGTATGATACGAGCAGACCATATATCAAAGACATTCGATGGCCGCGAGGTGCTCAAGGATATCACCGTTGAGTTCGATACCGGCAAGACAAACCTTATCATCGGTCGCAGTGGTTCGGGTAAGACCGTGCTGCTAAAGTCGCTCGTGGGCCTGCACGATGTGGATAAGGGGCTTATCTTTTTCGATGATACGTGCTACACGAAGCTCGGCTTCAAGGAGCGTAAGGAGATCCGTAAGGATATAGGTATGATCTTTCAGGGTGGTGCTCTGCTGGACTCTTCGACCGTGAGGGAGAACGTGCGCTTGCCGCTCGACCTCTTTACGACGATGACAGAGGGCGAGAAGCGCGATAGGGTGAACTTCTGCTTGGAGCGTGTACGCCTTCAGGGAGCTGATCACCTCTACCCCTCGGAGCTTAGTGGCGGTATGGTTAAGCGTGTGGCCATCGCGCGCGCTATCGTGCTCAACCCCCGTTATCTCTTCTGCGACGAGCCCAACTCGGGCCTCGACCCGCAGACATCGGTTGTTATCGATAACCTCATCCACGACATTACAAAGGAGTTTAACATCACGACTATTATCAATACCCACGATATGAACTCGGTGATGGAGATTGGCGAGAAAATTGTCTACATCCACGAAGGCCACAAGTGGTGGGAAGGTACGAAGGACGATATCCTGCAGTCGGATAACCCCGAGCTCAACGACTTTGTCTTTGCCTCGGCTATGGCAAAGCGCGCCAAAAGTGTTGCGCGATAGACCGAGAGGAGAGGATAGTAACGAATAAATATTAAAAAAATTTAATTTTTCTTGTTTTTTATGACAGAATAGTGTAAATTTGTGGTCTTGAAAACAGGATTTATTGAGCGAAAGTATTAACTAACAACTAAATAACAATTAGCTATGATTAAGATTGGTATTAATGGCTTTGGTCGTATTGGCCGTATGGTATTCCGTGCTGCTTGCTCTCAGGCAGACAAATTTCAGGTTGTAGGTATCAACGACCTCTGCCCCGTGGATTACTTGGCATATATGCTTAAGTACGACACAATGCACGGCAAGTTCGACGGTACTGTTGACTACTGCACCGAGGAGAACGTTCTCATCGTTAACGGCAACAAGATCCGCGTTACGGCTGAGAAGGATCCCGCAAACTTGAAGTGGAACGAGGTTGAGGCAGAGTACGTAGTTGAGTCAACAGGTTTGTTCCTCACAGCTGAGAAGGCTCAGGCTCACATCACTGCTGGTGCTAAGTATGTCGTTATGTCGGCTCCCTCGAAGGACGACACTCCTATGTTCGTATGCGGCGTTAACACTTCAGAGTACGCTGGTCAGCAGATCGTATCTAACGCATCTTGTACAACCAACTGCTTGGCTCCCATCGCAAAGGTGTTGAACGATAACTTCGGTCTTGTAAACGGTCTTATGACTACCGTTCACTCAGTAACCGCTACTCAGAAGACTGTTGACGGTCCTTCGTTGAAGGATTGGCGTGGTGGCCGCGCTGCTTGCGGTAACATCATCCCCTCGTCTACGGGTGCTGCTAAGGCCGTAGGTAAGGTTATCCCCGAGCTTAAGGGTAAGCTCACTGGTATGTCTATGCGTGTTCCTACTTTGGACGTATCGGTTGTTGACCTTACTGTAAACCTCGCTAAGCCTGCTACTTACGAGGAGGTATGTGCTGCTATGAAGAAGGCATCTGAGGGTGAGTTCAAGGGTATCCTCGGTTATACCGACGAGGCTGTTGTATCGTCAGATTTCCTCGGCGATGCTCGCACCTCTATCTTCGACGCTACTGCTGGTATCGCTATCAACGAGACCTTTATGAAGGTTGTATCTTGGTACGATAACGAGTGGGGTTACTCGAACAAGGTGTTGGATCTTATCTCAGTGATGAAGGCCTACAACAAGTAATTTTCGATTATAAGGCCGCATCTGCGGCGCATCCCTAAAAGACAACTACCTCGGGCTGTACGTCAAAGTACTATCCCGAGGTAGTTGCTTTTGTGATGCACCACATCTACAACCTTCTAATCAAAAATCATTTTCCGATTTATAGATGGTATCTACTGCCTATTCATCCTCTACCAACTAAATGAAATGCTACACCCTGCTGGGTGTAGCATTTCATTGTTTCCTTCCTTTTGCCAATCTCACTAATAGGCCTGGAATGTGTCCCACGAGGAGTTTTTCTCGGCTGTGGCCTCCACACCGTCGGGGAGGTTAGGGAAGAAGTCGAAGCCCGTCCACGCCTCCACCTGGTCGACCGACACGGTGTAGTTGTAGAACTTGTCGTTATACTCCCTGTTCTCGTACCAGAAGCCAACGGTCGAGGCCGAAGTCACCACGCCCGAGCTATTGGTCGTAACCTTCAGTACCAACTTATAGAAGTAGTTGGGGATGGGTACGCTCCGCGTGTCGCTCGCAGGCTTGATGTAGGAGATGCTCTTATTCTCGCCCACCTTACTAAATGCGACGCCCGTCACGACATAGACCTTCTCACTCTGGCCTATGGACTGTATCGCCTGCTCGAGGCTGTTCCATATACCATCGTTGAAGCGCGTCTGCCACTGCGGTACCGAGTTTGTGTAGTAGAATGTCTGGAGCTGCATACCCCTGATGCCATTACGCGAGGCATTGGGGATGAGGTGCCCTCGGCTGTACGTGCCACCCGAGTATGAGCTATCGAGATTCACTTGATACTCCTCGTCAATCTCGGGGTTATAGTCCCAACTGTTTGGTCGCGACAGCGAGCCCATATGCTCCGCCTCGAGCGGGTATGCCACCCACATCGTGGTGTATGTCGACTTGTCGTAGAAGATGGTGTAGTTACGCTCGCCACCATACTCGACCTTGCACTCTATGGCATTGGGATAGGCGTTGTCGCTACGCTGTGCGGGGAGTTCGAGCCACGACTCCGAGGCCACGCCACCTGTTCCCGGGGTAGGGTCTGGCGTGGGAGGCGTAACCTCGCCTCCCGTGTCACCACCCCCAGTTCAATCCTGCTTGTAGATAACTACGTCATTCTGGCCTGATCCGTAGCACGCAAAGATCGGAGAATCGTTGTTGGGATTATATCGTAGCCAGTTTTTTGTATTTGAACCAGTTGCCTTAATCGTTGCTACGCCTGAGCTGGCGATCGTTATCGCCCAGCTACTATTTGCTGAAAGCGTGGTTTCGGTTTTCAGATGGTTACTTTTGCTACTTGCAGCGTAGAGGTAACCATTGCCAACGTTAAAGGCGTAGCTGCTGGCAGTCGTTCCACTCTCGAGAGTGATAATCTGCACGTCATCACCGATTGTTACGGTGTTATTGCTCTTCGTAATTGAAGCCGCAGCTCTATTGTTGGTCTTCTGTGTCGTAGACAAAGCGTAGTCATAATCCTGTGCCACAATCACAATCTTGTCGCCAGCGGCGAGCTCCGATATATTAGTCACGAGGGTCCACTCGCCGGTGCCCGTAGCAATCTTCATAGCCTGCGAAACCGCAACCGTCGCGCTGCACTCGCCGGCGGTGATGGTGACGGTGCCAGTCTGTAATGACTCGGTGTTGTTTGCGGGAGCCGTGATGGTAACATCTGTGCCACTGGTGGTTACGCTAAAGTGGGCGTTGTCGCACACGGCCGAAACCGTGGCTGTGAAGTTAAAGAGCGTTACCGCAACGGTCTCCGAGCCACCATCGGCACTGAACTCCACGTTGCTCTTATCCACGCTGATAGACTCTGTTGCGACGTTGTGCGAGATGTAGGTTGCATCCTTACCCTGAGGCGTACCGTTGTATGATGCGCGGACAGTCTGCAAGGTGATCGTGTCACCAATCTTCAGACCGACCGCCTGCCAACATCTGCTGCCATCCTTGTCATTAAGGCCGTAGATTGCTACCTCGCCCGTGGCATCCTTAAGGTAGAAGTTGCCGTGATAGAAGTCGTTTTCGTTATCCTCGCGATACATACGTGTGATCTCGCCAGTGAGCTCGTAGAGCGTCGTAGTGCTCTCTGCGGCAGCCATAAACTCTGCTACCGTAGCCTTCACGATGGTAACTTCGGGAGCCTCACCCTCGACGTGCGAGACGTAGATTGCGTTCGTACCCTGAGGTGTGCCGTTGTGCGATGTACGTACGGTACGCAGGGTGATGGTGTCACCAACCTTTACGCCCGATGTAGCCCAGTACTTCTGTTCACCCTCGGGGCTGCAGAGACCGTAGATATATACCTCGCCCGTGCTGTCCTTGATGTAGAAGTTACCATATTCGGTGTTGCTAACACTTGTGATCTGACCGGTAAGCTCGTAGACGGTCGCATCCTCCTCGGCAGCCAAGAACTCCGCGATGGTAGCCTTAACAACGCCGGGCTTTGGCTCAGGCTCGGGTTCTGGCTCGGGAGTCTCGCCACCCTCGACAATGGGAACAAGTAAGAGATTCTTCTCCTGAGTGCCTTTGTAGAACGCGAAGAATGAGCTTGATGAGTTCTTTGCAAGCATGCGTTCACTATCTGATGCAACAGTTATATTATACGTGTTGGTACCTTCAACGGGAGTGATATTCAAAAGGAATGCATCATCGCCCGTGAATGCGCTGTTACCCGTAGTCCAAGATAGATACTTGCCATCAGTATCCTGAACGTAGTAACCGCCATCTACGCGCTTGATATCCCAAATAAGCGATGTGTCTGTGGTGGCAAACGTCTCTGCTACGCCATCATATGCAACCTCCATCTGGTTGAGACGCTTTGTATTCGCTCCATTATCCACGTTGGTCATAGCGTAGTAAGATGTACCCTTCACAGCAATAATAGCATACTCGCCATCGGAGAAGCTAAAGCTATCCTCCTTCGTTGCCGATGACATATCCACCGTGAAGGTGTTGAGGTCACCCTCGCTGAAGGTCAACGAACGACCTGCGGGGATGGTAACTTCGCGTGTGTACGTATAATCGCTACATATAACCTTGACCGTGAATGTCTCGCCAGCCTCCATCTCGAAGGGGTTACAACTGAAGTAGATGTCGCGCGTAGCAAGAGGCGTGGGGTAGTTGAGCGTGATGGCGTTTGTCTTGCTGTGGTAGCCATAGGTGTCAACGGTGCCCGTAGTGGCATTCACATAGTTACGACCCGCCAAGATATCCTCCGCGCCTGCCGTGAATACCACCTGCGAGATGGTGCTCGACGCGGGGAGACCCTTGAGCGTGAGCTTGCCAATAGCCGTGAGACGCTTGAACTGCATAGCCAGCTCGGTGGGCTGCGTGTTTGTTGTAATCTGCTTAGCTACAAGGATGTCCGACGTAGGATCGAACGACGTAGCCGTGGGGTTCTGTGCGCCCTTAACGGTAACCTTAATCTTAGTTACATCGCGTTTACCCTCGTCATCCTCCGTAACAGCATCTGCGGGGTAGATGGCGTTGTATGTAAACGACGTAGATGTCTCGTCGGCCTTGAATGCCACGGTAAACTGAGCCTTGCCATTAGCGTCGATGACGGTCTCAGATGTGGTGCGATAGTTGGCCGAGTTCTCGATGACCTTGAGCTGGTCGCTCTCGTTCCACATAACCTTTCCCAACTCCTCGTCGATGTAGGTACGCGTTGCGTCTACATCGGCCGTGATGGTCATCTTAACCTCTGCGGGCTCGATGGGGCGCAGTGCCTCGTCGATGTTCTCGTTACAAGCGGTGAAGCCCATTGCAGCTACTGCAACAAGCATCAAGTGTTTGATCTGCTTCTTCATAGTTGCACGTAGTTTAGAAATCACCATTATCAAAGATGTCATACTCATCACCAGCCTCGCCGTAGTCGCCATAGCTGGCCTCGAAGCCACGCTCGACCACGGTCGAGATAACCTCCATTTCGGGCGATTCGTAATCAACCGCCTCGTTCAATTTGTTGATCCTCATTGGGTAAATGTTTTTAATATTAGTTAATTAAAGTTTAATTACTTGAAGAGTTGCTGCGCAAATTCCGTGAGGTAGATGCGCCAGTTGCGCCACGTGTGACCACCCTCGCTCTCGCGGTAGGTGTAGGGGTACTGTGCCTCGTCGAGCATCGCACGGAAGCGTACGTTTTCCTCGTAGAGGAAGTCCTCCTTGCCGATGGCTATCCAGTAGAGAGCCACGCCCTCGTCGAACTGACGGGCGAGCTTCGCCTCCATATTGTCATACAACGCAACGCCCTCGCGCATACGGAGCACGGCAGCCGAGAAGAGACCTACGTAGTTGAACATCGTGGGGTACTCCTTCGATATGTGCAGCGTGTGGAAGCCGCCCATCGAGAGGCCGGCAATTGCACGCGAATGCTTCTTTGCGATGGTGCGGTAGTGGTCGTCGACCCACTCCACAATGCCGGGGAAGAGGCTCTCGAACGTGCCATCCATCGAGCCGCTCATATATGGACGCCACATACCCTCGTGCGAGTAGCCCGGGGCGGCGACGTGCTGCATACAGCCGTTAGTCATAACGATAATCATAGGCTCGGCAAGCCCCTCGGCGATAAGGTTATCCATAATCTCGGCTACGCGACCCGTGGCAATCCACGCCTCCTCGTCACCACCCATACCGTGTAGTAGGTAGAGTACGGGGTACTTGCGACGGCTATCCTCGTAGTCCGCTGGGGTGTATACCACCATACGACGCTCGCGGTCATCGCCCGCATCGGCCCATACACGCGCAATGCTTCCGTGCGGTACGTTCTGTGCAGCGTAGAGGTCGCCACGCTCGCCGGGGATTATAAAGTAGTTCATCTGCGAGCCCACGTCGCGCATAACGTACGAGTTAGCGGGGTCGTGAACATCGCGCATACCGTCGACCGTGAAGCGGTAGGTGTAGAGCTCCGAGGCTAAGGGCGCGGTTGTCACCTCCCACACTCCATCCTCGCGGCGGGTCATAGCGAGAGCCTCCGCGGTAAAGTCGCCCTCGGCCACAACGCTCTCGGCCTGAGGGGCGTAGAGGCGTAGCGTGACGCTATTGTCGCTGTTGACAACGGGCGATACGGCTGCGTCGGTCTGCCATAGGTTCTGCTGAGCCGAGGCTGTCGTAAAGGTTACGATGGCCATAAGTAGGCCACAAAGTCTGCGTGTCATAGTATCGTAATTTTCCGTCTGTTCTATCTATCTCTTTCCCAGTGCGTAGTAGGCAATATGTCGGTTGCGGCACAACAACCACCCGATGCCGAGCGACAGGCCCGCGGTGGTGATGGCTATGGGCAGTCCTACGACTAAGGGCGAGAGCGGGAATGCCACGGCTGCCACGTAGGGGTAGAAGATGTCGGTGATGCCGAGGAGCAGGAAGTAGTGGATGACGTACACCTCCAACGTGTGTCTGCCGACATACTGCATAGTGCGCCCTACGAGCGTGCTATCCTCGAGCCTCGTGCGCAGGCGGCGGAAGGTGCCGTAGAGCATCACGATGCCCGCAAAACCCACAAGTAGGCAGATGATTATGTCGATGCCGCCATCGAGCTTCATACGTCCCCACGACAGCAAGCCAAAGAGCACTATTGCGGTGAGGTATATGCTCCTGCGGTCGATAATCCTATCGAACGTCTCGCGATGGCAACCCGCCAAGAGTCCCCCGCAGAAGAAGGGCATAAAGCGTATCAGGCAGCTAAGGCATATTGACGTGGGTAGCGGTGCTGTAAGCCACCGCTCTGACCATAGAAACGATAGCCCCACAGCTACCACAAAGAGCCACATAATGGCGCGTGGGATGCTTATCTCCCTCTTGCTCCGCGCCACAAAGTAGCGCAGGAGGTAGTAGATGCCGAGCATCTCGAAGAGGACAAGCGTAAACCAGTAGCCCATCTTTCGCTCCGTGAGGATCATCTCCTTGAAGCTGCATACGTCGCCCACGTAGATATAGAGCGTACCAAATATCAGCACGGGGAGTAGCAACGTGCGAGCCTTAGTGGCTATACGCTGGCGAAGCTCTGCCGAGGTCCACTCCTGAGCCAAGCGAAAGGAGAGCAAGCCGCTGATGAAGAAGAACAGAGGCATACGAAAGTTGATAAACAGCTGATTCACAATCGTCCGATTAGGAATGTAAATATGGCTGAATACCACGAGTATCATCGTGAGTCCCCTCAGTGCGTCTATATATCCTATACGCTTCAAAATGGTTCGTAGTTTTTGTACGTGGTAACCCGTAATAACAACAACGTACAAGCCTTCCATCACTTGAGTGGATTAGTGTTGTAAACCCTTGCTGTTACAGAACCCTCTTATGAGGGCAAAGATAGTAACTTTATCTTATAAATGCTCCATTTGTGTCAATATTCTCTACGATTATTTCCTCCTTTTTTATACCTTTTTCGTATCTTTGCCATCGGACCGATGGCCCTATTACAGCGAGGTGGTACAGCAATGACGGTCCAAAGTGGTGATAGATAGGTGCTTTTGTAGGGCGTTTGTTTAATCGGAGCGATGGCCCTATTACAGCGAGGTGGTAAATATTGACAGCCTTAAGTAGTGATAGGAATGACCTTTACACGGATAATTTTAGACGTATGAAGATAGGAGTTATATCAGATACACACGGAACGTTCGATGGGGTGTTGGAGGAGTTCCTCGCTCCGTGTGACGAGATTTGGCACGCGGGTGACTTCGGCTCATTGGAGCTTGCCGACCGTATCGCCGCCTTTCGACCGTTGAGGGCCGTGTATGGTAATATCGACGGTGGCGTTACGCGTCGTGTATATCACGAATTCAACTTCTTCGAGGTCGAGGGTGCGCGCGTGCTGATGACGCATATCGGCGGCTATCCGCGCCACTACTACCCTAAGGCTCTGCAACATATCCACGGTGCACGACCAAAGATATTCATCGCAGGCCACTCGCATATATTAAAGGTCATCTACGATCCCGTCTACGACCTGCTGTTCATAAATCCCGGTGCTGCGGGCATCTATGGCATACATCGTGTGCGTACGGCCGTGCGCTTCGACCTCGAGGCGGGCGAGATACGTAATATGGAGATTGGCGAGTGGAACAAATAATAATTAGTAGTAAGTAATTAGTAATATGTTGATTATGAAGCGTATATTCCTGTTGGTGGGGCTTGTATTAGGGCTTAGTGCTACACTCTCGGCGCAGAGTGTTGTGTGCGAGACGTTGCACTATGCTACGCACGAGGGCCAGCATCTCTATCTCGATAGATACACTACGGCAGATGTGGCTGATGGTGCAGTGGTTGACGAGCCGCGGCCCTGTATGATCTTCGCCTTTGGCGGCGGCTTTGTACGCGGCGAGCGTGACACGCCATTCTATACGACATACTTCGAGAGCCTCGCACGCGAGGGTATCGTCGTGGTGTCGATCGACTATCGCTTGGGGTTGCGTAACCTCGGCAGTGACTTCAGCCGCGACATCGGCATCAAGGTGCTGATCGACGTTATGGGCCGTGCAGTACGCATCGCCGTTGAGGATATCTACGCCGCTACGAATTTCGTGCTTGCGAATGCAGAGGCGTGGGGTGTTGATCCTGAGCGTGTTATGCTTAGCGGCTCGAGCGCGGGAGCCATCGCCTCGTTGCAGGCTGAGTGGTTGAGAGTGTGTGATGCTGAGCTTGCCTCGGTGCTACCCGATGATTTCCGCTATGCTGCGGTTGTGGCGTGTGCCGGTGCAATATTCTCGGCTGATGGCCGGCCCCGATTTACGAGTGAGCCTGCCCCTATGCTTCTCTTCCACGGCACGGCGGATAGCAACGTTCCCTACAATAAGGCCTCTATCTTTGGCGTGGGCTTCTACGGCTCGAAATATATTGCCAAGCAGCTCGATAAACTCGATACCCCATACTGGTTCTACTCGGCTGAATATGTGGATCATACGTTGGCTGGCACACCTCTTATCGACAAGTGTGACCTTATCAAACAGTTTATTCGCGACTATGTGATTGATGGCCGCCGTGCTCAGATACGAACCGATGTTGTTGCGGTTGATGCGGCGAAGTGTAAGACGCACTTCACGCCGATGGATTATCTTCGCACCAACTACAAGCGGTAGTTCATTCGCAGTGCTATGGCTTAAAGGAGTTCTGATTGTTCACCCATCGAAACCCATAAACAAAACGGGGATGACAAAAATATTGATTTGTCATCTCCGTTTCGTTAGGACCCTAAATTTTGGTCAAACGTCTGTTAAAATGTTATACCTACTTTTATATATAATGAGTTAGAGAAGGTCTTGTATTCATCGTAATCAATTTCCTTACAAATTTCGTAATCATCATCCCACTCATTGTAGTCCCAGTAATAATCGGTGTCGATATCTTGTTGTACATAACGCTGATGTTGCAATCCTACTGTAAAGCTCAATAATTTATATTCGATACCAACACCCCAATCACAGTAAAAACCACCTTTAATCTTGTGTGAGTATATATTTCCCACTCGGTAATCATCTTCATAGTAAGTATCGTCGTATATAAATTTACCATTAGAGTTAGCTATCGCGGTTCCACCAAAACTTAGAGTTGTAAATGGCCTCAATTTATCGGTGATAGGTAAAAATCCCTTGATATTTACAAAAATGGGAATTGCAATCATATCCCAAGTTGTTGTTTTACTCCTGAATGAGTAAATATCTTCTGCTCCAAATATCTCACCCGTATAATATTGGAGCCCTAAACCTGCACCTACGTAGAGGTAGTTAGATAGCGACACGCCGTGTACGGTCTCAATCAGAGGGCGTGACATTGATGAATAAACTGCAAAATTATAATATTCTTCATTGTCTACTTGTGCGGGTATATGCAACTTATTTGAGAATGCACCTCCTATGTTAATTTCTCCACGATACTTGATGTCCCACTTAAACGGCTGTGGCTTGAACTGTGCGAATGAAATACCAATTGAGCAACTAATTGCACACAAAATTAGTAATGCTTTCTTCATAATAATTTATGTTTGTGGTACCGTATCATCTCCTATGCGGTGGGTTTGTATATACAAGAAAGTGTGGAGATGATTCTCGTTTATCTAATCGAAGGTTGTGGAAAGACCTGAACTGAAATAAACGATACAATGCCCCACACTTGGATAGTATGAGGTATGTACGCACAAGAGATTTGCGTAGCCACATAGCTATACAAGAAATGAGTGCTGCTCGATTATCCTTCAGTTCTGAAAACTTCCACATTTTCGATTAAGGACTTGCGAAAAACACTTTCAATATGTCTGCTATCTATCCAATAGCACTACAAAATTAAAAATTATTTCTGAAATGAACAACACTCTTCGGGGACATTGCAATTATAAATAGTGCAACGCTCAGTGAAAATCCCGACGATGGGCTATATTTTAGCGTGAGGTGATTTTGTGTCATTGCAGAACGGAATTTGTCGTCAGAGTGGCGTAGCAGTGGCGATGACATGAAAAAGCCCTGGATGGATAGTACTTGGCGTACATTCCATTCAGGGCTTTGATTGAAGCGTCGCTGATGCGTCGCTATCACGACAAATTTTACTCCCACTCGATCGTGGCGGGCGGCTTCGACGAGATATCATAGACTACGCGGTTGACGCCACGTACCTTATTTATAATCTCGTTCGACAGGCGTGCCAAGATCTCATAGGGGATGTGTACCCAGTCGGCCGTCATACCGTCTGTCGACTGCACGGCGCGGAGTGCCACGCAACGCTCGTAGGTGCGCTCGTCGCCCATAACGCCCACCGACTGCACGGGGAGGAGGATAGCTCCTGCCTGCCAAATCTTATCGTACCAGCCAGTCTCGCGGAGGATGTCCAAGTATATCTTGTCGACGTTCTGCAGTATCTCAACCTTCTCGCGCGTAATCTCGCCGAGGATACGTATTGCCAAGCCGGGACCGGGGAAGGGGTGGCGGCTGATGAGACGCTCGGGCATACCCATTGAGCGGCCCACGCGGCGAACCTCGTCCTTGAACAACAGGCGTAGAGGCTCAACGACCTTCAAGCCCATCTTCTCCGGAAGGCCACCCACGTTGTGGTGCGACTTGATGACTACGGCCGTGCCGTTCACTTGTGCCGACTCAACAACGTCAGGATAGATTGTGCCCTGACCTAACCACTTGACACCATGAAGCTTATGAGCCTCAGCATCGAATACCTCGACAAAGTCGCGGCCGATAATCTTTCGCTTAGTCTCAGGGTCGGTAACGCCTGCCAAGTCGCCGAGGAACTTATCCGAAGCATCGACGCCCTTGACGTTGAGACCCATACCCTTATACGACTCCATCACCTCCGCAAACTCATCCTTACGCAAGAGGCCCGAGTCGACGAAGATACAATACAGGTTCTTGCCAATGGCCTTGTGCAGCAGCAGTGCCGCAACCGACGAGTCAACACCGCCCGAGAGGCCGAGCACTACCTTGTCGTCGCCGAGCTTCTCCTTGAGTTCCTTCACGGTGCTCTCCACGAAGCTCGCGGGTGTCCACGAGCCCGAGCAACCGCAGATGCCCTTGACGAAGTTCTCTATCATAGTGAAGCCCTCCTCCGAGTGGTAAACCTCGGGGTGGAACTGTATGCCCCACGTCTGTTCAGCAGCGATACGATAAGCCGCTACGGGAACATCCGTTGTTGAGGCGATAATCTCATAACCCTCAGGTATCGAGGTGATTGTGTCGCCGTGCGACATCCATACCTGCGACTCTGCGCTGAGCGATGCCATCAGCGGATCACCCGCGGCCTTGACCTGCATACGTGCGCGGCCATACTCGCGGCTGGGCGATGCCTCCACCTTACCACCATAGAAGTGCGCGAGGTACTGAGCACCGTAGCAAACGCCGAGCAACGGCAACTTACCCTTGATCGAGTCGAGGTCGATGCGCGGAGCACCCTCGTCGCGTACCGAGCGCGGTGAGCCCGAGAGGACCACACCCTTAATCGACGCATCGAGTGCCGGTACGTTGTTGAAGGGGTGGATCTCGCAATACACCTGCATCTCACGAATGCGTCGCGCGATGAGCTGCGTATACTGCGAGCCAAAATCAATGATTAATATTTTCTCTGTCATATAGTTGCTAAATGGTAGATGCCAAAATAGTCTTTCTACTCGCCTCGAGAGTAGTTCGGTGTCTCGCTCGTAATCGTGATATCGTGCGGGTGGTTCTCGGTAACGCCACTTGAGGTGATGCGCACGAAGCGTGCCGACTGCAGAGTCTCGATGTCCTTAGCTCCACAGTAGCCCATACCTGCACGGATACCGCCAACGAGCTGATATACCGTCTCGGCGAGCTTGCCCTTGAACGGTACGCGACCAACGATACCCTCGGGAACGAGCTTCATAATGTTACCCTCCGAACCCTTCTGGAAGTAACGATCGGCCGAGCCGGCCTTCATTGCGTCGATAGAGCCCATACCGCGGTAGGCCTTGAACTTACGACCGTTGTAGATGATTGTCTCACCGGGAGACTCCTCCGTTCCTGCGAACATCGAGCCAACCATCACGCAGTTACCACCAGCCGCCAACGCCTTCACGATATCGCCCGAGTAGCGCAAGCCACCATCAGCAATAACGGGAACGCCCGCCTTCTTAGCCTCGGTCGAGGCGTCGTAGATGGCCGATAGCTGGGGAACACCCACGCCAGCGATGATTCGCGTCGTGCAGATCGAACCGGGACCGATACCCACCTTGATACCGTCGGCACCATTCTCGATGAGGTACTTAGCAGCCTCGGCGGTAGCAATGTTACCCACCACGACGTCGAGCGTGGGGTATGTCTCCTTAATCTGGCGAAGTAGCGTAACAACGCCCTTCGTATGGCCGTGTGCCGAGTCGAGGACTACTGCGTCAACCTCCTCGGCGACGAGAGCCGCAACGCGATCCATAGCGTCGGGTGTGATGCCGATGCCGGCAGCTACGCGCAGACGTCCCTTCGAGTCCTTGCAGGCATTGGGGTTGTCGCGGAGCTTAGTGATGTCGCGATAGGTGATAAGGCCCACGAGCTTGCCGTTGTCGTCAACTACGGGCAACTTCTCGATCTTATTGGCGAGCAACACCTCGGCTGCGCTCTTAAGGTCGGTCTCGTGCGTGGTGACGATATTCTCCTTGGTCATCACCTCGTCGATCTTGCGCGACATATCGCTCTGAAAGCGGAGGTCGCGGTTGGTGACGATACCGATGAGCATACCGCCATCATCCACAACTGGAATACCGCCGATTTTGTTCTCCTGCATAAGCTGCAAAGCATCGCCCACGGTGTTATCCTTGCGGATGGTCACGGGGTCGTAGATCATACCACTCTCAGCGCGCTTGACACGACGTACGTGTGCAGCCTGTGCTGCGATAGACATATTCTTGTGAATAACGCCGATGCCACCTTCGCGTGCCAATGCTATTGCCAACGGGGCCTCTGTCACGGTGTCCATCGCTGCAGACACAATGGGTATGTTAAGTTGAATGTTGCGAGAGAAGCGACCAACTGTCGATACCTCGCGAGGCAGAACCTCAGAATAGGCTGGTACGAGCAACACATCGTCAAATGTGAGACCTGTTGTCTGTACCCTTTCATCAATAAAAGACATAGCAATCAGGTTTTAATTCCGAACGACACACCACGTAAGAAAAGTGCGGCAATCGGGTTTTGTTTCTGTTGCGCACAAAGATACAAATAATATACGAGATTTCAAAGCCTCGAATAGAAAATATTTTTACTCTATCGGAACTACTGTCTCGGCTGGTGAGATTCGGCCTCCGAGCTCGGTCGGTGGTGTGTGGTGTAAAGTGTGTGTCGCGGGCCACTACCACTTGGGGGTTATCCCTATGAATATCTCGAAGTTAATACCCGGCATCGGGCGTGAGAGCACCGACATATACTCCTCGTCGAAGAGGTTGTTTATGGCACCTTTGAGCATAAGGTCGGCCCACGAGAACGAGAGGCTCTTTTCAAGCGATATGTTCGACATAAAGTACACGGGGAGCTTTCCCGTGAGGGTGTAGTCGTTCGACGACATAGTATATCTTTCGGAGTAGTAGCACCACTTATATTGGAATGTCCAGCCGCGCCACATAAGGCGGCCGTTGATGGTTGCTGTATATTCGGGGACGTAGGGTAGCTGCTTACCCATCGAGCGGTCTGCCTCAGTAAGCGGCTCGCCTGTATTGAGGGATGGGGTCCACGATAGCGTTGCCGCGAGGCCTAACTCCCACTCGCGGGCAAACTGCAACGAGCCGTCGGCCTTGAGCTCTATGCCATAGGCGTGAACATCCTTGATGTTTCGCGGCGAGAAGAAGCCCTTGGTCGTGGGTAGCCATAGTATCCAGTCCGATATGTAGGAGTCGAACCACGTGGCCGAGCCGCTAAGCGAATATTGTCCCTTGCGACCCACGGCGAACGATGCTCCTACGTCGTAGGTCCAGCCGCTCTCGCTCCGTAGGTCGGGGTTACCACCCGGGAGGAAGTAGAGGTCGTTAAGCGTGGGGTAGCGGTAGTTGCGAGAGATGGATGCCTTGGCAATGACATTTCCGCGCTTCGACACCACGCCGTCGATAAAGAGTGCGGGTATGATGGGCGAGAGCTCCGTGCCGAAGAGCTCCTCGCGAAGGACGAGCGAGAGACCGAAGCGATCTGTCGGTCGCCATTTGGCCGACACCGCTCCCGAGAGCTCCACGCGGGCCTGATCGTAGCCCACGATTGCCTTGTTACCCTCCTGAAGGATTATGTTCTTGTCGCGGCTCTCAACGAAGTGTTGGTGTGCTGAGAGCGAGGCCGTGAATAACCACTTCGAGCCGATGTAGTACTCGCCCTCGGCACGGCCATAGAGCGTGTTTATCTTCGAGCGCGAGCGTGTCATTGGGGTCATAGTTCCGTTGCCCGGGTCGCGCAGATAGTCGTAGGCCATCGAGGTGTGTATGTAGCCGCCATTCGCGCTCAGCTTCCACTGGCTACGCAGATGGTCCCACGATACGACGGCACGCAACGTCTGCTCGCGCTGACGGTTGTCATACTCCGCGTCCTCGGCATAGTCGGTCGTGAGCATCGGCAGCTCGCGGTTAGAATTTATGTACCAAGCATTTAGCCCTATACGGTCGCCGTAGCCCGTGTTGTAGTAGACCTCCTGAAGAAGGTGAATGTCGCGATAGCTGCCGCTCTTGTTGCGCTCCATGGGGTAGTACTGGTCGACGATGTTCATATCCTCGTCGTAGATGTTTATCTTTTTGTCGCGGTTCGTATAGCGGAAATCATTTGCAGAGGTGCTTATCGACACGCGTGTCGATGTCTGCCAGTGGTCATTGCCATAGGTTAGGCGCAGGAACTCGTCGAAGGTCCTAAACGAGCCGATGCCCTGAATGTATTGCAGGCCGAAGCCTCGGTTATCGGCCGCCTCGGTCGAGAGCTTCACAACACCACCAAGGCCTCCGCCAGCCTCGTTTACCGACGAGGTGCCGTGCAGCAGCGAGGCGTCGTCGACGAAGTACGACGGTATCATCGAGAAGTCGGTCATACCGAGCATTGGGCTATTTATGCGCATACCGTTCCACGTCACCTGTGTATGCGAGGGCGACGTGCCGCGGAATGCCACGGTTGAGAGCGTAGCACGGCCGTAGCTTTTGACAAAGATGGAGCTATTGAAGGCCAAGACGTCGGCCATCGAGAGCGATATGTTCTCCTTGAGTACGAGCGAGTCGAGCTTCGTGTGTTGGATACCGATCTCCTTTATCGAACGCTGGCCGAGGATGTCGATGGCGTCGATATCGTAATGACGCTCCTGTGCGGTCGTTGTGACGACAGCGAATAGTAGCGCGATTATGGCAATAACTCGTTTCATATCAACTATTTCCAACAGAACGCTCCCGGGATTATGCCCACGTAAAACTCATCTACGAGCTCACCCTGCTTGGTGTAGCGATAGACCTTGCCGGGCTGGGTGTAGTCGATGGCATCGGCAATATATACATCCTCGTTTACGGGGTCGACCGTGAGGCCGTAGTATATCGTGCCGCGGCTATCGAGGAACGGGCGCACGGGGACATTCGTCGCCGTGACGTCCATCGCCCAGATGTCGTCGTTTATCCAGTAGATCGTATCGCCCAAGCCGTTTAGCTGCACCTCTGATGGGGCATCGCCCCTCTTGAATTCGAACATCGCCTCGATGGTCATCGTCTCGGGGTCGATGCGGTAGAGCGCAGGCCTCTCATAGCCATAAGGCGAGCCGTCGTAGCCACCGTCAGTCACCGTCCATAGCTTGCCGTTACAGTCCATCGCTAACGACGTAGGCTGAATGCCTACCTCCAACTCCGCAACGATGGTGTCGGTCTCGGTGTCTATCTTAAGAATGCGATTCTGGTACGACCAGCAGTTGACGTAGAGATACTTACCCTTTTGCACCATCTGCTCCGTGGAGCCCTGTTCCATAGTCATTCGCGGTACATCGATATAGCCCGTGATCTCGTAACGCTTTGGGTTTACGATAAATATGCGGTTGTCCCAAATCTGTGTGACGTAGGCCTTCTCGTCGGAGATGAAGTGGATGTAGCGTGGCGATGTAAGTCCCGTGATACGTCCTACCTCGCGGAAGGTGTCGAGGTCTATGGCAAAGATTACGTGCGAGTTGTTGACAACGATCCAGCCACGGTTGTCGTAGATGGTCATCGACTGCGCTACGTCGCCGAGTTTCATAGCGTTAGCACGGTAGAACACCTCGTTTTCGATGGTGCGTGTGTCGGGATTGTAGTACGATAGCGTGGCGTTGCCATACTGGAAGTTACCCTCGTTGCAGATGAAGAGTCCGCGCTCCGAGGCTTCAAAGTTGAAATCCTCCTCGAGGCCGTAGTCCCACTCCATACAGCCCACGGCAAGTATCGCAAAAAGTAATAGCAACCTCCTCATAATACGTCTATTATTGCATTATCTCGCTAATGCCGCACACCTCGGTCGAGAGCTCGCCTAACCAGCCGCTCTTAGCCTGCACGGCACACTGAATCTTTACGAAGTCGATGAAATCGAGCTCGACGCTCTGGCCCGTGCAATCCACCGCATTCGAGATGTCGAGGCTGTTCACAGCATCGAGGCAATCCGTTGAAGAGTTGTTGTCCGCGTAGCCCCAGTCGTAGGCGGGCTGTATCCACATCGAGCCATTGCCCGAAGCGTCGTAGTTGCGCGCCTCGAGGCGTGTGCCGCGGAGGGTGTAGCTATCCGCCGCAATCCACGTGGGGTAGTAGTAGTCCTGCGTATGGAAACTCTTGAGGTAGTCCACCGTTCCGCTGCCGCCGAGGTTGTCCTCCCACTGTACGGCCATACCCGCACCCGATGGGCGGTAGTATGTCACGGCATAGTCGAGGCTGGTCTCCGCCTTGCCCCACTCTGAGCCACGTAGCTCGTACCACGTGTCGTCAGCCTTACCATTGCCATTCTCATCCTGCATAACCCACACGATGCCAGGCTCCGACGAGCCATCGAACGAGTTTCCGAGGATGGCAATATCGCCACCCTCACGGTTCTCGACGCTATGGTCGAAACCGGCAATCAGGTAGCCACCAAAGGCTCCGAGCGACACCCAGTTACCCTCGCGCAGACGCTCCTCGGCGTATGCCACGGCGGCCTCCATCGTGAGCTCTTCGCCCGTGAAACCACCCGTCTTTAGGTCGCCGATAAACTGGCCAGGGGCCGGGGTATATTCCACGATGTGGCTGAACTCCGTGGAGCTATCTGCCTCGCGCTCACGGCGATACTCTCCCTCGGGATATACATCCACGGTGAAGATGTGGGATACGGCCATAGGCGTGTTGCCCACCATCTTCGAGGCTGTGACACGCACGGTGTGCATCGTCACAAGGTCGCTGTTAAAGATTAGGTATGGTTCGCGGTCGCCAGTGTAGCTGCCGTTGAGCTCCCAGACAAACTCCACGCCCTCGCTGCCACTCAGCTTCGATGGCGCGATGCGTAGGTTGCGGCCCGCCGTGGTGCGGTACTTGGTGGTGTCGAACTCGTAGATAAAGGGTAGCTCTGAGGCTGCCACGGCGGTTATTGTCACCGTGTCGCTTGCCTCGCCATCGGCATTCTTTGCTGTGGCTGTAATTACGTATGTACCAGCGGCCTTAGCCTCGAAAATGAAGCTCAAACCCTCGGCAACCTTCTCGCCGTTTACCGACCAGAAGATCGCAGTCTCGAGCTCCGTTTCGCGCACGTTTGCTGCAATTAGTCTCTGATACCCCACAGCCACCGTGACATCGGCCATTGCGATGTCGATGGTGGGAATCTCGCGATCGAGGATGTCGATGCGCATCTCCTCGGTATCGCTACCCGTATTGTTGGCTACGGTGAGTGTGACGTATATCTCGCCAACACTCTCAGCCATATGCACATAGGCGCGCTCGGTGCATACCACCTCGCCGCCGATTCGCCACTCGAACGTGGCACCCTCCGCATTTCTGTAATCGGGCGCGAGGCGTACCTCTTCGCCCACCTTTACGCTATATACGCCTCCATCCTCGAGGATAATCTCGGGGGCGGGTTGCGTGGTTATAACCTCGTCGCGATTACACGACGAGGCGATAACCATCACTACACTTAAAAATATAAACTCTAAAACTCTTTTCATATATCTTTGACTATTCGAAGCGCACCGCTACGTCGTCGTAGGCGAAGTATGCGGGGCAATTCAAACCATAGCTGCCAACCTGATCCTCGGATGCCGAGAAGTTGAAGGCTACCTTTGCAACCTTGCCAAGCGACGACAAGTCCCACTTAGTCCACTCGGTAACTATGACGCCATTCTCGCAGAGTGCAAACTCTACTGAGCCTGTCTCCTCGTCGTTGGCGTTGTAGCCGTAGGCCACAACCTTTACATAGGTGCTCTCGGTGGCGGGGCTGTTGAAGCCATCGCCATAGGTGAGCGAGTTAAGCACGTAGTTGGTGTTTGTTACGTACATATGGTCTACGACGCGCTCTACGCCATCGGCAAACTCCAATGTCTGCAACGAGGCGGCGTAGATCTGCGAGTTGAAGAAGTCGTAGTAGCCGTTGTGTACGGCGAAGTTGGCCGAGCCGCCGTGTCCGCCTATGGGGTTAGCCATCTGCAACTCATACCAGCCGTAGTGGCCCTCGGGGAGTGTAGCGTAGTCCTCGATGACGTAGTTCGAGATGACGTGACCACCACCCCAGTAGGGTGTTGTAAATGAGTGGAATAGCTCGGTATTGCCCTCGTCGTACCAATAGTATACGTCCGTTACATAGTCGGTGTATGTCAATGAGCCGCCATACTGCATATCGTCAATGAGGTCGCTCCACGTGTTGATCTCAGCACCGCCGTAAAGCGTATAGCCTGCAAACTTGGCATCTGCGTCCTCGAACGTGAGCGTGCGTAGCTCGTATGCGGGCTTATCCTCGCCACCAATCTCGTCGTCCGTAGCCTTCGGCAGACGTATCACGCGGCCATCGGTAAGCTTAATGATCACCTCGGTATCGGTCTCATCGATAGACTCAAACAGCGAGTCACCGTCTGCACCATCCTTACCGTCGGCTCCGTCTTTACCATCTTCGCCATCCTTGCCATCAGCTCCGTTGACACCGTCTTTTCCATCCTTGCCATCCGTACCGTTAGCTCCATCCTTACCATCTGCACCGTTGTGGATAGTAACGGTCGAGCCGTCGCTGAAGGTGAGGACCACACCGTTGTCGGTTGTCTCTGTCGACGTGATAACCTTACCGTTGCTGAGGGCATCCATTAAGGCTGAGAGGGTAGCAATATCCTCACGATTTTGGTCTACCTCCTCTTCAAGTTCGTCGAACTTCACCCAGATTGCATCGTCGTCGTACGAGCAACCTACCATTGCTGTTAGCGTAGCTACTACGCCAAGAGCCAAGCATAAAACTCTTCTCATAATGTTGTTGTTAAAAGGTCATTCTCCGTAAACTTTAACCTCAACGACATTATGCCTATGCGGGCAGTTGTGGTTACTTTCGAGTAGGGTACCATACAACACCCCCTCCTCTTAAGCCATAGTAATATGTCACACTTGATATCTACCAAGTTGCAGACTCGCCCATTCGCCGCAGGCATAATCTCGTTGTAAACGCTTGGCAGGTCTTCTGACTTGTCTCTGTCTGCGAAGCCTTCCCAGGGATACCCCAGTGGCTAATGATGTCGCAGAGCCTTGTGAGACTCACAGCAGCGGGAACTGTTCGGGATTTACACCCGATTCCCTTTTAATCTTTGTGAGGTGAAACACCCCTTAAGAACCAATGCTGGTGCAAATATAGCTAAAAAAATGTTTCGACGTATCTGTTTTTGGAAAAAAGTGGTGATAGGGGTACAAAAAAAATCTCGGAGCCGTAGCCCCGAGACTTTTACCCATGTTTATAATAGTTTCTCAGTTATGTGATTACTCCTTGATGTTGGGGAGCTCCAAGCCGTAGCCCTTCTTCTTATCTACCGACTTCAGGATGATACCGATGATGAGAGCCGCTACACCCAAGCAAGCCAACATCACCAAAGGCCAAGTATAGTCATAGAGCACAGCGGCATCGGCAGCTGCAATCTCACCCTTATCGACCTTCTCTACCAACTCGGTGTTAGTGCCATCGAGAACCTTACCGATAAGCAATGGGAAGAGCCACAAGCCGATATTCTGAATCCAGAAGATGAGCGAGTATGCCGAGCCAAGGATCTTATCATCAACCAACTTTGGCACGCTGGGCCACAAGGCTGCGGGAACCAACGAGAATGATGCACCAAGAACCAAGATGGTAACATAGGCCACGATTGTACCTCCCACGGGGCTCGACTTGAGCTCGGGAAGAACAAATGCGAATGTAAGGTGACACAAGATAAGAAGCAACGAGCCAATCATCAACATCGAAGCAGCCTTACCCTTATGGTCAACATAGCTACCCAAGATGGGGGTGATGGCTACAGCCAACAATGGGAATACGGCAAATACCGACTCTGCAGAGCCACGCATATAACCCATCCAGCAGTATGCTACCAGAGCAACAATAGCCATCGACATAAGACCAATCTTTAGAGTCTTGTTCTTCGAGAAGTTGCTAGCAAACGAACCACCAGCAACGATCAACATAATGATGTACTGGATGATGGTTACCTGGTCGCTTGCCCAGAAACCAGTACCCTCGGTGAGAGTGAGGTTACACTGCAACATATTCACAGCATACTTCTGGAAGGGGAAGATCGCCGAGTAGTACAACACGCACAACAGGGCTACCAACCAGAAACCACCGCTGCTCAAAATCTTCCCCAAATCCTTAATCTGGAAGGGCTCATCCTTCTCCTCTGCCTCGCCAGTCTGCGAGTCGAGCTTCTTATCCATAAAGAAGTATACGATGAACATTATGAGGGCAATACAGAGCAATACCACACCAAAGGCGACTGCGCGTGACACGTCTACCGAACCACCAAGCTTCGCAAAGAATGGCGAGAAGATCATACAAGTGGCAACGCCCAAACGAGCCAATGCCATCTCCGAGCCCATAGCCAACGCAGTCTCGCGACCCTTGAACCACTTAACAATACCGCGCGATACGGTGATACCCGCCATCTCAACACCGCAACCAAATATCATAAAGCCGATGGCTGCAACCTTGGCCGAAGCGGGCATACCCTCATAGAATGGCGACACACCCAACTCGTGGAATCCAGGGATATAGTTCAAGTTCTCGGTGAACCAAAGCTCAACCTCGCTGCCAATGAACTGCGACGACACAGCATACCACTTGATGACGGCACCAACAAGCATTACTGCACCCGACAATACTGCAGTGAAGCGAACACCCATCTTGTCGAGGATGATACCTGCAAAGATAAGGAAGAATACAAATACGTTTAGGAAGGTCTCCGAGCCCTGCATAGTACCGAAAGCGGTAGAGTCCCATCCGCGCTCCGAGAGCATAAGATCCTTAATAGGCGAGAGAATGTCCATAAAGATGTATGAACAGAACATCGCCAAAGCCAACAACAGCAACGCAGTCCATCTCATTGCGGCACTGTCTCGTAATACTTTGATTTTTTCTGACATATTGTAACGTTTTTTTAATTGATAGATTTCCTCATTTATGCAAAGTTAATAAAAATATCCTATTCCGTCCATTTTTCATCGTAAATATTCTCGCGGTTAGTGCTCCGCGATGCGGAATTCGCGGAGGATGTCGTAGGCCGAGGCTATGCCCAACTCTCCCGCCTTGGAGAGGTCGAGGCACCCCTTGCGCGTATCCTTCATAAAGATCTGCACAAGGCCTCGGTTGTAGTAAGCCTCACCAAAGGCGGGCTCGAGCTCTATGGCGCGCGTATAGTCGTCGTAGGCCTCGGGGAGATTTCCCGAGATGGCCATCAGGTTGGCACGGTTGTAGTATGCCTCGGCGAAACTCGGGTAGAGCTCTATCGCACGGTTGATGTCGTCGATGGCCTCGTCGTAGCTATATGTACGTGTGCCGCTGTTGTGCAGACGCTTCGCAGGATCGGAGTCGAGCGTGATGGTCTGGTACGAGTTGTCGATAGACGATATGAAGTCGATCATCTCGGCACGTGTTGTTGCGCGGTTTACGTAGAGGAAGGGGTTTGAGGAGTTGAGCCTTATCGCCTCCGAAAGAGTATTCACCGCGTTGGTGTACTGCTTAATAAGCGACTGGCTTATGCCGCGCTCGAAGAGTCGTTCCCACGTGGGGTCCTCCGTACGTAGACGCTCGGCCAAGCGGCGGTCGAGGGCCGTGAGCGAGTCAGGTTCGAGGTTCGAGGGACGGCAGTCGAGGACCATATGTCGTATGTCAACACGCTCGATAAAGTCCTTAACGCGTTGTGTGGCAAAGCGTTTGGTGCGACGGTCGTCGTACTCCTCATCCTTCTCTAAGAGCGTGAAGCGGAACATAGGTATAAGCGTCAGACCGTTGCTTCCGGCCGATGTCACGGTTGATGCTATGCGCTCGAAGTTACGCTCGAGGAGCTTACTCTCGAACGAAAGCAGACGGTTGAAGTGCTGCGACGTGTCGGCATATATCGAGTATGTCGAATCCTCGAGGCGCGATTTATACTCGGCAATCTTACGCTCGGCAGTACGGCGGTCGCTCTCGGCACCCGCCACATCGCGCTGTGAGCGTCGCAGGACGCTACGGCCGAGGTAGGCATTCGCAAAGTCGGGGTAGAGATCAATGGCGCGCGAGTAGTCGTCGATAGCGGCGTCGATGTCGCCGAGGCGTGTATGGAGCATCGCACGGTTGTAGTACACGAGGACATTATCGGGCGAGTAGGTTGCCACCTGATCGAAGTCCTCGAGGGCGCGGTTGTAGTCGCCAATCTCGGTGCGGACGATGGCGCGGTTGAAATATCCGAGCGAGCTTGTCGAGTCAAGCGCGATTACGCGGTCGAAGTCCTCGAGCGAGAGCATCGGACGGTGCAGGTAGTTGTGTACAAGGGCGCGGTTGAAGTAGCCGGGCAGGAACGTGCTGTCGCACCCAATGGCCATATCGAAGTCGGCGCAGGCCTCCTCGTAGCGACCCTCCTGCATATAGAGCGCACCGCGACGGTTGTAGCCGTCGGGGTCCTCGCGGTTGGTGCGGATGGCGAGGTTGTAGTTCTCGTACGCCTTTGCCGTGTCCTTGAGATAGAGATAGCTCGTGCCGCGATTGATGTAGGCGGGGACGTGGCGTTTCTCGAAGCGTATGAACTTGTCGAAGTCGGCGATAGCATCCTCGAATTGCTGGTTTAGAAGGCGCGTTACACCACGACTATAATAGGGGTCGGGCAGGTCGGGACGTAGCTCTATGGCCTGCTGGAAGTCGGCCAGCGCGTCGTCGTAGTTGCCGAGGCGTGAGCGTGTTATGGCGCGGTAGTAGAATGCGCCCGTGAATACGGGGTTGAGCTCCACGGCGCGCGAGAAGTCGGCATCGGCACCGAGCAGATCGTCCATATTATACTTCGCAATGCCGCGCAGGAAGTGGGCGTCGAAGTCCTTGTCGTCGTGGCGGATGAGGACGTTCAGCACGTCGATGGCTTCGCGGTAGTCGCCGTCGACCATACACTGCTGTCCCACCCAGTAGATGTAGTTGCGGTTATACTGTGCCGCAACTCGCTCCGATGTGAGGAGTGCAAAGAGTAGTATTATGACGACGAGTGCTCGCTTCATTTGTAGTCGTTTATGCCTGTATAACGCTCTTTTTTATCGCTTTATTATTCGAGCTCGTAGCCAAAACGCTTGAGCTGGCGGTCGTTGTTACGCCAGTCCTCGTTGACCTTGACGTATAGCTCCAAGAATACCTTTTTGCCCAGGAATGCCTCGAGGTCGTGGCGTGCTGCCTGTCCCACCTTCTTGAGCATCTCGCCCTTGTGGCCGATGACGATGCCCTTCTGTGAGTTGCGTGCAACGTAGATTGTTGCCGATATGCGGTCGATTGTGGGCTCCTCCTTGTATGCCTCGATGGCAATCTCGCACGAGTAGGGTATCTCCTTGTCGTAGTTTAGGAGTATCTTCTCGCGGATGATCTCCGAGGCGAAGAAGCGCAGGGTCTTGTCCGTTAGCGTATCCTTCGGATAGAAGGCCTCGCCCTCGGGTAGACGCTCGAGGATAAGGTTGAATACGCCCTCTACGTTGAAGTTCTCCTTTGCCGAGCAGGGGGCGATGATTGCCTCGGGTAGCAACGCCTGCCACTTCTCGACAAGGGCCGTGAGCTTATCGGCCGTAGTTAGGTCTACCTTGTTGATAACCACGATTGTAGGTATGCCCGAGAGGCGTACCTTCTCGATTATGTCGGCCGAGCGGTCGCTCTCCTCGACGGTGTCGGTGACGTAGAGCAACACGTCGGCATCCGTAATGGCTCCGCGCACAAACTGCATCATCTTCTCCTGGAGCTTGTAGTTTGGCTTAAGGATTCCCGGGGTGTCGGAGTAGACAATCTGGAAGTCGTCGCCGTTGACGATGCCCATAATACGATGGCGCGTGGTCTGTGCCTTCGAGGTGATGATTGATAGCTTCTCTCCAACAAGTTGGTTCATCAGCGTCGACTTGCCGACGTTGGGATTACCGATGATATTTACAAAACCGCTGCGGTGTGCCATAGCTCGAAATTTGGTTAAAACTATTTATCTCGCAAATATACAAAAAAATGGTGAAACGACAAAGCCTTAAGCTGTATACCTCACTTTTTTGGGCGTAGATTGTGGCGTGCAGTTTGGAGATGTCAAAAAAATATTGGACCTTGTGAAACAAAAGCGGGGGTGCGTGCGTATAAGTATGCGATAATTGTGGAATAGAAGTTGTAAGAAGATATAGATTTTTATGCGTCAATTAAAGATTACCAAGTCGATCACCAACCGCGAGAGCGCGTCGTTGGATAAGTATTTGCAGGAGATCGGCAAGGAGGAACTCATCTCCGTAGAAGAGGAGGTGGAACTCGCCCAAAGAATCAGAAAGGGAGACCAGGAGGCATTGGAGAAGCTCACGAAGGCTAACTTGCGTTTCGTAGTGTCGGTAGCCAAGCAGTATCAGAATCAGGGTCTTAGCCTTCCCGACCTTATCAACGAGGGTAACCTCGGCCTTATCAAGGCTGCCGAGAAGTTCGATGAGACTCGAGGCTTCAAGTTTATCTCATATGCCGTGTGGTGGATTCGCCAGTCGATTCTTCAGGCTCTGGCCGAGCAGTCGCGTATCGTGCGCCTGCCGCTTAATCAGGTGGGTTCGCTCAATAAGATTAATAAGGCCTTTGCTCGTTTCGAGCAGGAGCACGAGCGTACACCTTCGGCCGAGGAGTTGGCCAATGAGCTCGAGCTCCCGAAGGAGAAGGTCACCGATACGTTGCGCGTTGCTGGTCGCCATATCTCGGTAGATGCTCCGTTTGCCGATGGCGAGGATAACTCGTTGCTTGATGTATTGGTGAATACCGACTCGCCCAACGCCGACCGCGGCCTTATCAGCGAGTCGCTGGCTACGGAGGTTGACCGCGCGCTGGAGATTCTCACGGAGCGTGAGCGCGACATCATTCGCTACTTCTTCGGCATCGGTTGCTCGGAGATGACGCTCGAGGAGATCGGCGAGAAGTTCGACCTCACGCGTGAGCGCGTTCGACAGATTAAGGAGAAGGCTATCCGCAAGCTCCGCCAGTCGTCGCGCAGTAAGCTCCTTAAGTCGTACTTGGGCTAAAGTCACTGAACAATAAAGATTTAGGGTTGTCCTATCAAGGCAACCCTAAGTTTTTTTATTACGTGTGACGTTAGTGTGTAAACACCTTGCCGAGCTGCTGCTCCTGCTTCTCGTAGGCCTGACGCGAAGATGTCGGATACTTCAGTGCGTCGAGTTCCTTGACCGCCGCCTCGATGTCGCGCAGAAGCATATCGGCCATATCGCGCGACATACCCTGACGTACGACGATACGCATCACGACTATGTCGTCGATATCGCGCGGGAGGGAGTAGGCTGGCACCATCCAGCCGCTCTGCTGGAGCAGTGCTTGCAGGTCGTATAGTGTCCACTTGGCCTTCTTGCGATACTCCTCGCTTAAACACCAGACAAATAGCGGGTTGACAACCTCCGATGAGTAGTTCTCGAAGCACTCCATATCGCCGATACGCTTGTGGCAGTAGCGTGCTATCTCCATCGAGTTTTGCTGCACGCGAGTATAGCCCTCGCGCCCGAGACGTATGAAGTTGTAGTACTGGCCGAGTACCTGAGCCGCAGGGCGTGAGAAGTTGAGACCTACCTGCGTAACCTCCGCGCCGAGGTAGTTCACCGAGAAGGACATCTCCTCGGGCAGCATACTCTTATCGCGCCATACGACCCATCCCAAGCCCGGATAGACGAGACCGAACTTATGTCCCGAGGTAGAGATTGATGCTACCCACTTTAATCGAAAATCCCACTTGGTCTCGGGACTCACGAAGGGTAGGATGAAGCCTCCCGAGGCGGCATCGACGTGAATCGGGATGTTGTAGCCCGTGCGGGTGTTGAAGTCGTCGAGCTCCTTGTCCAACGCCTCGACGTCGTCGTTGAGGCCCGTCCACGTTACACCTGCGATGGGTACGATACATATCGTATTCTCGTCACATAGCTTGAGTGCCTCCTTCGGACACAGCGTGCGCTTCTCGCGCGTGAGCGGTACCTGACGTAGCTCTATCTGCCATAGCTGGCAGAACTTCTCCCATACCACCTGCATACCTGCACTCATCACAAGGTTTGGCTTATCGGTGGGCTTACCCTCTGCCGCGCGACGCTTGCGCCACCTGAGCCACGCAGCCACGCCTCCAAGCATACACGCCTCCGAAGAGCCGATGCCGAGAGCACCGCTCTTCGAGTCGCCCTTTTCGGGCGTATGCCATAGGTTTGCGAGGATGTTGATGCAGCGACTCGCCATTACGGCTACACGTGGGTACTCCGTCTGGTCGATGTAGTTCATCGCAATTGCCTCGTTCATCAGCTTCGTGGCATACTCGTCCATATAGGTCGTAACGAACGTGGCGAGGTTTAGCCTCGGTTGAGTCTGCGCGTAGGTCTCATCCTTGACCATACGGTAGGCGATCTCGGGCGTTGTCATCTCCTCGGGTATTGTCATCGTGGGTGCGGGGCGCACCATCTCCTCGGAGCCATAAACGGCGGTTGTTGCCGTTGAGTGTTTTGTGTTCATAAGCGTAAAAATTTTGATTCGTACGCCAATGCGACACAAACTATGCCAGAGGGCGAGGATTATCGGTTTGCTGGTTGCTCGGGGTGCTTCGTTACGACGATGGTAGTTTGGCAGAATAGCTCATTATCGTATGGGTCGACCACCTCGACGGTAAAGTTGTTGTTTGGCTCGTCGAGGTATGCCCACGCGGGGTCAAACGTGAACTCAAATGGGATCTTCGATTCGGCTACCGTTACCGTGTTGTTGTCGGATAGTATGTGGTTGTCGTGCAGAACTCTGATTTCACACTCGCCACGAAATCCGCCAATGTAGCCTTTACATAGGTAGGTATGCTTGATAAATGGTTCGTTATTTGTGGATGTGTTGTTGCTCGTCTCTGTCTCGGCAATACACTCGATTGTGACATCCGAAAGAGCCACATCCCTGCCATTCACATTAACATCCAATTCGCAAGCGATGAGCATCACTGCCGCGATCAGGTAAATCAGTCGTTTCATAGTGTGTGAGATTTTTATGTTATATTCCAATGATATTAGCTGTAAATTATTCTGTCTGCTTAATTATTATATATTACACCACACAGCGCATTTTCTGTCATCTCGATTCAAACTTTTCTGTGGCTCGTTTAGATGCCGTTTCTTTTGTGCGTTTTACAGGATATATTTTCCGACTACAAAATTACCCCCCCCTCCGCGAATTTTCCAAATTTTCGAGCGGGAAGTTTTTTGTAATCACTTACTTTTTAGCATATTGCATAAATATGTCTATATAAAACCACAGGGACTTTGGTCGGCGGCCTAAATGTAGATATAGAAAACAGGTGACTTTGAGTAAGTCACCTGCTAAAACATTTTGTCGGGATACCGGGATTCGGACTGCCGCGATAGCTCTGCTATCGCCAAGAAGAGCCGATACCTTAAAGCGCAGACACTTCAGTGTCGAGCAATACTCTTAGTAATCGGCTCAACCCGCGTTAAGTGAGTAATTGCGTTTCACGATTTTAGCAGTCACTCACGGTAGTGATGTTTTTGTTTTTATCGTTCGTAGCTTGCTAACGGAACATAAAAAACAAAAACAGGTGACTTTGAGTAAGTCACCTGCTAAAACATTTTGTCGGGATACCGGGATTCGAACCCGGGACCTCCAACTCCCGAAGCTGGCGCGCTAACCGGACTGCGCTACATCCCGAACTATATCGGAACTCTACCCCCCCCTACAAAAACGGGCCTCGGATATCTCGGCCCTTAGTCGGGATACCAGGATTCGAACCTGGGACCCCCTGCTCCCAAAGCAGGTGCGCTAACCGGACTGCGCTACATCCCGATGGGTGGTTTAGATTTCGAGGTGCAAAGATAAGTAGAAAAAATAAATATACAAAAAAAAGTTGACTTTTTGTTGAGTTAATTCTCTAAATGTCGTTTACACTGCTCAAAATAAGGAGTGCCGCAGCACCCCTTATATATATAATGTATCAACTATTGCGATATGCGCGGAAGATCCCACCCCGCCCCGCAGATATCATCATCGGTCTCCACTTCGGAGAGGATCGTTACTCGGCGGGTATGATCCAATCCTCGTCATCGGCGTCGTTCATAAAGTTGTCGTTGATGTCGATGCCGATAAGTGATTCAATCGTGAGGAGCTTACCAATGACGGTTGTGAGGTGGTTGCGCTGCAAGGGTATCTGTGTGCAGAAGTCGAGCGACTTGATCATACGACCATCCTCCTCTCTGACCTCCATAATAAAGTTGAGCTCGCTCTGGTCCTCACCAGCGTAGAGGTAATCCACGAAGAGGGTCTGGTTTGCAGCCTGCGAGTCGTAGTCACCTGCGGTGTAGGGCGATGTCTTGTCCACGGTAAACTCATAGGTGAGGTCCTTCGTGGTGGTGTTGAGTCGGCCGGTGATGGCGTTCAACGAGTCGTAGATGGGGTGGTTGTAATATGTCACCTTCACCTTGTAGGGCTTCGAACCGTAGTTGAGCTCCTCGAGATCGGTGGTGATTACGCGCAATTTACCGAAAGGACGCTTGAGCGTAAGCTCTCTCTCGAGGGTAGTCTTGATGTAGACGTCGGCGGTTACGAAGTATGCATCGCGGCTCTCGTCCATAGCACTCCACTTCGTAGGAGTAATATTCTTGAGGTCGCTGGCGTTGTAGCACAAGCCCTCAATCTTGAGAGGATCCTCGGCAAGGTATGAATCCTGAGCAACGAAGTCGGCCCATACGACAAAGCGGTACTCGCGGTTAGGCACAAGGCGCGTTTTGAATGTTGTGGGCTGGTAATTGTCGAGGATATTTACCATACGATTGATGATAGGCTGAGAGAGGTTTTCGCTACCCGAGGTAATCTCATATACCTCAAGGATGTAGCGAATGTCATACTCGCCCCACAAGTCGGCAGCATCAAAGTTGTCGATAGCACCAAGTGCGCTGTCCAAACCCGCGATGACAGTCTCGTCACCACGCGTAGCTCCCAATTCGGGGACGTTGATGTCGAGTACCACCGGGACCTCCTCAACGGGCATAATGCCTGGTGCTGTCTCTTCTTGGCACGACGTTGCGGCAAAGAGTATAACTACCAACGAAAAGAATAACTTTTTCATAAATCTATTGTGTTTTTATTTTTCCAACCTTTAACCCGAAATAATCGCACTCCAATCTTGATCACGTATATTGCTAATAACTCTCTAATACACAGTCAATAACAAACATACTTCGCACATTCCTATACCGACTTAACGTCTCACGGGTGTATATAGCGTAACAAAGGTACGTAAAAAAATGATAACCAACAAATATTTTTTCAAAATTTTATCGTTTTGCATAAGAAAAGCGGCTGCCCATAATCCTCTCGTTATGAGGGATTACGTGTAGCCGCCCTCGGTCTGTGTTGCTTGAGGTGGTAGCTGATGTAGCTTTTTGGGGGTCCCGAAGTGCCCCTCGCGCTACTTCACAACGAAGCTCTCCTCGAGACGTACGTCCGCCGCTGAGGCTCCGATAATCACGCGGAACTCGCCGGCCTCTACGTGCCAGCCGCCCTTAATCTCGTCGTAGAAGGCGAGGTGCTCGGGGGTGATTGTGAAGGTTACTGTCGTAGATTCCCCGGGCTGAAGCTCCACCTTGGCAAAGCCCTTGAGTTCCTTCTTTGGTCGTGCGACAGATGCCTCGGGATCAGCTACATAGAGCTGAACAATCTCCTTACCCGGGCGGTTGCCGGTGTTCGTGATTGTCACGCTCGCCTGCTGTACGCTGGCGTTAGCCTCGATCTCTCGCGAGGTGAGCTTAAGGTCGCTATACTCGAACGTCGTGTAGCTTAGTCCGTGGCCGAAGGCAAAGAGCGGCTCGATATCGCGCTCCTCGAAGCCGCGGTAGCCAACGAAGATGTCGTCGTGGTAAAATACCTTCTTGGGGTTGGGGAACTTCGCACCGTTGGCGTGTGCCATATAGTCATCGAGCTTGCGGCCAAAGGTGAAGGGCAGCTTACCGCTGGGGTTTACCTCGCCCGAGAGTACGCGAGCTAAGGCATTGCCCGCCTCCGAGCCTGAGTACCATAGTTGTACGACCGACTCCACCTCGTCGATCCACGGCATCGCAACGGCATTGCCCGACACGAAAACGACGGTGAGATTATCGGTCACGGCGGCTAATGCCTCGATTACGTCGTTCTGATTGTAGGGTAGCTCCAGACCCTTGCGGTCGGTACCCTCGCAATCCTGATTGTCGCTCTTGTTCAAACCTCCCACAAATATCACGTGGTCGGCACTTTGTGCCATTTCGACAGCCTCCTCGATGAGACGTTTTGGTGAACGCTTATCCCTAAGGTCTTGGCCCGTGACAACGCCATTATAGTTGCCCGTGACGTCGCCAACATATCCACGAGCAAACGCAACCTCGGCGCGACCTGCGTAATAGGCGCGGAGGCCGTCGAGTGGCGAGCACTCGTACTTAACCTTGAGCGACGAGCTACCACCGCCAACGGTCATCATCTTGATGGCGTTCTCGCCAACGACAAGTATGCGCTTGGCATCGGCCGCAATGGGGAGGTTATCGCGCTCATTCTTAAGGAGTACGATGCCCTCCTCGGCGATCGTGCGCGCAGTCTCGGAGTGCGCCTCCGAGCACATCGCTCCGTAGGGCTTGTCGTTGTTCATCGCCGTGCGGAATGTGAGGCGCAGGACGCGGCGAACCTTGTCGTCGAGCTCCTCTGTACCCACCTCGCCACGCTCGATCATCTCGAGGTATGGCGCGGCCATATAGTATGTGTCGTAGGCGTTGCTTGCGCCCTCACGAAGACCATCTGTCCAGGTGCCAAACTCAAGGTCGAGACCGTTATGAATAGCCTCCTCGGTAGAGTGAACGCCACCCCAGTCCGATATGACGGCTCCGTCGAAGCCCCATTCACCCTTGAGGATGTCGATGAGGAGTCGGTGGTTGTGGCAGGCATACGTGCCGCGATACTTGTTGTACGAGCCCATTATCGACCACGCGTCGCCCTCGGTGACAGCGGCCTTGAAGGCGGGGAGGTAGATCTCGTAGAGGGCACGGTCGCTCAGGTCGACATCCACCGTGTGGCGATGCTGCTCCTCGTTGTTTAGCGCGTAGTGCTTGACGCACGCCGCAACACCCTGACTCTGAACACCCTGCACGTAGGGCACAACCATCTCCGATGCCAGATACGGGTCCTCGCCCATATACTCGAAGTTACGACCGCAAAGCGGTGTGCGATAGATGTTTACGCCGGGACCGAGCAGTACATCCTTCTCGCGATAGCGCGCCTCCTCGCCGATGCTTATGCCGTAGAGCTGGGCGCAGTCGCGGTTCCACGTTGCAGCGAGACAAGTGAGTGCGGGGTATGCTATGCACGAGTCGTTGGTCCAGCGCGCTTGATCCCACTCATCCCACATAACCTCGGGACGGATGCCGTGCGGGCCATCCGTGCACCATAGCTCGGCGATACCGAGGCGCGGTGCTCCCGGTGCCGAGAACTTCGACTGGGCGTGGATGATGGCAATCTTCTCTCGGAGTGTCATCCTGCTCAGTGCATCCTCGACGCGCTCCTCAATCGGGGCATCGGGGTCGAGATAGACGGGACGATTGTCGGGCTGCTGTGCCGAGAGCGGGGCTGCGGTGAGTAGTATCGCAGCTGCGAGTGCGGATAGTAGACGGTTCATAGTTATGAGTTTTTATTGATTCATTGTCGATATGGTAGTTCTACCGCCTACAAATATAATTGTTATCTCTGGAAAAATCTAACGAATAAGGGGAAATAATGATGGCAGCACTGATGTTCAATGACTTATGAGGACTTTTGATGAAAGCCTCGCCGATGCGAAAGTGCAAGGAAATGAAAGGTAATGAGGACGGACGGTTTTCAA
>JAGBCY010000016.1 GCA_017937765.1 Alistipes sp.
ATTAAATGTACGTAATAGTAGAGATCGCAGGTCAGCAGTTTAAGGCTGAGAAGGGTCGTAAGCTCTATGTTCACCGTCTCCAGGGCGAGGAAAACTCGACCTTGAGCTTCGACAAAGTCCTGCTTGTAGACAACGACGGTCAGGTTAAGGTAGGTGCACCTGTAGTAGAAGGCGCCTCAGTAAAGTGCAAGATCTTGAAGCACCTCAAGGACGATAAGGTCCTCGTGTTCAAGAAGAAGCGTAGAACTGGTTATCAGAAGTGTAACGGTCACCGTCAGTATCTGACACAGGTTCTCGTTGAGGAGATTAATTGTTAAACCCTTAAAACGTAGTAAGAAATGGCACACAAAAAAGGTGTTGGTAGTTCTAAGAACGGCCGTGAGTCAGAGAGCAAGCGACTCGGTGTAAAGCTTTTCGGTGGTCAGTACGCTAAGGCGGGTAACATTATCGTTCGTCAGCGAGGCACTGTACACAACCCCGGCGAGAACGTGGGTATGGGTAAGGACCACACACTTTTTGCATTGGTTGACGGTACTGTTGGCTTCTGCAAGAAGGCATCTGGTAAGTCATACGTGAGCGTTACTCCTATTGCTGAGTAATTTTCACGAAATTACTCAGCAATAGGAGTTAAACTCCTTGTGTCTACAATCCCTCTAAATCTCCCTTTGAAAAGGGAGACTTGGTTTGGTAGACGAGTTGAGTAATTCGTTTATGCACTAAGGGAAAAGAGAGCTTAGGCTCTCTTTTTTTGTGCACCCTTCTCAGCAATACCGTAAAAAGAATAAGGGCTGTCGCAATTGCGGCAGCCCTATACTTGTAATGCAATTGTGGATTATGAGTTTGCAATAGTCTTCCAGCCCTTGAGCATCTTGAAGAATGCGATGAGTGAAAGGATAGGACCAGCAATCCAGCCGAGGACAGGAATCCATACAACCACAACAGCGATGATGCTGAGGATCTGAGCTGTATAGAGCTTGCCAGCACCCACGCGTGCGCCCTCGGGAAGGGTAGTAGATGACTTAAGTGCTGAGTAACCCATAAGCATAAGGATAAGAGCAACGATGCTAAGAATTGCACCGGTGATTGTACCAACAACGGGGATATATACAACAACGCTGCTAATCATTGTGAGCAAGGCTGCGATACGCAATTTGTTTATTGCCTGTGCATCGTTTGTGTCAGCAATCTCGCGCCACTTGTTGAGGCCGATGTAGAACAAAACATAACCAGCAATTACGGCCAACGAAGCGATGAGGCCCAATACATCCATAAAACCAAAACTAACAGCACCCTCCAAATCACCTGATACAAGCTCTGCTGCATCGCTTGCTGAGCCAATTGCACCAATTATCGACGAGGCAATACCTGCCCAAACGTAGATAAGAACGGCCTTGTAAATACTCTGTGTTACCGTTGACCAAGTGTTTTGTACATTCTCCATAATACTAAATTTAAATAAGTTAGATTAATGTAATACTAAATCTTAATCTGATAAAAGCCTAAGATTTATAGCAAATTTAACTCTTTTTGATTTATTATCCAAATTTTTTGGCATTTATGTTTACTCTTCTCTCATCGAGACGAAATATGGCGACTGCAAAGAGTAGTCGCCATATCCATTGTGACTATTTATCCGAAACTTACTTCCTAAAGATAAAGTAGACGGCGAGGACCAGGCACGCGAAGCCCGCGAGGTGGTTCCAGCGCAGAGGGTCACCCTTGACAAAGAGCACCGCAAAGAGCGTAAAGACCACAAGCGAGATAACCTCCTGAATAACTTTTAGCTGCCAGAGGGTGAAGGGGCCGCCGAGCTCCATACTACCGATGCGGTTGGCGGGCACTTGGAAGCAGTACTCGAACAGAGCGATGCCCCAGCTGAACAGAATGATGGCGATGATGCCGTAGCGTTGCAGGCTCGACTTGAAGGCGATGTGTCCGTACCACGCTAACGTCATAAATACGTTCGAGCAGATGAGCAGTCCTATTGTTGATATACCCTTGAGTAACATAGCATTTATGGTTAAAGATTCGTAATTTAGGAACAAAGATAGCGAAAAATGGCTAAGAGTAGCGCGCAAAGGCTAAAAAGTTTGGCAGTATCGTAATATTGTTGTACTTTTACGCCATAAAAGTCAAACCAAAAATTTAAATGATGAACAAAATCTTAGGACTAACTGTTATGGGCGTTTTAGCATTGACATCGTGTGCTACGAGCACCGAGAGCGAGACGACCGAGATGCCGTGGGTTGTCGATCGTTTCGATGACATCAAGGTTATTCGTTACGAGGTTCCCGGCTTCGAGGAGCTCAGCCTCGAGGAGAAGGAGCTTGTCTACTACCTCTCGGAGGCAGCAAAGTGTGGTCGTGATATCCTCTTCGACCAGAATTTCAAGTATAACCTCGCTGTGCGCCGCACGTTGGAGAGCATCTACACTGCTTCGGAGGTGCGCGAGGGTGACGAGTTCGTAGCCTTCGAGAAGTACTTGAAGAAGGTGTGGTTCGCTAACGGTATCCACCACCACTACTCGAACGATAAGTTTAAGGCCGAGTTCTCTGAGGGTTGGTTCCGCGAGCAGCTCGCCAAGTATATCAACGACGAGAATCGCCAGATCGAGGACGACCTGCTCTGCCAGATCATCTTCGACGAGACGCTCTACGCTTCGCGTCTTAACCGCTCGGAGGGCGTGGATGTTGTTGTGGCTTCTGCCGGCAACTATTACGAGGGTGTCACTCAGGCCGAGGCCGAGGCATTCTACAACGGTATGGCTGCTGCCGATGCAGGTAACCCCCAGCCTATCTCTTACGGCCTTAACTCGAAGCTTATGCGCGACGAGAATGGCCAGATCGTAGAGAAGGTATGGAAGGTCGGCGGTATGTACACCGAGGCTATCGAGCAGATCGTCTACTGGTTGGAGAAGGCCATCACCGTGGCTAACCCCAAGCAGCAGGAGATTCTCACCGCCCTTGTTAAGTATTACCGTTCGGGTGACCTCGCCGACTTCGATGCTTACAACATCCTCTGGGTGCAGGATACGGAGTCGAATGTCGACGTTGTTAACGGCTTTATCGAGAACTATGGCGATCCCCTCGGCATCAAGTCATCGTGGGAGTCTGTCGTAAACTTCCGCGACGAGGAGGCTTGCAAGCGTACTGAGATTATGGCGGCTAACGCTCAGTGGTTCGAGGATAACGCTCCTATCAACCCCGCATATCGCAAAGAGGAGGTTAAGGGTGTATCGGCAAAGGTTATCACCGTGGCTATGCTTGGTGGCGACTGCTTCCCCTCGACAGCTATCGGTATCAACCTCCCCAACGCCGATTGGATTCGTAAGGAGTATGGCTCGAAGTCGGTAACCATCGACAACATCACCTATGCCTACGACAAGGTGGCTCAGGGTAATGGCTTTATGGAGGAGTTCGTACTCCGCGAGGAGGACCGCGAGCGTATGAAGCAGTACGGTAAGCTCTCTGACGATCTCCATACAGACCTCCACGAGTGCTTGGGTCACGGCTCGGGTCAGCTCGCTCCCGGTACTAAGGGCGATGAGCTCCGCACCTACTCTTCTACTTTGGAGGAGGCACGTGCCGACCTCTTCGCGCTCTACTACCTCGGCGACCAGAAGCTCGTTGAGATTGGCCTAATCCCCACGTTGGATGTCGCTTGGGCACAGTACTCTGACTATATTATGAACGGTATTATGACTCAGCTCTCACGTATCGAGCCCGGCAAGAATGTCGAGGAGGACCATATGCGTAACCGTAAGCTCATCGCCGAGTGGTGCTACGAGAAGGGTAAGGCTGAGAACGTTATCGAGTGGGTAACGGAGAATGGCAAGCGTTATGTTGTTATCAATGACTTTGTACGTCTCCGCGAGCTCTTCGGTGAGCTTCTCTGCGAGGTTCAGCGTATCAAGTCGGAGGGCGACTACGAGGCTGGTAAGGCTCTCGTTGAGGCTTACGCCGTAAAGGTTGATCCCGAGCTCCACGCTGAGGTTATCGCACGTAACAAGGCGTTGAACATCGAGCCTTATAGCGGCTTTGTTAACCCCGACTACGAGCTCGTTACCGACGAGGCAGGCAATGTCGTCGACGTGAAGATTTCGTACACGACCGACTATATCCAGCAGCACTTGGACTACGCTCGTGACTACTCGTTCCTTCCCACAATGAACTAATCACATAGCGTAATATAGAATCAGGGCTACCCCGCAAAGGGTAGCCCTGATTTTGTATCGTTACCTCATCGGTTGTGACGTTCGGCTGTTATATATATCTCAGCTCGCAGCTCGTGCCGTTTGAGCGTGTCTCGCTTAACTTTGCATCTATTCCCTCGGGAAGCGTCGCTCGCGTATAGCGCGATATGTCGCTTGTATCGGCGGTGCTTTGCCACGTCATCTCGGTGCTGTCAAGCGTGACGCCGTAGCTCGCACCCCACTCAACGCCATCGGTGTAGACGCCGCTAATGACATCGCCCGTGAGCGTCGCGTGGCTTGCGTAGTAGCTCCAGTCGCGACTCTCGATTCTCTGCCATAGCTCCACAGTGCCATCCTCCTGAAAATCCATATATACCTCAAAACTCGGCGTTGTGCCGCGCCAACTGTCGAGTCGCCATACGCCGGCCATCTTACCAAACGTCAGACCCGCCTCGTCGAACGACACCTCGACGGGTGCCATCGGCTGTATGACGTTACGCTCGATGGCCACGCGCTTAGATGTAGACTTAACAACCTTGAGCCCCGCAGCGTCCTCGAGTGTGATGGCGAAGCCCTCGGTGAAGAGCGTTGGAGGAAGCACTAACCAGAACTCCGTAGGGTGGCTGGGATCGCTACTTAGGCGTACTCCCTCGCCACAATCCAATGCGAGTGTCGCTGTCGCCGTTACATCCATAATCACAGCTGGAGTCTCTTCGTCCGTAGCTATGAGGATGGCACCGCCGGCTATCGGCTCGTTGTTGTTGCCGCGAAGCGTTATGCTCCTTAGTGTCGTCTCCGTGCCGTAGAGCTGCAAACGCAGGTAACCTCCACAGTTCCTAAAACTCAGCCTATCATCGTCGGTCGTCTCCGTGAAGGCCATCATCACATTGCAACCGCTGGCAAACGTCCCTGCCGCGTACTCCTGACTCTTTGGCAGCGTGTAGTGTACACGTCCCTCGCGTGTGATTGTTGTATTGGGGGTGTAGGGGTATATCGCATAGTTTCGCTCCAATTTCACACCGCTAATGACGTCGATATCGGCCATCGCGAAGCTACCCTCCGTATCACCCGTCTGGCCCTCGAAGACGTAGCGCGTGTTGATGTCCGTACCGCGAAACAACGATATGGCATCCTCCTCGTGCCAGTGGATCCTATGCTCGGTGTCGATATATGTTCGTGTATCGGGTTGCTCGAAGGTGGCAAATACACTCTTCGCCGTTACCCCTTGTAGTGGCTGCTCAGCACCCTCCTCCGTTGCACAGCCCACGAGGGCCATCGCAAAACTAAGGATTAAAACCAGACTCCTCATATCATCAGCCTAATTGTTGCCATCCGCGCCTAAAGGAAGCGGTCCTGCGCTGAGCGTGTAGCGTGCACCGTCGAGCGTGTGATGTCGTCGGGGAGTGTTGCTCGCTCGTAAACCGAGATGTCCGACGAATAGGCCGTGTCGGTCCAAGTCATACGGTCGCCATCAATCGCTACGTAGTACGACGCACCCCACGCGATGCCATCGGTGTACTCACCCCAGATGGTGTTGTCCTCGTAGATAACGGTGCTATAAAATAGCTGCCACTCGCGGCTCTCGATGCGCTGCCAGAGGCTAATGACGCCATCCTCCGTAATCGACATATAGACATCGAACGAGGGTGTCGTGCCACGCCATTGGGTGAGGTGCCACTCGCCAGCTATGGCCGTTGTGTCCGAGTCGCCACCGATAGGGGGTGTGGGCACGGGTGTCTCCTCTTTAGGAATTTCAATCGTCGCGATCTCCGACGTGCGTACCTTCTGTGCTGCTCCTGCAACTATGGCTGCTGCGAACTCGTAGCTCTGGCCCTCGGTGAGCACGTCTAAGGCGATGCCGAGCTTCATACCCTCCGTCGTGAGCTCTGCCTCGAGCTCGGTCCACTCCTTATCGCCAACCTCGCGCATATAGATATAGTAGTCGAGATAGTGGTAGTCTGTTACGGCTATGCCATCGAGGTAGACCGCCACGCTCTCAACATTGACGTACAACATCGCGCCCTCGATAACTACCTCGGGTGTAGATATCTCGGCCGTTACCTCGGCGTAGTCGGTCTTGAAGTCCATAGTCTCGGTCGTAAGAGGTTCGAAACTGCTATCCGACGGGGTTATCGTTACACGGTATATGTAGTTGCGATTCTCCTCCAAGTAGTCGCCACCCTCCGCGGGAATTACGACGCTCTCCTTGCCATCGGCAAACTTCTCTCCATCAACATCTATCGCCACCCAGCTCGGCTCGTCGCCCGCTGTACGAGCATACTCAACCTTTACCGAGGCGATATCCGTAGGCTCGCCATCAACTCGGTACTCGACATCGGTGAGCGCGAGTGTTGCCATAAGACCCTGGGCCTCGACCTCGCTACGGCACGATATGGTGCATACGGGTACGTGCTCCGTCGTTGCGAAGGCAAACGACTTACTCGCCGTGCCATACTCCCCGCCGCCATCTACCGTGATTGTCGCTTCGTAGAGTGTCGAGGGCGTGAGGTCGTTAATCGTGAAGATGACGTGTGCACCGCTTCCAGCCTTGTAGGCATATACCTTTGTGGTGTAGGCCTCGTTGCCCACAGCCCAGTACTCTACGTACACCGTCGACTCCTCGAGGCGTACGCCGTCAACCGTGATATATGGCTTAAGCACATCAACCTCGGCACTATTCTCGGTAGTCTCCACCGACACGGGACCAAAGCAATATGCAATGTCGAGCTTAGGCCCAAGGACGATAGGTTCGTTATCGCAGCCGCAGAACATCATCGCCGCCGCTAATAATATATATAGGTATCTCTTCATACGTTTCTTCAATTTATTGTTTTACAACCATCCGCCATTCGATGCCACCGAGCCGCGCACAACCATCTCGAACTCACGCTCGACAAGCATACCACCAATCATATCGCCACCACCGAGCGTCTGTCCGCCGATGATGGCACGCACCGTGATACGTCCCGTGCCAGGTTTTGTGCAGTGTACCTTGAGCAGACCATTCTCGATGCTGGGCGTAGAGATTATTCCCAATGCCTCGCGCGTCTGGTCCGACACCTCGCAGTTGTCGTAGACGAGAGCCTTAGAGCTGTCGCCGAAGAACTCGTCGAGCGAGAGTAGTGCCGTCTCTCCCGTGCGGAAGTAGAGGCAGGGTGTACCATCCATCTGCATCAGCAGGCGGTGTGCGTCGATACATCCCGAGCCGAGCTTACCGCTGTATGGCGCAAGGTCTAAGTCGTAGTAGATACCCTCGATATGGTCGAAGCAAACCTTCGTGCCCGTCTGATACTGGTTGATATCCTGCGTTGAGGTGAGGATCAGGTTGCGGAGCTCTTCGGGCGTGAGGGTGTATCCCTGCTTCAGAGCATACGAGAGCGCGAGAGCGGCGCAGCCCGTAACGTGGGGCGTTGCCATTGAGGTTCCCTGCATATACTCATATCCCCACGTGAGGTCGACCGATGTCGACGATATGCAGTATATCGTGCCGTAGTTTGCATCGCCACCCGGGGCCGAGATGTTGCAACCCGGGCCGTAGTTGGTGTAGTAGGCTGCCGTATAGTCGGGCGACATCGCCGTCACGCACGTGTACTTGTGATATGCTCCGGGGTATGTAGCCTCGGGGTAGAACTCATTTCCCGCTGCAAAGATAGCGAGGCCGCCATCCATAACACCCTCGAGACGTGCATTATCCTCGAAGTAGTCGATGGCATCCTTCAGTACCGAGTCCCAACGCTCGAATTCGTCGTCCGACTGGTAACCACCGGGCTCATAGCCCCACGAGTTGTTGATGAGCACCGCACCATTGTCGGCAGCATACATAAAGCCGCGCGCCAACATATAGTTGTAGCAGCCCTCCTCGCCATCGAAGATCTGGATCGACATCAGGCGCACACCATCGCCCTTGCCAGTACCTCCAGCAACGCCACACACGGCATAGCCGTTGTTGTTCACGGCCGAGATCGTTCCCGCCACGTGTGTGCCGTGGTCATCGGCCGTAACATTGCCGCTATCGTAAACGAAGTTGTAGCCGTGGATATCGTCTACGTAACCGTTGCCGTCGTCGTCGATGCCCTGCAAGCCGTTAAGCTCCGCGCTGTTTACCCACATATTATCCTTAAGGTCGGGGTGGTCGACCATAATACCGCCATCCATAACGGCCACAACCACACGGTTATCGCCTGCCGTGTACTTCCACGCCTCGAGCAGATTGATATCGGCACCCGCCACGCAGTCGTCGCCCACCGAACCGTCGTTGTAGTAGTGCCACTGCCACGGAAGCTCAGGGTCGTCGAAGGGCATCGTCACCGAGCGCGTGGGCTCGGGCTTTGTTGCGGGCATCGCCACCTTCTGGCCGATGACACGCTCGACGGGAAGGTCGAACTCAACAACCTCCACCATCTCGTTCTGGGCAATACGCTCGGCTGTTGCTCTAAGGTCGAGGCTCTTGTCGAATCTTACGAGCTGCCAGCGTGACATCTTCTCGCTCTTTGTTCCGGGAAATAGTGGCTCGATCTCCATCTCGAGGCCCTCGACGCTCAAGGTCGTCGCCCCTTTAGCAAGACATACCATCAGACGGCCCTCGGCGGCACCATCACCCCAGTTGCGGACCTTGCTACTCTGCGACATATCGTTTGGAATATCGCCTAAATTATCCTGCACACACGCCACGAAGGTGAGTGCTGCGAATGTTGATAATAGAAATCTGTTCATATTCTAATGTTAAGTACTCGAATAATATTTTCTGCTGGCCACAAATATACGAAAAAAAGCGAAACTTAATGCTTTTCAGCATAAAAGTTTCGCTTTGAAACGCCGCTGGGGCAGTGTTTGGTTAGAACGTGCCGAGCTTAAAGACGATCTTGTTGCAATATAGCTCCCCGGCCTGCAACTCGATAGAGGGGAAGTGGGGGTGGTGTACCGCGTCGCTGAAAGCCTGACACTCGATGGCTACACCCGCGTAGTCGTCGTAACGCTTATTGCTCTTCGTGATGGGGCAGCCGCCAGCCAGCCAGTTACCCGTGTAGAGCACCGCTGCGGGCTGCGACGAGAGGATCGTTACCATTCGGCCTGTGGCCTTGCAGCGCAGCTGGCCTACCTCCTGAAGGATATTCTTCTGCCAGCCATCAACCTTGAAGCAGTGGTCGTAGCCGCGGAAGTTGCGTATGTTGTTGAACTCCGAGTCGATCTCGAGGCCGAACTCGCGCCAGTCGGTGAAGTCAAGAGCCGTGCCCTTAACCTCGAGGAGCTTGCCCGTTGGTATCTGCACGGAGTTCATCTCGAGCACCTCCGATGAGTTGAGCTTTAGCTCGTGGTCGAGGATAGTCTTACCCGAGCCCTCGCCGTGGAGATTCCAGTAGAGGTGGTTCGTGAGGTTCACGACTGTGGTCTTGTTCGACTTTGCCACGTAGGTGATCTCGAGGTTGTCCTCGTCGTCGAAGTCGTAGATAGCCTCGACAACAAGCTCGCCGGGGTAGCCCTGCTCCATATCCTCGGCCACGTAGCTGAATACCACGCGGTTAGTCTCCACACGGCCCTCCCAATAGCGGTTGGCAAAGCCCTTCGTTCCGCCGTGGAGGTGGTTTGGTCCGTTGTTTACCTCGAGGCGATACTCCACGCCCTCGATCTCCATCTGTCCGCGGGCGATACGTCCTGCCACGCGACCCACGCTCTTACCGCTCGCTGCGCCATCGCCAAAGTAGCTCAAGGCATCCTTGTAGCCGAGGGCTACGTCGTCAATATTGCCATCACGGTCAGCGAACTTCACGGCCACGATTGCAGCTCCCACGTTGCAAAGCTGCACCTCCGAGCCGCGGCTGTTGCGCATAGTGTAGAGGATGATGCCCTCGCCCTCGGGCGTCGAGCCCCAGATATGTTGTAGTATCTCCATTACTCCACGGGTGTTACGTTAGCGATAAGGTTGTCGATACGCTTCAAGCACTCGGCCTTGCCGATGAACTCCGTCACGTCGAACATACCGGGGCCCTTACCGGCACCCACCAACGCCAAACGCAAGGTGTTCATCACCTGACCAAGAGCGTAGCCCTCGGCCTCGATCCAAGCGCGAACTACGGCCTCGGTGTTCTCCTTCGAGAAATCATCGATACCCTCCAATACACCGCGCAGCTTAGCCAACATTGCGGGGTTATCGCCCTTCCACTGCTTCTTAGTGAGCTTCTCCTCGTACTCCGTGGGGACTACGAAGAAGAACGACGTGAGGTCCCAGATATCGGTCGTAAGCGTCATACGCTCCTTCATAATACCGGCAGCTCTACCGGCGAGCTCATCAGTAGTCTCAATGCCGTGAGCCTTGAGTATGGGCTGAGCTATGGGTGCAAGCTCGGCGTCTGAGAGATTGTGCATATACTGAGCATTGAACCACTTAGCCTTGTCGGGCTGGAAGCGTGCTCCGGCCTTCGACACACGGTCGAGCGAGAAGGCCTCGATAAGCTCCTGCATAGAGAATATCTCCTTGTCGTTACCCGGGTTCCAACCCAAGAGCGACAACATATTTATAAATGCCTCGGGGAGGTAGCCATCCTCGCGGTAGCCGCGAGCAGTCTCACCCGTGGGCGATGTCCAGAATAGAGGGAATACGGGGAAACCCATCTTGTCGCCATCGCGCTTCGAGAGCTTACCGCTGCCCGTAGGCTTCAGAAGCAGGGGAAGGTGTGCGAACTCGGGCTGCGTGTCGCTCCAACCAAAGGCACGATAGAGCAGGTAGTGCAGCGGCAACGAGGGCAACCACTCCTCACCACGAATCACGTGCGACACCTCCATAAGGTGGTCATCGACGATGTTGGCGAGGTGGTACGTAGGAAGCGCGTCGGCAGACTTGTAGAGCACCTTATCGTCGAGCGTCGAGGTGTTCATCTCCACGTGGCCACGGATGAGGTCGTCCATCTTTACAACCTCGTTCTCGGGCATCTTGAAACGAACAACCCACTGGTCGCCACGGGCAATGCGTGCCTCGACCTCCTCGGCCGTGAGGCTGAGCGACGTGGGTAGCTTCTCGCGTACCTCGTAGTTGTAGGCGAAGGTCTTGCCAGCCTCCTCGGCCTCCTTACGCAGGGCGTCGAGCTCCTCGGGTGTGTCGAAGGCGTAGTATGCCCAGCCGGCATCAACCAGCTGCTTCGCATACTTGAGGTATATATCCCTGCGCTCGCTCTGACGATAGGGAGCGTGAGGACCGCCATAGCCAACGCCCTCGTCGATCTCGATGCCGCACCACTTGAGCGACTCGATGATGTACTCCTCGGCACCGGGTACGAAACGCTGCGAGTCGGTATCCTCGATACGCAGGATCATCTTACCGCCGTGGCGACGGGCAAAAAGATAGTTATATAGGGCTGTGCGCACACCGCCGATATGCAGCGGGCCTGTGGGGCTGGGCGCGAAACGAACTCTTACTTCGCGATTCATAATCTGCTTTATTGTTACGTTAGTTTGACTTAATCATTCTTAATCTTGTACTCTGCACGTACCGTTACGCGCGCCTTCTTCTCGCGTGACGAGAGGTTGAAAGCACCACCTGCCGAGAACTCTTCGTCGCCCGTAGCGGCTGTAATCTGGAATACGCCGGCGTACGACCAGTTGAGGTTGCCGAGCTTGGCGTTCGAGTTCATAGCAATCTGCGTTGCGCGGTCACGAGCGTCGGCAGCAGCGGCAGCAATAAGGTCGAGCTTTAGGGTGTTGAGGTCGCTGTAAAAGTACATAGGCTCATAGACGCTGATGTTGATATCCTCAGCAAGCAACGACGGGAGCTCGCGGGCAACCTCCTCCACAGCGTCGATATCCTTCGACTCGATGGTAAACTCCTGCGACAGGTAGTAGCCATCGAACGACTCACCAATGTACTTACCCTCCTGATATACTGAGTTGTACGTCTCGCGGTGAGAGAGCATAGCAAACGAGATACACTCCTCGCTGATGCCGTGGTTCTTGAGGAACTTAATTACCTTTTCGCGGTCCTGCTCCATCTGACGGTAGCCGTCTGCTACATCATAACGCTCGACGTTAAGCGAGCCGTTGACGATGATAAGGTCCGAGGTAAACTCCGTCTCGCCAAGACCAGTGACGGTAATTGTTCCCGACTGCATACGGTAACGCTCTGTGTAGGCTGTTGCCAATACAACGGCCGAGAGTACGATGGCAGTTGCAATGATGATGTACTTCCAAAGGTTGTTCATAGTTGTAAAATATTAGATGTTAATGATTTAGTTTTGCGTAGTTAGTATTAAACGTTGAACAAGAAGTGCATAATGTCGCCATCCTCGACAACATACTCCTTGCCCTCGATACCGATCTTGCCCACATCGCGGCAAGCACGCTCCGAGCCGAGCTCGACATAATCAGCATACTTGATAACCTCGGCACGGATGAAGCCGCGCTCGAAGTCGGTGTGGATGATACCGGCAGTCTCGGGGGCCTTCATACCGCGACGGAATGTCCAAGCGCGGCTCTCGTCGGCACCCGTAGTGAAGAAGGTCTGAAGGTCGAGCAGACGATACGCCGCTTTGATAAGACGGCTTACGCCCGACTCCTCGAGACCGATATCCTGGAGGAACATCTGACGCTCCTCGTAGCTCTCAAGCTCGGCGATATCGGCCTCGGCCGACGCCGCCACGATAAGCATCTCGGCGTGCTCGTTGGCGATAGCGGCACGCACAGCCTCGGTGTGAGCATTACCCGTAACGGCTGCCGACTCGTCGACGTTACATACGTACAACACGGGCTTATCGGTAAGGAGGTTGAGGTCCCAAACCGTCTTGCGCTCCTCGGCCGTGAGCTCCACGGTACGTGCCGAGAGGCCCTGCTCCAACGCCTCCTTATAGCGGCAGAGGATGTCGTACTGACGCTTAGCGATCTTATCGCCCGCCGTAGCCTGCTTCTGGCACTTGCCAATACGGTTCTCGATAGTCTCGAGGTCCTTAAGCTGAAGCTCCGTGTCGATGATGCCCTTGTCGCGTACGGGATCTACCGTGCCGTCGACGTGGGTAATGTTCTCATTCTCGAAGCAGCGCAACACGTGGATGATAGCGTTGGTGTTGCGGATGTTTGCGAGGAACTTGTTACCGAGACCCTCACCCTTCGAGGCACCCTTCACAAGACCTGCGATATCGACAATCTCGATGGTTGTGGGCACCACACGCTTGGGGTTATCAATCTCGGCGAGCTTCATAAGTCGCTCGTCGGGAACGGTGATAACGCCCACGTTGGGCTCGATGGTACAGAACGGAAAGTTTGCCGCCTGCGCGCGCGCATTCGACAGACAGTTAAAAAGTGTCGACTTACCCACGTTGGGCAGTCCTACGATTCCACATTGTAATGCCATAGTATTTCAATCTTATTCTTTTATTTTGTTTCAATATGTTTAGTCTTTCTGTATACTTCCACACCGAGCGGTTAATCAGCTTGCGATACATTTACCAAGGCTTCGCGGTATGCATTCAGGATGCGAGACTTCGATATGAAGCCGAGGTAGTGATTCTGCTTGTCCACAACGGGCAACATCCAAGTGTTGGCCTGCTCGTAGCGCGGCATAATGCTCTGGATCATCTCGTGGTTGAGAATCTTATCGGGTGGCTGTATCATATAGTGCATAATCGGCTTGCCCCACTTCTCGCGGTTGAACATATCGCGACGAAGATCGTCGAGCTGAACCACACCGAGGAGCTTGCCGTAGTTGTCCACCACGGGGAAGATGTTGCGTCGTGCGCTGGAGATGATGTTCACCACGTCGCCGAGCGTGAGGGTCTCCCTGAGGCGTATGAAGTCGGTCTCCATAAGCTGGTCGAGACGCAAGAATACGAATGCCGATGAGTCCTTGTCGTGGGTGAGAAGCTCGCCACGCATACGCAACTGCTTGGTGTAGATCGAGTCGCGGTCGAGGCTATAGTTCACGGCAAACGACACGCACGAGACGATCATCAGCGGGATGAAGAGGCCGTAGCCATTCGATAGCTCGGCGATAAGGAAGATCGCCGTGAGCGGAGCCTTCATAACGCCCGACATCACGCCGGCCATACCTGCGAGCGTGAACGAGGTGATAGATACCTCCCAGCCGAATACCGAGCGACAGATGACCGCAAGCGTAGCACCCGCAAAGGCACCGACGAAGAGCGATGGTGCGAAGGTACCACCAACACCACCTGCCGCATTTGTCGTGGCCATAGCCACAACCTTGAAGAGCATAATAGCGATGAGGTAGATGATAAGGAACCAGTCGGCCTCGCTGAGCGAGTGGAAGAGCGTATGGTTGAAGAGCTCGCCCGTATTTCCCGTCATCAGCGCACCGAAACTGTCGTGACCCTCGCCATAGAGGGGCGGGAAGATGAAGATCAGCACGCCGAGCGTGATGCCTGCATAGAGCCATTTGCGCCACTGACTGCTCACCGAATTATAGAAGCCGCCGACCTGCGAGTTTACCGACGTGAAGTAGTAAGCCATAACGCCGCAGAAGCAACCGAGCAGCACGAAGAGTGGTATTTGTGCCACCTGAAACATATCCGAGGCGTCGAGCGATACGGCGATGATGGGCGAAAAGCCTTGCAGTGAGAGCGATATGATCGTCGCCGTCATTGAGGCCATCAGCAGAGGGATGATCGACTTCGAGGTGATGTCGAGCATCAGAATCTCGAGGACGAAGACCACGCCCGTAATCGGGGCCTTAAATACCGCTGCCACGGCAGCACCCGCACCGCAACATAGAAGCAGGGTGATATTCTTGTAGTTCAGGCGTGCGAGCTTTCCGATGTTCGAGCCTATGGCCGCACCAGTCAAAACGATAGGAGCCTCGGGACCGACCGAGCCACCGAATCCGATTGTCGTAGCACCACCCACGACTGAGGTCCAGCAGTTATGTGCCTTGATACGCGAGTCGGTGCGCGACATTGCATAGAGCACGCGCGTGACACCCTCCGAGATGCCATCCTTGACGATATACTTTACGAAGAGCGTTGCAAGGATGATACCTATGGCGGGGTAGATGAGGTAGAGCCACTGCGCCTGGTCGTCGGGGGTCCACGACGTGAGCGAGTAGGTTATGAAGTGTAGCAGCGTGTTGAACACGTGGGCACCCACGCCGGCACACAGACCCACAAGGATGGCCAAGATGGCCATCGTCTGCGAGTTCGTTAGTCGGCGTGTGAGGCTTAGGAATAGCTCGTAGACACGCTCCTGTATGTTTGCAATGTTTATCATATTTAACTTTGCAATGTTTATCATAGTTAACTCCTAAGCGAAAGCCGCTCGGGGGTTACTCTTTGCGATAGTCGGCAGCCTGACGGGCGATGAGCTCCGAGTCCTCGAAGTAGTTGATGCGCATAGCATTTCGTACGTCGTGGAGCGTAGCGGCCGCCGCCTCGCGTGCCTCCTCCGAGCCGCGACGAAGAATCTCGTAGACCTCCTCGATGCGCTGCTCGTAGTACTTGCGCTGCTCGCGGATAGGCTCCAACAGCTCCTCCAGTACGGCGATGAGCAGCTTCTTACACTTCACATCACCAAGACCACCACGGCGGTAGTGCTCCTTCATAGCCTCGAGGTTCTCGTAATCGGGGCAATACTTGGCGAAGTGTTCCGGGCGCGAGAAGGCATCAAGGTATGTAAATACGGTATTGCCCTCTACCTTGCCGGGGTCCGAGACCTTCAAGTGGTCGGGGTCGGTGTACATACTCATAACCTTCTTCTTAACATCCTCGGCCGTATCCGAGAGGTAGATGCAGTTGCCCAGCGACTTTGACATCTTAGCCTTACCATCGGTGCCAGGCAGACGTAAGCAGGCCGAGTTTGTCGGAAGCATAATCTCGGGCTCGGTGAGTGTCTCGCCATAAACCGAGTTGAACTTGTGGACGATCTCGCGTGTCTGCTCGATCATCGGCTCCTGATCCTCACCCACGGGCACGGTCGTTGCGCGGAAGGCAGTGATGTCCGATGCCTGCGAGATGGGGTAGGTGAAGAATCCCACGGGCGTACCGCGACGCTGCTGGTTCTCCTCCTCGGCATTGTTGTCCGAGAAGCCGCGCATCTGAATCTCGGCCTTCACCGTCGGGTTACGCTGCAGACGCTGTACCGTCACAAGGTTCATATAGTAGAACGCCAACTCCGTGAGCTCGGTCACGTACGACTGGATGAATATCGTCGACTTCGTGGGGTCGATGCCGCACGATAGGTAGTCGAGAGCCACCTCGATGATGTTCTCGCGCACCTTGTCGGGGTTGTCGGCGTTATCGGTGAGTGCCTGAGCATCGGCAATCATAATAAAAATCTTGTCATACTCGCCCGAGTTCTGAAGCTCTACACGGCGGCTGAGCGAGCCTACAAAGTGGCCCAAGTGTAACTTTCCGGTGGGGCGATCGCCCGTAAGAATTATCTTTTTTCCCATTGTCTGAAACTATTATTCGGTTAGTTATTCTTCGCGCGTACCATATTCATACGCTCATAGGCGACAAAAATAACAAAAATTTGTTGAGTTGCATAGAAAATATTGTGAAATATAGATTTTTTTTATAACTTTGTACGTGGCAAACAAATAAACCTTATAGGCGTATGACAATAATTCAACTTGAATATCTGATGGCCGTGGCCAATTGTGGTAGTTTTTCTGTGGCTGCGGAGCACTGCTTCGTCACCCAGCCGTCGCTCTCGATGCAGATTAAGGCTCTCGAGGAGGAGCTCGGTGCTGTGCTGCTCGACCGCACGAAGAAACCCATCATACCTACCGCCGTGGGAGAGATTGTTTTGGAGCAGGTGCGTGAGACGTTGCGCTCCTATAACCATATCCGCGAGTCGGTCGCCGAGATGCGTGGCGAGACCGCTGGAAAAATGCGTCTCGGTGTAATTCCTACAATCGCTCCATACCTCCTTCATAAGTTCATTCCGACCTTCGTCAAGGACTATCCGAAGGTGGAGCTCGAGATCCACGAAATGGTCACCGCCGACATCATAGAATCGCTCAAGCGCGACTATATTGATGCCGCCCTTGTGGCCAGCGGAACCTGCGGTGAGGGCATCACCGAACACGACCTTTTCAGCGACCATTTCTATGCCTATGTTTCACCGTCGCACCCACTGTTCGAACGCTCGAATATACGCATCGAGGATATAGATTTCAAGGACCTAATACTCTTGAGCAGAGGCAATTGTATGCGTGATCAGATCTTCGAGCTGTGTCAGGCTGCACACGACATCCCGTCGCACTTCTACTTCGAGTCTGGCTCGCTTGATACGCTTATGCGAATGGTCGATTGTACCTCTTGTATGACCGTCATTCCCGAGATGGCTCTCGAGTTCATTCCACTCTCTCGTCGTAACCGTGTAAAGACTATTGCAAAGGGTGCTACTTCACGTCGTGTAGCCCTTGCCGTTAGTCGTACTTATGTCAAGCAGTCGATAGTGGAAGCATTGCGCAAAACTATTCTAAATTGCGTCAACCAAGACAAAGTGTAATTTCTTGTGATAAGGGGCCTAATTTGGCTCCTCAATCCAAAGAGCGAATGGGAAATACGCGCAAAGTATGTCCCATCCGCTCTTTCTCTTTATCGGCACCAAATTAGGCCCCTTCTCGCAAATAATTAGGTGTGCTATCCCTAACGTTATGTCGCCAGTCAGAATTATTGCTCATTACTCGCTACCAATTGCTAATCCCTAAAGTCTGTCATTCTGAGCGAAGGCGAAGAATCTCACGGTGTGCACGACATTGCAATGTCCTGCGCGATTGTTGCTCAGCCTTTGGCTGCACGAATCGTGTAGCGAGGTTACGCGTTACGCGACCAACTACTCGTTTGTTTGCTCGATAATTTGTCCTTTGTGCTGAAATGTTGTTGCTTATTTCACATTTTTTGCTTATATTTGCAAGAATTTAGAATGTGCGTGCGTTAACCCACTTGAGAGTTTTAACTCTCGCACGTCGCTTTTGTAAAATAAATTGTTGATATCAAATTAGTTACTATGGAAAATTTGGAGAAGTTGATTAACACGATAGTGGAGGCTATGGATGATAAGAAGGCGCAGGGTATTGTATCGCTCGATTTGTCGGGCTTCGATGGCGCGATATGCTCTCACTTTGTGGTTTGTCACGCCGACTCTACGACACAGGTAGATGCCATCTCGCAGAGTATTGAGGATAAGGTGTTCGAGGTTATGGGTGAGTGGCCCGCACGCGTCGAGGGCCGTCAGAACTCGTTTTGGGTGGCAATGGACTATACCGATGTCATTGTTCACATCTTCCAGACCGAGCTTCGCGACTTCTATCGTATCGAGGAGCTCTGGGCTGATGCGCCTATGAAGCGTTATGAGTTTGGTGAGTAGTTACGTATTTTGTGATTTTGGAGTATTGATTTATGGCAAATAAAGCTAATCAGCCAGTGATGCGCCCGCGCTTCAACTTTATGTGGTTCTGGGCGGTGGTGGCCATCGTGATTATTAGCTACTCGATGTTTGGAAGCTCCGAGGAGCGACCCATCGAGGGTGATTGGAATATGGTCGACGAGCTTGTCGAGGGTGGCTATGTGGAGCGCATCGAGGTGATGGATAGGGAGAAGGCGAGCATCTATATCCACGCTGAGGCTATCGACTCGTTGGCTCAGGACGAGCGTTTCAAGCGTATGCCTAAGACGGGTGTGCAGGTGGTATTCAACACGGGTGGCGACGTGCAGTATTTCGCCGAGCGTATCGCCGCAGCAGAGGCTAAGGCGGCGGAGCTGGCTGCCGAGTCGGGCACGGATGTCGAGGCTGTCGTTGTTAAGTATAACCGCACGGAGCAGGGATGGGTGGACTACCTCTTTGAGTTCCTACCCTGGATTCTTATCATCGTCGTTTGGATCTTCATTATGCGCTCTATGACGCGTAGTGCTGGTGGCGGCGGCGGTGGCATTATGAATGTCGGCAAGGCGCGTGCTCAGATGTCGGATAGGAACTCTAAGGAGCGCATCACGTTCAAGGATGTTGCAGGCTTGGAGGAGGCGAAGGTCGAGATTATGGAGATTGTCGACTTCCTCAAGCACGCCGATAAGTATAAGGCTCTGGGAGCCAAGATTCCTAAGGGCGCACTTTTGGCAGGCCCTCCGGGAACGGGTAAGACGCTCTTGGCTAAGGCCGTAGCGGGCGAGGCAAATGTCCCGTTCCTCTCGATTTCGGGTTCTGACTTTGTGGAGATGTTTGTGGGTGTGGGTGCTTCGCGTGTCCGTGACCTCTTCGAACAGGCTAAGAAGGTGGCACCCTGTATCGTCTTTATCGACGAGATCGACGCCATCGGCCGTGCTCGTGGCAAGAACTCGGGATTCTCGGGCAACGACGAGCGAGAGAATACACTGAACCAGCTCCTCACGGAGATGGACGGCTTCCAGACAAATGCGGGAGTCATTGTCCTTGCGGCGACCAACCGTGTCGATATCTTGGATAAGGCCCTTATGCGTGCCGGCCGTTTCGACCGCCAGATCGAGGTAGGCTTGCCCGACGTCAAGGAGCGCAAGGCTATCTTCGATGTGCACCTGCGTAAGTTGAAGCTCGACTCGAAGCTCGACAGGGAGTTCCTCGCTAAGCAGACCCCCGGTTTTGCGGGTGCCGATATCGCTAACGTATGTAACGAGGCGGCCCTCATCGCAGCGCGCCACGGTAAGGATTGTGTCACCGAGGCCGACTTCCTCGCCGCTATCGACCGTATCGTCGGCGGCTTGGAGCGCAGAAATATGCCTATGACCGATAAGGAGCGTCACGCTACGGCCATCCACGAGATAGGCCACGCCACGGTTATGTGGCGATTGAAGCATTGCGATCCGGTGCTTAAGATTACGATTATCCCGCGCGGTCGTTCGCTCGGAGCTACGTGGTATCTACCCGAGGAGAGGGTCAACTACAACATCGACCACTTCGTACATAAGATGGCGGGCCTTGTTGCTGGCCGCGTTGCCGAGCAGCAGCTCTTGGGCATAACGAGCACGGGTGCCCTCAATGACCTCGAGCGCACGAGCAAGATGGCATACTCGATGGTTGCCTACTACGGTATGAGCCCGAAGGTCGGAAACGTCAGCTTCTTCGATGCTCAGGGTCAGCGCGATATGTTCACAAAGCCTTTCTCGGAGCGTACGGCTGAGCTTATCGACGAGGAGGTTCGCCGACTTGTTGATGAGGCTGTGGCTATGGCTCGCGAGATTGTCGAGGCGGAGCGCGAGAATATCGAGCGTCTTGCCGGGGTGCTTATCCAGAAGGAGACGATCTTCTCGGAGGATATCGAGGAGGTGCTTGGCAAGAGTGCCCAGCAGATCGAAAAGGAGATGTTGGAGGCTACCACAGCGGTCGATGCAACGGATGAGGGTAAGGCTGATGGCGGTGTAACCTACGTTATCGAGCCATCTGCTGATACTACTAACGAGTAAATATTGGTTTTATGAGTGATAAGCTGAAGAACTTTATAGTGCGCACGCTTAGCGGTGTGGTACTCCTCGTTGTGGTACTTGGGGCCGCCGCGGGCTTCTTTACCTATGCGTTGCTGTTACAGTTTATAGTAGTTGGTGGCATGTGGGAGTTCTACAAGATAGCTGAGGCTACCGATGCCAGACCACGTAAGATTGTCGGCATAGCTGCGGGTGTAGCACTCTTTGCTACGGCGTTCTTTGCTACACAGCAGTTTGCGGGCATCGCCGATGTTGCGAGCGAAACAATTATCAGCTTCGTTCTCTTTATCCTGCTCCTACCTGCAATATTTGCGGTGGAGCTATTCTCCGTTACGGAGCATCCGCTTAAGAATATTGCCTCGACGATGCTTGGTGTGGTATATGTGGCACTGCCACTCGCCATTATGCTCGTCATCCCCTTTATGCTATCGGGTGGCGAGTGGTCGCCCTGGTGCTTCCTCTTCTACCTCTTCATTGTATGGGGTAACGATGTCTTTGCCTACCTCGTAGGCATCACGCTCGGCCGCCATAGACTCTGCGAGCGTATCTCGCCAAAGAAGTCGTGGGAGGGATTCTTCGGCGGCGTTGCGGGAGCTTTGGCTGTTGGTGCTGTTGCGGCGTGGATGCTCGATGCGAACTATGCGATGTGGATAGGCCTTGCGGCCGTTGTCGCCATCGCCTCGGTCGTTGGCGATCTTGTGGAGTCGATGTTTAAGCGAGAGGCGGGCATCAAGGACTCGGGCAATATCCTCCCGGGTCACGGTGGCGTGCTCGACAGGTTCGATGCGCTCATCTATTCCGCCCCCTTTGCTCTGGTTTACCTCATTGTGTGGGAGCTTGTTAATATGCTATAACCTAACCTAAACCTATACATTATGAAGATTAATAAAGAGGGTTACGTGATAATCGGAACTACGGGACTTATATGTCTCGCTATTTGGTTGCTGGTCTACTTCTTCATCGAGACTGAAGGAGCTTGGGACTGGTTTATGGCGGGCTTCCTTGTAGTGTTCTGGTTCTTCGTAGCTGCCTTCTTTCGCGAGCCGCGCCGTGTACAGATCCACGACGACGAGCTGGTGTTCTCGCCCTGCGATGGCCGTGTCGTTGTCACGGAGGTGGTGCACGAAAAGGAGCATATCGACTGCGAGATGATGCAGATCTCGATATTTATGTCGGTTACGAATGTGCATATGAACTGGCTGCCCGTGGGTGGCGAGGTGGAGTATACGAAGCACCACCACGGCCGCTTCCTTGTGGCCTGGCACCCGAAGTCGTCGACGGAGAATGAGCGTGTGACTACTGTCGTGCGCCTCAATGATGGACGTAAGGTGCTTATGCGCCAGATTGCGGGCTTCGTGGCTCGTCGTATCGTTAACTACGTGAAGCCGGGTAAGAAGGTCGAGCAGAATAGTGTCCTCGGCTTTATTAAGTTCGGCTCGCGCGTTGACATCCTTATCCCTAAGGATTCGGAGCTCTTCGTCGAGATCGGCGACCCCGTTATCGGCTCGCAGACCCCCATCGCCCGTATCCGCAGAGGATTGCACAGTTAATGTGCGGCGTGCAGCGTTGAGAGGCTGATAATCGAGGGATTGAGGATTGAGAGATTTAGGATTAAGGTGCTGCTGGATAGTTAATAATAAGATAAGCAGAGGAATGACAGTTGAGAAGATAATCAAGAGTGTTGCGACGCTTGCCGTCATTGCGGCGGTGCTGTGTGCTATGGGTTACCTGTGGCAGGTGGTACTCTATGTTGTCGTTGCCGCGGTGCTTGCCATCGTGGGCCGACCTCTTGTGAGACGACTCCTCGGCGTGCGTATCTTCGATCGTTCGATGTCGCGCTCGTGGGCTGCTGCCATCACGCTCCTCTCGATGTGGATTATCTTTGGCGGACTATGCACACTCTTTATCCCGCTAATCTTTGGCAAGGTCAACGAGTTGGCTATGGTCGAGTGGGAGAGTGTCACGGCCGTTGTCGAAGGCTCGCTCGAGGACTTCGAGGCTATGATCGAGGGGCTGCTTGCTGTCGATGTTACCGATATCGGCCTCACGTTCAAGCGTTTCGTGCTCGGCTTCGTTGATGTTGACTATGTCAAGACCTTTGCGAGCGTGGTGTCGATGATGACGTCTGCGGCTATTGCCTTCTTCTCAATATCGTTTATCACGTTCTACTTCCTCAAGGAGGATGGTCTGTTTTATAGCCTTGTCGCGCTCTTCTTCCCCGATCGCTACCGCCAAAATGTTTATAACGCGCTGAACTCCATCACGGCACTTCTGTCGCGTTACTTCGGTGGCCTTATGGTCGAGAGTCTTTCGCTTATGGTGATCATCTCGCTCGTGATGCTTATCTTCGGTATGAGGGGTGGAGACGCGCTGATTGTGGGACTGATTATGGGCGTTATGAATGTTATCCCGTATGCCGGTCCTGTTATGGGATGCCTACTGTCGGTGTGTGTCGGCGTGCTTACGCCCATCGACGGCAATGTGGTACACACGGCGGTTGTCATCGTCGCAACCATCGTTGTTGTTAAGATTATCGACGATTTTGTAATACAACCAACGCTCTACTCCGAGCGTGTCCAGGCGCATCCTTTAGAGGTGTTCCTCGTGATACTCATCGCTGGCTACGTGGCCGGCATTTGGGGTATGTTGCTTGCTATACCTCTATATACAGTCGTGCGTGTGCTTGCGCGCGAGTTCTTCTCGGAGTACAGCTTAGTGAGAAAACTAACGAGTCAGATGACCAAGTAATGGCCTATGATAGATGTTGAAGCAGAGGTTATCCACGGCCGTAAGATAGGCCGCGCCTTAGGCTTTCCTACGGCAAATATGACCCTTGAGGGTTACGATGATATTGAGCGCGGTGTCTACCGCTCGGAGGTGACGATTGATGGCGTACGTTATCGGGCTATGTCGAACGTCGGCATTCGTCCCTCGGTAGGAGGCAAGGAGTTGCTTTTGGAGACCCACGTCATTGACTTCGCGGGTGACCTATACGGCCGCCGCCTGCGTGTCACGCTTATGGAGAAGATTCGCGACGAGAAACGTTTCTCATCTATTAGCGACCTCAAGGACCAGCTTATGCGCGACTACAACCTCATCCGCGGGTAGGTGCGTATCGCTTTAATACTTCTCCTCGCAACATCGCTTGCGGGGAGTGTTTGTTCTTGTAAACTACGCTTAAATAGGTGCTTCGGTCGAGAGAGCTGCCTACTATCTTATAAGGCCGCCACGCAAGAAAAAATAATTACTCATTACTAATTGCTCATTGCTCATTGCTCATTACTCATTACTCACTACTCATTGCTAATTAGAATTCCTCTTGCTTCTCGCCCCAGCGTGGATATTCGACTTTGAGGCCGAGCATCTCAAGAGCGCGGGTTGTGATGCCGAGGCAGAGAGTCTCGATGTCCGTCGGGCGGAAATAGAAGGCCGGTGAGGCGGGGAGGATGATGGCTCCAGCCTCGGTGAGCGTAGTCATATTGCGGAGGTGAATGAGTGAGTAGGGTGCCTCGCGGACAACCATAACCAGCGGGCGTCGCTCTTTGAGCATCACATCGGCAGCGCGCTCGATAAGCGTGCGCGACACTCCCGAGGCGATGCGGCCTATGGTACCCATCGAGGCGGGCACTACGATCATTGCATCCCAGCGCGCCGAGCCACTCGCTGCCGACGACCACATATCGTCGTTCGAGAAGCGTGTGATCTTCTCGTCTTCGGGCAAGGCCTCACCCTCGGCCGTGATGACATCGGCGGCGTGGTCGCTAAGGATTAGGCCCACGCTTGCTACCTGCTCACTTGCACAAAGCAACTGCAACGTCTGGCGGGCATAGATGGCACCGCTGGCTCCGGTTATGGCAACGAGGATATTCATTCTATAACTCCAATATTTTACAGGTTAGACCCATCTCGCGCGCTGTGCGCAGTAGCGCGGGGAGCACGTAGCTCGTATTGCGGAACGACTTGGCACTATCGTGCAGCGAGATGATATCGCCACCGCGCAGACCCTTAATCGTGCCGCGCAGGCACTTCTTGGGTGATAGCTTGCGATTGTAGTCGCGCGAGAGCACGTTCCACATAACCACACGGTAGCGTTGCGATACGGCGTGTAGCTGTGCGCGTGTAATCTGGGCGTAGGGTGGGCGGAAGAGCTCGGTGTGGACCATATCGCCTGCGAGGTCTACATCCTCGATATATCGCTCCAACGACATACGCCATCCCTTCTGATGCGAGTAGGTGTGGTTGCCGATCTTATGGCCGCGGTCGAGTATCATCTGGTAGAGGTCGGGGTAGAGTTCCACGTTCTTGCCGAGCACGAAGAAGGTTGCCTTGGCATCGTAGCGGTCGAGCGTGTGGAGTATCCACTCGGTAACGCCGGGCGTGGGGCCGTCGTCGAAGGTAAGGTATATACCTTCGGGGTCGTCGATGCTCCATATCACGCCGGGAAATATCCAGCGTAGGAATGTGCCAGGGTTCACTCTCATTGGCTCACTGCTTTTTATCTACGTATTAGGTCGCAAAAGTAACTTTTTTTTCGTAAAAAGAAAAATATCACTACCTTTGTAATTGTAATATGTGGCTTTAGCCCTAAATTTGCGGCTGAGGCTTAGGACTAAAATTTTACAACTATGAAACGTTATATCTACACATTTGTTGCGCTCGCGGCAACGCTTCTTCTCGGTAGCTGCACCGTGAAGAACAATATCCCCACAAAGACCGCCGCTGGCCAGAACTACGACACGGTAGTCATCTGTGCCGACGAGGCGTGGAACGCTGGCTTGGGTGAGGCTGTCGAGGCCCTCTTGGAGGAGCCTACGCCCGGCCTTACTCGTCCCGAGGGGCTCTTTACGATCGTTAGACGTGTGGCGGCCGACAAGGCTTCGAATATCGACCGTATGTATGGTAACCTATTGGTTGTCAATATCAACGCGGCTGTTTCAGAGCCGTCGTTCAGCGTCGAGAAGAATGTCTATGCCCGTCCGCAAACGGTGGTTGTTGTGACCGCACCGACGCTCCAGTCGGCCATCGGTTTCCTCACCGAAGCTGGTGCGGCGATACGAGATGTTATGGAGGAGGGTGAGCGTCGTAAGAGTAACAACTACTACTCGTCACGCTCGGCCGATGAGCTTATGGCCGACTTTAAGGCGACCACGGGATTCGAGATGCTTATCCCGCAGGGCTTCTTTAAGGCTACGACGGCCGATAAGAGCCTCACGTGGTACTTGAGAGACTATCCCACGAAGGCACAGTATATCTTTACCTACGAGTCGGAGTACACCTCGCCCGAGGATCTGACGCCAAAATGGCTGATGATGTCGCTCGATAATAAGCTCGCCTCGATCTCGAGCAAGGGTGCTGCGGGATCGTATATGGGTGTCAACGAGAATGAGCCGACGTATGCGAGCGTTGTAGACGTGGCGGGCCGCGAGTGGGTGGAGCTGCGTGGTCGCTGGGAGGTGACGAACGACTTTATGGGAGGTCCCTTTGTGAGCTTCTCGTCGGTCGATGCCGAGCAAAAGAAGATTCTCACTGTGATGTTCGCGCTCTATGCCCCGGAGGATCCGCAGCGTAATCTCCTCCGTGAGTTGGAACATCTGTTCTACACGCTCAAGTAGAGTGTCGGGAAGTCGTAATAAGAGACGAGGTCGTGGATATCCACGACCTCGCTATTATTTATAGTGATAGGCTTCTCTGGGCTTCTCTGATTTACCCCCCCCCAGATAAAAGGAATTACTCACTACTAATTACTCACTACTAATTAAAAAGGTGTTACCTATCAAACGCTTGCGCCTTCAGTGCGATGCCCTCGCCATCGGGCGTTACGAGTATCACACCATTCTCCTCGCGCGTGATGTGGCCGATGACATCTACCAGTCCCAAGCGCATCACAGCCTCCTGCTTGTCGAGCGGCACTGTGAAGAGCAACTCGTGATCCTCGCCGCCATTTAGTGCTGCAATAACGGGGTCGATGTGCATCTCCTCGGCAAGCTCCGTCGTTTGACGAGCTATGGGTATGCGCTCCAAATAGATGCGTGCTCCGCACTTCGACGAGCGACATATCTGCCTGAGGTCCGAGGCGAGACCGTCCGAGAGGTCGATCATCGACGTGGGGTGTATGCCCTCCTCGCGCAACGCCTCGAGGACGTTGACACGGGCGCGGGGCTTGAGGTAACGCTCCAAGAGATACTCGTAACCGGCGAACTTAGGCTCGGGGTTGGCGATATCCTTAAGCACGCGCTTCTCGCGCTCCAAGAGGTGGAGTCCCATATAGGCGGCTCCGAGGTTCGAGGTTATACAGATGAGGTCGTGCTCCTTGGCTCCGCTGCGGTAGACAATCTCCTCCTTCTTGGCTCGTCCCGTAACCGTGACCGTGATGACGAGGCCATTCATCGACGCGGTGGTGTCGCCACCCACGAGGTCTACGCCGAGCTCCTCGCACGCGCGCTCCATACCCTCGTACAACTCGTCGAGAGCCTCGACCGATATCTTTGCCGAGATGCCGAGCGCAACGACTACCTGCTCGGGGTGGGCATTCATCGCAAGGATGTCGTTCACACCACGCACAATAGCCTTGTAGCCGAGGTGCTTAAGCGGGAAGTAGCTAAGGTCGAAGTCGATGCCTTCGGTGAGCATATCGATAGAGAGAAGCATCGCCTCCTCTGTGCCGAGATCGATTACGGCAGCATCGTCACCTGCGGCCATAAGTGTTGTTTCGCGACGTTGCTTTAGACGTGCCGTAAGGCGGTCGATGAGGCCAAACTCGCCGAGTGATGCTATCTCAGTAGATCTTTTGCTATTCATAGGTAAGAATATAAAATTTTTGCAAAAGTAGTTTTTTGATTGGAAAGTTGCAAAAAAAAATATATCTTTGCCTCAAATTTTTTGAAACGACACGTAACATAAAACTTAAATAAAATGTTAAACATAATCCTTTTTGGTGCGCCTGGATGTGGTAAGGGCACTCAGGCAGCTCGTTTGGCCGAGCACTACGATCTTTATCATATATCGACTGGCGAGGTGATACGTTCGGAGATCAAGCGTGGCACGGAGCTGGGTAAGAGTATGGAGGGTTATATCTCGCGTGGCGAGCTTGCTCCCGACTCTATCGTTGTTGAGATGGTACGCGACTATATGCGCACTCACGCGGATAAGGGTTGCATCTTCGATGGCTTCCCCCGCACTACGGCGCAGGCCGAGATCTTCGACACGTTGCTCGAAGAGATCGGCTCGAAGGTCGATGTTATGATCTATATGGATGTCCCCGAGGATGAGCTCGTTAAGCGTATCTTGCTGCGCGGTAAGGACTCGGGTCGTGCCGACGATGCATCGGAGGATGTCATCCGTAACCGTATCGAGGTATATCGTGCTCAGACGGCTATCGTTGCCGACCACTACACCAAGCAGAACAAGTATTCGGAGATCAACGGCCTCGGCACGATGGATGAGGTCTTTGGCCGCCTGTGTGAGGTGATTGATGCCAAGAAGTAGGCGTTTTTGGTAAAATAGGAATATGCGGGCGGTGCCGATACAATAAATCGGCCTCGCCCGTGTTGTTTATATATGAGTAGAATTCGACAATATCTGTTGCTGGCATTTGCGGTGCTCGTCTCGGTCGTTGGGGCAGAGGCTAAGGGTTATCGTGTGGGTGACATCCCTAATGTGCAACTTAAGGACCGTACGCGCTTTGTGTCAAACCCCGATGGCATCCTATCGCGTGATGCTGTTCGGGTGCTCGACTCGATATGCTATTCGCTCCGCGAGCGTGGCATTGCCGAGGTTGTGGTAGTAGCTGTCGACGACATCGAGCCGCGCGATATGGTGGGCTTCTCGCAGGAGCTCTTCGAACGTTGGGGCGTGGGCGACGATAAACTCGATAACGGCCTCGGTGTGTTGCTTGTCGAGGATATGCGCGAGATACGCTTCCATACGGGCTACGGCATTGAGGGCGTACTCCCGGATGCGCTTTGTGTGAGAATTCAGGAGGATTATATGTTGCCCTACTTCCGCGATGGCGACTATTCGCAGGGTATGGTCGAGGGAATGCGTGCGGTGGATAAGCTCTTCACGGATGGCGAATTGCCTATTGCCGAGGAGGATGCTGATGAGGCTATATGGGCACTTGTTGTGGTTTTTAGCCTATGTCTACTGATTCCGATCCTGCTTGTTATCATCCACGAGTACTCAAAGACTAAGTGCCCGTCGTGTGGTAAGCATAAGTTGCGTGTCGTTGAGCGTAGGGTAGTGAGCCGTACGGCGACGATGACAACCACCGTTGAGAAGCTCGTCTGCGACCACTGTCACTCGGAGCATACGCGCACCACGCAGCGCAACAACGGCCCACAGTCGGGTCGCGGCCGCGGACCTATTATCTTCCCGATGGGAGGTGGTGGCTTCGGCGGCGGTGGTTCGTTTGGTGGTGGATTTGGCGGCGGCTCGTTTGGTGGCGGTGGCGGTGGCTCGCGCTGGTAATGGCGGCGGCTTGTGATGGCTGCTGGCAAGAGAATTTGAAAGAATAAGTATGTTAACAGATAAAAGAATAAGAGTATGAAAAACAAAGGTTTGTGGATTTTTCTCGGCGTCTTTGCCGTTGTTGTAGTATGGATGGTATCGGTGTATAACGGTCTTGTTACTAAGGAGACCGAGGTCGACGCCGCTTGGGCAAATGTTGAGACCGTATATCAGCGTCGTAGCGACCTTATCCCCAACCTCGTCGAGGTGGTTAAGGGCTATGCTTCGCACGAGGTTGAGACGCTCGAGTCGGTAACAGCTGCACGTAGTGCCGCAACATCTATTACGATCGATCCCTCGACGGCTACCCCCGAGCAGATGGAGCAGTGGATGGCAGCTCAGGATGAGGTGAGTAGTGCTTTAGGTCGTCTTATCGCTATCTCGGAGAGCTATCCCGATTTGAAGGCAAACGAAAATTTCCGCGACCTTCAGGTGCAGCTCGAGGGTACGGAGAACCGCATCTCTACCGAGCGCAGAAAGTATAACGAGGTGGTTAAGACGTATAACGTCAAGGTGCGTCGTTTCCCTGCTAACCTCGTGGCGTCGATGTTTGGCTTCGAGCGTAAGGCTATGTTCGAGGCTCAGGAGGGTGCTGAGGTTGCCCCTGTCGTCAAGTTCTAATGGCGAAGTAAAACCTCCGATTCTTAAGCGCGCTGAGACTATCTCGGCGCGTATTTTTTTGCCACTCTTTTATCCGTGGATTTGTAGTTTTTCACTTTTTTGTGTATATTTGCAAAAACTATACGTAGTAGTAAACAGATGAGAGGTATGAAGCTGAACTTAAAAGGTGTACTGAGACCTATATTGACCCTGTTGGCCGTAGCTGCTGTTGCTCCCGAGTGCTATGCTCAGGTGGCCGAGCCCGATTCGAAAGAGGCTCAGGAGCCCGTTGCCGAGTGGGTAAAACTCACTCCCGAGGAGTATATCTTCAAGTGGAGGGAGACGGCCATTGATAATATGGAGGTCTATGGCATCCCGGCAAGTATCACTATGGGTCAGGCCATCCTCGAATCGGGCTACGGTAATGGTTACCTTGCGCGCGTGGCGAATAACCACTTCTGTATCAAGTGTAAGAACACGTGGACGGGACCTACCATCACCCACGCTGACGATCGCCCTGATGACTGCTTCCGTGTCTACGAGTCGGCCGAGGCATCGTTCCGCGACCACGCTGAGTTTCTGTGCGACGGCAGCCGTTACGACTTCCTCTTTGCCTACGATACGGACGACTATAAGAACTGGGCTAAGGGTCTGAAGAAGGCGGGCTATGCCACGGCACCCGACTATGCCGAGCGTCTTATAGGTGTCATCGAGCGATATCACCTCTATCTCTTCGATCGCAAGAATGGCCTCGCGTTGTATGATGAGTATCTGGCCGAGGAGCTCAAGATCGACCCCGATGCTTTGGCTCAGCGCGTAGCAGGTGGTGGGGTAGAGACTACTGAGCCCACGCAGACGGGCGGGGCGGAGGTTGTTGTGCCTCCTATGCCGCGCGATGCTACGACGGCCTATGCCGATAGGGGTATCGACCCGAATAACTTTAGAGTGTCGATCAACTCGCACTGCGGCTATAACGTCTACCGCACAAACGGTGCGCACTACATCATCGCAAGGAGCGGTGATACGTATGAGCGCATCGGCGAGCTCTTCGAGATATCGCCCGCTACGTTGCGTAAGTTCAATGACGTGGAGCACCGTAGCCAGCCAGCCGAGGGTGATATCCTCTACGTCGAGCGCAAGGCAGCACATTGGAATGGCGATGGCTTGATCCATACCGTTGAGGAGGGCGAGACACTGCACCTCTTGTCGCAGGTCTACGGCATCCGCCTTCAGCAACTGTCGAAGCTCAACCGCATACGTCCTAAAGCGACGCTCATCGCCGGGCAGTCGATACGTTTACGATAAAAGTTTAAATCATTATATATGAGTACGTTAAGAGAGAAAATTTTGGATGCGATAGTTCGCAAGTCAACGCTCAAACAGCAGATTTTCGATAATACCTTCTCGACATTCAACGACCTTAAGGAGACACTCTTCGAGATGGCCTCGGAGATCGACGACGAGCTCGACGGTAAGCTCGACCGTCGTGTGCGCATCGAGTACCGCGACCGTGGTAAGTTTGAGGCTCAGTTGCAGGTGGCAAGCGATATCCTTCTGTTTCAGATGCATACCGATGTCTTTGAGTTTGACTCGAACCATATAATCTGGCAGAACAACTACTTGCAGCAGAATAGGGAGAACTCCTATACGGGTGTGATCAATATCTATAACTTCCTCTCCGACTCGCTGAAGTACAACCGCAATGCCGACGAGGGTTACCTCATTGGCCGCATCTTCATCAATCGCGAGAAGTGCTTCTGGGTTGAGGGTAAACGTCAGACGCTCGTGCGCCCTATGGCCTTCGGTACTAAGAAGATAGATCGTGAGGCGTTGGTCAATATAATTGAGACTGCCATAAACTACGCTCTCAACTTCGACCTCCTTATGCCGCCCTACGAGGAGAATATCCGCGTCACCGTCGACCAGTTCAACTCTAAGCTCGATAACTCGAAGTTTACCACGGGTAAGCGTCTGAGTTACGACTTTTCGATCGACGATATCTAAACGCTGTCTTGCTGGTTAGTTTGGTGTCTTGCTTGTCGTGGAAATGCTCATTTACGTCCAAGTAAACTCCGCTTTCAACGACTGCGACCAGCATCAAACTCCCTCAGCAATCCAGCATTTAGATCAGAGGGCAAGATTTTGTTGGTTAGTTTGGCGTCTGACCATCCATCTGATTAGTAATTAGTAGTTTATATATACTAACCACAAACTACGAATTACCTATTGTAAGAAGCAAATAATAAAACCTAAAACTATAAGTGTAATGAGAAAGATTTTAACTACCGTAGCACTCTTTGCCGTGGCTGTGTCGGCTATGGCTCAGGTGAGCTATCTTGAGATGATTGAGGCACGCAGGTCTCCGTCATCGTACATTGCGCCACAGTCGCTAACGCCCGTGGCAGGTACACATCAGTATATGGAGCTCGATGGCAAGAGCGTTGTGCTTTACGACTATGCCAAACCCGGCATCGGCGAGGTGGTGTTCACGGCTAAGGGCGTGATTATGTCCTACGACAAGTCGCCCGATGGCACTATGGCGATATATGAGTTGTGGGATGGTGGCTCGCCACGCCAGGAGATCTATCGCCACTCGTTCACATCGGACTACTACATCGCCTGCCCCGATGGCTCGACAATCAAGATTGACGACGTGCGCGACGTATCGTTCTCGCCCGATTCGAAGTTCCTCGCTATGGGCTACAACAACGATATCTTCGTCTACGACCTCACGACAAACGAGATTTACAGCATCACCCAAGATGGCAAGTGGAACCATATCATCAACGGTACGACCGACTGGGTTTATGAGGAGGAGTATGGCTTCACGCAGGCATATGCCTTCTCGCCCGATGGTCGCGAGATTGCATATCTGAAGTTCGACGAGAGCCGCGTTAAGGAGTTCGAGATGATGCGCTACGACGCAGAACTCTACAACAAGGCTTATAGCTTCAAGTACCCGAAGGCTGGCGAGGAGAACTCTATCGTCACGATGCACGTCTATAACCTCTACACGAAGGAGACACGTCAGATCGACCTCGGCGAGGAGACCGACCAGTATATCCCTCGCATCGGCTACACACCTGCGGGTAACCTCTTCTTCTATCGCGTCAACCGCCTGCAAAACCACTTCGAGGTTGTTATGGTTGAGGCTGATGGCTCGCAGCGTGTGATTTATAACGAGAAGGATGACCGCTACGTCGAGCGTCCCTCGGCCGAGACCGTCACCTTCATCGACGGCGACCGTTTCATCGTGCGCGAGGAGACTACCACTGGCTGGTTCCACCTCTACCTGCACTCTGTCTCTAAGGGCCGCCTTAATGCCATCACGCAGGGTGAGTGGGAGGTTACGCAGCTCGTAGGCCTCTCTGCCAATAAGAAGACGCTCTACTATATGTCTACCGAGCAGTCGCCCGAGGAGCGTCACCTGTACTCTATCGGTCTCGATGGCTTGAAGAAGACCTGCATCCTCTCGAAGCCCGGCTACTGGCGCGTGTATCCCTCGGCCGATATGAAGTACTTTGCTGCTGAGCATTCGGCAACGGACTGCTATCCTACGGCTGCGGTCTACGATGCTAAGGGCAAGGTGGTACGCACACTTATGCTCGACGAGCCTACCGAGGCGAAGCCCGAGTATCAGCGCAACTACTACACCTTCACCACCGAGCGCGGCGACGAGCTTACCTACTTCCTCATCTATCCTAAGGATTATAACCCCGAAAAGCAGTATCCCGTGCTTATCACCCAGTACTCGGGTCCCGGCTCGCAGCAGATCGAGAATCGCTATACTACCGACTGGGAGGAGACTCTCGCACGTAATGGTTATATCGTTGCTTGCTGCGATGGTCGCGGTACAGGCTTCCGTGGTGAGGCGTTCAAGAAGGTGACCTACGCAAACCTCGGCTTTGCTGAGGTCGAGGATCAGATCTCGTTTGCACGCCACTTGGGCCGTCAGAGCTTCGTAGACGCCAAGCGTATCGGTATCTATGGCTGGTCGTATGGTGGCTTTATGGCCCTCGGCTGCTCGCTCAAGGGCGACGGCCTATTTAAGATGGCTATCGCGGTTGCTCCCGTAACCTCGTGGCGTTACTACGATTCGATCTATACGGAGATATACAACGGTCTCCCGCAGCAGAATCCCGCGGGCTATGATAATAACTCGCCCATCAACTTCGCCGACCGCTTGTCGAACAACACTCGTCTGTTGATCATCCACGGCACGGCCGACGATAACGTGCACTTCCAGAACACTATGGAGATGTGCCGCGCCCTGAACCGCGCAGGCAAGCAGTACGATATGATGGTTTACCCCGATCAGAACCACTCGATGCGCCCCAACGATATGGTCAACATCCGCCAGAAGATGGTTGACTACTGCTTGGAGCACTTGTAGCAGGGATGATTGTTCGGTTACGATAAGGGAGTGGGGCATTGCCTCACTCCTTAGATATTAATTCTAAAATGTTAGATAATGAGAAAGATGATTGTTGCCATCGTCGCCATTGTCGCGTCTATGATGGTGGAGGCTTCGGCCCAGAGTGGATATGTCATTCGAGATGTAGGGGCTGTGGAGGTGGAGTTGGGCGTGGGCCTTGCTACCGCTGCTAATAGGATGCCCGAGTATGGCAAGGCTCGTCCCGGTGTCGATGCTAATGTAGAGGTACGCTATAACTTCGCGGCTCAGCCCGTGGACTTGGGTTTGTATGCGTCGGTGTGTTCGATATATCGCGGTGATAGGGTGGGTGATGTTGCTCGGAGCTATAAGTTCGTGAGTAAGAACCTAATGCTCACTTCCGATTATAACTTCTTTCAGGGTGGCAAGGTGTCGCCATATATCGGTTTTGGTGTTGGTGTCGCTTGGAGTGATATCGCTGCTAATAACCAATATGGAGGCACGAACTTCGTTGTTATGCCGCGTGCTGGTGTCGAGCTGTCGCACCACGTTCGCCTCACGGTTTCGTACAAGATCTTCGATCGGGCGAATAACCACCTGACGCTAAGCCTCGGCTACGCCTTTGGTGGCGGTAGGCGTTAGTCGCACGGTGGGTCCATAAAAATATACCCATTTATAATAATAGGGTGGATGCTACAATAGTAATAGGAATATTATAAAAAAATGCGCTCGGCCATATCGACCGAGCGCAAATTGTTTAAGTGGCTTAATAACGATTAGTAAACGTCAACGCCGTCAACAACAACGTTCAACTTATCCTGACCCATTGAGTTCTTGTTAGCCCAAAGAGTAGTACCTGTGTTGATACCCTTGTCGTTAATCTCGAAGCCGTTAACAGTAGCGTTGTTTACGATAAGCTCGTAAGACTTGTTGTAGTCGTTACCAATCTCGATAGCTGCCTTCAAGTCAGCAAGGCCGCCCTTATCGTTAAATACGCAGTAGTTCATAGTCAACTTTGTATTTTCCGTACCATAGAGCAACATTGCCTTACCGTCGCAGTTGAATGTACAGTTGGTAAATGTAGCCTCTGCAGCACCCCAAGTCCATACATTGTATATGTCGCCTGAAACGTTAAATGTACACTTCTCGAAAGAGCTGTTGTCGTAAAGTGTAAATACACCATTGATTATACAGTTCTTGTATGTTCCCTTGCAACGAGCATATCCTGGGAAGTAAGTGCTTGTTGTGGTGATGGTTACATTCTCGAATGTTACAGTTGCTCCATCTAAAGAGTAGTCGCAGTCACCCTCGGCACCACCATCATCCTGGGCGGCAATAATAGTGTCCTCTGGATTGCCAGTGCCAATAAATGTGATAGTCTTGCCCTTAGCTGAGTCTGGAATGATAAATGTACCCTCTGTAAGATAAACGTTTGTCTCACCAGCAGCCAAAGCATCAGCCAAAGCAGTCTGGTTACCTACAACAGCGTTGCCATTCTCATCCTCGAACTGACCCTCGGCAACGACCTTATAACCATCAATAGTGAGCTTACCAGTATCGCCTGGCACGAAGCGACCGTAGTAGTTACGCTTGAAGCCCTCGGGAGCTGTCTTGCCAGTCTGAGTAAGAGTGTTACCGCTCTCAGTAATGTTGCTGATAGTTACCTCACCTACGTTTGCAGTACCTACAACAACACCTGTACGCCACTCACCATCATCAGTTGAGATAAGCTTATTATTCTGTATAGTACAGTTCGAGATAGTAGTGAAAGTCCAAGCGTTGTTACCTGCGTGACCGTTGATACCACCTACTGAGCCATCGCACTGAATTGTACAACCAACAACAGAGCACTTGTCAATGGTGACATAGGTCTTTACTGGGCCATCATTAACGTTGTTGTAACCAGCAGTCCAACCGATAAGACCACCTGTACGTGAGCCAGCGCCACCAGTCACTGTTGAATTGAGAAGGTGACAGTTAGTAAGAGTGATCTTATCCATTGAGTCTACGCTCTCGATGAAAGCACCTGAACCAAGAGTGTTAGCACTTACGATATCAGAATCCTTGATAGTAAGGTCCTTGATAACAATACCAGAGCCACCAGCGAAACCACCAGCGAACAATGGAGCGGTAAGACCTGTGATAACAGCACCGTTACCCTCGATAGTAACGATGTCAGCACCGTGGTAGCCATCAACCTTGATAGGAGTCCACTCAACGTTAGTCATATCGAGTGTAGAGTTCTCAGCGAATACAATTGTAGTGTCACCAGCACCAGCAGCACCTGCGCTCTTAAGAGCAGTCTCAAGAGTCCAGAGTGAGTTAACAACCAAGTTGCCCTCTGCATCCTCGATAACACCCTCGCTAACATACTTTAATCCATCAACAGTTACATTGAGATTTGCAAGATTCTCGGCAGTAACCTCGTCCTTGAAACGGCAGATGAAGTCATCGTATGCAAAGCCACCCTTTGATACACAGTTATTGATAGACACTGTGAACTTAGGATTATTTACTGCATTGCTAATCTCGATAGCTGCGATATTCTGACCATTACCAGTCTGAGCGTGCTTGCTTGAAGAGAACTCGCAGTTATTGATATTTACTGTTACATCTGTACCCTCATTGTAAATCAAGATGCCCTTACCATCAACGCAGTTGAAAGTACAACGCTCGAAGTCTACATTACAGCCATAAGTCCAGATATACTGGTTGGCATTGAGGTTGAACACGCAGTCCTCAAAACGAGCTGACTGGTTCCAGCAGAAGAATGCACCGTTGAAAGTAATGTTCTTGTAAACGTGGCCTGTGCTGTGTGTGAAGCCAGAGTAGGTGTTGCCATTCCAATTAACAGTGATGCCATCAATAGTGAGATTGTCGGCACCGCTAATCTCACTGATGTTATTCATATTGAGAATAGCCTCCTTAACACCCTCGATAGTTACATTATCGGCAATAGAAGTGGGCATTGTGTACTCAGTGATGTTTACACCGTCGCCCCATGGGCCAGCTGTCATATAGATTGTATAGCCCTCAAGCTTAACAGCATTGGCAAGACCTGCGCTCTTATAAACATCCACATACTTCTTACCATCAATGTTCAACTCGCCGTAACCTGCAGTGTTATAGCTTGCACCTACAAGACCACCGTGAGCAAGTTTTGATGCAGTAAGACCATCCTGGCGGGTAGCCTTAACAGTGCCAGTAAACTCGCAGCCAGTGAGAGTGGTCTTAGCAGAAGTCTTCTCAACCCAGCAACCTGCGATACCACCAGTGCGTACATAGCGATTGTGTGAATCCGCAGCACAATCGTTGATAACTGTTGCGCTGCAAGAGCAGTCAGTTGCGCTGTTGCCATACTGAAGGAGTGCAAACAAACCGCCGACAGCCTCGCCCGAAGCTATAACCTTAATCTTAGACTTAATATTGGTCTTTGTATAGTTACCCTCGCCACTATAGCTCGCAACACCACCGCAATAGCCGGTAGCACTCTTTACGTAGCTATCCTCTGTTACATCAACGGTGATGTTTGCAAGGTTACCATAGTGGTATCCAACAACACCAGCAACATTCTGGGCAGTACCCTCGATGGTCACCTTACCAGTAAGCTCAATGTCTGAAATCTCGCCACGGAAGAGGTTACCACACAATGCAGCTCCGCTCGATGTCTTCATATTCACGTTATGTAGCTTAAGATTGCGGATTGAACCATAAACATTGCCATCATTGCTACCTGAGTCGCGACCTACATAGCCAAAGAGTCCTGCACGAGACTTCGAATCAATACGAAGATTATAAATAGTCTTGCCCTGACCATCGAATGCGCCACGGAAAGATTTGGCTTCTGTTAAGCCAATAGGAGTCCAATTGTTATTGTCGAGGTCAATGTTTGCAGTAAGAACGAACTCCTCCTTTGCCCAGTCTACCTCGCCTGCGCGTGTAGATGCTGTTGAGGGAAGTGTGCCGTTTACAGCAGCTGCCAAGTATGCCAACTGTGCACCTGTGCCAATCTCGTAGATACCGTCGTTGTTGCTATCAACGGGAGCGGCCAAAGTCTTGCCATCCCAAGCCTCAACATCATACTTGTCATCCTCGGGATTCCACTCTTTACCGTTAGCGAAGCCCTCCTCGATAGTTACGCTGATGCTGTTAGCATCGGTAAGAACGGGACCCATAACGGTTGTCAAGTAGTTGCGCTTAACGGGAATGTTTGTGTTGAATACAATGGTAGGAATATCCTGATTAGTGTTATCCTGAACATCCATAGTGAACATCACGCGGTCGTCGGTTGCGCGGAAGAAGTAGTCGGCAAACAAGGTCATAACGCCAGTGCCCTTAGGATCCTCGTACTCGTAGGTCATAGTGTTAAGGTCTACAACCTTTTCGCCGGTAGCCTCGGGCTGGCCCTCTACGTCCTGCTCAAGAGCGTTGAACTCGTTGTAGAAGTAGGTGTTGAGGTAGTTAACCTTAACGGTCTCGGGCATAAGATCGCCGTAGAGCTCCTTGATGTCGGTAGTAACCACGCGCAATTTAGCGAAGGGGCGCGTAAGGGTTACAAGGATAGACGATGAGCTACGGAAGTCAGCCTCGAAGTGCTTGCCGGTGTAGGCATCGCGGCTCTCGTCGATAGCTGTCCAGTGATCTTTAACAACCATAACCTTGGTCAAACTAGCTGATGTGTTGTAGTGGTAGTCGTAAGGCTCAGCAGCGTCACGCTCACCATTAACCTGGGGAACGAAGTCGGCCCATACGACGAATGAGTAACCACGGCCGGGAACAAGACGCAAGTTGAACGTAGTGTTGGCAGCAGTATCCTCAAACGAATACATACGCTCCTTAGCGAGCGCACCATTTGCATCGTACACCTCGAGGATGTAACGGATGTCATAATCATTCTCGAGGTCGATGTTCGTGAGACCACCCTCGTCGCTGGTGTTACCAGCAGCACGGGTCTCCATCTCGGGAACAGCAACGCTCAGCGTAAGATCAACCTCGCCCTTGTTGCCAACGTTGGCACCGTCGAAGTCATTCTGGCACGATACCATACCGAGTACCAATGCCGCCAAAGCTAAAAATTTTGCTTTCATAGAATGTGAATTAATGTTATAAAAAGTCATTAGTGTCCCATAAAAATTCGGGACTGGTTAAACATTAAATAAATTTTGCCCATTAGGGTCGGTAGGTTCTTTGTCATATTGAAATTTAGTTTTGTCGAAGAGGTCTTTTAAGCGTGTTTTGTCAGTCAGCGAAATA
>JAGBCY010000017.1 GCA_017937765.1 Alistipes sp.
GAAGTACAAAGCACCGAAACCAGTAGCCTCGGGACGGAGGATAGAACCACCCCAAGTCATACCCTTACCGGTCAAAACGCCAGTGTGGTACTTGCGAGCAAGCTTCTGATACATACCGTTGAGGAAGCCGATCTCACGACCACCAACGCCTACGTCACCTGCGGGAACGTCGGTATCAACACCGATGTTGTTCCACAACTCCTGCATAAATGCCTGGCAGAAACGCATAATCTCACCGTCAGACTTACCTACGGGGTTGAAGTCAGCACCACCCTTGGCACCACCCATAGGAAGAGTAGTCAAGGCGTTCTTGAAAGTCTGCTCGAAACCGAGGAACTTCAACATTGAGGGGTTAACAGCGGGGTGGAAACGCAAACCGCCCTTGTAGGGACCGATAGCCGAGTTAAACTGAACACGGTAGCCGAGGTTAGTCTGAACCTCACCGTTGTCGTCAACCCAAGTTACGCGGAAAGTGAAGATACGATCGGGCTCAACGATACGCTCAACGATCTTAGCCTTCTCGAACTCGGGGTGCTGGTTGTATACCTCCTCGATAGACTCCAATACCTCCTGAACCGCCTGCAAGTACTCGCTCTCACCGGGGTGCTTGGCCTCCAACTGGGCCATCAAAACTTTTACATCCATAGTTTTAAGTTAAGTTAAAAGGTTATTATAAAATGATTTACACTATTATTTCACTGTTTACGGCAGACACCTGCCCGAAATATTTACACAAAGATAGACAAATTATCCTAATTATGCCCACCTTTCCGTATTTTTTTCAGCAAAAACATCAAACAACGAGCATTCGGCACCCCCAAAAAGCACCGAACACTCGTCCTATGTGTTAATTATACGAAGGGCAAACGTACCACCTCAGCCTTCAAGAGACGGCCGCGAACAACAACGGCGATCTGTGTGCCAGCCTTTGCGAACTCGGGCTTAACGTAACCCATACCCACGCCGATCTTCAAGCAGGGCGACATCGTACCCGATGTCACGTGGCCGATGACGTTACCCTCGAGGTCAGCCAACTCATACTCGTGACGTGGCACACCGCGGTCGATGAGCTTGAAGCCTACGAGCTTGCGGGTAACACCCTCCTTCTTCTGACGCTCCATAAGCTCGCGGTCGATGAAAGGCTTATTGTCGACGAACTTAGTGAGCCAGTTAAGGCCAGCCTCGATAGGCGACGTGGTATCGTCGATATCGTTACCATAGAGGCAGAAGCCCTTCTCCAAACGCAACGTGTCGCGTGCGCCGAGGCCGATGTTCTTAAGGCCGAACTCCTCGCCTACCTTCCACATTGCCTCCCAGATAGTGTCGGCATCCTCGTTATACATATAGATCTCGCAACCGCCCGAGCCGGTGTAGCCCGTAGTCGAGAGGATCACCTCGCAACCTGCCACCTTGCAGATCTTGAAGGTGTAGTACTCCATATCCTCAACCTGCTCCTCGGTCATCTTCTGCACGAGCTTCATAGCCAAAGGACCCTGGATAGCGAGCTGAGCGGTCTTATCCGAGCTATTCTCGAGCTCCTCGCCAGCCTTCATACCATACTCCTCACCCTGCTTGCAGATGTGAGCCCAGTCCTTCTCGATGTTAGCAGCGTTCACGCAGAGCATATACTTCTCCTCGTTTATGCGATATACCAACACGTCGTCAACGATACCACCCTTACCGTTAGGCATTGTGGTGTACTGAACCTTACCGTCGAACAAGTCGCACACGTTGTTTGTGGTGATGCGCTGCAAGAACTCCGTAGCACTGGGGCCCTTAACCCAGATCTCACCCATATGGCTCACGTCGAATACGCCACACTTCTCGCGTACGTTGATATGCTCGACGTTGATACCCGAGAACTCGATAGGCATATTGTAGCCTGCGAACTCTGCCATCTTTGCACCATTAGCGATATGGTACTTGGTAAATGCTGTAGTTTTCATTTAGTTTTTCGTTTTAAGTTGTTATGTCAATTTAGTCTCGTTAGTCTATTCTGTCTTAGTCTTAGTCTTAGTCTCAGTGGCTGCCGCCTCCTCGGTCTTAGGACGTGGCTTAAAGCCTACTCGTGGACAGCGCGTAAACTCCTTCGTGCGGTCGAAGAGGTAACGATAAGTTGTGTGAACCTTATGCTTACGAGCGCAGATGTAACGCTCGACCATACGGTTCATCACGGGGTTGAAGTCGCCAATCCACGCGAACTCTATGGTGCGATACTCGTTACGCGGCGTGCGCACATAGCCATCAAGCATAGCCTTCATAAAGCCCGACTCTACGCCCTTACCCTGGAACTCGGGCGTGATGCCGAAGATGATGGCGAACACACGGTCGCACTTCTTTCTCACCTTCAAGTCCCACATCATACGCAACTTATTGATGATACCGAACTTACCGTTATACTTACCGATAAGGCGGTTAAGGTCGGGAACCATAATGAAGAAGCCGATAGGCTCGTCGTTGAAGTACGAGAACCAGATGAGGTTACGGTCGACGATGGGACGCATCGTATCGGCCATCTTGCGCGCCTCCTCCACGGTCATTGGCTGCACGCCCGTGAAGAGCGACCACGCCTTGTTGTATATCACGCGGAACTTCTCAACGGCCGAGTAGAGGTCCTCGTCGCCGATAGGAGCGAAACGGTAGCCCAGTGTCGCCATAAGACGCTTAACACGCTCGTAGACAACCTCGTTAACATCATCGTCGTAGACCTTCCACACGTAGGTGTTCTGGTTAAAGTAGTTCTGGAAGCCGTAGTTCTCAAACAACTCCTTGTAGTATGGCGGGTTATAGGGATTCTCGAAGAGGGGCTGATACTCATAACCCTCAACCAGCAGACCCCACCACGCATCGCGCGAACCGAAGTTCACGGGGCCATCCATCGCCTCCATACCGCGCTTTACGAGCCACTCGCGCGAGGCGTCGAACAGCACGTTAGCAAGCTCCTGATCGTCGATAGCCTCGAAGAAGCCACAACCACCCGTAGGCTGTTCGTAGCCATAGGCGTGGGTCTTGTCGTAGAACGCTGCGATACGACCTACGCACTCACCCTCAGAGTTATGCGCCACCCAGCGGATAGCCTCGCCATCCTGAAACAGCTTATTCTTCGCGGGGTCGAACACCGCCTGTATCGAGCTATCGAACGGGCACACCCAATTAGGGTTACCCTTGTATATCTTCTTGGGCAAATCAAGGAACTCTCTCTCCAATCTCTTATCACCCAATCTCACTTCGTGAAGTGTGTACTTTGCCTTTGCCATAATTAGATCTCTTTTTAAGTCGTAGGTATAGACATACAAAGGTAACACTTTTTTTCTAATTAGTAATTAGTAATTAGCAATTTTTTAATTAGTAATAGTAATACGGTGTGTGATTCTGCTGGTGACTGCGCCCCTGCTTTCCTATTTATTTTCATTCATTTTAACTTCTTTTCAGAATTTTTACGTACCTTTGGAGTATGAAAATCTTGATTATAGAGGACGAACCATCCCTCAGAGAGCTTATCGAGCGAGCGATGCGAAGCGAGGGCTATCGCACGGAGACCGCCGAGGACTTCATCTCAGCCGAGACGAAGCTCGCGGGCTATAACTACGACTGCATACTCCTCGACATTATGCTCCCCGGAGGCTCGGGACTCGACTTGTTGAAGAGGCTACGCACGGAGGGTCGCCGCGAGAATGTCATCATCATCTCGGCACGCGACTCGGTTGACGACCGCGTGGATGGCCTCGAGTTAGGTGCCGACGACTACCTACCCAAGCCCTTCCATACCTCGGAGCTTGTGGCTCGTGTGCGCAGCGTACTACGCCGCGGACGCACCGGAGGCAGCCTCACCATCGACATCGGCAACATATCGCTCGACCCCGCATCGCGCCGCGTGACCATCGACGGCCGAGTGGTTGAGCTGCTGAAAAAGGAGTTCGACATCCTGCTCTACTTTATGCAACGCCCCGAGCACCTCGTGGATAAGGCCGTGCTGGCCGAGGCCGTCTGGGGCGATTACGCCGATGAGTCGGATAACTTCCACTTCGTATATGCTCAGATTAAGAACCTTAGGCGTAAGCTCGAGGATGCCGCTGCCGATATGTGCATCCGCTCGGTATACGGCTTTGGATATAAGTTTTCACCCGTCGACGCCGAAAAATAGATCTTACGATGAGGCTCTCGTTACGCATACTCTCGACCTTGGCAATGACGCTGCTCCCGATAATGGCACTCTGGGGCACGCTCTTCTACTTCACTATGGTCCGCGAGATCAACGACGAGGCCGATGACTCGCTCGAGCAGTACGCCTCACTCATCATCACACGTTGCCGCGAGGGCCGCGCGTTGCCGTCGCTCAACAGCGGTTCGAACAACAGCTACACGCTGCAGCCCGTCACCACAGCCGAGGCCGAGGCACACCTAAGCCCCACGTTCCACGACGAGGAGATGTTCATCCCCGAGAAGAACGAGCGGGAGCCTGCGCGCGTGATGACCATCGCGTTCCGAGACAACGACGACCGCTATCTGCTGCTCACCGTCGCCACGCCCACGTTCGAGAAGGACGACCTCGTGGAGACGATCCTCTGGTGGACCGTGTCGCTCTTCGCGCTGCTTATGATCGTCGTTATCATCGTCTCTACCTTAAGCGTACGTCGCACACTGCGCCCCCTGTATGCCCTTCTCAGCTGGCTCGATGGCTATACCCCCGGTCAGGGGCACCATACCATCCCCAACGACACCGACATCAAGGAGTTAAGCCGCCTGAACGAAGCTGCCGAGAGTGCCGTGAATCGCTCCGAGGATATGCTCGACAGGCAGAAGCAGTTTATCGGCAACGCCTCGCACGAGCTACAAACCCCGCTGGCCGTCGTTAGCAACCGCGTGGAGTACCTCATAAACCAGACCGCACCCACCGAGGAGCAGCTCACCGAGCTTGTCAAGATCGACCGATCGCTACGCCACAGCATACGCCTAAACCGCACCCTCCTGCAACTCGTCCGCATCGAGAGCGGCGAGGTTGCCGAGAGCGACGATGTTGACATCGCAGAGTTGGTGCGCGAGAGTGCGGACCGCTGCACGGAGATTTACGAGGATAGGGCTATGGAGTGTCAGGTCACCACACCCGAACACCTATATATATACATCAACGAGACGCTCGCGCGCACGCTCATCAGCAACCTCATAAAGAATGCCTTTGTACACAGCGCGCCCCAGAGCCACATCGAGGTCACGCTCCACGACGCCACGCTCCGCATATCGAACGACGGCACCGAGGCCTTGGACCACAGCCTCGTCTTCGACCGCTTCTATACCCAGACCTCGCGCGAAGGCTCTACGGGTCTCGGTCTGGCCATCGTGAAGTCTATCTGCGACCACTACCGATATGGTCTTACCTACGACTACAAGAATGGTCGTCATCACTTTACCGTGACCCTCAAGTAGTCTCGGAGCACATACTACCTCAACGTACTCCCTCCTCGTTGCACCCATCACTTCCCCAATGTGCGCACACCACCACACGCACATATCCTCCTCGACGCACGCCCCTCCCACGATATAAAATTCTCTATTTTTATTATTTTTTTATCGTTGCGGGTGAAAATTTCAAATTCATTTCAAATTTGTGTACGACCTTTGCAGTACGAAACAGATACAAAGTGTAATTAAAAGTTAATAAAAGATTATGAAAAAGTTTTTTATTTTTACCGCAGCAGTGATTCTCGCAACGACAGGTGCTTTGGCCGCTACAACAGGATGCAGCGACGACGATAAGCCCATCACCTTCAACGAACTTCCCGCCGAGGCAAAGAGCTTCGTAGAGCAGCATTTCGCCAAGGAGCAGGTGTCGCACGTGACACTCGACAACGATGTTATGGATAAGGATTACACCGTGGTGTTCCTCTCAGGCACGAAACTTGAGTTCAACGGCAATGGCGAGTGGAAGGAGGTAGACTGCCGTTACAGCGATGTCCCCGCAGCCATCGTCCCTGCAGCCATCAAGGAGTATGTCAAGGCCAACTACCCCAACAGCAAGATCACGGAGCTGAAGCGCAAGCACGGCAACTGGGAGGCAAAAATCACGGGCGGCTTGGAGCTCACGTTCAATAAGGACTTCAACCTTATCGACATCGACGACTAATGGTAAAAAGAGATACGGTTACAATTAAAAGAATATAGGATTATGAGAAAGTTAATGTTTGCAATTATCGCCCTCTGCGCAGCATCGGTAATGGTTGGCTGCGACGACGACAGGGCACCAAAGTCTACGCGCAACGCCTTCGAGGCACGCTATCCCAATGCCATAGATGTTGACTGGGATAAGAAGCACGGCTACTCGGTTGCCGAGTTCCACATCAAGGGCCAGTGGGGCGAGTGCGAGGCGTGGTACACAAAGGATGGCGACTGGGTGATGACCTCGTTCGATATCCATTATAGCGACCTTCCCACCGCCGTACAGAGCTCGTTTGAGACGGAGTATGGCAAGGAGACCCCCGTCAGCGACGTCGAGCGTCTGGAGCGTAACAACGCCGACACCATCTACTTCATCGAGGCACAGATGGTCTACAACGGCTACCTTACAAGCCTTAATCTCGACTACGCTGAGGATGGCACGCTGCTACGCACAAGCGTAGATGTCGAGGACTACGACAACGTATACTACTACTTGCCGTGGTAATCGCGCCCGAAGGGCAACAAAAAGGAAGAGCGACAGGTGTGTGTCGCTCTTCCTTTTTTGTATGGCCACCGCTTTGGTTAACACCAATTAGTAATGAGTAATTAGTAATTAGTAATGGATTATTTGCGACAAAATATCCAGACCTGTACCTTCAATTTCTTGCGAGAAGAGTCGTATTTAGTGTCAACACGAGAAATGGCGAATGGGATATACTTGAATCCTATTCGCCATTCTGACCGAGGTACCGAGGTAGGTCCCTTACGCAAGAAATTTACAAGGAATTAGTCAAACGGATAGGCCGCCACGAAACAATCCTTAACGCGCAACTCCTCCTGATGCGCCTTGAGGTTTGTGAGGGTGACATCGCCGATGATGTAGTTATACTCCTCGGATGAGTACTGCTCGCGTACCTTAAGGAAATTCAAGAGGTTACGCTCCTCAGCGGTCTTATAACGGAAGTAGACACGGAAGGTGTGGTCGGTGGTGTAGCGCGGGAGCACCGAGTCGTTACGCTTCTTATACTCGTAGCGATAGTTATAGGCACAGGCCGTAATGTCGCTAAGCACGGCCGAGCCCGTAGGATGGCCACCGGCACCGCGGCCGAACATAAACTGCTTGTCGTAGAACAGACCCTTGATAACCACACCGTTGAACTCGTCCTCAACGCTGTAAATATACTTATTGCGCGAGATAAGCTGCGGAAGGACACACATAATCAGTCGGTCGTCGATCTTCTCGACGTGGGCAACGAGCTTTATGCGGCGATCCTTCTCCAGCGCGAAGCGTATGTCCGAGTCGTTCATCGTCGAGATGCCGTAGGTGAGGATCTGCTCGGGGGCGACGTAGACACCGAAGGCGTGGACAGTGATGATGATGAGCTTGAAGAGCGAGTCCCAGCCGTCGATATCGAGCGTAGGATTACTCTCGGCAAAGCCCAGATCCTGAGCCAACTTCAGGGCATCGCCATAGGACATATGCTCGTTAAATATCTTCGAGAGGATGAAGTTCGACGAGCCGTTAAGGATACCCTTCACCGAGCAGAGGAGGTCGTTGTCGTAGTACTCCTCGAGGTTACGAATCACGGGGATTGAGCCACACGCCGAGGCATCGTAGAGCAACGCTGTGTTGTACTGCTCCTGCATATCAATGAGTTCGGGCAGGTGGTGACCCAGCATCTTCTTGTTTCCCGACACCACAGGGGTGCGGTTCTTCAGCGCGCGCTTGACGATATCGTACGCAGCCTCGGCATCGTCGATAACCTCGACAACGAGGTTAATATCCTTGTCGTTGAAGATGTCGTCGGGATTGTCAGTGAACTCCGCTTTCACGCCACGGTTCTTGTTGATATCGCGCACACAGATGCGCTTGATATGCACCGTGTCGGAGTTGATGCGTCCCACAACGTCGTAGAGGCCACGGCCCACGTTACCAAAGCCAAAGAGGCCTATATTTAAGTTCTTCATACACTTGATCGGTTTTCGTAATATTCTAAGAATGTTGTAATTATCGTGTTCAATTTTTCGTGTTCTACGAGGAAGCCATCGTGGCCAAACTCCGACTCGATGAGGTGATACTCCGCACGGGCGATATGCTCCCTGAGCGGTGTGTGTGCCTCGGGCGGAAAGAGTATGTCGGAGGAGATAGCGACGATAAGCGTACGTGCCTCGATCCTCGCAAGAGCCTGAGCGATAGAGCCGCGGCCTCGCGCGATGTTGTGCGAGTCGACAGCCTCCGAGAGGCGGTAGTACGACAGGGCGTTAAACCTACGACGCAGCTTCTCGCCCTGATACTGTTGGTAGCTATGCGCGCGACGGTCGAACGATGCCTCCGCCCAACACTCCGTCTCCTGCTGCGTGGCGTTATAGGCCGCACCTCCACGGTAGCTGATAAGGGCAATGCTTCGCGCCACGGCCATACCATCGAGGCCGGCATCATCCCTACGCTCGCCCCACGTGGGGTCGAGACGTATAGCCATACGCTGCGACTCGTTGAAGGCCGCAGCCCACGGCTCGGAGTAGGTCGTCGTGGCTATGAGTGCGAGGTTCTCGGCAAACGCCGGCTCCATAATCGCCCACTCCATACACTGAAAGCCACCAATAGAGCTACCGATGAGCAACTTCACACGCTCTATACCGAGGTGCGAGGCCAAGAGTTGATGACAATGAACCATATCGCGCACCGTGATACGCGGGAAGTCGTAGTAGTATTTTTGGCCCGTCACGGGGTTCACCGCGAGGGGCGATGTTGTGCCGTAGTGTGAGCCAAGAAAGTTGGCGCAGACGATGAAGTAGCGCGTGGGGTCGAGGAACTTTCCCTCCTCGACGGTATGCGGCCACCAGTCCGCCACGTCGGAGTTAGCCGTGAGGGCATGGCATACCCAGATGACGTTATCCTTCGCCTCGTTTAACTCACCAAAGGTATCATAGGCGATCTCCACCTCCGCAAGCACAGCTCCCGACTCGAGCTCCACGGGGCCACTATGTCGATACAGCTGGCTCATCGTTAGATATTATTGAGTGCCTGCTCGTAGTCGGCGATGATATCCTCGACATTCTCCAGACCGAGCGAGATGCGCAGGAGCGTGGGTGTGATGCCAGCAGCACGCTTAGCATCGTCCGAGAGCTGCTTGTGTGTCGTCGAGGCGGGGTGTGTAACCACCGATATCGAGTCGCCAATCATCGTCATATTTGCCGATAGTTTGAGGCTCTCGACAAACTTCACCGTGCTCTCCAAGTCGCCCTCGAGCTCGATGGTCATCACGGCCGAGGCACCGAAGCGGTAATACTTCTTGGCAAGCTCGTGGCTCGGGTGATCCTCGAAGCCCACGAAGCTAACACGCTTAACCTTAGGATGCTGGCGACAATACTCCGCGAGCTTATAGGTAGACTCCACCTCGTGCTTCACGCGCAACGACAAGGTCTCCAAGCCGAGCATCATAAGATAGGCATCGAAGGCCGAGGGACAGCAACCAAAATCACGCATACCGTCGACCCTGCACTTCACGATAAAGGCCTGAGCACCAAACGCCTCGTAGAGATTTAGACCGTGGTAGCCCTCCGAGGGACCATCCACCTGCGGGAACTTACCCGAAGCCCTCCAGTCGAACTTACCACCATCGACAATGATGCCGCCCATAGCCGTGCCGTGGCCATTTATCCACTTCGTGGCCGAGTCGGTGATGATATCGGCACCCCAATCAAAGGGGTTACACAGATAGCCTCCCGCACCAAACGTATTGTCGACGATAAATGGGATGGCGTTATCGTGAGCCACGCGAGCGATAGCCTCGAGGTCGGCAACGCGACAGGTCGGATTACCCATCGACTCGACGAATACGGCACGTGTCTTTGCGTCGATAAGCTCGGCGATATCCTCGGCCGCATCGCTCTTAGCCAGTCGGCACTCGATGCCCACGTTGCGTAGCGAGATTACGAACTGGTTGTGCGTGCCGCCGTAGAGGTAGGGCGATGCAACGATGTTATCACCAGCATTAGCCAAAGCGGTGACCGTAAGCAATATGGCCGACATTCCCGATGCCGTTGCCAAAGCACCCACGCCGCCATAGAGCGCAGCGACGCGCTCCTCGTAGGCCGCCGTCGTGGGGTTATGCAGACGAGTGTATATGTAGCCTGCCTCGCTCAGCGTGAAGAGGTTAGCGGCATAGTCGCACGTAGGAAAGTGGTAGGCAGCCGTCGGATGTATCGCCACGCCGCGTGCCTGCGACGCATCGACGTGGTAGCCGCCGTGTATCTGGAGTGTCTCGAAGTGTAATTTTCTATCGCTCATAATCGTAATAACGTTCGATTTGCAATTATCAATATTTTTGCAAAGTTAATAAAATTTTTTCAAAACTACAAAGAATAAGAAAATGTTTCATTATTTGCCTAAAAAATATTTGATTTCATTTTTCGGTTTTTATTTTGTACCTTTGTAGACTCAACCAAATCGCTCATAGCTATGAAACGAACATTGGACATATCGTACGAGCACTACGCAACAATCGCCGACCTCGACGAGGCCGACCGCCAACTTGTAAAGGAGGCCGAGGAGGCTACCGCCACGGCAAATGCGCCCTACTCTCACTTCCACGTAGGTGCTGCCGTGAGACTCCGTAGCGGCCGCACACTCCACGCCTCGAACTTCGAGAGCGAGGTATACCCCGCTGGTCTCTGCGCCGAGCGTTCGCTGCTCTTCTACGTCGAGGCCAACTACGCCAACGACCCCGTCGAGGCTCTGGCCATAGCATCAAATCCCTCGGAAAGAGAGTGTTATCCCTGCGGTCAGTGCCGTCAGGTCATTGTCGATGTCGAGCGCAGGCAGCAGTCACCCATACGCGTGATTATGACGGGTGCCGACACGGCCACGGTCGTGGACTCGGCAGAGAAGTTATTACCCTTTACCTTTAAGCTATAAACAACTAACAATCAGTATGTTTACAATAAACGACATACTCTACGAGGACAACCACCTCTTGGTTGTCAACAAACACGTGGGCGACCTCGTGCAGAGTGACCCCGATGGCACCGAGGCCTTGGAGGACGAGATCAAGGCGATGATCAAGGTGCGCGACCACAAGCCCGGAGCCGTATACCTCGGCGTGGTGCACCGCATCGACCGCCCCGTGAGTGGCGCGGTGGTCTTTGCCAAGACATCGAAGGCCCTCACGCGTCTAAACGAGATGATACGCACCGGGCAGATTAAGAAGAGCTACTGGGCAATAACCGAGAATCGACCCACGGAGGAGGAGGGCACGCTCCGCCACTGGATCGTGCGCAACGCCAAGACTAACCGCTCGCACGCCCACCAGCGACCTAAGGGCGACGGTAAGGAGGCCATCCTCGACTACCGCGTGCTCGGAGCCTCGACGAACTACACCCTCGTGGAGGTGGACCTCAAGACAGGTCGCCACCACCAGATACGTGCGCAACTCTCGGCCATAGGCTGCTCGATCAAGGGCGACCTTAAGTATGGAGCGAAACGCTCGAATCCCGATGGCGGCATCTCGCTGCACTCACGCCGCGTGGAGTTTCTGCACCCCGTGGGCGGCAAGCCAATATCGGTTACGGCACCCGTGCCCAAGAACGACAACCTGTGGCGATTCTTCGAGGAGGCTCAGCAGTAAACAAGGAGTAATGAGCAGTGAGTAGTGAGTAATTAATGAGTAATCAATAATATAAATGAGACTACTAATTCAGCGTGTGACGGGGGCAAAGTGTCATATCGGCGGCGAGGTCTTTAGCCAGATAGGCAAGGGTCTTGTTGTGCTGGTAGGCATCGGTAACGACGAGACCGTGGAGGACCTCGAGTGGCTCACCAAGAAGCTCGTCCAGCTGCGTATCTTCGATGACGAGGCGGGCGTTATGAACCTCTCGGTGGAGGATGTCGCGGGCGAGGTGATGATCGTCAGCCAGTTTACGCTCCACGCCCTCACGAAGAAGGGCAACCGTCCCTCGTGGATAAAGGCGGCCCCCGAGGCGGTGTCGCGCCCACTTTATAACGACTTTGTCGAGTGCGTTGAGCACGCCCTCGGACGCCGTGTGGCAACGGGAGAGTTCGGTGCAGATATGCAGATCGAGCTCACCAACGACGGTCCCGTGACAATATGGATAGATTCAAAAAACAGAGAATAGATGCGTAATATCTTTTTGATTGTGCTGGCAGCACTCCTCTTTGCGGGCTGCGAGAAGGAGGTCGATTTTAGCTGCAAGGTTGTGGAGAGTGAGGTCGAGGCCATAACCGAGACGAGCGTGACGTTGACCGCCATTGTCGACGCGACGAATTACAACGAGATCACGCGTATGGGCTTTGCCGTACGTCGCTCAGGTAGCGAGAGTTACACCTACTACGACACCAACATCACCCGCTCGATAGCCCTCACCATCGAGGAGCTACGACCCAACACCACCTACAACTGCCTGCTCTTCGTCCACGCGGCGGGCGACATTTGGCAGCTACCCCTCGATAACTTCAAAACGCTGAAGCAGGAGGAGGAGCCTGATCCTGATCCTGAACCAGACCCTGAACCAGATCCGGAGCCAGACCCCGAGCCAGAGCCAGAGCCGGAGCCCGACCCCGACCCCGACCCAGAGCCCGACCCCGATAATCCCGATGAAAAGCCTGCCGAGGGTAGGACCTATCGTGTGGGTTGGTACGAGCTCCCTATTGAGGTAGACAACAACGCCGATGGTTGCGACGACAATATCGACAGCTACTACTACGCCCACCACATCTGCACGGGTGGCGAGCAGAATGCTCAGCGCACGGCCTCGGCACGCAACTACTCGGTATGTTTCTCGGCCGAGCACCACTGCCCCGTATGGGTAGCCGCTCCGCGCCACGCTATGTACGAGGGCTCGGCAAAGCGCACCAACGCCTACACGCAGGATCCGCAGATTCCGGCCAACATACAGTACGTGCGCAAGGATGCCGACAGCGGCTGCAACAACGGCCATATGCTCGGCTCGGCAGAGCGCACCTCATCGACCGAGACCAACCGCCAGGTATTCTACTTCTCGAACATAGCACCGCAGTATCAGGATACCTTCAATACGGGAGGTGGCGCGTGGAATAGGCTCGAGGACCATATCGACGGCCTCGTATGCGCCGACACGCTCTACACCGTCATCGGCTGCTACTTCGACAAGTTTACAGATGCCTATGGCACCGTGGCATCGCCCGCGAAGATATCGTTTGGTGGTCGCTCCGACGTTTCGCGCCCCACGATGTTCTACTACGCCCTGCTCCGCACAAAGAGCGGCATCACGGGCAAGAGCGTTGCGGAATGCTCGGCCGACGAGCTGCAGTGTGCCGCCTTTGTCCTCTCGCACGAGCAGTCGAAGGGTCACACGCCCGAGGCTCGCGACCTCATCACCATCGAGGAGCTCGAGCGCATCACGGGCTTCACATATTTCGACAACGTACCCAACGCCCCGAAGGGCACGCTTAATGCTAACGACTGGCTATAAACGAGCCGTAAAACGATAGATCATATGCTCATCGCACTTCAAAAACGTCGCGAGAATATCGCCGAGTATATCCTCTACCTATGGCAGGTAGAGGACCTGTTGCGCGCACTGCAGTTTAGCCCCGAGGCTATCTACGCCACGCTTGTGGCCAAGACCGAGGGCACGGACGAGCAGCAGAAGGAGAACATCTTTAATTGGTATATGCAGATTGTGGAGCTCCTGCGCAAGGAGGGCAAGGCCGAGAAGGGCCACATCGACCACACGCTCCACCTCATCGGCGACCTGCACAACCTCCATCTGCAGCTTATGAAGCTCCCCATAGGCGAGCACTACCGCCAGACATACGCGGCACTTGCACCCGAACTTCCGCGCCTACGCACGCTCATCGACAACGACGACATCAGCGACACGGAGCTATGCTTCCGCTCGCTCTATGCCGCGTTACTCTACCGCATAAAGGGTGGTGGAGAGAGGGCCATAGCCGACACCATCGCCGTAGTTTCGCCCGCCATTGGCGAGCTTGCAGCACTCTATGGCAAGGTCGAGCGCGGCGAGTTAGACCTCTTCGAGGAGCAGTAGAAGAGCTATAACAATGGAAATTATAGGTGTTAGAGGTAATAAAATTGAAATATTTTTGCGATTTCGTTTGCATTTCCGAAAAATCGTTGTACCTTTGCACCTCGCATAGAAAGCGTTAATTGGAACAAAAACAATAAAAACAGGATACAACTATGGCAATGAAAAGAACTTACCAGCCTTCTCGTCGTAAGAGAATCAACAAGCACGGTTTCCGTCAGAGAATGGCTACTGCTAATGGCCGCAAGGTATTGGCTGCACGTCGCGCAAAGGGTCGCAAGAAGTTGACCGTATCAGACGAGGCTACATTCAAGTACAACTAGTCTGCTGCCGACAGAGCGAAAATTAGAGGGTGCTAACAAGATGTTGGTACCCTCGTTTATTGAGAAGATGTTGGTATCATCGCCCCTTTATAGGGGGGGGTCGGCACCATCGTTATAGGTGGGGCATCCGCGCGGACGACCACCGTTAATTTAAGCGGACGACCACAGCGAACTAAATAGATACCATAGTTAAACAGAGCACGATTATGGCAGGAAGCAACTTTGTAGATTACGTAAAGATATTTGCCCGCTCGGGTCACGGCGGCGCAGGCTCGTCACACTTCCGCAGAGAGAAGTTCGTGGCCTTCGGAGGCCCCGATGGTGGCGATGGAGGTAAGGGTGGCAGCATCATCCTCCAGGGCGACCAGCAGTACTGGACGCTCATTCACCTGAAGTACAAGCGTCACCAGTTTGCCGAGGATGGCGAGAATGGCCACGGCGCACGCTCGACGGGTGCCGATGCTAAGGATATCATCATCCCCGTACCTCTGGGTACCGTTGCCAAGCAGGTGTTCACCGACGAGGAGACGGGCGAGACATATACCGAGGTTGTGGGCGAGGTTACGGAGCACGGCGAGCAGCTGGTGTTGCTCAAGGGTGGCCGCGGAGGTCTGGGTAACTGGCACTTCAAGACCCCGACGAATCAGGCTCCGCGCTATGCTCAGCCCGGCGAGGAGGGTCAGGAGGGTGCCTTCATCCTCGAGCTTAAGGTCTTGGCCGACGTAGGTCTTGTAGGCTTCCCCAATGCTGGTAAGTCGACGTTGCTGTCGGTAGTGTCGGCGGCAAAGCCCAAGATCGCGAACTATGCCTTCACCACGCTCGAGCCTAACTTAGGCATCGTCTCGGTGCGCGACGACCACTCGTTCGTGATGGCCGACATTCCGGGCATCATCGAGGGTGCACACGAGGGTCGCGGTCTCGGCACGCGCTTCCTGCGCCACATCGAGCGTAACTCGGTGTTGCTCTTTATGGTGCCTGCCGATAGCGACAACATCGCTGCCGACTACGAGGTGTTGCTCGGCGAGCTCACCCAGTACAACCCCGAGCTCTTGGATAAGCAGCGACTGCTGGCCGTGACGAAGTGCGATATGCTCGACGACGAGCTTATCGAAGAGATGCGCGCTCATCTGCCCGAGGGTGTCAAGTCGATATTTATTTCGTCGGTTGCCAATATGAATATCACGAAGCTCAAGGATATGCTCTGGGAGGCACTGCACGAGTAGTTTCACCATAGACCTAAAATAGAGATAGCCCACCGAGTCTTTCGGCGGGCTATCTCATTTGCACGGGATTCGCACCCCGAGGCTACCACATCGCTACATATTCGTGCGGTCGTAGGCCTCGACGATCGAGCAGTGGCAACGGCCCTTGACCTTATGGCCGAGGTCGTCAACCGTGTCGACCGTAACCGTCACCTCATCCTCGCCCGACAGCTCAAGCGTGATAGAACCTCCGACGATAGGTGCGGCGGTATAGGTGAAGTAGCCCTCGTTCAGAAGGATATACCACGCACCGAAGTTATCGCCATTATCCTTATAGCCAGGGATAAACGTAGAGGCGGCATAGGTCGAAGACTCATCAGCCGTGAAGGTGCGATAGAGCAACGTCTCGTCGTACTCCACACTCTCGACAAGGACGGGGAAGCGGAAGAAGTCGCCGGTCATCGCAGAACTCTCCATAAAGCGTACCTCCCAGCTACCACGGCCAACGCCATAGTCATCGCCATCGTAGAGGAGCATCATATAGCCGTTGGTAATATCGAAGTCGTAGTCGCCCTCGAGCGTGCTATACGGCCCGCGCGAGATATCCGACAGATATCCGAGGTGGAGGCTACCGATATAAATCACGTGGTGCACCGAACCATCCTCGAGTGTGAGCAGCGCGTCGATGCCACCCTCGACAACAACGATCTTACCCGCCGTAATCTTGAGGTAGGTAGCATTACCATCCGCATCTACCGATACATACTCGCTACGATCATCCGAGAACGTGCCGGGCTGGCAGCTGTTCGTCGCATCGTAGATGTACTCGCCCCACGCGAGGAAGGGATCTGCGGCCGAAGGCACCGACGAGTAGATGTTAAGGTGGTAGTAGGTGTCATCGGCATAGTGGTCGATAGAGCCAGTCGTTCCGTACTTAGAGAGCACGATGCCATACTGATACGCCACATTGTTATTCTCCTTGCCGTAGAACTTACCATTGAGTTTGCCTGCCACGAACTCCACATCGGGCTGGCCCTGCTGCTCGACGATAACCTGCACCGAGGCACTCTTGTAGCTAAGGATAATGATGGCACTGCGGTCATCATCCGTCTCGTTTGCCAAGACATCGAACGTCACGACATTGCCCGAGCTAATGTTCGTAATCCACTCGGCACCAGATGCCACGCTAAGCTCGACGTTCGTGCCCACGTTCTCGAGCGTATAGTTAATCTCACCCGAGCCACCCTCGGCGGGGAATCGCATAACGCCCTCGGATGTGAGCGTGAGGCGCGGAGCCTCGCCATTACCACTGTCGTCATTACCATCGTCCGTCGAGCACGACACTGCGAGCATCACGAACGGCACCATTAGAAATGCAAAAAACTTCTTCATATCGTTAAATTGTTTGTTTCCCGGCGACAAAGTTACGTAAAAAGTTACAATAATTTTTCTTTTGCCGCGCAGAGATACGAGGATAGTGGGCTGCCAATATTCCGAAGCACACCCACTACCTCACTCTATTCTCACCTTAATTAAAGGTCGTAAGCCTGATTCTGGTAGTCGACAACAGCACCACGGAACGTGCCCTGAATCTTGTTACCAATGTCGTCCTTGCCATCCATCGTGAGCACATAGTCGTCACCCTCCTTCGCAATGGTAATCTTGCCATCTACGAACGGAGCCCAGTTCGAAGGATCAATCTGGCTATTGATGCAATTCATATACCACGTATGGAGCTGGTTCCAGTCGTCGCGCATACATCCCGGAGCAAACGTTCCGGCGAGGTTATCCATCGTGTGGTTAAGCACCGTGTACTCACCAACGAAGGCCTCCTTATTATCGTAACCACCCTTTGCAGGATCGACCATAAGGTCCATCATAAGGTAGACACCCGAGAAGTTTGCCTTGCTCTGAATCATATGTAAGAACCACACATCTGTGCCCTTACCGTAGTAGTCGCCACGGTAGTAGGCCATAATTGCACCACCCGTGACGTCGAACTTGACATCGGCAGTCTGGGTACTATGCGTAACGTCAGCAGGTGTAAGCTCGGGGTAGTCCAGCGCGAGGCTACCCTCGTACGTAACGCGGTGAACCTTACCATTCATCATACGCACCTCGGCAACGATCTTATCCTTCGTAACCGTCACCTTTGCCGAAGCGAAGTCCATTGTCACGTTACCAGCGTCGCCATAGTTGAGATAGTAGCTCTGCGTGGGGTCGATTGTGCCGGGATTACCGAAGCCCGAGCCATCAAACTCGTAGACACCCTCAGGGACATAGTCCACGGGCTCGAAAGCCGACGTCTGGCCGGCATAGAGGTCGAAGCGATACTGCGTGCCACCGTGAACATAGTCGTTCATCGAGGGAATACCCGTATCCGAGAGCACAATGAAGTAATTGTAGCCATAGGTCTGGAGCTTGCCGAAGTAGGTCCCATTGAGGTTCGTGGCCTTGAACTCAACGTCGGCAACCTGACCGCTACCCTGCTGGCGCACCATAACCGAGAGCGACTGCATCTTGTAGGTAATCTTGAGGATGGTCTCGCGCTCACTGCCATCGTTAGGCAACACGTCGAACGAGATAGAGTCCTCGACCTTGACATTCTCGATCCACTCTGCATCGCACTTAACCTCGATATTCATATACTCCGGCTTTGCCTTGCGCGTTGTTTCGGTAAGGTTATAGCCAATCTCTCCCTTACCACCCTCGGGTGCGAAGTTCATCACCGATGGCGATGCAAGCGTCAAGACATAATCCTTCGCCGCATCACCAGGCTCGTCTGCGGGCTCACACGCCGCAAACGACAGGCCCAAGAGTGCAAATAAAATAAAAATTCTTTTCATCTCTGCTATAAGTAGTTTTAGGTTTATCTAACGTATTACATAGGGTTAGTGATGGGACGACCCATATACTGATTACCCTCGATGGGACCTTCGTAACGAGTCTCAAGCACATCCTGATGTGCCGTGACCATATTCACGATGATCTCGTAGCCGCCCGATATATGGCGAATCTCCAGAGTGCCATCCACGGGGAAGGTGTCAACGCCGTAGATCGTGAGCACGGTAAAGTCGCCCAACTCGTTGAAGTTGTTGCCCGTGTTATTCACGTCGTTAACGTAATAGGTACCCTCAGGGATAGTGCCATCCTCAGACACAACGCCCGAGTTGAAGTCGAAGCAGAGGGTATGCGTATCAGAGTACATAAAGACGCCGAAGTTGTTGGCCGCGAACATCACGCCCTCGACCCTGTGCCACTTGATCTCCACCTCGGGCTTCGTGCCATCGGCCATAACCCACGCCTGACCGCTCGATGGCATAAAGTAGATGTCGTACTTCACGCCACGCTCGACGTTCACAAGGACATCGTTCGTGCCCTTATCCGTTGCGGCATAGAGCTGAATCGCCTCGCCCACCTCGCGCACCTTCTTCGTGCGTGCGCCGTAGTTATGCTCGTCGCGGTTGCTGTGGCCCTTACGAACCTTAAATCCGAGGTCACCATCGGCAGCAAACACCACATCCCGAGCAACATAGAAGTTATGATCCTTAACCATATCAACATCCGTCTCGAAGCTGTTACCCTCGAAGTTACCGATCACGCCCCACGTATTTTCTACGGGACCCTCAGGAGCCACTGCCGTTGCGGGGTCCGCGCCCTCGCTCATAATGTAGTAGGCATCGAGCGCATCGGTCAGATAGATATCATAACGACCCGACTCCTTGACACGTATATCGCTACCACCAGCGTATGCCTGATAGCCGTGATCTCGCTCCGCAGGCTGGCCATTACCCGAGCGCACATTCGTCGTGTCGCCATTGCATACGAAGATAAACGTATCCGACGCCTGAAGCTCGAAGCCGCGAGCCACGTAGTAGCCCTCTATCTGCTCCATAGCCACGGCCGCAGCCATATCCCAGTTGTTTGTCATCGAGCCAAGAATAGCCCAGCCCTCAACCACGGGCTCGACTGCGGCAGCTGCCTGCTTTACAACCACGTCGAACGACTGCTCGCCATAGGTCACAACGATCTCAGCCTCGCGCGCATCGCCCTCGTTTGCCACAACCGTGAAGGTCACACTCTCGGCAACCGCAACGTCCGTGATCCACTCCGCAGCGGTTGTTGCCGTAAGTTCCACGCCCTCCTCGGCATTCTGAAGGGTGTAGGTAATCTCACCCTCGCCACCCTCGGGGGCAAACTCCATCGTAGCCTCCGACGTAAGCGCGAGCACGGGAGTCTCCACCTTCGGCTCTTCCTCATTCGGCTCGCAAGCCACAACGAGGAGCGGTAAGGCACAGAACAAATAGAATAGTCTTTTCATTGTCATAGTTTTTTTAACTATTTGTGTATTAATATCTTTTGCAAATATCGAATGAACTATCACCCAATAGCTAAAATCTCTTCGGCGGCAAAAACACTCCGACGATACAAATATATACATTTTTTTGCAAATCGTAGCATACCGATCGAGTTTTTTCCGACACCACCCACGCGCCCACCTACCCTCGAAAACACAAAGGTAGACACAAAAAAAACGGCCCCCGAAGGAGCCGTTAGTTTACACGCTAAAGAGTATTAGTCAATATGAGTGTAGTTGGTGTAGAGAACGTCGCCCTCGTAGACACCCTTATAAGTAGTACCACTCTCGTCAACGAAATTGAAGGTAATCTTATAATCCTCACCTACCATCTCGATGACCATATTACCACTCTTAAGATAAGCACCATTAGCCTTTGAATCCTGAGATATAAAGAGGTCCTTAGTCGAGTTCCAAACATCTACCTCATAGGTACCAGTACCAAGACCCTTATTTACGGGATTTACGAAGTTCTTAACATAGAGCTCGAACTTATCACCAGCATTAGACTTCAACCAAAGAGTTGAGCACTCGCCTGCCTGTGACTTCTCCTTCCACTGGCTGTAAATATAGGCACACTTCCAATCTACGATACCCTCTTCGCCAGCCTCAACATAACGGAAGCCATCAACAGCACCATTATACTCGAAGTTCAATCTATTGCCAGCAGCCACGAAGTAACCCGAAAGCTTAGCCGTAGCAGCATCCTTATCAATAGCTACCGTCAACTCGCACTCTGTCATAACACCGCCATCACCCTCACGTGTATAACGATAGAAGCTACCATTAGAGGCGTTACCGCCGGCTACGATACCGCCATTAGCCAACGTGTACGTACCGTCGGTAATGTGCAACTTATTAGCCTCAGCAAGCTGAACTGTGATACGTGTCATAGGATTACCCATAACAGCATTGTTCTCGAAGAAGATAAGGTTCCATGTTAGGCCATCCTCTGTCGAAGCACGCACAATCTCCTCTGTTGAGAAGGGGAAATCTGCAGGCTGGCCAGGGTATGAGAAGCCCTCAACAACACCTGTCCAGTTGATAGTGTGTGCCTGACCCTCTGTTGACACGAACTCACCCTCGATGGTCATAGTCCAATCAGCCTCGTTGAGCGTGAGCGTGAGCTCGGCAGACTCCATACCTACCGACTTCGAGCCGTTGTAGAACTCCGAATCAGCAAGACCGATAGTGCCATCCTCCGAAGTGTAGGTGCCATCGCTGAGGTAGAGATCGTTAGGATTAACCTCGTCGTAGATATCGAATACGTGCGACTTAGAGTCGTTAACAAAGAGGTTGAGGAGGAAGTTACCGGTAGAATAGCGCATAGCCTTAACCTTCACGGGAACGAACTCCGTAGGCTGCTGAGGAACAACGGCCTTAGCCTCCTGCTTAACAACAACCTCGAACTTCTGAGCACCATAAGCAACAACGATCTTTGCATCGCGAGCATCACCCTCGTTAGCAGCAACAGCGAATGTCACCTTCTCTCCAGCAACGAGATCCGTAACCCACCCTGCTACGCACTCAGCCGTAAGCTCAACACCCTCCTGGGCATTCTCCAAGGTGTAGGTAATCTCACCAGCACCACCCTCGGCAGCAAACTCCATCGTTGCATCCGATGTAAGGGTCAAGACAGGCTCCTCAACAACGGGATCGTCACCCTGCTTTGCAGCCTGCTTAACAGCAACCTCGAAGCTCTTGTCCGAATAAGTCACAACGATCTTAGTCTCGCGAGCCTCACCCTCGTTGACAGCAACCGTGAAGGTAATATTCTCCGAAACAGTGAGGTTCTCAACCCACGCTGCCTCGCAAGTAGCCTCTACCTCGGGCTGGGGAACAACATCGCCCTCGCGCGTAACCTCAACCATCTTAGCGGTATAGGTAATGACACCCTCGCCACCCTCGGCTGCGAACTCCATAGTAGCCTCCGATGTGAGTGTCAGCTCTGCTGCATACTCCTTATCAGGCTGTGGCTGAGGTGTAGGATCTGTCGTGTCCTCAGAACAAGCTGCAAATACCAAAGGTAATGCGAGCAATAAATAGAATAAGTTTCTAAGTTTCATAGAATTAGATATTAAGGTTTTAAATATTTTGGTAATTAATTATCTCTCTTATCGTCTCTCGCAAGTCGTACAACACCACTCCGCGCAGCTACAAAACGCTCTACACGACACTCTGCTCTGGGGTAATAAAACAGAATGTCAACCACAAAAATATATATTTTTTCTTAAAGTACAAAGATATAAAAGATTTTTTTACCTCACACGCAGGCTTCACTCCAACGGCACATAAACTTCAGCCCGACGCTTATGCATCGGGCTGAAGGGAGGTTATACACGGGCTGCTTGGCAGCCGCCGTACTTAGATGTAGACCTCGGGGATGACCCTCGGCCTTGTGCAGGTCGTCTTAGAAATTGATGACCATCTTCTCGGGAGTGTTGACAACCAAGCTACGCTTGCCACCAATCTCTGCAGCATAACCACTCGAGCCGGGGTTACCAGTTACCGTACCAGTGATCTTATAACCCTGATCGTCGCGGCAATCAAACTCGAAGGTCTGCGTGCCGTCGCCGTTGAAGGTAACGGTGATAGTACCCTCAACCAACGGAACCATCGTACCTGAGATCACGCCATCCTTAATCTCTGCATACCAAGTACCTGCCAAGTAGCCTTCCTCGATGTAACCCGGCATAAAGGTATTGATACCGAAGCTATCCGAGGCGGTGAACGTACCGCGGTAGTCGATAGATGTTGCGTAGTCAGCCAAGAAGTCAAGGATGAAGTATCCACCATTGGCATTCTCGTAATCCTCGAAGAGCTGAACATACCAGTTGTCAGTGGCAGTTGAGTAGAAGTCGCCATAGTACTCAGCCAAAATAGTCCAATCCGTAGAGTTGATCTCCATATCCTCGGTAAGGCCCTCGCCACCAGCCTCCGAGAGCGATGTGTCACCCTCGTAGGTTACAACGTGCTTAGTGCCATCAGTCAAGATGAGCTCAGCAACGATCTTGTTATCCGATACCGTCACTTTGCTACCCTCGGCATACATATACCATACCGGGGTACTTCCCTCAATCATAAAGCCGTAGCCATACTCCTCAGAGAATGTGCCCGAAGCGAACGTGTTATTAGGATCGAACGTGTAGACACCATTAGGCACCGTAAGCTCACTATTAGCCTCATTCGAGTAGATATCGAAATAGTAGTAGATACCGCCATCAATAACCGTACCAGCCACTACCTCAACGTTAGAGAGACAGATGTAGTAGTTGTGGTTACCTACGTTGTAGTGAGTACCGCTGAAGTATGTGGCAGTAAACTCAACAGCGTCACCGGGCGTAGGATCTGGATCGGGATCGGGCTCGTCGCCGCCGAACTTGAAGCCATCAACAACGCCAGTCCAGTCGATGAGGATGTGGTGACCCTCGCTCGAGATGATATAACCTGCGATGTTCACGCTATTATCGTCGTTGTGAGCGATAGTAACCTCAGCATCGGCAAGCGGGCAAGAGGTGTCGTTGCCCAAGCTGAATATCGACCAAGTGCCGATAGAGCCGTCGGCATAGCTATATACGCCCTCCGAGAGGTAGTTATTGTTGGGGTTGATATTGTCGTACATATCGAGCTCGTGGTAGTACATATCGTCCATCTAGAGCTGGAGCATAAAGTTACCAGTAGAGAAGAGCTCGGCAGTAACCTTCACGGGCTCGAACGCTACGGGCTCGTCACCACCAACGGTCATATTCTCAACCTCGCCGCTATATGTTGCGTGGTGGATGTTACCCTCAGCATCGTAGAGCGTGATATCGAAATCGTAGACATCGCCCTCGACTGCCACCTTAACAACAATATCCTCAGCCATAATCTCATCGGCCGTAAATACTGCGCAGAAGTCGATGATTACGTTCTCGGCCTCAAGGCTATACTCGCCAGCCTGAAGAGTCATATCGCCCTCCTGGCCAACAAGCCAAACCACGAAGTCGGCACCATTCTCACCCTCAACACCCGAGAATGCGATGGGGAAGTCGTAGGGATAGAGCGTGAAGCCAACATCCTCGGCACTCATACGCTCGGCCGACACCAACTCATACTCGAAGGTTGTGGGCTGGGGCTCGGGCTTCTCCTCCTTAGCTGCCTGCTTAACAGCAACCTCGGCAACCTCGGTAGCGTACTTAACAACGATCTTCGTATTGCGAGCCTCGCCCTCGTTTGCAGCAACCGTGAAGTTGCACTTCTCGAGGTCGGTAGCCGTAATCGTTACCCAATCAGCCTCGCACGTAACCTCAACCTCGGGCTCAGGCACGGGCGATGTACGCGACACCTCGACCCACTCGACGGTGTAGGTAATCTCACCCTGACCGCCCTCAGCCTCGAACTCCATAATGATGTCCGACGTGAGCGACAGCACAGCAACCTTCTCAACAGGCTTATCCGTCTCCGATTCGTTAGTTTCACAAGCTGCAAATACCAGTGGCAATGCAAGCAATAGATAGAATAAATTTCTCAGTCTCATAGCTTTAGTGATTTAAATTAGTATATTAGTTGATAAATTTCGACAGCACCACAAAACATTTCCTATCACAAAGCTAAGAAATATATTCCTATTATCAAAATATTTTAGACTATTTTTTGACAAAAAAATCAGCAACACACCTTATCACTGAGGTCATATATTCATCTTAGCCACAGCTACGAACACAAAAAAAGGAGCCACCCGCGCGGGGCAGCTCCCAGTCTCGTTACCTCGAAAGAGGCTATCTGCTACCAGTCAGCACCGTAGATAGGCATCTCGCCTACCCAAGTGAGCGAGTGTGTCTCGTTCGAGCCGTTGTTGGGAATCCAAGAGGCATTGATGGTAGTCACGCCCGAGGCATCGGTTGCAACGGTAGCCGACACGCTTGCCATTGCACAACCATTGGCGTTGTCCCACAAGAGGTGGTAGCACCAGCTGGCATTCATCGAGCCATCTTCGCTGCTATACTCGCCATCGGGGAGAACGTTGCTTGAAGGGATGCCGTTGAAGCTGAGCTTGAATGCTTTGTAGTCATCATTCTCGTCGAGTGCTGTCTTGAAGATGATATCGCCACAGCCCGAATCGCTGTCGATCCACGACCATACGAACTCGGCAATCTCATAGTGGTTAGCGTTGGTCTCGCCACCGTCGCCACCTTCGTTACCACCCTCGTTGCCAGCCTCGCGGATAGTACCCGTGATTGCGTTACCGGCATCGTCTACACAGTTGAGAGTAAGCGTGTGCTTGCCATTAGCATCAACATCAATCGTGATTGTACCATCAACAAATGGTGCGCAATTGCCCGTATTGAAGTCCCAATACCACGAGCCGTAGTACTCCTCCCAATATGAGTCGAAGTAGCCCTTGAAGAATGTGTAAGCCGACTCGTCGTTCGAGCAAGCATACTCGCCAGCGATGTTAGTACCTGCTGCCAAGAGGTCGAACATCAAATATGCACCGGTGTAGTTCTCAGCATCCTCGTAAACGTAAACCACATAGTTATTTGTGCCGTTATAGTAGTAGTCGCCATAATCCTCCACGACGAATGTTGCACCCTCGATATTGAGGCTTAAGTCGCCGTCAATCGTAGAGTAGATCTCATCCTCGTCATCGCCACCGTCGTCACCCGAGCTTGCGTCGGTAACGGCAACAACGCCCTCAAACACAACCTTCGTGAGCTCCTCGCCAAACCATACCTCGGCAACAACGCCGTTGGCGTCAACCGTGATCGTAGCGTTCGTAGGCTTGCGAACCTCGACAAAGTCCCAGCCATACTCATCCAAGACGTAGTACTCCGAGTAGTATGCGCTGATTGTACCGGGAGCATAGCTATCGGTAGCATCCCAAGTGTAGGTGCCATAAGGAATTGCCACGCCATTTGCCTTATCTACGAGCTCGGTATAGAGGTCGAAACGATAGTACTTACCATTGGCTACCTCCCAACCATCAGCATCGAGACCATCGTCCGAGAGGAAGAAGTAGAAATTATCGGCCGTGCCGGGTGTGTACTGATCGCCGTAGTATGTTGCATAGGCATACTGAACCTTGATCTCGTTACCAACGACGGGGGCCTCGGTAGCGTTATCAACAACGCACTCACCAGCGTAAGTCACCGTGTGCTCAACACCCTGAATGGTAACCGTGAGGGTCATACCAGTCTCGGTAACCGTGAGCTTACCAGCCTCATACGCAGCAGCTGCGGGCTCGACATCCTCGTTTGTTACCAAGTAGTACGACAAGCTCTTCGAGAATGCACCAGCCTCGGTATTCTCGCTGAGCTCGTACTCACCAACGGGGATTGCCATAGTCTCGCTATACTCGCCCGTGTAGCCCGCAACGTAGAGATCCACGGTGTAGTAGGTGGCGTTAGGCAGGAAGATGTTCTCCGGATCGAAGCCCGTATCGGTGAGGGCAAAGAAGTAGTTATCAACGCCATCGCCATCCTCGTCGCCATAATACTCGCCATAGAGCTCCTTAGCCTCGAAAGCTACGGGCTCGGGCTCAGGCTCAGCCTGCTTAGCAGCCTGCATAACGGCAACCTCGAACGACTCGGTGTCGTACTTAACCGTAATCTTCGCATCGCGAGCCTCCTCAGCGTCGTTAGCCGCAACCGTGAAGGTCACCTTATCGCCAGCCGTGAGATCCATAACCCACTCAGCTGCACACTCTGCCGTGAGCGTCACACCCTCCTTGGCGTTCTCAAGGGTATAGCTGATCTCACCTGCGCCACCCTCGGCCGAGAAGTCAAGGATAGCATCCGACGTAAGCGTCAAGACTGGATCCTTCACAACAGGCGTAGGATCGGTCTCATCCTCGGTACAAGCTGCAAATGCCAACGGCAATGCGAGCAACAGATAGAATAAGTTTCTAAGTTTCATAATGTTAACAATTATTTGTGAATATATTAAATGAATTGCGTAGTTGCATAATCATTCCATTAATATACAAAATTAGATATTTTTTTCTGAAATACAAAATATATCACCCCCTTTTAAATCAAAAAAATTAGGTAGCCTAAAATAAATATTCGGGACCACAACCGCAGTCCCGAATACCGAATCGCGCCGTCCGCTGCTAAATCTCTGTCATCGGACCGCTCCAGCTGCCCGAGATAGTATTACCCTTATCGTCGAGCACCGCAAACTCCACGCTTGCCGTGCCATCGGCTCGACACTCAACCTCGAGCTCGCCGCCTACGAAGGGTGCCATCGTCACGCCGTCATCCTTATAATACCACGAGCCATTCATATAGCCCGAGTCGCCCTCCACGGCGATATATCCGCGAAGGAAACTATACTCCGACATCTCATCGCCACATTCAAAGACCCCGCTAAAGAGCGCGTCGTCCGTGGCCGAGGTCATAACGTCGAACTGAATGAAGTCGCCGACATACTCGTTAGGCCAGATGGCAAAGGTATAGTTATTGATGCCCGTAGCGTAGTAATCACCATAGGCACAATAGATTAGCATATGGTCGCTGAGGTCCACTTCGTAGTCCTCCGTAAGTGTCGAGAGCTCGCCCTCCGGAATCTCGACATCGCCACCGTCATCATCTCCGCCACCGACATCCTCGCCCGTAGCCGATCGCTTATCCGCAACATCGGCCTTGCCGTCGAACGTCACCGTATGCTCAACGCCTGCGATGGTCACCTTGAGCACCGCCTGCGTTGCTGTAACCACAAGCTCACCAGCCTCAAACTGATGCTCCTCAACAAACTGGCCGTCAGCATCCGAGCGCGTAAACTTCGAGTAGGCCACCGAGAAGGTTCCATTCGTAAAGCTATTCTCCATATCGAGGCGATAGGTGCCCTCGGGCAGCGGCAACCTGTCGACCTCCTCGCCACCATAGTAGTCGCCATACAGGTCGAGCGTATAGTAGACAGCCTCTGGCAGTGCGTAGCCCGCATCACTGAAGCCCTTATCCGAGAAGTGGATGAAGTAGTTACCTACGCCCGGACTATAATAGTCGCCATAATACTCTCCGCCGAAATAGGCCGCCTCGAGCACAACACCATCCGTAGGCTCATCAGGAGTGTCGGGCTCTTCGGGTTGCTCGGGGGTATCGGGCTTATTATTTGGCACAACATCCTTATCCCCTCTCTCACACGCGACAGCCACGAAAGCCGCCGCCATCATCACAAATAAACTATTAATCTTCATATGCTTACACCATTTTATTAGCTCCATATTTTCATCCTACGCTCGTTAGCTACCGCTCTCCGCGGCATATATTCCGCGCGATATCTCACGGCGCATCAACAACAGATAGCGCGACTGCTCGGGACGGTGCACAAGGCATAGTACAAGCGTGGCACACCACTTAACAACCTCGCCCACGTACAGCCCCACAAGCCTACCGCGCAGCTCGGCACGACGTCGCTGGCTCACGCCCGTATTGAAACTCAGGCGCGTGAAGTACTCCTTAGTAAGTTTAGCCTCAGGGATTATGTGATACATCACGGCACGCGGCACGTAATAGAGGACAATACCCACGCTGGCCATACGCTCGAACAGATCGCTCTCCTCGCCACCGATAAGCCTCCTCCCCGTGCGGCCGAGCGACGTATCGAACAGGCCCACACGGTCGAGGACCTCGCGACGAATGGCCATATTTCCACCCCCGGGGATTCTACCCTTCGGAAAGAGTCTCACCCTCGGGCCGAAGTCCATAGGATTGGCGATGGGCTGCTCCGCGTAGCGCGACATCCAGCGCGGTCGCCCCGCGGGGTACTCGGCGATGATGCGGCCACCTGCCGCCATAGCCTCCTTGCGACTCTCGAAGAGCTCGACGTATGCTGCCAAGAAATCCTCCACGATACGTTCGTCGTCGTCGATAAAGGCGACAATCGCGCCACACGATGCTCGGATACCGGCATTACGCGCAGCCGACAACCCCTGCTCAGGCTCGAACACATAGCGGAAGTTCTGCTCCGCGTGATCGCGCACGAAAGCCTCGACACGCTCACGCGTAGCATCCTTCGAGTTGTTATCCACCACGACACACTCCCACCTCCGCGCCTCGAGGCTCTGCGCCGCCACCGACTCCAAGGCAAGCATCAGCTCCGCGGCACGGTTATAGGTAGCTATGACCAACGAAATTTCAATCATAGAGCAAAGGTACATATTTTTTCAGATATTTACTCTCTTTTGCGAAATTTTACGAGCGACAAGGAGGTGCCATATCAAACAGCGCGGGCCACCCGACAAATACCGGGAGGCCCACTGCAATATTATTACGTAAGGTCTGCGGCTTACTCCATCGCAACACCGTCGAGTGCGATAGCGAAGCTGAGGTAGCCGCTCATAGTGCTGGTCATACCCACCAACGTGCGACCATCCGCCGATACGCCTACCATAATGATACCCTCCTGGATATAGTTGGTGAGGTCCATACCGTGCTTCTCCTTGAGCCACTCAACGAGGGTGTACGATGTCTCGCGGTCAACAGCCGTCTCGATGACGAATGCCGTAGTACCGTAACCGTAGGGAACGTCGTTAAGGAAGGCGATGCCGTCGTCGGTCATAGCAGTAACCGAGCCCACGCTGAACGAGGGGAACCACATCATCTCCTGGGTCTGGAGGTCGAAGGCAGCAGCAGGCTCGAGACCATCAGCGAAGTTTGTACCCTTGCCGAATACGTAGCGACCCGAGGGTGAGAGAAGCGTAGTACCCACGCCACCGAATGCCTCGGTAGGAGCGCGATTCTCGTCAACCTCCAAGTGGATATACTCCCACTCGGCATACTCGTCAGCCCACATAATACCGAACATACCGAGGCCCGACTGCTCGAGGCCGATGATACGGTGGTCGGGAGCTACGGCAGTAGTCTGTGTAGCAGCACGATACTGCTGGTAGAGGTCATCCGACTGGAGGACTGTCACGCGATCGTTAACGATATCGTAAGCGAAGGGCACAACTATACCGAAACGCTCGGTGTAGTAGGTGTTATCCACGAAGTCGTAGTACCAACCCACTGCAAACTCGCCATCGGGCGTTACGCCTGTAAGTGCGCTACAATAGAGGTTACCGGGCAGGTCGCCGAGCTCCACGTCGAAGTACTCGCCATCCTTATAATAGATAGCCGTACCGCCATCATCAGCACCACGGAAGCGCGAACCTACGGCAAGACCGTTATCCGCTACGTCGTAGAACTCCATATTCTGAATCTCGGTGAGACGGTCGTTCTGAAGGTCGATGATGATTGTGTTCTTGTCGAAGCCACCGACAGCCCAACGGCCATTGTTCGACAGCGCGCTCACGGGAGCAACCGAGTACCACTCACGATACTGGGGAGCCTCGAGTGCAGGAGTTGTAACGGTCTGAACTGCAGCCTCAGAGCTAAGATACTGAGTCTCGTCGGCCGAGATAGCCTTAACCGACACGATGTAATCGGTAGAGTAGTCGAGCTCGGCAAAGCGATATACCGTATCCTCGGTACGCTCGGCCTCGCCACCGTTGAGCGACACTTCGTAGCAGATAGCGAAATCGACGCTCTCCCACGTTACAATGATTGTGTTCTGCTGCACATTGCAGTTTACAACGGGCGTAGCAAGGCGGTTCTCCTTATTCTCACCGCCCTCCTCTGTGCCATTCTCGCAGCCCACGAATGCCACGAGGGCAACAGCTGCAACAAGTAGTCTAAAAATGTTTTTCATAATATTTGAATGTTTTGTCCTTAATTCCTCGCTATCGAGTTACCCCCATCAAGTTTATAGCCTATAACGGAGAAACACCCTAATAATTAGAGTGGTGCAAAGGTAGTAAAAAAAATATATCTTGCAAATCGCCGCTCGCCATTCTCAAAATTATCACTATTTTTCTGCATATATATTCATTAATTCCGCTCACTATGCAAAGATGAGGGCCACCTCCGAATAGAGGCGGCCCAAACTATTTAGCACTTTCAGACACTAATCGTAATTCCTAAGCAACTACGTTTGACGAAGTACCCGAATACTTAACGCCGTCGATTGTCATCGAGACGGTAACGTAATACGAGTAATCAATCGTTATGGTGCCCTCTGCCATTGTTGCAGCCTCACCATTCACCGTGATATCCGTAGCATAGAACACGCCATCGGTGTCGTTAATATAGTAAGTACCAGCCGACAAGCCATACTTACCACCGAGCTGCGCCGTAACCGTGTTACCTGCCGCGTCGGTCATAGTCAAGGTCTCAGTGCCTGTGTTAAGCGATGCGGTGAATGTCCAGGGATCGAACTTCGAGGGCTGCTCGGGATCGGGATCAGGCGTAGGATCGGGATCGGGTGTTGGGTCGGGATCTGGAGTTGGATCTGGATCGGGCGTAGGCTCTGTGCCCTGCTCGCCGATAGTACCAACATACTTGAACGTCATCTCAGCGTCGTTAACCATAGCCTTGATATTGATAGTGTAGGTGTTACCCTCAACCGCAACCTCGCAAGTACCGGTCATCACTTGATTGTTCGCATACTGGATGCCATCAACGCGGAGCGACTTATTCACAAATGAGAAGTTACCGCTGTTGATATACGATGGAGAGCTTACCCAGCTATAAGTGCGAGCATTGATCGCCGTGGCGTTAGAGTCCGAGCTATCCAATACGAGCTTGAGATAGTTGTCACCGCTCTCGTCCGTGAGGATAAACTGATAGTAGTATGAGAGAGCCGTACCCTCCGACATTGAGGTAAATGTAATAACATTAGGGGTAGCAGCACCACCGTTGTCGTTGAGCTTACCCTTATACTCGATCATATAGACAACACCATCGCGACCATTGAGCGTGAGCTGGATATCATACTCCTCGCCCTCGGCCGAGACAACAGCCTTACCCGCGTCAACAGGTGTAAGCACGCCATCGAGGCTGAACGAGCGGGTTGTGAAGTACTTAGTGTCGTCGGTATAGCCGAACATCGTTGTCGACACCCAGTTATACTCACCCTCCTCGAGCGACTCCTTTGCAGCGAACTCTGCGGGGAAGTGTACGTCGATAGAGAAGCCCTCGCCAACAACCATATACTTATTACCGTAGTTTGACGCATTACCCCAGAGCCACTTGTCGGCCGTGTGCGTTGCCTCGAACGCGCCTGGAGTCTGGCTGCCACCATCATCTACCGAGAGGTCACCTTCAAATAATACACGGTGCTTTGAACCATCCTCAAACTCGATGGTGGCTTCAACCATACCATCACTGATGATGAGGTTAGCATCCTTGTACATCTTAAAACCTCCCTCAGGAACTCCGTTAACCATCTTATAGAGGAACGAGAGCTCATCTAAGATGGTATTGGGAGTAGCATTTGATCCGAGGCTATAAATGCCATTGGGAAGCACTCCATTACCCTTAGACGAGGGTATGATTGCGAAAGCGTAATATGTACCGCCGTCAACACCCCAGCCGCTATCGCCCCAGCCTTTGTCACCGAGTTCAACAACATAGAAGTCAACACCCTCCTCATTCATATAGTCCGTCATAATCTGTGTTGCGACAAACTCCACATCGTACTCCTTACCAACAGGCTCACCACCCTTGGCAACCTGCTTAACTGTAACCTCCAACGACTCAGACAGATGTGTTACCGTGATGGTTGCCTCGCGAGCCTCCTCTGTCTCGTTGGCCAACACTCTAAACGAGGTTTTTGTCTCGGTGCAGCCATCAATCTTCACCCAGTCAGCCGAGCACTTTGCCTCGGTCTCTACGGGCGACGTGCGCGAGGGCTCGATCCACTCGATGGTGTAGGTAATCTCGCCATTACCACCCTCAGCCGCAAACTCCATCACCTCGTCCGAAGTGAGCGTAAACACGAGCTCCTTATCCTCAGCCGTTCCCGCCATCGTAAACATCTTGACCTCAGCCTTAACGACCGTCTTAGAGTTCATCGCAGCAGCAACAACCATATAGTCGGTATCGGCCTCAAGATCCGTAGCTGTAACCTCCACCGTGGTGTTAGCAGCGATCTCGGTACCCACCGAGAATACCTCGGTTGCGGTGGGCGTTGTTGTCGACGCCTCAACCACGAGCCAAGCGACCTTTTCGGCATCGGTGGTAGTCACCGTGAACGAGAGAGAGTCTTCGGTCGTTGTGCCCGCCACAAGATTAATAGTGGGGTTCTTCACCTCGTCTACCTTCGTATCCTCGCACGCAGCAAAGAACAAAGGAAGAGTCAAAAGTGCATAGAATAGAGTTTTGATTCTCATAGACTTAAAGTTATTAATAGTTTAAAATATTGTTCCAATTTTGACCTTTACTCGAAGTCAACTGCAAAGCTACTGAGTTTTTTTCAAACTGCAAAATTTTTATTCTTTTTATTTATAAAACTTCTTCCGCAACAACGCCTTACCACCACCAAATCGAGACACCGCACCACCCTATTTTCACACTTATTATTCCCCTTTTTCGCACCCATTCCGCCATAGCTCGTCACCATTCTCGCCCCCGCGGCCACGAGCTTTGATGCCGCACACAAGGTGTACTATGGCAATTAATAGCACGGAGGCTTTTGCTTTTCGTAATTTTTACCTATCTTTGCACGTTATATATACATAAATGGAGTTCAAATTACAACATACAGCGTCCGACAGCAAGGCGCGCGCGGGACTTATCACCACCGACCACGGCGTGATCGAGACCCCGATATTTATGCCCGTAGGCACTGCCGCGGCAATGAAGGGAATATTCCACCGCGACGTGGAGCAGGAGGCTAAGGCCCAGATTATCTTAGCCAACACCTACCATCTGTACCTCCGTCCCGGTATGGAGATATTGGAGCAGGCGGGAGGCGTACACCGCTTCTCATCGTGGACCAAGCCTATGCTCACCGACAGCGGTGGCTTCCAGGTATTTTCGCTGGCCGCCTGCCGTAAGCTCAAGGAGGAGGGTTGCCACTTCCAGTCGCACATCGACGGCTCACGCCACCTCTTCACCCCCGAGAGCGTCATCGACACGGAGCGCACCATCGGTGCCGACATTATGATGGCCTTCGATGAGTGTCCCCCGGGCGATGCCCCCTACGACTATGCCAAGAAGTCGCTTGCCCTCACCGAACGCTGGCTCGACCGCTGCTTCAACCGCTACCATCAGACTGCGCCAAAGTGGGGCCACTACCAGTCGTTGTTTCCCATCGTGCAGGGCGCAGGCTATGCCGACCTGCGCGAGCGTGCTGCGCGCAACGTGCTGCAATACAACGCCGATGGCTATGCTATCGGAGGACTTGCCGTGGGCGAACCTACCGACGTGATGTACTCTATGATTGAGGTGTGCAACGCGGTGCTGCCAACCGATAGGCCGCGCTACCTTATGGGCGTCGGCACACCTATCAACATCCTCGAGGCCATCGACCGCGGTGTCGATATGTTCGATTGTGTGATGCCCACGCGTAACGGCCGTAACGGTCAGCTCTTCACCTCGGAGGGTGTCATCAACATCCGTAACAAGAAGTGGGAGACCGACTTCTCACCAATCGACCCCAATGGCGTCACCTTCGTCGACCACCAGTACACGCGTGCCTACCTGCACCACCTCGTCGTATGCAAGGAGATGCTCGCGGCACAGATCGCCTCGTTGCACAACACGGCCTTCTACCTATGGCTTGTGGGCGAGGCACGCCGACATATCATCGCAGGCGACTTCAAGCCGTGGAAGGAGGAGATGGTCGTAAAGCTCGCGCGAAGGTTATAGACCGCGTGAGGCTAACCCGATAAAGCATAATGAGATAGATAAACGATGAAATTCAGAATAATACCCTCGATACCCGGCTACCGAACCTTAGATAGATACATCTTGGGGAAGTTCCTGCGTACCTACATCTTCGGCCTCGTGATGATGGTCATCATCCTTGTGGTGTTCGACTATGTGGAGAAGGTCGACGACTTCACGGAGCTCAAGGCCCCGTGGAAGGAGATTATCTTCGACTACTACCTAAACTTCATCCCCCACTTCATCAACCAGTTTAGTGCGCTGTTCACCTTCATCTCGGTAATCTTCTTCACCTCGAAGATGGCTATGCAGACCGAGATTGTGGCGATACTCTCGGGAGGCGTTAGCTTCCGCCGTCTGATGTGGCCCTATACCATCGGTGCCACGATCATCGCCACGCTGAGCCTCGCGCTGAGCCTCTGGGTGATACCCGAGGGACAGAAGGATAGCGTTGCGTTCCAGAGCAAGTATCTCAAAAAGAATCAGCTCATCGTCTACGACCAACACGTCTACCGCCAGATCGAGCCCGGCACGTTTGCCTACATCCGCGGCTACTCGCCGAGTGCCGAGCGCGTGCCCTTCTTCGCCCTTGAGCGTTACGAGGGCTCGGAGATGGTCGAGACGCTGAACGCCGCAAGTGCCTCGTTCGACGAGGAGTCGGGCCGCTGGACAGCACCGCGCTACGTGATCTACTCGCGCACCGAGGATGGCTCGCTTGGCTATAAGCAGTACCGCAACCTCGACACGCTTATCAACCTCGATGCTCGCGAGCTTGTCGATGCTAAGGGTTTGGTTAAGACACAGAACATCGAGGAGCTCAACGACTTCCTCACGCAGCAGCGCAGGAAGGGTTCGGACAACGTCTTTATCGTCGAGGTAGAGCGTCACACGCGCTTCTCATACCCCTTCTCGACCTTCATCCTTACGATCATCGGCGTATCGCTCGCCTCGCGTAAGGTACGTGGAGGTATGGGTATGCACATCGGTCTCGGCATAGCCCTCTGCTTCGGATATATTATGCTCGGCCGCGTCTTCGAGCAGATTGCCATCGGAGGCTCGTTAGCCCCGTGGCTCGGCGTATGGCTGCCGAACATAATCTTTGCCGTGATAGCAATCTTTGTTTACCGTAAAGCACCAAAATAGCGATGCGTAAGATTAATGATATTGCCGATGCCGTTCGTCGCAACGAGCGCATCTCCACGACCGACGCCATAACCCTATGGCGCGAGGCTCCGCTATGGCTCCTCGGCGAGCTTGCCACAACACGCAAGCGCAGGGCCAGTGGCGAGAATGTCTACTACAACCACAACGTACACCTCGAGCCTACGAACATCTGTCTGTTCAACTGCGAGTTCTGTTCGTTCCGTCGCCGTGAGGGCGACCCCGATGCGTGGTATATGACGCTCGACCAGATCGAGGCACGCGCCGCCGAGCTCAAGGGCTCGGGCATCACCGAGGTACACATCGTTGGAGGCGTACACCCAAACCACGACTTGGACACCTACTGCGCGATGATTCGCCGCGTGAAGGCACAGCTGCCCACCGTCACGGTCAAGGCCTATACGGCAGTCGAGATATTCTATATGATTCGCCGCGAGGGCATCTCCGTAGTCGAGGGACTACGCCGCCTAAAGGAGGCGGGTATGGAGTGTATCCCGGGTGGTGGTGCCGAGATCTTCGACGCCAAGCTACGCGCTAAGATATGCCCCGAGAAGTGTAGCTCGGAGGAGTGGCTCGCCGTGCACCGTGCGGCCCACAATATGGGCATCGCCACGAACTGCACGATGCTCTACGGCCACATCGAGACCATCGAGCAGCGCGTCGACCACCTCGACCGTCTGCGTAGCCTTCAGGACGAGGCCCCGGGTTTCGACGCCTTCATTCCGCTCAAGTATCACAGTCACGGTAATAGGCTCGGCAAGGCGGGTGAGTGCAGCACCGAGGAGGATCTGCGCACCATAGCCATCAGCCGCATCTTCCTCGACAACATACCCCACATTAAGGCCTACTGGGTATCCTACGGCAAGGCGACGACCGAGATGGCTCTATCGTTTGGTGCCGACGATATCGACGGCACGATTGGCAACACCACGAAGATCTACTCGATGGCCGGCGGCGTGGAGCGTCCGTCGATGAGTGTCGAGGAGCTCGAGGCTATGGTTACGGCGGCGGGATTCCGTCCCGTCGAGCGCGACTCGCACTACAACGCCGTGGCACGCCACGACTATATCGCCGAGCCCACGCCAGAGCCCGATGTTTTAGTGGAGGTAGAGAAGATGGATGAGGTTATCGAGGCCGAGCCCGCAGGCGACGAGCACGTCGAGCCTCTCGCCGAGCCCGTGATGATTGAAGAGCCCGTGGAGGAGAGACAAGAAGAGAAGAAGCCCGAAAGATCAGAAGAGGAGGGAGGCGTTACGAGACCTAAGATAGACCTCGGCGGCGAAACTCATAAGAGACACGAAGATATGAATAACAAACAGATAGACGAGACTACAAAACGACACGGTGCAAAGGCAGAGCCTAAGCCCGAGCCCAAGCCCGCGAAAAAGGGTGACGCAAAGGGTGCGGCAAGCGTAAAGAGCGCAGCAAAGTCAAAGAGCGCGACAAAGGGTGGCGACGGCAAGCCTCAGGGATTCTTCCGCAGGGTCTATCGCCGTATGCCCATTCTGTCGAATATGGTGCTTATCGGCCTCTTCGGCATCGTGCTCCTCGCTGGCCTCTACTTCGGCCTTAACTGGGGCACGCGCCACGGCAATGTTATCGAGGTGCCTAACCTCTTGGGTATGACCATCGAGGAGGCACGCCACGAGGCTCGCAACAAGGATCTAAACATCATCGTGCGCGACTCGATATTCGATGTCAACCTCCCCGGCGGTATGGTCGTCGACCAGCTGCCACGCACCTCGTCGGTGAGGGATGTTACCGTGAAGCCGGGACGTAAGATCTACGTCACGATCAACGCCTTCAACCGCCGTATGGTGGATGTTCCCTACGTCGCCAAGCAGACGCTGCGTCAGGCTCTCAACCAGTTGGAGCGCGCAGGTCTCACCGTCGAGGAGATCATCTACGAGGCCGACCTCACCTCGACCGACTATGTCCTTGCGCAGACCATCGAGGGCCACGACGTGCGCCCCACGTCGAGCATTAAGGCGGCTGTGGGTACGGGTGTGACGCTGAGGGTGAGCTACCGCCGCGAGGAGCAGTACACCGTAGCTCCGCGCCTTGTGGGCCTCACGCTTCAGCAGGCCAAGAGCAGCCTCTGGGATAGCGGTCTGAATATCGGCAACATAGTATACGACGAGAGTGTCGAGGATATCATCGCACGCCGCACGGCGAGGGTATATATGCAGTCGAAGCCCTTAGGCTCGGGTGTACGCCGCGGTAGCGAGGTGACGCTACACCTCACCTGCAACCAGCACCTCGTCGACTCGTTGGCCGTGATTGCCGATAGGGATGCTAAGGTCTACGAGGCACAACGACGCAAGGAGCAGGAGGCACGCCGCAAGGCCTTAGAGGATGGTGAGGAGTCGATCGAGGGTAGCGAGGATGGCGAGTACGAGGAGCTCGAGCTCGATGTCATCGGCGAATAGACAGCCACGAAAAGTAATGGCGGAGGAGGCACAGCAGCCTCCACATAGGCCAAAATCCCAGACAGAGAGATATAAACGAAGATAGGCAACAGAACGGAAGTGATTGATAAAGAGAAATATATAGACGATGAGCTTCTCGAGCTCGAGCCCGAAGGCGTTGACTGCGAGGGTGATGGCGAGGGTGACGAGATGTTCGAGCACTTTGCGGTGACGGTGGATAAGGGGCAGTCGATGATGCGCCTCGATAAGTTCCTCACCATACGCCTCGAGCACACATCGCGTAACCGCATACAGGCCGCCGCCGATGGACATAATATCCTTGTCAACGGCAAGCCCCAGAAGTCGAGCTATAAGGTGAAGCCGCTGGACCAGATATCCATCGTGCTGCCCTATCCGCGACGTAAGGAGGAGATCGTGCCCGAGAATATTCCGCTGAACATCCTATACGAGGATGACGACATCATCGTCATCAACAAGGAGGCAGGTATGGTCGTTCATCCCGGTGTCGGCAACCATAGCGGCACGTTGGTGCACGCCCTGTCGTACCACCTGCAAAACCTGCCTATGTTCTCGGAGGGTAACGCGCGCGCGGGCCTCGTGCACCGCATCGACAAGGATACCTCGGGAATATTGGTCGTGGCGAAGAACGAGCGCGCCCACGCCTCGCTTGCCAAGCAGTTCTTCGACCACACGATCTACCGCCGCTATGTAGCACTCGTGTGGGGTAATATCGCCGAGGATGAGGGTACGATCACGGGAAACATTGGCCGCAGCCCGAAGGATCGCTTGCAGATGTATGTCTTTGCCGATGGCTCGGATGGTAAGCACGCCGTGACACACTTCAAGGTACTGCGCCGCTATGGCTACGTCACGCTCGTGGAGTGCCGTTTGGAGACGGGCCGCACCCACCAGATACGTGTACATATGTCGTGGCAGGGTCACCCGCTCTTCAATGACGAGCGTTACGGCGGCAACCGCATACTCAAGGGCACGACGTTTATGAAGTATAAGCAGTTTGTCGAGAACTGCTTTAAGCTCATCCCGCGCCAGTCGCTCCACGCCCGCGCCTTAGGCTTCGACCACCCCACAACGGGAAAGTATGTGCAGTTCGAGTCGGATCTCCCCGAGGATTTCAAGGCCGTGCTCCAGAAATGGGACACCTATACCGAAGCCGTGGGTCTTGATATGGACGCGATCTAAAGAGGAGGAGTGGGGGCTGCATATCCCGTAGGATAGGTGGAATGCGACCAAGACGAGGCGACGGAGAGACACCGTGCACTTGATAAGGATAATGGTTTTACAACCCTAACAAGACGAGGGCACACACCTACCCCCTCACTTGATAAGGATAATGGTTTTACAACCCTAACAAGACGAGGGCATACACCCACCCCCTCACTTGATAAGGATAATGGTTTTACAACCCTAACAAGACGAGGGCACACACCTACCCCC
>JAGBCY010000018.1 GCA_017937765.1 Alistipes sp.
AGCCTTACCATCGCTATTACTATCAGCATAGGTGTGTGTACCATTTCTATAACCTTTTATAAGACCCCACGTTACTCGCGAATCCCACGGTGCTTTAATTTCATCAAGGCTAACAATCTTACCGTGGCGGCCATCATCCCAGACCTCAAACACAATACCCTCCTTGCCATTCTCATTATAATAATCTCCAACATTATATAACTTCTTAGGAGAGTGATGTACAATATTAGGGATATCAACAATCGTCTCAGCCAATGGATCGCTGTTTAGCGGTCCATTATTGCAAACTATCGTGCTATTGCTTGAATATGTGGCACTTCCATTAACCATCTCCAAGCAATCCTCCGCGTGGGTAAGGCGTTTTGTGGCATCGACAACCAAGCACTCTCTAATAAGCCTCTGCCACGGCTCGGGAATGCTACGCAACTTCTCGGGAAGCACACCCGACATCATCTGGCGAAACTGCTCTTGGCGACCCTCTTCGCTCGTTGGAGAGAACGTGCCCGAGTTAAACGGCAGCTCGCCCGCAAGCATCTGGTAGGCGATAACGCCAAAGCTCCAAAGGTCGGTATTCTTGCGGATGGTCGACTCCTTGAGCTGCTCGGGCGAGGCGTAGGCACGTGTGCCACCAAGCACCGAATTGCTAACGGCAGAGCTCTCACCCTCAGCGAGTTGCTTCGAGATACCGAAATCGGTAATCAGCGGCGCGTACTTGCCAGCGTGCTCGACGATAAGGATATTCTGCGGCTTGAGGTCGCGGTGGATGATGCCATTAGAGTGTAGAAAGGCGATGCCCTCGAGGATATTCTCGAGCATCGTAAAGCACATATCGCGGCTGAGCTTGCCCGCCACCATCAGCTTATCGAGGCCGCCAGCCTCGTAATATTTCATAATGGCGATGTCGGTCTCGCCACGGTAGCTCTTCAGCGTGTAGCAATCCTTATAGCGGGCGATGTAGCGGTGTACGTGCTGCTGCACCTTGTCGAACTCGTTCCTAAGACGCAGCTCGGGATGCTGAGGATTTACATCCTGCATCTTTATCGCCACGTACTCGTGCTCGTAGTTGTCGTAGGCGCGATACACCTTGCCGAAGCCGCCCTCGCCCAAGAGGTCGGTGGCGGCATCGTAGGTGTAGCGTTCGATGAATTGTTGTTCCGTCATACGTTATTCTATAAATAGGTGTATGTGACTATCGGCCTACAAACGGCGGGCACCGTCCGAAATCACCACGGAGTAGACCTTAGGCTCGTGGCCATACTTCTGGGCAAAGCGCGCCTTAGCCTCGGTGAGGAAGTTGTCGTAGAGCTCGCTCTTAACGAGGTTGATGGTGCAGCCGCCAAAGCCGCCACCCATAATACGTGAGCCCGTAACGCCGCACTCCTCGGCAATCGTAGCCAAGAAGTCAAGCTCCTCGCACGATACCTCGTAGTCCTTCGACATTCCCCAGTGGGTCTCGTACATACGCTTGCCGACGGTCTCGTAGTCGTCGCGCTTCAAAGCCTCGCACACGTCGAGCACGCGCTGCTCCTCGCCAATGACATAGCGGGCACGCTTGTAGTCCTCCTCCGAGATCTTATCCTTGATGGCGTCGAGCTGCTCCATCGTAGCACCGCGCAGGAACTCCTGGCAAAGAACTGCTGCTACCCTCTCGCATGAGGCGCGACGGTCGTTATAAGGTGAGCCAACGAGGGCGTGCTTAACAACTGAGTCGAGCAATACGAGCTTGTAGCCGTGGGCCTCAGGATCGAAGGGGAAGTACTCAAACTCCATAGAGCGACAGTCGAGGCGCATAAGGTGGCCAGCCTTGCCGAATACCGAGGCAAACTGATCCATAATGCCGCACTTCACGCCGCAGTAGTTATGCTCTGTCGACTGGCCGATGCGAGCGAGCTCGAAGCGGTCGATGCCGAGCGAGAAGAGCTCGTTCAGTGCGTTGGCGAATGTGGACTCGAGGGCTGCTGATGAGCTCATACCAGCACCGAGAGGCACGTCGCCCGAGAATGCTGTGTCGAAGCCAGCGATCTTACCACCGCGCTTCTGAATCTCGCGGCAGATGCCAAAGATATAGCGAGCCCAGCCCTCCGAAGGAGCATCTTCCTCCGTGAGACCAAACTCGGTGTACGAGTCGAGGTCGATGGCATAGGCGCGCACCTTGTCGCTGTCGTTAAGGCGTATGGCTGCAACCATACCCTTGTCGATAGCTCCGGGGAATACGAAGCCTCCGTTATAGTCGGTGTGCTCGCCGATAAGGTTGATACGGCCGGGAGAGGCGAAGAGTTCGCCCTCGGCTGCAAATTTCTCCTGGAATTTGGTCTTTACAACTTCTACATTCATATCTTTATATCTTTATTTATTGTTATTATTTCGTGTTGTCTCGCGATAGTAGTGCCATAAGCGTGTTGAGCGCAGAAAGTGCCAACGTGGGCCATAGGGCCAAGTGTAGGGTGATGGTTGCGCGGATGGCACTATGTGGAACAAAGCGGCTGTCGTCGATGCCGAAGAAGTTGCCATCGGTGAGCCACAGTGTGAGGGCTACGAAGATCGCCGTCACGAGGAATACCACCACGTGCGATGTGCGTGCCGACTTTAGGATCGAGAATATTCCTGCGAGGAAGTATGTCGCGGCCAGTGCGATGACGTAATATGATAGCAGAGCGAAGTTCGAGACGCTTTTGTCGATCATAACCACTGGCTCCATCTGGCGCATAAAGTCGTTGATGACGCCGAGGGCATCCATATAGTTATACGCCGCGGCTCCCATCACAAACGACATAACAATAAAAAATAGTCCGTAGCCTATGCTCGATGGCTTTGATGATTTGGGATCCTTCGCGGGCAGCGGGTGGCCGCAGTGAGGACATTCGTCTTGTAAATCAGATATTCGCGTATTACACTTATGACAATTAATAAAAGCCATACCTATCAAGGTTTGAGGTTAATAGCAACAAAGATATATTTTTTTGATGAGTTTTGCAACTACTTTTCCGATATTTTGATATATCTTTGTGGTATGGAACGCAGAGATAAAGTTTTCGAGTGGCTACGTAGCCACGATATAGAGTTCTCGTGGTATGAGCACCCCGAGGCTCCTACGATTGAGATAGCACGTGAATATTGGCATAAGGATGGGTCGAAGCATTGTAAGAACCTCTTTTTCCGTAACCATAAGGGTAATCGTCACTATCTTGTTGTGTTCGACTCGGAGCAGTCGATGGCTATCCACGACCTCGAGCATATACTGCATCAGGGCAAGCTGTCGTTCGCTTCGCCCGAGCGTATGATGAAGTGGCTCGGCCTCTCACCCGGTTCGGTGTCGCCATTCGGCCTTATCAACGACGAGGAGAACCACGTGCACCTCTTCCTTGACGAGAGCCTCCAGCGTCAATCGTCGCTCAGTTTCCATCCCAACGACAATCGCTTCACGGTGGTTATCTCGCGCGAGGAGTTCGAACGATATCTCGAGCTTGTGGGTAATACCTACGAATATATCAAGCTATACTAACCTTTTGGTATTGTAGTTGCAGTACGGCTCATAAAACATTATGCTTATGAGCCGTACTTTTCTTGAGGCTGTGGCACTCCGTCGCAGCTACTATCGCCTCGGCAGTAATGCCGTTACCGACGATAACCATATCGTTACCACCATCGACAAACTCCTTGCGACGATGCCCTCGCCATTTAATGTGCAGTCGACACGCATCGTTATGCTCTTTGGTGAGGAGCACCGTGCGCTGTGGAATATTGTAGTCGAGGTGCTACGAGATTTTGTCGTCCCCGATAAGTTTGCAGCTACTGAGAAACGTGTAGACGACGCCTTCCGCTCGGGGCGTGGCACGCTCCTATTCTATGAGGATAGCTCGACGCTCGAGGCCCTCAAACGTAAGTATCCGTTATATGCCGACAAAGTGGACGTATGGTCGGAACAGTGCTCGGGGATGCACCAGTTTGCCGCGTGGACGGCACTCGAGGATATGGGCTACGGGGCGTCGTTACAACACTATAATCCCCTCATAGATGAAAAGGTGGTGCATCGTTGGGAAATTGATTCCAAGTGGCGGCTCGTTGCACAGATGCCCTTTGGCAAGCCGATGGACGCGCCCTCCTCCCGAGTGCAGACATCGCCTCCTGCGGAACGTATGCGCGTTATAGGGTTATAGTTAAGCACCCTCCCAATAACTACGGTGTTGGGAGGGTGCTGTGGTTTTATGCGTATGGGATTACTCGCCGAGTACGGTCGAGACATCCACCTCGGCAATGTGGCCCTGCGAGAAGAGTATCGTGCGCGAGGGGTATTGCTCGATAAGCGACAGGTTGTGTGTGGACATAACCACCGCGCAGCCGCTCTCGGTTACGCGTTTGAAGATCTCCATAATACCCTCAGCCGTCACGGGGTCGAGGTTGCCCGTGGGTTCGTCGGCGAGCAGAAGGCGCGGGTTATTGGTAAGCGCGCGGGCGATGGTTAGGCGTTGTTGTTCGCCGCCCGATAGCTCGAAAGGCATCTTGTAGCTCTTATGCTCAAGGCCTACGAGCTTAAGAACCTCGTCGATGCGGCGACGTATATCCTCCTCCTTGCGCCAGCCCGTTGCGCGCATCACGTCGTAGAGATTAAGGAAAACGTTGCGGTCGGTGAGTAGCTGAAAGTCCTGAAACACAATACCCATAGAGCGGCGCAGATAAGGAATCTGACGGCGGCGTAGCTTACGGAGATCGAAGCCTACTACCCTACCCTCACCCTCGGTCAGTTCTACCTCGGCATAGAGGGTCTTGAGCAACGAGCTCTTACCCGTACCCACACGACCGATGAGGTAGACGAGTTCGCCCTCGTCGACGGTGAGGTTGACGTTTGACAGTATCAGATCGCGCTCTTCGCGGCGACTACGCCCCGTTTCACCGTGGTATATCGACACATCTTTTAGCTCGATGACTCTTTTGCTATCCATTGCTTTATGTATTATATTTCACGCAAATGTAGGAAATATTTTTTTCTTTCGCAAAAAATCACTATTTTTGCCTCGCATTTGCATTGCCACAGATGTATTTCGAATTGTAACGTTCTTTGGTCTTTTGCGTGATATGTTCCAAGAACATCGGCTATTATTCTCAAGACTGCGAAACAATAAGATGCCGAAAATAGACGTAACAAAATCAAAGGATATATCAAAACAGCATCTTTTAGGGGGTGACCGGTTTTGACAGCAGGTAGAATTCGATTGTAAGCACGTCGAGCTTTGTGTGGGGTCTCGTTAAACTGAACGCTCAAGCTATAAATGGCAATAACAATTACGCACTCGCTGCCTAATTTTCCAGGAAAATTGGCTTAATCGCGTGACCCAAGGCGGTCGTGTGACGAGTATCCCGAGAGGTCGTTCCGCTCTTTAATGGCCAATCACTATGGGGTATCATCAATTAAGAGATAGCGTGGTATGTGCCTCGGTTATCACGCGAGATTTAGGGGCTGGGCCTCGGGTTTGGCTGCCGCCTGCCTGGCTCGAGGAGAAGGACTAAACGGTCGGCTAAACGTGTAGAAAGCTCTGGGGTTCCTTGTTTGGACGCGGGTTCGACCCCCGCCACCTCCACTTTGGGTCTGCGATTTGTCGCAGACTTTTTTGTTTGTATGTGGGACAAATGTGTGTGCTACGGCAAAGGCGCGTAACTGTGTTACTGTCGGGGCAGGAGATTGTAGACCTTGTAAACAAGTTTCCAGTCCTCAATCTCCCGCCCCGTGAGCTACGCTCGCACCTTTGAGATACTCCACCTACCCTCGTTTCAGTGGCGGTGATTTTTTCGGGGTTGCCGCATTCGCGGAAATCAAGTTTCCACAAATGACGGCTTCGATTGGATAAGCCAATCGTCCGACCCCGCCACCTCCACTTTTGGTCTGCGATTCGTCGCAGACTTTTTTGTTTGTATGTGGGACAACGGTGAGTGCTGCGGCAAAGGTGCGTAACTGTGTTACCGCCGGGGTTGCCGGGAATAAAAAAGCAGGAAACCCAAAAGGCTTCCTGCTCTTGTTAATATCGATGTTAGAAGTTTAATACTCCGACTCGCCATCTTCGTCGATCCAGGGCACACTCTTCATATCGTCGGTGGTCATCGCCGCAACCTGCTCGTCGGTGAGCAACGCATCCTCGCCATTGTCGAACTCAATATCCGAGAAGCTGCTGATTGTCAGCTGATACGAGGCGTAGTCGTTAGCATTGCCGGCATAGTCCGAACGCTGAGCGTAGATGCCATAGATAGCAGTAATCGTAGCCTTCTCGCCATCCTTGCACACGTTGCGACGTGCGAAGCGCGAGTAGCCGCTGGTGCGCAGTGCGTAGACGCCATTCTCCGAACATACCGTTGCCGATGGGTTGTAGGTGAAGAGCACCGATCCATAGAGGCTACGGCCCGTTATCTCTTCCTTATATGCCCAGTGGTACCACGGCTTAGATACCGTGGGACGCGGGTCGGTATACAACCAACTCGGGTAGATATTCTCGAACGATCCGCTCTTGAGTGCAGGGTTTGTCACGCCATCCTGATTGGGAACGCCAGCGTAGTGGCACTCGAGACCCTCAAAGCGCATAAGACGGCCGAACATAAGCTCGCGCTGCGAGATCTCGAAAACCTTATGCTCGAGACCTGTGGCGGCATCCTTCTTCGTCGTGCCGTAGAACTTACCCTCCATCTCTACCTTTGCGGGAGAGAATACCTCAGTGTAGTTCTCGGGCGTAACGGTGATGATGTCGACACCGGGAGTGTAATACTTCCACTCGCCAAAATCTCCAACCTTGAGGCCGCCCTCAGCCTTACGGCCAGGGAATACGTGCTGGTCGATGATCTCCTGAAGCTCGATGTTAGAGTTGGCGTAATACTTGTGCTCACCAGCCTTGTTGTACGACTCCGAGGGTGCACCGCCAAGCGACAACATCATACGATAGTTGCCGAGGTAGAGACCCGTAAGGCGCACATATACCCACGTACCCTTCTTATAGCGAAGGCCTACGTTGTTGTTTAGCTTGAGCTCGATACCTGTGGTCTCGTCCTGAATGTAGAGCGACTTGTAGACGTTACCCTGATCGTCATCCGTGGTAACCTTACCCTTGATATATACATCGTGACCCGCGAAGATATCCTCACCGATGAGCTTGTAGATAGTATTGTTCCAGCCGCTGTTTACGCCCGTGTTGCTGATAGGTCCAAAGGCGTACTTAAGCTCGGCGATGGTGATACGCTCAGCCTCGGGGAACATCTCTTCGAATGTTGCGTCGGTGTAGATCTCGCGAGGTCCCACCATTGTGTGCTCTTCATAACAGCCAACAGCCACAATCGCTGCGGCTAACATTGTGATAAGTTTGTTCAATTTCATAGTCATCAATTATTTAGCTGTTAGAATCTGAAGTAAATGTTGAGGTAATAGTTAAGGCCCGTCATATAGAAATACTTAGAGTCGAAACGCGAATATGTCGTAGGAATGGTCACGATCGACGCACCGCCCTCGGCATTGGGGAAGATGACGGGGTCCGAGATCTTGTTCAGACGCATCTGCTCGTAACCACCCGTGCGGATTGTCTGGTTATTGAGGATGTTGTTTACCTGAAGACTGAAGCCGAGCGTGTACTTGTATTTGATATACCAGTTCTTGCCGATGCTTGCGCTCAGGGTGTAGGCATTGCCAAGCTCCTCCTGAGCACGGATACCGTCGATGATATCCACGACGTATGCCTTCTGGCGACCCGACTCGAGGTTCTGGAAGTCGTATATACGCATAAGCTCCTGAGCGAGATACTGCGTACGATACATCGGGTTCATCGAGAGGTAGAGGCGGTCGTAGAAGTTGAAGTCTATGGATGCGTACCAGTTCTTCGGACCACGGAAGTTCAGGCCTACGTTGATAGCCGTCTGCGGCGTGCTCTCAACCTTCATACCCTCCCAGTTTACCACGCTGTTAACCACGTCGGTAGCCGAGTTGTCGATCATCTGCGTGAACTTGGGGTTCGAAGTGTAGATGTAGTCGCCATAGCTAATTGCACTATTGAGCGAGAGGCCCCACGCGATAGGGATATTGAGGCCGAGCTCAACACCCATATATCGCTTGTCGATGCCCGACATTGCGAAGTTGGTGAACGAGCTCTGGGTGTCGTCGTAGAACGAGATCACCTTCGACTGATCCTGCATCGAGGTGTAGTATGCCGAAAGTCGAGCACGAATCCACGGCAGGCGAAGATTATAGCTAAAGTCTACACCATAGATCTTCTCGGCCTGCAAGCCAGGGGTGATCTGGTTACGTGTACGTGCCGACACGAAGGCGTTGTTAAACATCGGTGCATTCTGCATTGCCGTAGCGTTAAGGTCGATGCTGTGGGCACCAGAGAACTGATATGTGAGGTTGGCCTTCACCTTGTAGGTGAGAGTGTTAATTTTGTCGGAGTTGCCGAGCGAAGTCTTGCCACGGTCGCCGCCGGCATTAGCGTTCTGGAAAAGACCCTTCTCCCAGAGACCCTCGCGCCAGATGCTCGAGAAGCCGAGCTCGGCACCAATGTTTGCCGAGAAGCCACCAGTCGACACCTCGTACATAGCCCAAAGCTGGCCCTGACGTACGTGGGCGTAGTAGTCGTAGCCATACTTGTCGCCCTCGCGAACGGTCTGTGCCTGGCCGTGCTCGCGATAGTAGGCCATATTGTTCTGATACGACTCGACGTTGCTACCGAAGTCTCGCTCTGCAAACTTATCGACATCAAGCCAGTAGTCGCCACCCAAGAGGTCCTTAACAGTGCTGTAATACTCCGTGCGGTTGATGCGTGCGCGAAGGCCCACAGTGAGCTTCGAGCCGCCGCGGAATACGTGGCCGAGCTGTGCTGCGAAGTTGTAGTCGATCTGGTCGGTGTGACGCTCCTCGATCATAGCCACCGAGCGATGGCCCTCGCCATACTTCTCGACATCCTTGTCGCCCATCATATTATCCTGAATGAGACCGTCGAAGTCGATATAGCCATCCCAGTTGTTGTAGTACTCGAGATACTTGGCCTTATCTGTCTCTAAATCAATCTCTGAGAATGGGGGTGTGAGGTCGTTGGCCTCGGCGAAGTTGTTAAGCATCAAACGACGCTCCAGACGGTCGCCGTAGTATGAGGGTAACTTACGGTAATAGTCCGGACGGGGATCCTCACCCTTATACCACGTGAGTGCCGAGTAGCCATTGAAGCCAAAACGGATAGAGGTAGCCACAGAGAGGTTGGTGTTCTCGTTGATCTGCCAGTTGTAGTTAAGCATTGCGATAGGCTCGTGCATACGACGCACGCGGGCATTTCGCTCCTCGCCATCCTGCAGACCGACGTTGGGGTTGTAGTAGTTGTCGCCCCAGAGGTCATAGGCCTCCTGTGTTGATGCCTGCTGAGCACCGCGCGTGGTGGGTGCACCGAGAATGGTTGCTGAGAGGCGATGACGCGAGTTAAATACCTTTTCGGCTGAGAAGAAGTAGCCGTAGGCGTTGTAGTAGACACCGTTAACATAACCATTGCCACCCTGACGTGTCGAGAGCGTGAAGCCGTACGACCAGCCATTGTCCAGCGCGCCCGAGGCGTAGCTCACCATCGCACGGAAGCGGTAGAGCTGCGTAGAGTTAACGACACTGGCACGGAAGCCCTTACGGAGCTGCGAGGCGCGGGCGTTGATGTTTGTGGTGCCGGCAACACCACCAAGACCGAAGTCCGACATCTTCAGACCGGTAGTAGCCTCCTGATTACGTGTGGCGTCGTTAAGACCGCTCCACAGCGACCACGGACCGTAGCTCGTGAGTGCGTCGTTGAAGCGGATGCCATTGAGGTAGACATCCTGATACTGAGAGTCGTAGCCTCGCACGTTGAAGCGCATCTCCGAGAAGCGGTACGATGCGATGTTGTTGAATACATCCTTCGATGCTGACAGCGACGTGGGTAGTGCCTGCGAGTCGCCCGCAGTCTCAACGTCGGAGTCCAACTCCGCGAATACCGAGTCGTCGACAGTCATCATCGTTGATGGAACCATCACGACATTCTGCATATCGTGGATGAGCTCCTTGACACGTACCATAAGCTCGAGGTCCTCGAAATCGGGAGCCTCAAGGCGCAAAAGGTACTGGCCCGGGGCGAGACCTTTAATTTCGAACTCGCCCTCTTGGTTGGTCGTCGTGTTTACGGCAACGCCGTCAACAAAGAGCGCGACACCCGATATGGGTGTACGTCCGTCGCGTGACACAACCACACCCTTCATACCGCCGGTCTGCGCATAGGCACCGAGGCATAGAAGCGTGCACAAGATTGTTAATAGAAATTTCCTCATAGAGATATGGATTAATTATTACTTACCTATGTATATATATACGGGGAAGTGGTCGCTAAAGCCGTTCTGGAAGTTGTTAGTGACGAACGTACGTAGTGGGTAACCCTTGTACTGACCCTCCTGCTGGAGCATATAGGGGCGCGAGAAGATGTTGCCCCAGTACTTCATACCCTCGCCCTTAACCAAGCGGAGCTTGCCATCCTCGGCGTTAATCAGGTTCTCCGTAACGCATATGTTATCAAAGAGGTTCCAAGCATCCTGATAGGCGAGAGTTCCGAGGCCTGCGCGAAGCATCTGGTTGTAGGGGTTGAAGAAGTCGCCCGCCTCGAGATCCTTGACCTTGCCCTTTGCACCCATAGTCTTTACGATGCTGGCATCCGTGGCGTCGTCGTTGAAGTCGCCCATAACGATAACCTTTGTTGCGGGATTCTCGCTAAGGAGTGAATCCTTGATGGCACGAATCTGCGTAGCACAGGCGTCACGCTTGAACTGCGAGGCCTCCTTGCCACCGAGGCGTGAGGGCCAGTGCGACACGAGGAAGTAGAATGGCTCATCCTCGATTGTTCCCCACATAACCACAAGGTCGCGCGTACGGAAGTCGGGCAACTCCTCGACCTCGAGCTTGATGTTGTCAGAGCCCTCGAGCTTGAATACATCGGCACGATAGAGGAATGCCACATCCACACCACGAGCATCGGGCGAGTCGTAGTGGCAGATACGGTAGTTGGCCCCCTGGAGCTTGGGCTGCGAGATGAGATCCTCAAGCACGGTACGATTCTCTATCTCCGACACGCCGATGACTATCGGGTACTCCTTCTGGATGGCCGCGATGTCGAACAATACGCGCTCCATATTCGAGAGCTTCTTCTGGTACTTGATTTCGTTCCACTGCTTGACACCCTCGGGTGTGAACTCGTCGTCGTGAGTCTCGGGGTCGTTGTAGATGTCGAAAAGGTTTTCGAGGTTGTAGAAGACTACGGTGTAGGGCTTCTCCTGAGCAAAGAGCGTCGTGAGGGAGAGCATCGCTACGCATAGCATCAAAATGTTACGTTTCATATTATCGCAATTTTAGTCGTTTATTCTGTTGTGCTTATCTCTGCATCTTAGTCGGTTAAGTACTATCGGGTGCGGTTAGTTATTAATGCCCCACGACGAGGGAGTGATTGTCGACTGCACCTCCGCCTCGATTCTATCGTCGATCATCGGGAAGAAGTCGAAGCCCGTGCGACGCTCCAATTCCTCGATCGTAATGCAATCGGCTGAAGTGATCTTTGTGTCGTTTCCCGTGTTGGCGTGCTCGAACCAGAAGGCTATGGCACGAAGCTGCGAGGCATCGCTAATCTCGTCTATGCGGCGGCCAGTGTTTCCCTTCACGGTGCGAAGTAGAGCCTTGTAATAGTGTGTGGGTGTGGGACATACGTTGCCCGAGCGATCCGTCGTCTCGGCATCAATCGATGAGTGGTGCTCACCCGCAAAATGTGCGCCTGTTACGACAAAGAGCGTATCCGAGCAGACCATATTACGCACACGCCCCTCAAGCGTTCCCCACTTATTCTGGTTGAAGTTACCCTGTTGCGGGGTCATATTTGTTGAGTAGAATGTCTGGTCCATCATCTCTTGCGAACATTTTCTATCGGCTGCGGGGAGCTGGTGGCCACGGTCGTACCAGCCGTTGTAGGACTTGAAGAGGTTGGCCTGCACTGAGATACTCACCGTGGGGTCGTAGCCAAACGAGCTATCGTTGCGATTACCGCTACCCGACATATGTGCCGAGTGTAGCGGGTAGGCTACCCACAATGAGGCACGCACCGTGGGGTCGAAGCAGAAGGTGTAGTTGCGTGCATCCTGCTTGGCTCCGAGCTGGCCGTAATGGGTGTTGTATATATATCGGTCGTCTACTGTGCATAGCGGCAACTCGGCCCAGTCGCGCGTGAAGGCGATGCTCGAGTCGTAGCTCAGCTGTGTGAAGCTGCTGTCGAAGTATGCACCATCGGAGAACTCTACCCTAACACGTGCCGTGCGCTTCGCGCCCGAGGGGTTGGTATCGAAGTAGATGTAGATAACCTTCTCGCTGGCGGTCATAGTATCTGTCGCGATGGTCTCGCGGTTCGAGAAGCGTGCCCAGTCGCCATCCGATATGATGGTTGCCGAGTACGACGTACCCTGTTGTGCTCGGAGCACCACAGCGCAATTCTTACTCCTGCCATCCACCTCTGTGGCTGTGAGGTAGGCCTCACTTGCAATCTTATCCGCCTTATCGCCGTCGCATCCCGTAGCACCGAGAGTTGCTAATATTGTAGCTATTGCGATGGTTATCTTATTGATAATGTGCTGCATCTTATTTGTTGTTTTCGTAGCGTAGAAGATTCTCTCGCCAGCCTCGGACAGGGACTACCCTACCCGAGGCGTTTGGCGAAAGAGTGATTAGGAATTAGTTGTGTGCGGTCCACATAATATCCCAGATAGAGTAACGATCCTTGTTGCTCTCTGAATTGGCAGAGGGGCAGTTGTTGGTGATAACAATCTGGAAGTCACCAGCAACATTTACCTCCTCCGAGAATGTGAACTTAGCAAACTTGGTATTGTCGGCGTTTACTACGTTGAAGCTCTTAACCACAGCACCATTCTGGACGATCTCTACATTGAAGTCGTAGCCATTCTTCTCGGTGAAGGCGATACCATAGTTAAATGTAAGAGTGCCGCAACCTGTTGAGATAACGGGTGAAGTGATCTTACCTATGGCCGATGTCTTACCGTTGATAACCCAAGCGCGAGTGTTCTCATCAGCACCAAGCAATGAGTTGAATACGGGGTTTGAATCATTAGCACCACCTGACTGAACAGCGCAGTTCTCACCTACCCAGCCAGCAGTTGACTTTCGAGCAGTGTAAGATGAGTTCGAATCAATAGTATTGAAGTCGTCGCGACCAGCGTAACCCTCGGGAGCTACGGGGTTCTCAGGCTCGGGCTCCTCGCCACCTGCATCACCAAAACGGTTGCCTGTCAAGCCAGCATAGTCAGATGCCTGAGCGAAGATAATCTGCAAGTTGCCGTTGTTGATCGATGAGATACCCTTCAACGTACCAGAACCCTGAGCTACTGTCTCTGCACCATAAGTAGCATACTTCGATGAGAATACAACGAACTTGTTGCCAGTAGCATCCTCAATAGCAATTGAGGTGTGCTTGCCATCCATTACCCACGTCTTTGAGAGCTCTGCATCAGCAACCTGAACACCATCAATGGCGATATACTGACCCTCGTACTTGTTAGCGAGGAAGTCTGCAATAGATACGGTCTTGGCTGCAACAGTGTTGCCAGTAGATACGACGGTAATCTTATCCAATGCAAGGCCGCTAACCTGAACGGCACCGTTGTACGAGCCGAGCGTTGCACCCGTGAGGTCGATCTTAACCTTTGTGCCGAAAGCGAACTCGTGGTTAGCACCGAGGTAGAACTGCAATGCGCCAGTCTCGTCCTGAACGTACATACCCTTCTTCGAGGTGAGGTTGTTGAGCTCGTAGTTAGATACTACCGTAGCCTCGATAGTGCCGTTGATTGTAGCACCATCGCCAAGAGCCAATACTGATGCGATTGTTACAACATCGCCGGGAGTGGGCTCGGGCTCGGGAGTCTCGCCACTACCTGGCGTGTGTGAGATATAGGTTGCATTCTTACCCTGAGGCGTACCGCTGAATGAGGTGCGGATGGTCTGAACGGTGATGGTATCACCAATCTTCACGCCCGAAGCCTCCCAGTACTTGTTGCCATCCTTGTCCATAAGACCGTAGATGAGCACCTCGCCGGTAGCATCCTTAAGATAGAAGTTGCCGTAGAGAGTATCATTGGGGTTATCCTCGCGGTACATACGTGTAATCTCGCCAGTGAGCTCGTAGATCGTTGAATCCTCGGCAGCTGCCAAGAACTCTGCTACGGTAGCCTTAACAACCGAAGGCTCGGGCTCGGGAGTGGTACCACCACCCTGGTTGCCGAGAGGCTCGTCGGTGAGCTTAACGCCGCAAACGATAGCGCGGCCGCTTGTCTCATTCGTAACAGCAGAGAATGAAGCGTCGGTCGAGAACTCGATGGTAGAGGTTGACTTCAAGCCAGTGAGCTTTACTGAGTAGTGGTCAGAGTCAGAGAACTTGAGAGCGTCGTAGGGGGGATTGCTTGTAGCACCATCGTTTGACGCGGGAGTCAAAGTCTGCGTAGCACCTCCATCAACACGGAAGTAGAGAGTCGCGCTCTTACCCTTCCAAGCAACAGCATACATATTGAGGTACTTATCGCCATCAACACCAACAGCCGATGACTTAAAGTAACCGCTCTTCTTACCCGTACCGAGCTTGAAACCAGTGGCAGCATTGCCATTGATGGTAGTTTCGCCGAGACCGTATACAGCATTTGCAGAGTCGTCGGTTGCACATACGAACGCAGCGTCAGAGGCGTAGATGCCCTCAGCTACGGGAGGTTCGGGAGTCTCGCCACCCTCACCTGCAACGTGCGAGATGTAGATCGCGCTACCTACCTGAGGCTCCTCCTTGTATGATGTGCGACGACCACGGAGTGTGATAGTGTCGCCACTCTTAAGGCCGAGCGATGTGAAGACCTTGTTGCCTGCCTCGTCGTAGAGACCGTAAACATAGGTTGTGCCAGTCTCATCGCTCATATAGAAGTTGCCGAAGTCGGTAGCCTTAACCTCACCGATAACGCCCGTGAGCTCATACCAAGTGTTATCCTCGGCAGCAGCCAAGAACTCGGCGATAGTCACCTTCTTAACCTCGATCTCGGGAGCCTCGCCCTGAGCCGTGCACTCAACAAGCATAGTGTTCACGTACTTCGAGCTGCTTACACCGATAGTGTAACCACGAACTACGATCTCCTGACCATCAGCAGCGTCAACCGTGCCAGCGATAGGATATGAGATTGAACCAACGGCGGTCTGTGCGCCGGGAACAGTAACATTGTAGTATGAGCCGCTGATAGTCAAGACGCCGGTATACTCAACATACTTGATTGCGGGAGAGAGGAGGTAAGCATCCATTGCAGCACCGTCCAACTTCTCGGGCGTGGGCTGAGTGAATGAACCCTCAGAGATAACAGTAACCTCGGGAGCGGGACCGTAAACGTCGCTTGAGTCCTTAACGGCAGCGAACTGCTTGAAGCCACCATAGGTAGTCACGGTACCCTCAACCGATACCTTCGTACCGATCTTTACGGTTGCAGTAGCGTTGGTGTAGACGAGGAGCTTACCGGTAGCATCCTCCATCAAGAAACCGCGGTTGTAGATGGCGATAACCGTAGCCTCGTTAACCTTTACAGATGTGCCATCAGCAGCCTCGATAGCCGCAGCGATGCTGCCCTCCTCCGAGGGCTCGGGAGCCTCACCAGGTGTGAGCGTTACCTGCTGGCCGCCGTTGCCTACGAAGAGCTTAACGTCGTCGAGACGGTAAACGCTTGCAACGTTGGCGTTGAACTTGATGTAGAGATTCTCGGGTACTTCGGTGAGTGTGAACTCAGCGGTTGCAACATTCCAGCGACCACCCTCGGTACCTGCGTAGGTGTACTCGATCTCTGACCAGCCGTAACCATCCATCGAGAGCATTACGTGGAACTCAGAGTTCTTGAAGATGCTGTCGCCATCCTGCGAATACTTCTCCGAACCGAAGGTGAGCTTGTAGCTTGCCTGCGATGCATCGAGCGAGATGCCGTTGATCTGGAAGTAGGCGTTAGCACCGAAGAAGATGTTGTTCGAGCCAGAACCAGCGTAGTCCGAGTAGTTGCTGTTCGAAGTAGAGTTAGCACGTACCGATACACCTGAACCAGTGTATGTTACGTTCTCTGAAGCGGGACCCTCGGGATTAGCGAACTCGGGGAACTGGTCGATATAGGGCCACGATGAACCCGAACCATAGGTCTTGGTAGCCTCCTGACCATCGAAGTTGTCGCCATAGAGAAGTACCTCCTCGACGGTAGGCTCCTCGGTGGCTGACTGCGATACGGTAATCTTCTTTGTGTCGAAGTTACCATAGGTGGGGTGCTGAGCGTGAACCTTGATAACAGCCTCACGGATAGCACCCGTGTCATTCATAGCAACAGCGATAGTGATAGTTGCATCGCCCTTGCCAGCTGCGGGGGTTACAGTGACCCAGTCGGCACCATTCTCCACCTTCCACTCTGCGTTTGAGGTTACGTCAACAGTCTGGCTTCCCTCCTGGTTTGTAAAGTTCAGCGTCGTGGCCGAAACCTCCACAGTAGGATTGCCAACCACATCCTCACCCTTATCCTCACAAGCTACAAAACCGAGCGCACTGCCCAGAATGGTAGCAACAGCAAAGATGGACTTGAAAAGTTTGTTTACCATAATGTGTTGTTTTTAAAAAGTTTATAAAAAAGTTAATAATTAAATAATTGATATTCACTTAATTATTAGCGTGATTGCCACGATTACGAGGCATCCGCTGAATGGCAAAGATACTACTTTAATCCTAAAGTAAAAAATATATCGCGACATTTAATTTCTTATTCACAAAAATGTAACACCGCAAGGCGTTATCACATAGTGATAAGAGTGTGAGAAAATCGTTCCACAACCACTCAGAGGGTTGTAAATTTCGGTATAAATGAGTATCTTTGCAAAACGAATACAAAATCATTCCATTATGGGAGTAGATAGAAATTTGCGAAATATTGAGAGCGACAAGGAGTTCGAGGGCCGTATTCGCCCTCAGGCCCTACAAAACTTTGCGGGTCAGGACAAGATTGTCGCTAACCTCAAGATATTTATCAAGGCTGCGCTTATGCGTGGCGACTCGCTCGACCACGTACTCCTGCACGGCCCTCCGGGATTGGGTAAGACGACGTTGGCAAACATCATCGCTAACGAGATGGGGGCACAGTTGCGCGTGACATCGGGTCCGGTGCTTGATAAGCCGGGCGATCTTGCAGGACTACTTACAAATCTTAACCCCGGTGATGTGCTCTTTATCGACGAGATTCACCGTCTGAGTCCAATTGTCGAGGAGTATCTCTACTCGGCGATGGAGGACTACAAAATAGACATCGTTTTAGATAAGGGCCCTGCGGCACGAAGCATCCAGATTGAGCTTGCCCCTTTCACGCTCGTTGGAGCAACCACGCGAAGCGGACTGCTTACGTCGCCACTTCGTGCTCGTTTCGGAATTCAGTGTCATTTAGAGTATTACGACGCTCCGGTGCTGGCGGGCATTGTGAAGCGTTCGGCCTCGATACTCGACATATCGATTGATGAGGATGCGGCTCTCGAGATTGCTCTGCGTTCGCGCGGCACACCACGAATCGCCAATGCCCTACTGCGTCGTGTGCGTGACTTTGCGATGGTCGAGGGCGAGGGACATATCGACGTGGAAATCACGCGTGTAGCCCTCGCGGCACTTAACATCGACTCGCGCGGTCTCGACCAGATGGATAATAAGATTCTTGCGACGATTATCGAGAAGTTCAATGGCGGGCCTGTTGGCCTTAACACCGTGGCTACGGCCGTTAGCGAAGAGGCTGGTACGGTGGAGGAGGTCTACGAACCATTCCTCATAAAGGAGGGATTCCTTAAGCGCACACCACGCGGAAGAGAGGCTACGGAGTTGGCCTATCGACACTTGGGATATGCCTATGGCTCTGCGGAGGAGCAGTCGCTATTCTAAGGTGGGCGAAGAGTCAATTTAAGGATCTTCGAAGCATTTGAAATATTTAAGCATAAAGATATTAGAGAGTTTAGGGTGTATGTCTTAAACTCTCTAATTTTCTTGAGCTCGCTAACCAAACCCCACTGATTTGCAAAACAGATTTCTTGTCAGAGTGTGGTAGTGTTGCATCATAAAAGCGACCACCACGCGATAGTACTAACAAGTACAGCCCGTGGTGGTCTTCTTTTAAGGATGTGACGCTAACGCGCCACTATCACAATAGATTAGTATGCGATAGCTGATGAGATAAGGAAGGTTGCAGCAACACCCAAGATAGCGTAGAGCTCGGGGAACGCAGCAAGGATAAGAGTCTTACCCATAACGTCGTTACCGTTACCGATAGCTACGATACCGTTAGCACAAACCTTTGCCTGGAACAAAGCCGATGACAAGCAAACGATAGCCATCAACAAACCAGCACCAAAAATACCAACAGCGGTAAGCATAGGCATCTCAGCAGAGATGAGACCGCTAACCATAAAGTAACCCACGAAACCGTAGAGACCCTGAGAACCGGGAAGTGCCGAGAGAATCATATAGCTACCGAAGGCACCGCTATTCTTCTTCAAAGCACCTACTGCTGCCATACCGCATCGTGCTGTTGCAACGGCTGAAGCCAAACCTGATACACCTACCATTAGGACAACGCCCAAATAAGCCAAAATTAATCCTGCATTCATAATTGTTAAAGTTTTAAATTGTTAATTATTATTTGTTTACTTATTTCATTTTACGCACAGGATCGAAGAGACGCTGTCCCATCTCGAAACCTGCATTCTTATAAAACTCGACGAAGGTCAAACGCATAGGGTGAACGAATGACGATATGGCCGACATAAAGAGGTTGATGCCGTGGCCGATGATGAGGATGATGCTGGCAGCAACAATCTGCAACGCAACAACATACCAAGCTGAATCACCGATACCCTCCGACAAGCCAGAAAGACCCATAGCCAATGAGTTGAACACCTGAGCCAACACACCACCCGAGAGACCGATGGCAAACAGACGAATGTAGCTCAATACGTCGCTCAACAAGCCGGTGATGTTGTTATAAGCATCCCACAGACCTGCACCGATGTTAATGAGCGGGTTACGCTTGATGTTGTTGAGAACAAGCATCAAGAATGCTCCCACACCAACACAACCATAGAAAATGGGTGACGACGCATCAAAGCCCGGGATCCCCAAATCAAACATCGGGAGACCAATGGCGATAGAGCCCGAAAGGAGGATTATGAACCATCCGAGCAAACCAAACGTAGAGGTGAAACCAAAGAGCTTAGTCTGCATATAGAGGTTGATAGCCATACCTATCAAGATCTGTACAACACCAATAGCCAAAGCAATAGAGAAGAACTGGTTGGGGAAGTCGAGGAAAGGCGTAGGCTCGCCAGCCTCGTAACCCAACAACTCGGGAATGCTCATGCCGAACAACGAACCGGTATAGGTACCGAAGATAATCGTTGCCGAAGCACACACGATAGAGAGCCAAGCAGCCTGACGGAGCTTAGGACCACCCTTCTTCAGAAGCATTAAGCCCAAAGCTAACAGCACTGCACCATATCCAGCATCGTTCAAACAGATGGCGAAGAACAACATATAGAAGGGACCGAAGATAGCCGTGAGGTCCAACGTTCCATACTTAGGCAACGCGTACATCGAGCCGATAAGCTCGAACAAGCGTGCAAACTTATTGTTCTTCAACTTCACGGGAGCCTCGTCGTCGATCGTAGCATCACGACGCTCGAATACCAGGTAGGGGTACTCCTCGAGCATCTTATCTACCCTCTCGGCAGTCTCGGCCTCGGCCCAGCCCTCAAGGATGAGGAGCTCGCCCTCAGCCTCACGACCAGCCGTTGCGTTGACCTTGAGACCCTGCAACTGCTCCTTATGCTTAGCACACTCATCCTCGATGAGCTCCTTCGAAGCCGCTACGCGCGAGAATACCTCGTCGAGAGCCTTGTCCTCTGCGAGCAACGCGTCGACCTCCGCAAGCAGTGCGCGGCTATCCTTCTCAGGAAGGCGAACCTCCTGACCATCAATGATAACCTGCGTTCCATCGGTGGTGATTGCAGCAAAGTATACGGCCGATCCGGTGCGACTAATCTCAGCGATTGTAACACCCTCCGTGGGCTCGTCGATGAGCTTCTGGAAGGCTGCGGGCTGCGACATAAAGAAGCGCAGCGTGACACCACGGTGAGCAAGACGCTCGATATCCTCCGCCGAGAAGCTACCCCACGGTGCGACATCATCCGAGAGCTTGCGAAGGCGTGCTACCTCCTGCTGTAACTGTTGACGTTTCTCGCGGGCCTCCTCGTACTTAGCATATGCCTCACTACCTGAAGCGTAGGGTGCGGCAGTAGCCTGGAACTCCTCCGACTTGGCAAACGTGGCGAGCTGATCGAGGGCCTTGTTGTGAGCCTCGATCTCCGTAAGCAGGCCACGGTCGCGCTCCGAAGGCTCCCAACCAGTGGTTGTGATATCCACCAAGCCAAGCTCGCGAAGCTCGTTAATGAAACGATCCTCCTCACCGGCATAGAGCACGATGTCATAGCGAATCATCTTACTGATCATACGTTAGGCTCCTCCATAGCCTCGGCTTGCGCCTGACGAGTTTTAACGATCTTCTGTGCCGACTTACTGAGGTTCTCCTCGTCCTCCATAAATCGCTTAATCTTACGTATGGCATCCTCATAACCGGGAATCTGAACCTTCTCGTAGAGGTTTACCTTCTGAGTAGTTTTGCGTCGCGCATAGTCCAAGAGCTCCATCTTGCGATTATAGACCTCGAACTCGATGCCGAGACGAGACATTCGCTTCAGAACCCTGATACCCTCGGCATACCATACCGGGGCCGAGAATAGGTCGTAGGCCTTCTCCTCGTAAACTATATCATTTAATATAGGTATGCGCACGCCCGCAATCTTCTGTGACGATAGCTCGACATCGACGATGCGGATAAGATCACAATCAAACTCTCCCCACAACTGTACCATATAGTCGTACTCGCCCTTAAGCTCGGCGAGCTCCTTACGGTAAGCAAGTGCAGAGTCCTTCGCACGTTTCACCTCCGAACGCAACGCACTCTCCTTACTCTTGATGGTAGGCAAGGCGTTCTTTCGGATCTTGAGCTGCTTGTTCAGCTCGCCGAGCGAGGTCTTATTATACTGAAATTTGATTGCCATAAGCTATTGTTATGCTTTCCAATATTTATCTGAGAGCTCCTGCTTGATGCTAACCTCACCCTTAGAGAAGTACTTGGCAAAGAGTGTCCAAGCGGTGTCGAGCATCTGCTCGATCTCGATGTTTACGTCGATCGAGAGCAACTTCTCCGAGTAGTCGTGAGCAAACTTCAAAGCACGCTCGTCGTAGTCCGACAAGTCGAAACCGTTCTCCAACTTAGTCTTTGCGTTAGCTGCATCGGCATACAAACGTACGCAGGCGTTCATCACCTGAGGGTGATCCTCGCGAGTCTTCTTGCCGATAACGAGCTGCTTCAAACGTGACAACGAACGGAACGGGTCGACGATAACCTTACCAGTATCTGTATCGTTACGCAAGAAGAGCTGACCCTCGGTGATGTAACCCGTATTATCGGGGATAGCGTGGGTGATATCACCACCCGAAAGTGTAGTCACGGCGATGATGGTGATTGAACCACCGTTAGGCAACTGCACGGCCTTCTCGTAGATCTTTGCCAAGTCTGAATACAACGAACCGGGCATTGAGTCCTTCGAAGGGATCTGATCCATACGGTTCGACACGATTGCCAAAGCATCGGCATAGAGGGTCATATCCGTAAGAAGCACCAGAACCTTCTCGCCCTTATCTACTGCGAAGTACTCGGCAGCAGTAAGTGCCATATCGGGAACGAGCAATCGCTCAACGGGAGGGTTATCCGTGGTGTTAACGAACGATACGATACGGTCCAAAGCACCAGCGTTCTCGAATACCTGCTTGAAGTAGAGGAAGTCGTCGTTGGTAAGACCCATACCGCCCAAGATAATCTTGTCGGCCTTAGCACGAAGAGCTACGTTTGCCATCACGGCGTTGTAGGGCTGATCGGGATCGGCGAAGAAGGGAATCTTCTGACCCGACACGATGGTGTTGTTAAGGTCGATACCTGCGATACCTGTTGCGATAAGCTCCGAAGGCTGGATACGGCGGAAGGGGTTTACGGTAGGACCACCAATCTCGCGTGCCTCACCCTCGATCTGCTCGCCACCCTCGAGGGGCTCGCCATAGGCATTGAAGAAGCGACCGGCCAAGGCATCCGATACGCGCAATACGGGGGGCTCGCCGTGGAATACCACCTCAGAGTCGGTAGCAAGACCCTCGGTACCAGCAAATACCTGGAGCGTAACCTTCTCGCCCATAATCTTTACCACCTGAGCCAAGCGACCACCTACGGTTGCAAGCTCATCGTTACCTACGCCCGTAGCACGGAGCGTGATGGTAGCCTTGGTGATGTTATCAATCTTTGTATATACTTTCTGAAAAGCTCGTGTTGTCATAACTTCTCCTCCTTATTTAGCAAGTTTATCATTTACCAAAGTAGCGATCTGGGCGCGGAACTTCTCAAACTGCTCAGACTTCCACTCCGAGTAGTTCATCTGGCGGAAGGTGTAGATAAGCTCCTTGAAGAACTTAGAGCACTCCTCGAAATCGGCCAAGTTGAACGACTTACGGCAAATATCCAAAACCATATTATACATCATCTGCTGACGCTCGATAGGACAGTTGGCATCGATAGAGTCGAAGGCATCCTGCTGCAAGATTACAGAGTCAACCAACTCGCTCTTCCAGAAACGCTCGTGGTACTCAACGGGTACACCGTCATCACCGAGGATGTTGATCTGGTCGTTAGCCTCCTTACCGCGCTGTACGATGGTCTTACCCTCATACACTGCATCAACCCAGTTCTTCTCGATATGCTCGTCGAGGTACTCGCGGATCTCGGGGTACTCCAAGTACTTAGAGTATGAATCCAGCGGGTCGATAGCAGGATAACGCTTCGAGTCGGCACGGCTCTGCGACAGAGCGTAGAAGCATCGTGCTGCCTTCTTTGTAGACTCCGTAACGGGCTCCTTGAGGTTACCACCCGCAGGTGATACGGTACCGAGGAATGTAACAGAACCAGTAGCACCGTTGTTCAACTTAACCAGACCTGCACGCGAGTAGAAGTTAGAGATAACAGCCGAGAGGTCCATAGGGAACGCATCCTGACCAGGAAGCTCCTCCAAGCGGTTAGACATCTCACGCAATGCCTGAGCCCAACGTGATGTAGAGTCGGCCATTACCAACACCTTCAATCCCATCGAACGGTAGTACTCACCGATGGTCATACCTGTATATACTGATGCCTCACGAGCTGCTACGGGCATATTCGAAGTGTTACAGATGATGATGGTACGCTCCATAAGTTTGTGGCCAGTACGGGGGTCAACCAACTCGGGGAACTCGGCGAAGATCTCCACAACCTCGTTAGCACGCTCACCGCACGCTACGATGATGATGACGTCGGCCTCGGCCTGCTTAGAGATGGCGTGCTGAAGCACCGTCTTACCTGCACCGAAGGGACCGGGGATAAAGCCGGTACCACCCTCTGCCAGAGGGTTGAAGGTGTCGATAGCACGAACACCTGTCTCCATCACGCGGTAGGGACGGGGCTTCTCGGTAAAGCAGCGGATAGCCTGCTTCACGGGCCACTTCTGAACCATAGTGATGTTGTACTCGTTGCCATCAACGTCGGTAACAACAGCGATAGTGTCGGTGACCTTATACTCGCCAGCCTTAACAACGCTCTTTACCGTATAGTTGCCCTGCATAACGAAGGGAACCATAATCTTGTGCATCACCCACTGCTCCTTAACCTCTCCGAGCCAAGCACCAGCAGTAACCTTATCACCTGCCTTTGCCAAGGGCTTGAATGCCCACTTAGCGTTGAAGTCGATAGGCTCGGTGATCGAGCCACGGTTGATGAACAGGCCGTCCATCTTCTCCAAATCGTTCTGCAGACCGTCGTAGTTACGCGACAAAAGACCAGGAGCCAAGGTGGCCTCGAGCATATGACCCTCGAACTCAACCTTATCACCGATCTTCAAACCGCGTGTACTATCGTAAACCTGCACATAGGCCTCATCACCTATGACCTTGATGACCTCAGCCATCATACGGATATCACCGCAATATACGTGGCATATCTCATTCTGACCCACCGGACCGTCAACCTTGGCGATAACGATGTTCGAGATAATACCGTTTACACGTCCTAATGTTTTCATTCGTTTATGTAGTTTTATTGTTTATTCACAAGCTCCTTGGCATCGAGGTCAGCCATCAGACGGTTGAGCATCTCGCGACCCACCTCGGGTGAGAGCAATGTCCAACGTGCTACGATGTTGACCTTAACCAAATATGAAAGGATGTAGTTGATGGTGAACGAGTCGAACACTGCGATATCCTCGGCCTCAGCCCAGCGGATCGCGTCGATCTTACGCTCCTTCTCAACGATATTCTTCTCGTCGCTAACGGCGGCAATCACAGAGTCGATATACTGCAATTCGCCACGAAGGCCGAAGTCTGCGGCCGACGAGCGGGCGAGCTGCTCGACAATATCGCCACTACCTACCGTCACATCGCGAACCGCGCGGCCTGCCTCGCGGGCAGCAACGGCAGCGGCAATGTTACGAAGGTTGCGGTCGAACTCGCCCCACGCGCGCAAGAACTTGCACTTCGACGTGGCGAGATCCTTGTAGTAAGCCTCGAAGATGGCGCGCTCGAAACGCTCATCGAGATGAACATCCTCGTCGCGATCTTCGTCGTCAGCCTCTACGTAGAGTTTCACAACCTCGGCCACGTGCTTAGGAAGCAAGGCATAGCGTCGCTCCTTAAGCACCTCGTCGAGCTGCTCTTCCGAGAGACGTCCGAGCTGGTTCAGACGGTTGCGTCCGGCACGACGGGCGATGAGGTTCTCACAATCGTAGTATGCGTAGAGAAGGTCCACGCAACGACGATCGGATGTCGTAAGATTCTCCATAATCTCGTCGAGAATCTCACGGACATCGAAGCCCTTGGTATCTGAGTCAAGCGACCAGTCGCGTAGACTCGCAACCAAATAGTAATACTCCGTAGAGAACATAACTACTTATAAAGCATATTAGACACCTTCTCGCGGAGATACTCCTTCAACAGAGCATCGAAGCTCTCATCGGTGAACGAGATGTAGTAGCCACCCTTCTTCTCACCGAGCTTAAAGCCGCTCTTCACATCCTTTGAGTAGCCTACCTCGACACCAGCCTTCAAAAGCTCGGCTGCGCTCTTCTGCATAGCTGCATCGAGCTCGGCACGCTTAGCCTCGGGAAGCAGAGCCTTGAGCGATACATCGGCGGTTGACGATGTCCAGTTCGAAGCAACTGCAAGAAGCATATCCTTAACGAAGTTTACATCCATAACAGCGGCCTTAACAGCTGCACCGGTAGACTTCATAATCACAGCCTCAGCAAGCTCTGTCTTAATCTTCGATACTGCCTGACGACCAGCGAGGGTGATCTCGGTCATAGCGTTCTTTGCGATATCCTCGGCACGCATCTCTGCTGCCTTAGCGATAGCGTCGGCCTCAGCCTTAGCCTCGGCGAGAATCTTTGCAGCCTCCTCCTTTGCCTCGGCAACAAGACGATCAGCCTCCGAGCGACCCTTCTCCAAGCCATCATTGTAGAGCTTTTGTGTCAGCTCCTGAAGTTTGTTGTTCTCCATAGTAATGTTGTTTTAAGTTATATATAATTTACTCTATTCGTTGCTTATGTTTGCACTTTTCGCCACACTATTCTGAATATATATGAACGCGCGTGCGACAAAAATCCCACAAATGTATAGTTTATTTTTGGATTTACAAAGAATTACATATGAATTTTACCCGCCAGAGGGAGATTATCTTCGTGTCGTCGGATATTATCGCTAAAAGATTGCGGATTTAAAATTAAATGACTATCTTTGTTGTCCTATGGAAACACTTAGAACTTCACAGCAGATTGTCGTCACGCTCGATGCTGGCGGCACCAATTTCGTCTTTGGCGCAATGTCGGACGGAAAACCATTTGGCGAGAGCCTTACACTCCCTTCGAAGGCACACGATCTCGACCTCTGTCTCGGTACGCTTATCGAGGGTTTCGAGCGAATCATCGAGTCGCTGCCCGAAAGACCTATTGCCATTAGCTTTGCGTTCCCCGGTCCTGCCGATTATCGCAACGGTGTCATCGGAGGCTTCCTCCCGAACTTCCCATCGTTCCGTGACGGTGTGGCCCTCGGTCCTATGCTCGAGGAGAGGTTTGGAATCCCCGTATATATCAACAACGATGCCGACCTCTTTGCTTATGGCGAGGCTGCGGGCGGTGCGTTGCCGCGTGTGAACAGGATGCTCGAGGAGGCGGGCTCGGCGAAGCGTTATCGTAACCTCTTGGGATATACCTTTGGCACGGGCTTCGGCTTTGGTTTTGTGATGGATGGTAAGCTCAACCTCGGTGATAATTCGTGCGTTGAGACCTTCTGTCTGAAGCATCGCGACTATCCTGAGTATATCGTCGAAGATGGCGTGGCTATAAGGGCCGTGAAGCGCGTATATCGTGAACTCTCTGGAGATGATCGTGATCTCGAGCCGCGCGATATCTTTAACATCGCAGAGGGTGCGGCTGAGGGTAACGCTGAGGCTGCGAAGGAGAGCTTCGCAACGCTTGGTCGTGTGGCTGGTGATGCGATGGCTACGGCCGTGACGCTGATGGATGGAATCATCGTTATCGGTGGTGGACTGACGGGTGCGTCGAAGTATTTTATGCCGGCACTTCTCGAGGAGATGCGTGCAGAGATTCGGACTATGTCGGGCGATAGCCTGAATCGCGTTCAGATGAAAGTGTATAATCTCGATGATAAGGCTGAGTTCGAGGAGTTTGCACGTGGCAACTCAACTAAAATCAAGGTCTATGGAAGTGACCGTGAGGTGGACTACGACCCAGTAAAACGTATAGGTGTTACACTCTCGGATATTGGCGCGAGCAACGCTGTATCGCTCGGTGCGTATCTCTATGCTATCAATAATAAATAGTGGCTCTAAACGGGCAACGGACTAAGGTCACAGACTAAGGCTCCATCTTGTCGGCAATGCGCGAAGCAACGACGGATAGGAGCCTATGTTCTTTTATCGAGGCGAAGGATGTGATACCCATAATGTCGACCATAAATATCTCGTCCATACGCATCAGTGACTTGAGGGGTAAGGGGTGGATGATGAGCTCGATGTCGGCACGGCGAATGGCGTCGCGCGTAGTCACAAACTCCACGCTGTTGTACTCCGCGGGGGTATATACCCTGCCGCGATAGACAGCAAAGAGTGGTAGCCACGGGCGGCTAATGGCCTCGTCGGCGTCGTTGAGCCATAATGCTGAGTCGCCACCCGCGCTCTTAACGCGGCTGTCGGCCATTGCGTCGACGGCGATAGAGACAGATGTAGGGGCTTCGTATTCGGGTGAAGGCATTGTTAATGTAGCGAGTGTTAATCGCTTGGCTCTTAATGCGTAGCCTTCGTATAAAATTGGTGGCTCCACCTCGAAGGATAGATGTCCCTCGGAGTCTAATCGCATTGCTACCGGGCAGCTCAGCGTGCGGGTCACGCGCGAGGCCTCGAGGAGCTTTGTGATGATGCGCTCGGCATCCTGCGTGCGGCACAATGAGGCAAAGCCAAAGAGCGCGATGGAGGTATCGCGCAGCAGCATAATATGGCGACTGAGGTTGTAGGGGGTGTAGTTGAGCGTGTGTATTCGCTGGAGGATATAGGGGTGTGTGAGGCGAAACGTCGACGCCTCGATAACCCTGCCATCATCCCATACAAGCAGCTTCATACCCTACCGTTATCGTTGAATGAATATCTTGAGTAATAGCTCTTTAAGCAGCTCGCCACCATCTAAGCCGCCGCTATCTACGCCCTTGCTCTTGGCGTCGTATTCGCGCAGGAGTCCGAGGATGCCAAAGACACGACGGTTGTCCCACTTCGCTACGTGGCTCTTAAGCTCGCGAACGGCGTAGAGGTTATTAGCGCGGATAAGTGATATAAGTTCGGCATCGGAGGGGAATGGGATGCCACGCTTGCGCGTGAGCCAGCTGTGGTAGTTGAGTAGGAATAGCTGCTGGAAAAGGCCAAATAACACCGTGATAGTGAGCGTTATGGGATAGCTCTTAGGGTTATGGGCGAAGTGGTCGGCGATGCGCATAGCGCGTGCCATATCCTGCTTAAGCACGGCGTCGTTGAGCTCGAAGGTGTTGAACTCCTTGGAGATGCCGATGAATTCCTCGATGTGTGTGTCGGTGATGCGCCTCTCGCCCTCGTTCATCGAGACGCTCAGCTTGTCAAGCTCGCGGGCCATACGTCCGATATCCATACCCACGTGCTCCTTGAGCATAGCCATTGCCTTTGGGTCGATACTGAAGCCCGTGGAGGCAATATGACCACTGAGCCACGAGTCGATCTCGTAGTCGCGCGGACGTAGCGATTCGAATACACAACCATTCTTCGCGCAGCTCTTGTAGAAGGCTGTGCGCTTGTCGATGCCACGACCCTGCTCCTTGTTCTTGTAGCAGATGATGAGGATGGTAGATGACTGTGGCTGCGAGGTGTAGTGCACGAGGTTGTCGATCTTGGTGAGTTGCTGCGCCTCCTTGACGATGACCACCTGATAGGAGCCCATCATAGGCATCTGGCGGCAGAGCATAACAATCTTGCCCGTGTCGCTATCTTGACCATAGACGGTAAGCTGGTTGAAGGCGCGCTCCGCCTCGTTAAGGATGGTTGCGGAGAGCTTGTCACAGATGGCGTCGATGAAGTAACCCTCGTCGCCCGAGAGGAGGTAGATGCCTGCGAAACGGCGTGCTTCGATATCCTTCATAATGGCGTTATACGAAGCAATGCAATCGCTGAATTTCACACTCTTAGCCATAGTTATCTAAACCTATTATAGGGTATCACGAATCACACGGAGGACATTCTCGGTCTTACGCGTGATGGCAAATCTGTCGTCCAACCTGCGACCGATGACCCAGACGATATCGTCGCCTGAGAGAAGCACAAACTGGCGGCTCTTCTCGGCCATCGAGACCTTCTTGTCGATGAGGTAGTCGCTCAGCTTCTTACGTCCCGACATACCGAACGGGATGAACCAGTCGCCCTCCTGCCAGCGGCGGACACGCAGTGGGAATTGCAGCTTGTCGACATCTAAGAGAGCTACGTTCTCACCCTGATCGAGGTTGTCGATAAAGTCGATGTTGGTATATTCGTAGTAGAGCACCGAGCCGCCAGCATAGGAGCGTACCGTACCACGCTCGACGGTTGTCTCGCAAGTGTCATCCTCCAAGATGGGAGCGACGACGACATCGCCGCGATCAACCGTTGCAACCCACTCGCGCGAATAGAACCTACGGCCCGTAGCCCCATTGTCGAGAGCGTGGCAGAGGGCATCGACAACATCGCCCTTGAAGCCGTACTCGGAGTTGAGAATCTCGTAGATGACGTAGTTGCGCGGGAGTGTGGGGCGTATATTTCCTATGCGTAGTGTGTGGATATCGCCGTTGTGCTCGAGCGACTCGCTCTTGACGATGTTTATAGCCGAGGTGATAAAATCCTGAGCCTGGCTGAGGCGTGCGATGTTGCGACGCATAATCGTCGTGAACTGCGGGTTGATCTCCTTGAGCATAGGCACCAGACCGAGGCGCACCTTGTTACGGAGGTATTTCGTCGAGCGGTTCGATGAGTCCTCGCGGAAGGGAATGTGGTGGGCAACGGCATAGTCGTGGATATCCTTGCGTGTGGCGAACATCATCGGGCGGACAACACGGCCCACCTGCGTGGTGATGCCCGTGAGGCCGCGGAGGCCCGTGCCTCGAAGCATATTTATAAAGAATGTCTCTATGGAGTCGTTGCTGTGGTGGGCGATAGCAATGGCCGTGTAGCCGTGCTCGTTGCATAGCTCCTTGAACCAAGCGTAGCGGAGACGGCGCGCTGCCATCTCCATAGACTCTCCTGTCCGCTCCATCTCACCCTCGGTATCGAAGCGGCGGTTGTAGAACTCGGCACCATAGCGGCGTGCCTCCGTCTCCACGAGGATCTCATCTTCGTCGCTCTCCTTGCCGCGGAGCTGGAAGTTGCAGTGGGCAACGCCAAAGCGGTAGCCAGCTGCCGCCGTGAGCGACATCATAACCATAGAGTCGACACCACCCGAGACGGTAAGCAGTATCTTGTCGTCGTGCGAGAAGAGTTCGTTCTCCTCGATATATTTCTCAAATCCGTCGAGTAACAGCATAATCTACAATATATTAACCTCGGGGCTGATGGCCACGTCGAAGCACTCCTTCACGCGGCTGCATACGTAGTCGGCCAGAGCTATAACCTCGCTGCCCGTAGCCCCGCCATAGTTCACCAACACCAGTGCCTGACGGTCGTGAACACCCACCGATCCCGAGCGGTAGCCCTTGAGCCCTGCGCGGTCGATAAGCCAGCCGGCGGCCAGCTTGACGCTCTCCGTAGTGCCCGCCACGGCGTAGTGAGGCATATCGGGATATTGCTTCAACAATCTCTCTGCCACCTCCTTCGCAACAACGGGATTTTTGAAGAAACTGCCGGCGTTGCCTAAAATCTTCGGGTCGGGGAGCTTCGACGATCGGATGGCACAGATAGCCTCGCGGATGTTGCGAAGCGTGGCACCACCGCGGGCCTCGACCTCCTTGATGACATCGCCATAGCCGAGGTTAGGCTTTGGTGTACGGTGCAGGCGGAACTCTACCGCTAAGATGATGGCCACGCCGCGAAGCTCGTGCTTGAAGATGCTCTCGCGGTAGCCAAACGAGCACTCCTCATTGCGGAGTCTTACAACGTTTAACGTCTTGGTGTCGAAGTACTCAACCGTGGTTATCGCATCCTTTGCTTCAGCTCCGTAGGCTCCGATGTTTTGGACGGGTGCAGCTCCTACCGAGCTCGGTATCATCGAGAGGTTCTCGATGCCCCAGAGTCCCTCCTCGACGCTCCACTCGACAAGCGCATCCCAGTCGTGGGCAGCCTCGACACGGATGTCGACACTCTCGCCATCGTCGTTAAGGATTGTGCGCTTAGAGCTTGTGGGGCTGAGAATCACGCCGTCGTAGCGTTGGGTAAAGAGGGTGTTATTGCCGCCACCGAGGACGTACCACTTGGCGGGTTTCTGCTCCGCGAAATAGTCGCGCAGATCGTCAGCCGTCTCAAACTCAACGAGCTGGGCAGCACTCTCTACAACGCCGAAGCTATTGCGATTCTGAAGATTTATGTCATTATATGTTCGTTTCATAGCGCAAAGTTAAAAATTTTTGCTAAATTTGTGAACCATTTTGCGACATTTATCGTCAGCGGTCAAATATTATATTTGAAAATATTAATAATAAACCTAAATACTACTATGTTTACACACGACGACATCAAACAGATTGAGGCTCGCGGACTCAGCGTAGCGGATGTAGAACGACAGATTGAGAACTTTCGTAACGGTTTCCCATCGCTTCCGGTGGTGAGGGCTGCATCGGGTGGCGACGGAGTGCGTCAACTCTCGGACGACGAGGTGCGCGAGGCTGAGGCTCTCTATGAGGGGCGTATGAAGGAGCTACGCACGGTGAAGTTTGTACCCGCCTCGGGTGCTGCGACGCGTATGTTCAAGGAGCTCTTCGAGTATGTCAACGACGACAAGCGTACGCCGGGTATCGACAAGCTCATCACCAACCTCGAGAAGTTCGCATTCTTCCCCGAGTTGGCCAAGTTCCTCAAGCCACAGATCGAGGATAAGGATGTCGTGCGTAACATCATCATCGACGGCCTTGAGTATGGTGCAAAGCCTAAGGGTCTCGTGACGTTCCACGCCTATAAGGATGGTGCGCGTAAGCCTGTCGAGGAGCACCTTGTGGAGGCTGCGCTATATGCTTCGAATGGCGAGCGTGCGGCTATTCACTTTACCGTATCGCCCGAGCATCAAGCTGGTTTCGAGGCACTTCTTGCCGAGCGTCAGCGTCACTATGAGGATAAGTTCGGTATTCGTTACGATGTGTCGTTCTCGGTGCAGAGCCCCGCAACAGATACCATCGCCGTGAACCCCGACAACACGCCGTTCCGTACCGACGATGGAAAACTCTTGTTCCGTCCTGCGGGCCACGGTGCACTTATCACGAACCTCGATAAGCTCGATGCTGATGTTGTATTTGTGAAGAATATCGACAATGTGACAACTGACGAGCGTAAGCCCGACACCGTGACGTTCAAGCGTGTGTTGGCTGGCGAGTTGCTGCGCTTGCAGGCTCGCTCGTTCGAGTTGCTTCGTGCTCTTGAGCGTGGTGAAGATGTTGTGTGTGAGGCTGTTGCCTTCCTTCGTGATGAGCTGTGCTGCAAGCTGCCCGAGGCTGCATCGCGTGAGCTTGTTGTGGCGACGCTCGATCGTCCTATTCGTGTCTGCGGTATGGTTAAGAATGAGGGCGAGCCTGGCGGTGGTCCGTTCTGGGTACGTGACGACGAGGGCAGAGAGCAGTTGCAGATTGCCGAGTCGAGCCAGATATCGAAGGAGAATATGCACCTTATGAAGGAGGCTACGCACTTCAACCCCGTAGATCTTGTATGTGGCGTTATGCGCTACGACGGCACAAAGTATGATCTCACCAAGTACACCGACCCCAAGACTGGATTTATCTCGTCGAAGTCGGCAGGTGGTAGAGAGCTTCGTGCTCAGGAACTTCCCGGTCTTTGGAACGGTGCGATGGCTAACTGGAACACGCTCTTTGTAGAGGTGCCCATCACGACATTCTCGCCGGTTAAGGTTGTGCAGGATTTGTTGCGTCCCGAGCACCAGTAATTTCTTGTGATAAGCCGCAATCCGCGGTACCAAACCTCAGAGCCCCGAATGGGAAATACGCTTAAGTATGTCCCATTCGGTGCTCTTTCCTTTGGCACCACATCTCACGACTTCTGATAAGAAATTAGGGTGTGCTATCCCTAACGTTGTATCTTCATTGATAATTACTACTAATTACTCACTCCTCACTACTAATTACTCATTGTCTTAGTGTGTCATTCTGAATGTAGTGAAGAATCACAAGGTCTCTACTTACATCATAACGTCGTGCTAAGCGAGAGATCCTTCGCCAAGGCTCAGGATGACAACGTGGTTGCGTTATGCGTGCGATGACAGCTACGGCGTGTCCGTCCCTGCTGTGATCGCTATGCTGTGTTATACCCTTGCCTTAAACGCGCTTTTTCTTTGTGCTTTCGGATTTTTTTGCTACATTTGTCGCGTCTAAAATTAAATAGTATGCGAAAACTACGCAACATTGCAATTATCGCCCACGTAGACCACGGTAAGACTACGCTTGTTGATAAGATGATTATGCAGGGTAACCTTGTGCGCGACAACGAGCACACGGGTGGCGATCTCATTATGGACAACAACGACATCGAGCGAGAGCGCGGAATCACCATCCTCTCGAAGAATGTGTCGGTAATATACAAAGACTACAAAATCAACATCATCGATACCCCGGGTCACGCCGACTTCGGCGGCGAGGTGGAGCGCGTGCTTAATATGTGCGACGGCGTACTGTTGCTCGTCGATGCCTTCGAGGGTACTATGCCTCAGACGCGTTTTGTGCTGCAGAAGGCTCTGTCGTTGGGTAAGAAGCCTATCGTAGTTATTAACAAGGTGGATAAGGAGAATTGTCGTCCCGAGGTGGTTAACGAGCAGGTGTTCGACCTGATGTTCACGCTCGGAGCCACCGAGGAGCAGCTCGACTATAAGACAATCTACGGCTCGGCAAAGCAGGGCTGGATGTCGCACGTGCTCACAGAGCGCACCGACTCGATTACGCCCCTACTGGATACCATCATCGACGAGATCCCCGAGCCCGAGGTTGTGGACGGCACGGTGCAGATGCTCGTAACGTCGCTCGAGTATTCGCCCTATGTTGGCCGTATCGCGGTGGGTAAGGTTACGCGTGGTGCCCTCACGACGGGACAGAATGTGACGCTTGCAAAGCGCGATGGCACGCTTGTGAAAACCAAGATTAAGGATCTGATGGTGTTCGAGGGTCTGGGCAAGGCTAAGGCTGAGCGTGTGGAGTGCGGTGAGATTTGTGCCCTTGTGGGTATCGAGGGCTTCGAGATTGGCGATACGATCTGCGACTTTGCGGACCCCGAACCACTGCCACCTATTGCGATAGATGAGCCTACGATGTCTATGTTGTTCACTATCAATAATTCGCCATTCTTTGGTAAGGATGGTAAGTATGTCACCTCGCGCCATATCAAGGAGCGTCTCGACAGGGAGCTCGAGAAGAACCTCGCGCTGCGTGTGGAACCGGGACAGAATGCCGACTCGTTTGTGGTATATGGCCGTGGCGTCTTGCACCTCTCGGTGCTTATCGAGACTATGCGTCGCGAGGGTTACGAGTTGCAGGTTGGACAGCCGAAGGTTATCACTAAGGAGATTGACGGCGTTAAGTGCGAGCCCGTGGAGGAGATGACGGTGGATTGCCCCGATGAGTGTGCCGGCACGGTTATCGAGCTTGCTACGCGTCGTAAGGGTCAGTTGGTGAATATGGAGTCGGCAAATGAGTGTACGCGTCTGGAGTTTGTGATTCCGTCGCGTGGCATCATCGGCCTGCGTTCGACGATGATAACGGCAACGGCAGGTGAGGCTATTATGACCCACCGCCTCAAGGACTTCGAGCCCTGGATGGGTGAGATCGAGAACCGCACCTCGGGAGCCATCATCGCCTCGGAGACGGGTACGGCATACGCCTATTCTATCGACAAGTTGCAAGATAGAGGCAAGTTCTTCATCTCGCCGATGGAGCAGGTCTACTGCGGTCAGGTTGTTGGCGAGCATACGCGCTCGAACGACATCACGGTGAACGTGACCAAGGCTAAGCAGCTGACGAATATGCGTGCTTCGGGCTCGGATGAAAAGACCTCGATTGCACCGCCAGTGGTGTTCTCGTTGGAGGAGGCGTTGGAGTATATCCGCGAGGATGAATATGTGAAGGTGACGCCTAAGTCGATGCGACTTAGGAAGATACTCCTCTCGGAGGTGGACCGCAAGCGCGCCTCGAAAGAGTAAGTAACGAACCTAAAACTATAAGACAAATGGAAAAGAAAATCGGTATTGCGTGTGACCACGCTGCTTACGACCTCAAGGAGTTTCTCGTAGGCTATCTCTCGACTAAAGGCTTCGAGGTGAAGGACTTTGGTTGCCACTCGGAGGAGTCTGTCGACTATCCCGACTTCGCTCACCCGCTTGCTGAGGCTATCGAGAATGGTGAGCTGGAGCGTGGTATCGGCCTCTGTGGCTCGGGAGAGGGTATCTCTATGACCCTAAATAAGCACCAGGCTATACGTGCTGCTCTCTGCTGGATTCCTGAGATTGCAAAGCTCTCGCGTCAGCACAACAACTCTAACGTGCTCTGTATGCCTGCACGCTTTATCTCAAACGACGAGGCTTTAGAGATGCTCAACATCTGGCTCGAGACCGAGTTCGAGGGTGGTCGTCACCAGCGTCGCTTGGACAAGATGCCCATCCAGAAGTAGTTGCCGAGACCGGGGCAGGTGGCAAAGGCCAGTGTCAATGTCAGAAGTCTGTGGTCGGAGGTCAGTGCTAATGTCAGAAGGCTGTGGTCGGAGGTCAGTGGCGGGAATGGGTGGCTGAAAGGCTATCGGTAATGAGATAACAAGTAACTGCTAATTACTTGTGACTCGTGACTGCTCGCCCATTAGTAGTAATCGCTCACTGCTCACTACTAATTGCCACTAAGTGGGCACAAAGGCGTGGAACAACCCTCATAAATGGGGGTTGTTTCTTTTATTATATAGGTGTATTTTTGCGGTGTGAAAAGATTACTACTGCTACTTGCGCTCTGTGTCGTCGTCCCTGTGGTGGCATCGGAGCCCGTGGATACGCTCTATCGCGACATCGAGAGGGTTGAGATCGTGACATCGCTTAAGGGCGGTGCGGAACGACGTGCACCCGTGTCGACAACGACGATGTATCTGCGCCGTTTGGAGGAGCGTGGCGTAACCTCCGTAAAGGAGCTCTCGGCTCTGGCCCCGAACTTCTATCAGCCCGACTATGGCTCGTCGATAACCTCGTCGATATACGTGCGTGGCTTCGGCTCGCGCATCGACCAGCCCGTGGTGGGCGTCATTGTCGACGATATGCCGCTGATGAATAAGAACGCCTACGACTTCGACTTCTACGATATCCGTCGTCTGGAGCTGTTGCGCGGACCGCAGGGTACGCTCTATGGACGTAACACGTCGGGTGGCGTGATGAACATAACTACCCTCTCGCCCCTCGGCTGGCAGGGATTTCGCGCTATGGCGGAGTACTCGACGCTGACGTCGTATCGCGCCTCGGCGTCGTACTATGCTCGGCCGAAGGAGAACTTCGGTGTATCGGTGGCGGCATACTTCAATCACGATGGCGGTCACTTCGAGAACACCTATCGCGATGAGATGTGCGACCGTGGAAACAGCGGCTCGGCGCGTGTGCGTATGCAGTGGCTGTTAGGTGGCGGCTGGAGCTTGGATAATGCCCTTGCGGTGGGATACACGCGCGAGGGAGGCTATGCCTATCACCACTACGATGCTGCGACGGGCGCGACGGAGGCGGTGGCCTACAACGATCCCTCAGGCTACGAACGACTGACCATAAACGAGGGCTTTGTGGCTAAGTATAAGGGAGATAAGGTGCAGCTCACGAGCGTCACGAGTTATCAGTATCTCGACGATATGATGACCCTTGACCAAGACTTCTCGCCGCGCTCGATGTTTACGATGCAGCAGATTCAGCGCGAGCACACCATCACCGAGGAGATCGTGGTGCGCAATGCTGATAGCGACGATCGCTGGCAGTGGCTATCGGGTGCATTTCTCTTTGCCAAGTGGCTCGATATGTCGTCGCCCGTAAGGTTCAAGGAGGATGGCATCAACGACCTGATCTTAGGCAACATCAACAAGGGCTTGCACACGGTATTCCCCGAAAATAATATGCTCTTCGGCACGGATAGCTTTGTGATTAACAGCGATTTTAATATTCCCGCCTACGGTGCTGCTTTATATCACCAGTCGCAGTATAAGTTAGGTCGGTGGACCCTCACGGCGGGAGTGCGTGTGGATGTGGAGCACACGGCGATGGACTACGATTCGAATGCCACGGTGCCCTACTGCTTCGACCTCACGATGACCGACTTTCGGGACCTGCGTACCGAGTTCAAGGGGCGCGAGGAGCAACTCTTCGTGGAGGTGTTGCCCAAGGTGGCGGCGGAGTATCGGATGGGCATAGGCACGCTCTATGGCACCATTGCGCGCGGCTATAAGTCGGGAGGTTTCAACACGCAGATATTCTCGGATATCCTTCAGGTGCGGATGATGAACGATATGCTCGACGTGCTCGGCATCAAGCTACAAGGCGTGGGCGGGGCGTCGTACAACACGGCGGAGGCTACGCGCTATAAGCCCGAGACCAGCTGGAACTTCGAGGTGGGTGGGCATCTGAGTCCCGTGGTGGGCTTGGACGTCGACGTGGCGGCATTCTGGATTGAGTGCTTCGACCAGCAGGTGACTGTGCTCCCCGAGGGTAACAACACGGGGCGTATGATGTCAAACGCGGCACGTGCACGTAGCTTCGGCGTGGAGCTCGGCGTGGAGTATGGCTGGAAGGGACTAACCCTGCGTGGCGACTATGGCTATACAAATGCGCGTTTTAGAGAGTATCTCTACCACAAGGGTAGCGAGGAGAGTGCTGACGATGCAACGATAGACTATGCGGGGATGCGGATACCCTACTCGCCCGAGCATACGGTGGCGGTGGCGGTGGCATACTCGTGGGCTTTTGACCACCCTACCATCCATCAGCTTACCATCGGCGTCGACTGGCGTGGCGTGGGCTCGATATATTGGAACGAGGCCAACACCCTCTGCCAGCCATTCTATGCGACGCTCGGTGCGCAGGTGGCACTCAGAATGAACCGAACGACACTGACGCTCTGGGGGCGTAACCTCACGAACACCGACTACAACGTCTTTTACTTCAAGTCCGTGGGCGAGGAGTTTTATTCGAAGGGGCGACCCATGCAGGTGGGTGTGAAGTTCAGTTTTAATATTTAATGAGTAGTGAGGAGTAAACAATTAGTCGTGAGTAGTGCGTAGTGATGAGTGAGCAATGGTGGAGATGGCTTGAGCGTTTTTGGAAAGATATTATGTTGATTATAAATATTTAAAACATTGTTATATTATGCGTTTATTTAATTACTTTTTCTGCGCCGTGTGCGCACTTTCGCTTCTTGCGTCGTGCGAGGAGGTTATCGACAAAGTTGACAACATTATTGGTGGCAATACCGACAACAACGATAACAACGGAGATAACAACGATAATAACACGCCCGAAGAGCCGGATGCTGATATCTTGTTCGTGGGTGTGATGGAGGTGGACCAGAACGACGGCACTATCTTTACGAAGGAGGCTCAGGAGGTGACATACAAGATTGACGACGAGGGCGTTATGAACATCGAGATGCGCGGTGCTAAGTTTGCTGCGGCTATGCCCTTGACGCTCGATATGACCATCCCCGGCGTGGGTTACACGGAGACTGCTGATGGTTATGTACTTGAGGCTGAGAGTATTGTGCCGTTGGCTATGGGCGGTGAGTTTGCGCAGTTCACAATCACCAACCTGACGGGTACGATTACCGATACGGAGCTTACGATGGAGTTTATGTGTGGTGCCTTCCCCGTGACGTACACTGGCACGAAGCAGCTTAGTGCCAATGAGTAATTAGTAGTGAGTAATTATTAATCATTAACCGCTGGGGCGGATAGAAAAAGGGCTACTCTTTCGGGTAGCCCTAACTATTTATATGTCTGTCAACTATCGGCCAGACTCGGCGATCTTCTGCGTAATCATCTTGTTCAGCTCATCGCTGCGGAGCAACTCCTCGAGTGTGATGTGCATACGGTAACGCCAGTAGTGACGTGAGTTGGCAGGAACGTTGATGCGCTCGTCGTTGGGGTTCTCGCGGCGGAGCGTACCGTCCATAGCTATCCAGTCCTGCCACGGCAACACCGTGAGCATCGCGGGAGACTTAAGGTGCATAGCGATAACCTGCTCGGCAATCCACGGCTCGCAGAAGTAGGGAGCATCGCCCCAAGCACCTAACACCTCGTTGTAGAATCGCTGGGTGACACCGCGGTCCTCCTCCCACCAAGCGCGCAACGGGTTCATATCGTGGGTGCCCGTCGTGCAGATCGAGAGGTAGGGATAGTGGTACGTCGAGCCGAACTCGACCTTCGGGTCCTTAGGCATACGCTGAATCTCGAGCGAGAGAATCTGCTCCGATGCCATAACCGAGTGCACGCAGTCGGGGATCATACCGAGGTCCTCGCCACAGACGAGCATACCCGTAGCCTCGGTAAGAGGTGGTAGCTTTTTGAGTGCCTCCCACTGCCAGAAGTCGTTGTGACGGCGGTAGAAGAAGTCGTTATAGAGGCGGTTGTAGGCCTCCTTCTGGTCGTCGGCAAGCCAGCGGTAGCAGTCGGTAGATTGTGCCGAGATGCGGGGGTGGTACTTGCCCTTCTGGAGCTTATCCTCGACGAAGAGGACGTTGTCCGTCTCGGCGATGTTGCCCACGTGCCAGCCCTCGAAGCGGAAGCCGTAGGATGCAATCTCGTCGTGGCTGAAGGGGAGTGCGGGGTTGAAGCGGCCAAGCAGGGCGTTCACAGCGTCCAGCGGAATCTCCCAGATGCGGAAGAAACCGAGGATGTGGTCGATACGGTAGGCATCGAAGTACTCGGCCATCTTGACAAAGCGGGCACGCCACCAAGCATATCCGTCCTCGGCCATCTTGGCCCAGTTGTAGGTCGGGAAGCCCCAGTTCTGACCCATCACCGAGAAGTCATCGGGTGGAGCACCTGCCGACGAGTCCATATTGAAAAGCTCGGGGTAGACCCACGCATCGACGCTCGTGCGCGAGATGCCGATTGGTATATCGCCCTTGAGGACTACGCCGCGAGAGTGGGCATAGTCGCGAACCTCGCGCAGCTGCTTCGAGAGGTGGTACTGGATGAAGTAGTGGAGTGCAACCTCCGAGCTGTGCTCCTTCTCGTACTTCGCAGCCTTGGCCTTGGTGTACTTAGCCATCGTACCCCACGCGTTGAAGTCGGGCGTAGCGTTGGCGTCGCGCAGTGCCGAGAATACGGCATAGGGGCGCAGCCACTCCTCGTTAGCCGACATAAAGGCCTTGAACTCCTTTGATGCGAGGGTGCGCTTACCATCGGCTTCGAAGATGAGCTGGAGGTACTCGCGCTTGGCACGGTTCACGCGCTCGTAGTCGACGGCAGGAAGCGCGTTTAGCTCCTTACCGAGGGCCTTGAAGCGAGCCGCAGCCTCCTTATCCTTAAGCTCGCCAACGGCGGGAAGGTGGAGGAACTGGGGGTGCAGCGCGAAGGTAGAGTTGGCGTTGTAGGGGTAGGAATCTTGCCAAGTGCCCGTCATCGTGGTGTCGTTGATGGGGAGAATCTGGATGATAGACTGGCCAGTCATCTCGGCCCAGTCGACCATCAGCTTGAGGTCGTAGAACTCTCCCACACCGAAGCTATGCTCCGAGCGCAACGAGAATACGGGGATGGCAACACCAGCACCACGCCACGGTGCCATATCGAACGTGGGACGCAGACCGTCGATAACGAGGGCCTCACCCTCCTGAACGCTCTCGGCGAAGTAGTAGTTCTCGCCCGACTGCCAAGCGACAACATCGCCCGAGGCGGTGTCGACGATGACAAACTTATAGGCAAATGCGCCCTTCGGTGCCTTGATGCGGGCGGTCCAAAGGGGTGCGTCGCTGTCGTTCATAACGATGCCCTTCTTCACATTCCATTGGCCGAGAGCCTTACCCTCGCCCACCAAGACGACGTGCTGCGATGAGCGCACCGTGGCGATGTCGGCACGGATGGTGAGTGTGTCGGGGGTGATGGCCTGAGCCCTCTTGCGCTTGGGGCGGGCAAAGACGCCATCGGTGAACATCGACGAGTGGAACGAGCGGTCGGCGGGCATATCGCCCCAGCGGTCGAGGACGCGAACAACGGTCGTGCTCTTATCGACGAGGAGGCGGTGCGGGGCACCCCACTCCCTGCGGACTACATCGCCTGCGCGGCGTACCTCGTAGCGGTATGTGAGCTGGTCGGTGGCCGTGAGCTTGAGCGTGGCCGTCCAGATGCCCGAGCCGACGTATGTCATCGGGTAGGACTTCTCCTTGGCGGCCGTGATGACAACGTGGAGATCCTCTCCGTAGGTTGTCTGATACTCCAATCTTAGGTTAAGTGTCATACCTATATAATAATTAGTAATTAGTAGTGAGTAGTGAGTAATTGGGGCGTAGAAGCAGCTCGCGGAGGTGGGTGCAACTCGCCTCGGGGTTGCGATGGTCGAAGTGATAACCCTGCCAGCCAAGCTCGCGTGCCGCCGCGACATTCTTCTCACGGTCGTCGATAAAGAGCGTCTCCGAGGGCTCGAGCGAGTAACGCTCGGTAAGCGTCGTATAGATCCTCGGGTCGGGCTTCACCACGTGCTCCTCGCACGACACAACCTCGCCCGTGAAGTGGGCGTAGACATCCTTGCGGCGGAGGAACTCGATGAACTCGCGCGACATATTCGACAGCACATAGAGCCTATACCCCGCCTCGTGGAGCGCGGCGATGAGGGCACGCGTGGCGGGAATCTCCTCCTGCGTGGCGATGGAGCGTAGCAGGTTGCGCTCGGCAAGGTCGCGGTCGCAGGCGTTGTAGTCGGCAAGGGCTGTGATGACCTCGTCCATAGTGACGACACCACGGTCGTAATCCTCCCAAAACTTGGGCATCTCGGGCAGGAGTATGTACGAGAAGAACTTTATAAATTCGGGTTCGAACTTCCTCGGGTCGCGGGCAAAGACCACACCGCCGAGGTCGAAGACGACGTTTTTAATCTTTTCCATAGTCACAAATGTAGGCATTTCTCGGGAGAATTGCAAGCGCCTCGGCGACTTTTTTACCGAATGGTAAAATAGCGGCGACGAGCGGAAAACAATAGGATTAGGTTCGGTTGCGTAATGAGGTTGAAGAGGATAGGAGTTAATTAACAATAAGTAAATATTTATTTACTTATTGTTAATTATTATGCATAATTAGATATTCTTTTAAAACCTGCTTTTGCTGATGTTCTGAGTCTATCGGCGTACGACGTATGGGTTGCGCCTATGTTTGCAGATCGGGTTGCTTTTTCGTGAAAAAACTTTGTTTTTCTCGGTTTTTATTCGTACATTTGCGCGTTATATGCCGTTAACCATCCGTGACACGGCGGACATTACCTTATGGCATTACTTTATATTGAAAATATAAAACTACGATTATATGAGTACCGAAAAGGAAAAAGTGATGAAACACGAGGAGGAGTATTCCGCATCGAATATTCAGGTCCTCGAGGGTTTGGAGGCTGTGCGTAAACGCCCCGCAATGTACATTGGCGACATCGGAGAGAAGGGTCTCCACCACCTCGTCTACGAGGTCGTGGATAACTCCATCGACGAGGCTTTGGCAGGATATTGCAACGATATCTACGTGACTATCAACGAGGATAACTCTATCTCGGTCAAGGACAATGGCCGCGGTATCCCCACCGACTGGCACGAGAAGGAGGGTAAGTCAGCCCTCGAGGTTGTGCTCACGGTGCTTCACGCCGGTGGTAAGTTCGACAAGGGTAGCTACAAGGTGTCTGGCGGTCTGCACGGCGTGGGTGTGTCGTGCGTCAACGCGCTCTCTACGCTGCTCGTGGCCGAGATTCACCGTGGCGGCAAGATATACAAGCAGACCTATTCTAAGGGTGCTCCCACCTCGAAGGTGGAGATCGTGGGCGACTGCGACGACCGCGGTACGACGATCACGTTTAAGCCCGATGCTGAGATCTTTAGCCTCACGCAGGAGTACAAATATGAGATTCTGGCTAACCGCCTCCGCGAGCTCGCGTTCCTAAACAAGGGCATCCACCTCACCCTCACCGACCGACGAGTCAAGGATGAGGAGGGCAATCCGCTCCAGGACCACTTCTACTCGGAGCACGGCCTCTCGGAGTTCGTCGAGTACCTCGATGCCACACGCGGCCAGAAGATTATCGAGAACATCATCTACCTCGATACCGAGGAGAGCGGTGTCCCCGTCGAGGTCGCTATGCAGTACAACGACTCATACTCGGAGAACGTCCATTCGTATGTTAACAACATCAACACCATCGAGGGTGGTACCCACCTCACGGGCTTCCGCTCGGCCCTCACGCGCACGTTAAAGAAGTATGCCGAGGATAGCGGTATGTTGGCGAAGTTGAAGTTCGACATCTCGGGTGACGACTTCCGTGAGGGCCTCACGGCTGTTGTGTCGGTGAAGGTTGCCGAGCCTCAGTTCGAGGGTCAGACCAAAACGAAGCTCGGTAACGACGAGGTGGCAGGTGCTGTTAACCGCGCAATGTCGGCAGCATTAGGCAACTACCTCGAGGAGAATCCTAAGGATGCTAAGGCCATCGTTCAGAAGGTTATCCTTGCGGCTCAGGCGCGCCACGCCGCACGTAACGCTCGCGAGGCTGTGCAGCGCAAGACTGTGCTCTCGGGTGCAGGCCTCCCGGGTAAGTTGGCCGATTGTAGCAGCCGCGACCGCTCTATCGCCGAGATATTCTTCGTCGAGGGTGACTCGGCAGGTGGTACTGCGAAGCAGGGCCGCGACCGTGTGTTCCAGGCGATTATGCCGTTGCGTGGTAAGATTCTCAACGTCGAAAAGGCTCAGGAGCACCGTATGTGGGAGAACGAGGAGATCAAGAATATGTTTACCGCACTGGGTGTCACCATCGGCACTGCGGAGGATAGCAAGGCTCTGAACCTCGATAAGTTGCGCTACGACAAGATTATCATTATGACCGATGCCGATGTCGATGGCTCGCACATCGCAACCCTTATGCTCACGTTCTTCTTCCGCAAGATGAAGGCCCTCATCGAGAATGGCCATATCTACATCGCCACGCCGCCGTTGTACCTCGTCAAGAAGGGTCAGCAGGAGCGTTACTGCTGGACGGAGAAGGAGCGCGACGATATCTCTGCGGAGTTCGGCTCTAAGGGTGTCCACATCCAGCGATATAAAGGTCTTGGTGAGATGAACGCCCAGCAGCTGTGGGACACTACGATGAACCCCGCAACGCGTATCTTGCGTCAGGTTACTGTTGAGAACGCTGCCGAGGCCGATCGTATATTCTCGATGCTTATGGGTGACGAGGTGCCTCCTCGCCGCGAGTTTATCGAGAAGAATGCCCACTACGCAAATATCGACGCTTAATAGATTGTTAAATAGAGGGTTGCGCCAATGGTGTGACCCTCAATCATAAACTACTACACTATGAACGTAACAGTTATCGGTGTTGCTGGTGGCACCGGCTCGGGCAAGTCGACCCTCGTGAAACGCCTCCAGGAGGCCTTCCGCGGCGACGATGTCGCCACCCTCTGCCACGACTTCTACTACAAGGCACACCCCGAGCTCACCTACGACGAGCGCACAAAGCTAAACTACGACCACCCCGCCGCGTTCGATACCGATATGCTCGTTGAGCATATCCGCACGCTTAGGTCCAACGTCCCCATCGAGCACCCCGTCTACTCGTTCGTGGAGCACAACCGTACCGACGAGCGTGTGTTGGTCAAGCCCTCAAGGGTTATCATAGTTGACGGCATACTAATCTTTGAGAATAAGGAACTTCGCGACCTTATGGACATCAAGGTATTTGTCGATACCGATGCCGATGTGCGCCTTGCCCGCCGCATACTTAGGGATGTGTGCGAGCGTGGCCGCACGATGCAGTCCGTCGTCGACCAGTATCTCACTACCGTGAAGCCTATGCACGAAGAGTTTGTCGAGCCGTCGAAGAAGTATGCCGACGTCATCATCCCCGAGGGCGGCTTCAACTCCGTTGCTGTTGGTATGCTCATCCAGAACATCCGCTCGCTAATTGATAAATAGGTAATCCTTATAAACAGAAACAGTACTATGCGTAAGATTTATACCCTTGCTACCATCGCAGCCCTTCTCCTCGCTGTGGCTTGCAGTACAAAGGAGGAGACCACCGCAGACTACGACTACCTCGTGCTCGCATCGGAGAGCGTTATGGAGGATGAGTCGTGGGCCGCTGTTGCCGAGTCGATTGCGGCGAAGCACTCTGCCGAGATTGTCACCTATACCACCACGCCGCGCGATGCCGAGGCTGCACTCCGCGATGCCTACCCCCGCTATGTCGCCATCGTGGATAAGCCCGAGAACATTGGCCGCGACTTTGTCATCGACATTCATCGCCTCGCCCGCACCATCGACGAGGATATCTATGCCGACTTCCTCTGGGGTATCATCACGGGCTACGACGCCGCTGCTGCCCAGCGTATGGTCGACAACAGCACCGAGCCGCTCCTCGTCCGCGACGCTGTGGCTACGATTATGGAGCTCAACTCGGCAAAGTGGTTCGACAACTATGCTTGGGTCGACGACCACACCAAGGGTCTCTGGGGCCAGAAGCGTGGCCGTAATGCTGAGATTGTGACCGACACGGTTGCTCCCGACGAGGTGCTCCTAAAGTTTAAGTCGTTGTACGAGGCCTACGACCCCGACCTCGTTGTTACCGCAGCCCACGCCACACAATCGAACCTCGAGATGCCCTACTCGTTGGGTCACTTCAAGCCCCGTGCGGGTAAGCTATACGCCCATAACATCTTCACCGACGAGGAGATAGATATCATCGAGAGCGGCAAGCGCAGGGTCTATGCAGCTGTCGGCAACTGCCTTATCGGCGACGTCAATAACACGAAGGAGAGTATGGCTATCGCGTGGATGAATGGCTCGAATGCAGCAACTATGGTGGGCTATGTCGTCACCACGTGGCACGGCCGCAATGGCTGGGGTGCGCTGAAGTACTGGGTTACGACGCCGGAGCGTTATACCCTTGCCGAGGCTGTCTATATGAACCAGCAGGACCTCCTCCACCAGCACCACCAGTGGACCCCTGAGCTCTACGACGAGCTCTACGACTTCTCGTCCGACGACTTCTGGACGGAGCTCGAGACTGCCGGTGCGCGCCTCTCAGAGGTTCTTGGCCGCGATGTCGACTTCAATGCTGCCGAGGATTGGGATATGATTGGCTTCTGGCACGACCGCGATGTCTTGGCCTACTACGGCGACCCGAAGTGGGATGTACGTCTCCAACCTGTTGCTGCGGAGTGTGACTATGAGGTGACCTCAGCGATGCGCGATGGCGAGTATGTCATCACGGTGACCACGGCCGATGACTTCAACCTCGAGCGTATGCAGGGCGATAAGTTCAAGCAGGAGCACGTCCTCGACTTGCCGTTCAGCTACTTCCTCCCCGAGCGTCTCTCGAATCCACGCTTGGCTGAGGGCCAGGAGTGGGATGCCGTTGTTGATGAGAACTTCGTGCTGGTTTACGACCCCGCCTTCGAGCCCGGCAAGAGCTACGAGATTCGCCTTGTTGTTGAGTAGCCGCAGTGCGGTATAAAGATATAGCGGGTAGCCATACAGCTACCCGCTACTTTTATACCCTTCGCTATCCTACGCGTCTCTTGCTACCCTACTCGCACATCTCGAAGATGCGCTCAACGTCGGCAGGCGATAGCGTCTTGAAACCCTTGATGTCGCCATAGCGGCACGCCTTCTTGGCCATCATAGCGTAGTCCTCGCGCTTGATGCCCACCGCGGTGAAGGTGCTCTCAAGGCCGAGCGTGTCGAACAAAAACTCCGCAGTCATACGGATGCTCTCCTTGGCAATTGCCATCTTATCCATCTTAGCATCAATGCCAAAGACATTCACTCCATACTGAACATACCTATCCACCGTGGTCTCGTCCAAGCAGTACTCCATCCATCGGGGTGTGAGGATCGCAAGACCCAGTCCGTGTGTTATGTCGTAGACGGCCGAGAGTTCGTGCTCCATAGGATGACAGCTCCACGCCTTGCGCTTGCCGCCATTGATGAAGCCGTTGATGGCCCACGATGATGTCCACATAAGGTTGGCACGTGCCTCGTAGTTCTCGGGTTCACGTAGAGCTATGGGCGCGTACTTAACGATGGTCTTGAGCATGCCCTCCATAAAGCAGTCGAGCATAAAGAGGTCCTCCTGCGTGGTGAAGTAGACTTCGATGATGTGCGACATCATATCGGCCGCACCGCACGCTGTCTGGAACTTGCTCACCGAGTATGTCAACGTCGGGTCGAGGAACGAGACGCGTGGCTGTAACGCCGGAGCCAAACGTCCGAGCTTGTCGCCCGTCGCGAGGTTCGAGATAACACCGCCAGAGTCCATCTCCGAGCCTGTTGCCGACAGCGTCAGAATTGTCACTAACGGCAGTGCCCGCTCGATAGGTTTGGCCCCAGCACCGAAGAACTCCCACGGATCGTGGTCGACGCACGCACCCGCAGCCATAAACTTCGTGGCATCGAGGGTAGAACCACCACCCACGGCCAGCAGCACGTCGATACCGTGCTCCTTGCACATACGTGCACCCTCCCTCACCGACTCGATACGTGGATTAGGCTCGATGCCCGAGAGCTCAAATACCTCGAGTCCTGCGTTAGATAGCTCCTTGATAACCTTGTCATACAGACCTATACGTTTGATAGAGCCGCCGCCATAAGTCAGCAGCACACGCTTGCCAAAACGACTCAGCTCCGCGCCGAGATTGCTCAGCTGGTTCTCGCCGAAATAGACCTTCGTGGGGATGTTATAGATAAAGGGATTCATATATCTCCGATTTTGTGGTTAATAAATAATGTATATCAGTGCAAAGATAGGATTTTTTTTATATCTTTGCAACGCATTTTTGCATTTAACCGATACAGTTCATTAGACTATGTTGAGTAGACGATTGCTCAGAATAAAGGTTGCGAAGAACCTTTACGCACATCTAAAATCAGGCTCCGACAACCTCAAGGCCTCGGAGAAGAACCTCGTTGAATCTATAGATAAAGCATACGACCTTTACTTCCAGATGATGTCGCTCATCGTCGAGGTGGCACGTTATGCCGAGACGCGCATCGAGCTGAACAAGAATAAGAAGCTGCCCACATACGAGGACCTCAATCCTAACCGCCGCTTCGTCGACAACGCCGTGATTCACCTTATCGCCACGAGCGACTCGGTCAACGACGTGCTTGCCAGCCGCAAGCTCACGTGGGCAAAGCATAGCGATGCCGTGAAGGATGTCTACAACCGTATGGTTGAGTCGGAGTACTACAAAAAGTATATGTCGGCATCAATCTGCACCTTCTCGGATGACCGTCGCTTTGTCGAAGAGTTCTTTACAGCTATTGAGGAGGACGATGCTTTGGCCGATGTGGTTAACGATATGTCGCTACTCTGGACCGACGACTACGGCTTCGCTCTCTATATGGCCGTGCGCACGGTACAGAATTTGAAGCAGAGCCACACCGAGGTTAAGGTGTTGCCCAAGTTCAAGAGCGACGAGGACCTCGACTTCGCCCGCACGTTGCTTATCAAGACGCTCGTCAACTTCGAGGACCATCAGGAGATTGTTGACCGCTACTCGAGCAACTGGGATGTCGAGCGCGTGGTGTATATGGATAGCCTTATCCTTGCGCTGGCTATCACCGAGCTCACCTACTTCGAGTCTATCCCCGTGAAGGTTACGCTCGATGAGTGGATCGAGATTGCCAAGTACTACTCGTCACCCACCAGCAGCACCTTCGTAAACGGTGTCCTCGATAGAGTCATTGCCGACTTTACCAGCGAGGGTCGCATCAAGAAGAGTGGTCGCGGATTGCTTTAGCCGTTGAGCTATGAGGCGTCGTCTATCTATCGTTGCGTTGGTCGTGGCGGTTGTTGTGGCCCTATTTGCCGCCATCCGCATTATCGACTCTACGACAGATAACCGCCGCCGCGAGGCAGCCTCTATCGCTACCAATCCTGAGCCTGAGTTTGAGGGTATTGAGGCTGTGGTTACCGACGACGGGGTATGTGAAGTGTTGGTTGACTTAGGCGTTGTATCATACTCTTCAACAGTAGTTAAGAGTGTGCGTATTAAGAACACGGGTACTACCCCACTGGTCCTTGTCGACTACACAACGCAGTGCCGCTGTATGTGGCTTGAACTTGACCGTGAGCCCATTGCCGTGGGCGAGAGTTGCGACGTGGAGCTATACTTCGACTCGCGTGGTGAGTGGGGCTCGGTAGGCAACTATATGGAGATTACAACCTCGCGCGACAACGCTCCCGTGGTGCTGTGGATAGGGGCTGAAGTGGAGTAAATGTTAGCCTTAAGGACGACAATTTTGCAATACAGATAAAATTGCGTACCTTTGCAGAGCAGGCAAACGAGTGTAGCAGGCAAGAGGTGCGACCTATTAGAAGCAGAGAGTAGACAATAGGGCGCGAATTGTAAGCAAGCAGAGAGTAAACAATAAACATTAAAAATAGAGATTATGAACTTACTTTTTATTCAAGACGAGGCTCCCGCAGCTGCTGAGGCAGTTGTTACGGATGCTCCCGTAGAGACGGTGACTTACACCGAGGTTCCCGCAGAGGATATCGTAGCCGAGGAGGCTGCCGCAACTGAGGCTCAGGCCGCAGGTGGTGGTTACACCTTCTGGATTATGATCATTGCTATGATCGCCATTATGTACTTCTTTATGTGGCGTCCTGAGTCGAAGCGTCGCAAGCAGATGGAGAACTTCCGTAAGGGCTTGAAGAAGGGTGATAAGATCATCACTGCCGGTGGTATCTATGGCACTATCAAGGAGGTACACGACACGTCGCTCCTTATCGAGGTTGACAGCAACGTAACTCTTCGCATCGACAAGAATATGGTTGTTGGTGATCCCGCTGGTGGCGTTCGTCAGTAATCCTACGCGACAGCAAAAAGTAATGCGGCTCGGAGTTTTCCGGCCGCATTGCTTTTTTAGTGATAACACCGCTAAGGTTACTTCTTCTCCTTCAGAATGTCGCGAATCTCCGCGAGGAGAACCTCCTCCTTCGAAGGCTCGGGTGCGGGAGCAGGTGCGGGAGCAGCTGCAGCCTCCTCCTCCTTCTTACGCAACGAGGTGAGCTTGTTGATAATCTTAATCATCACAAACACGCTAACGGCGATGATAAGGAAGTCGAGGCAGGTCTGCAAAAATGCGCCATACTTCCAGAGCACCTCAGCAACGGCAGGCGTTACAACCTCGCCAGCCTCATTCAACACTTCGGGCTGTGCAGCCTTGAGTACCACGCCGAGGTCGGAAAAGTTCTTACCACCGAGTGCCACGCCGATAGGAGGCATAATGATGTCGTTCACGAGCGATGTCACGATCTTGCCGAAAGCACCACCGATGATAACACCGACAGCCATATCGACAACGTTACCCTTCAATGCGAAGGTCTTAAACTCTTGCAAAAGTCCCATAATTGTCTGTTATTTCATTGTTAATTGTCTTTTCGAGATACAAATCTAACAATAAAATTTTAATTATGCAATTTTTATTGCACCTACGCGTTGTCCACCTCTACCCTAAAAACGACGCGAGGGGCCGTGGCAACCAAACCACGAATCCCCTCAGCGCGCCAACCGCCGTTGGCTCTACACTTTATACTTAACTATGCAATGGGTAAAAGGAAGTCTTGCGTTACTCGCCCTCGATGACTACGGTCTCATCCACCTCTACACCCCAGTCAAAGAGGTCGGCAGCACACTGCAAGGCGAGGTTGGCAACGAGCGTCGCGCCCGCTTGGTTACCCTCGACTATGGCGTCGAAAAATGCTGCGGTAGAGGGAAATGCGCGCTTAATCTTGTGCGACAGACAGTCGTAGAAGGCGCGTTGTGCCTGATGGTTAAGGCCTGCGGGCAGGATGCCATCGGCCACCAACTGCGGATAAGGGAAGATGTTACGCAGGTTGTGCGGATTGGTATTCAGCTCCTCGACTATGGTCGACACTACATAGACCTCCACCGTGTCGCCACGTCCGGGCAGCTCCACAAAGGTCGTGTAGACTGGATAGTCAACCTCGATGGCCTCGACCACATCGCCCGAGAAGAGGGCAAACTCTGCATCGGCAAGGTTATCCAAGTAGACCATATCGCGGTAGGCACGCAACTCTCTACGTAGCTCCTCGCGCTCCTTCTCGCCCCAGCGTTGCTCCTTTGAGCATCCGCCGCTAAGCAACACGGCCACTAAGGCCACAGTTGTAAGTAAACTCTTTTTCATCGCTATTCTATTTTGAATTTGGTTTGTTCTCACCTTTCTCTGCAAGTTGCGTGCCATCCCCGGCTACGGGCTCATATAGCGAGGTGATGTAGACCGTAAAGACGGGAAACATTGCCATACCGAGTATTGGCAACAGCACGCACAGAATCTTGCCTATGACTGTCACGGGGAATATCTCCGCCCCCACGGTCGTGAGATTCATCCACGACCACCACATAGCATCGCCAAAGCTCGCGACGGCGTGGTTCACGGGTGCCTCGTACTCGTAGAAGAGAAGTGCAGCTACGTAGCTCGAGAGCACGACCGTGGCAATATATGCCCATACAAGGCGTGTGGCACGGCGGTTTATCAGCCAGCGCAGGGTTATGTATAGGGCCATCACGGAGCGCAGCACGACGATGCCACTGAGGACCATCTCCCACCGATGCGAGAACTCCACGTCGAGCCAGACGGCTATGGCGTGGTATGGAATCGAGAGGAGTAATATATATAGGTTACGACCGAGGAAGCGCACGGGGTGCGGCGCGTGAGCCATAAGCACGAAGAAGTCGAAGCAGTAGATGGCACAGACCACGGCCGTGGCGAGGGTAAACATCGAGGTGAAGGCCTCGAGCTCGCGGTAGTAGATTATCTCGAGCGATAGGGCTAAAAGCAGCGTGATGCTGGCAATGAGCGTGAGGATATTTGTGGCGCGTAGAAGCATCTGTTAGTTTATCGGTTCGGGGGCAAGAACTATGCCTCGGGGCGAAAAAATCGGGACGTTTGTTTGGAGGGTTATGGCAAATGTGCTACCTTTGTCGCGTGGTATTAGGACAATACATTAAACAATAATAACTTTTATGACACTTAAAAATCTCTTCTCAATCGTGGCCCTCACCGCCCTCACCCTCTTTGTGGCGTGCGACAATAAGGGTAACGAAACCGACAACGGCTCGGGAGCTACTACATTCGTATTGGAGCAGACCGAGATGGAGTTTTCGTGCGACGGCGGTCTCGGCACGGTGAACTACACTATTACCAACCCCGTGCAGGGTGGCGTGGTGCTCACCGACTGCAGCGCAAGCTGGATTAAGGACCTTAGCACCGCAACCTACGGCTCAATCAAGTTTACCGTAGCACCCAACTACACAAACAATGTTCGCGAGGCTGCCATCAACGTGCAGTACACCGGTATCGAGGGTAGCTTCAGCGTGACGGTACGTCAGGCCGCTTCGGAGGCCCCCGTCTTTAGCTATAAGGTTGTCTACACCGACCCCCGCACAATTCTTCTCGACGTTGTGCCCGCCGATAAGGAGACTGCCTTTATCACTGGTTCATACTCTAAGTCTCACATCGAGGCCTTCAACCTCGGCAACGACATCGCCCTCTTTGGCTACCACCTCCAGTCATTGAGCTACGAGGCCGACCGCGCAGGACAGTCGTTCCTGAACTACTTGCAGAACGTATCGTATCGCGGCGAGGCTCTCAACGTGGAGTTCACGGATCTTAACCCCGACACAGAGTATGTTGTGTTTAGCTACCATATTGACCTTGCAAACGCTACGATTATCGGCGATATCTACCGCGAGACTATCCTCACGGGTAAGCCTGCGCAGTCGGATGCTACGTTCGATATGACGCTCTCGGTTGAGAACAATGTCATCACTCAGGATATCACCGTAAGCGACGAGCAGACATACTTCTACACTGGCTACTGGAAAGTCAACGAGTTTTATATGTACTACGGCCGCGATGCTGTGATGGAGGAGGTATTCCCCGCAAAGTGGAACGAGACGGTAATCATCCAGCAGTCGTATGGTAAGAGCGTGGCTCAGATCCTCGAGGAGTTCTGCAAGCAGGGCTCACAGTCAATCGTTAACACCGGTCTTGCTAACTATACCGAGTATGTATTCTACGTCTTTGCTGTTGACACAGCATCGGGCTTTGTTGCTTCGGAGCCCGTCATCGCCACCGCAACGACCACAAGCGTTCAGGACTCGGGTGTGACGATCGACATCACCGTGGAGGATATCTTCGCCCGCACGGCTAACGTCTACTGGAAGGCAAGCTCGAAGTCGGCGCAGTTTGAGCGTAGCGTGCTCACGATGAGCCAGTATGAGGCTCTGGGAGCATCGGATCAGGAGCGTTTCGAAAACATCCGCAAGCAGTACGGTACCTTCTACGTAGCTACGGGTGATACCGATATGAACCTCTACAACCTCGAGCCTAACACCACCTATGTTGCCTTTGCATATGGTGTTGACGGCGAGACTCCCAACACGCGTATCTATACCACCGAGTTCCGCACGTTGAGCGATACGCCCGGTAGCTCGAACATCTCGCTTAGCTTGGGTGAGCACTATAATTTGGCGGAGGTTGCAGCCGTAGATGCTACTCACTGGGGTGACTATGCCGGCTACTCGGATAGCGCGCTCCTTACCGCAACAATCAGCGGTGCGGCAACTGGCGATAAGGTGTATATTATGTGGTCGACCTTCCCGTTGGACTACTACTCGGATGATGCCCAGTGGCTCCGCGATGTGGCTAATGATAAGTGGGAGGTGAACTGCTACTCGAACTATAACTTCATATTTGAATACGAGCGCGAGTACTCTATTATCGCCGTGGCTCAGGATTCTAACGGTAACTACGGCCGAGTATTCAAGAAATCGGTTATCCTCTACCGTAGCGACGATGCCGATGCAGCAAGCTACGTCTACAAGGAGAACAAATAGTCGAACATCGGGCTCTGCAAACAGTATCCCGGCCACAAGCTGGGATACTTTTTTATAAGTGTGCAATCGCCCTTCTGATGCGCTGGGGTTATGGTTTTGCTAATATCTATAAGTTGTTCTTATCGGTGGATAAATTAATACAATCGAAAAACTATTGCAAAAAGCAAAATTAATACTATCTTTGCATCAGGAAAACAAAAAATAATTAACAAACCTATAAAACTTAAAAGACTATGAAAGATTTGAAAGGAACAAAGACTGAGAAGAACTTGTGGGAGGCTTTTGCTGGTGAGTCACAGGCACGCAACAAGTATACATATTTCGCATCGAAGGCAAAGAAGGATGGCTATGTTCAGATAGCTAAGATCTTCGAGGAGACCGCCGCTAACGAGAAGGAGCACGCCGAGATTTGGTTCAAGTTGCTCCAGGGCATCGGCTCAACTGCCGAAAACCTCAAGTCTGCTGCCGAGGGCGAGAACTACGAGTGGACAGATATGTATGCTGAGATGGCTAAGGATGCTCGCGAGGAGGGCTTCGACCACATCGCATTCCTCTTCGACGAGGTTGGTAAGATTGAGCGAGAGCACGAGGAGCGTTACCGCAAGCTCTTGGCTAACGTAGAGGGTGGCTTGGTATTCTCGCGCGATGGTGATATGATCTGGCAGTGCTCGAACTGCGGCCATATCCACGTAGGCCAGAAGGCTCCCGAGGTGTGCCCCGTGTGCGTTCATCCGCAGGCATACTTCCAGATCAAGGCTGAGAACTATTAGTAGGTGTCGGGGAGGGCTTAGGAGTTCTCCCCGCTCTATTCCCGTATCGTAAGACCTCCCTCGGTAAAGGGAGGCTTTATTATGTTAGGCTCTAAATTTGAAATAGGACTAATGCTATGACAACGACACTGATACTTCTTGCCCCTTTTGTGGGAACGGTCATCGGAGCCTCCACGGTGCTCTTCGCGCGTAGGAGCGTGTCGCTACGTGTGCAGAACGCGTTGCTTGGCTTTGCTGCGGGCGTGATGGTTGCTGCCTCTGTATGGTCGCTCGTTATCCCCGCTATCGACCTCTCGGAGGGTATGGGGCGTATGAGCTGGTTGCCTGCCGCGGTGGGTATCATCCTCGGTATGCTCTTCCTCTTAGGTCTCGATAGCCTCATCCCCCACCAACACCCTACATCCGATACGCGCGAGGGTCTTAGCTCGTCGCTCGGTAAGCGTCAGATGCTTATGCTTGCCGTCACGTTGCACAACATCCCCGAGGGTATGGCTGTGGGTGCCGTTGTGGCTGGAGCTATGAGCGGCAGTGCCGAGATATCTATGGCTGCAGCTGCGGCGTTGGCCTTAGGTATGGCTATACAGAACGTCCCCGAGGGTGCCATCATCTCGCTGCCGTTGCGTGCCGATGGAGCATCACGACGAAAGGCCTTTGGCTATGGTGCTCTCTCGGGTGTGGTTGAACCTATCTCGGCAGTGGTAATGATACTGCTCTTTGAACATATATCGCCCGCGCTACCCTACCTGCTCGCCTTCTCGGCGGGAGCTATGCTCTATGTCGTTGTCGAGGAGCTGATCCCCGAGACGCAGCAGGGCAAGCACTCCGACATCGGAACCATCGCCTTCGCCATCGGCTTTGTTATTATGATGATTCTCGACGTGGCCTTAGGTGCATAGCCTCACGCGTCGCCGCCAGCCAAAGCCCCGACATCATACACCCCCCCCGTTATCTTTCAACCGAGGAGAGAATTATCGGGTGGATTTTTATATTTAGTTGTTTATTCAGCCAAAATTTTCTATTTTTGTAGCTGTTTAGAAAAACATTGCTACTATGCTCAATAAACTCTTTGGGTTGGATTCCACAAAGACAACCGTAAGAACAGAGATTCTTGCCGGTATCACAACATTCCTCACGATGTCGTATATCCTTGCTGTCAACCCCGCGATGTTCTCGGAACTCGAGGGTATGCCAGCAGGATCGGTCTTTACCTCTACCTCGATAGCAGCCATCGTTGGCTGTCTGGTTATGGCGTTCTGGGGTAAGCTACCCTTCGGTCTGGCACCGGGTATGGGACTCAATGCCTTCTTCGTCTATACGGTGTGTCTCGGTATGGGTTACCCGTGGCAGTTTGCACTGACGGCCGTGTTTATCGAGGGTATCATCTTCATCCTGATGACTATTACGAACATCCGCGAAGCCATAGTGCATGCCATCCCGGCGAATTTGCGCTACGCTATTGGTGCGGGTATCGGCCTCTTTATCGCCTTTATCGGCCTTCAGAACGGCGGTGTCATCGTGGGCGATAAGGCTACGCTTGTAGCTCTTGCCGATATCACCTCGGGACCTGCACTTCTCTCGCTTATCGGCCTGTTGCTCACGGGTTTCCTCTATGCACGTAAGGTGCGTGGCGCGATGCTTATCGGTATTCTTGTTACGACCTTTATCGGCATACCTATGGGTATCACACAGTTTAAGGGTCTGCTCTCGGCTCCCGAGTCTATCGCTCCGCTATTCTGTCAGTTCGACTGGTCGAATATCCTCTCGCTCGATATGGTTGTGGTGGTCTTTACCTTCCTGTTTATAGATATGTTCGACACGGTGGGTACGCTTATCGGTGTCTGTACGAAGGCAAATATGATCGACAAGAATGGCCGTATCCCGCGTCTTAAGGAGGCATTTATGGCCGATGCTATCGCAACGACGGTGGGTGCTATGATTGGCACATCGACGACGACGACCTACGTCGAGAGTGCTTCGGGCGTGTCGCAGGGTGGTCGCTCGGGTCTCACGGCCTTTACCATCGCCTGCTGTTTTATGGTGACGCTCTTCTTCTCGCCGCTCTTCCTCTCGATACCCGCCTCGGCAACAGCTCCCGTGCTCGTTATCGTTGGTCTGTTGATGCTTGAGCCTGTACGTAATATCGACTTTAGCGACTATACCGAGTCGATTCCCGCCTTCGTGTGTATCGTGACAATGCCTTTCGCGTACTCTATCTCGGATGGTATTTTGCTCGGAATGATCTCGTATGTGTTGCTCAACTTCATCAGCGGCAAGTTTAAGAAGATCACCCCGGCGATGTTTATTCTTGCGGTACTCTTCATACTGAAATATATCTTCATCTAACGTGACTTAAGCGCGTCGGTGATTTGACGACCGAGGCCAACCAGTGAGATTACTCCATATCGAGAGCCTCCTCTGGTTGGTCTTTTTTTGTTGGTGAAGAGTGGTTTATTTGTACTGTTATCTTTATTGGAATGTCTTGCCACGCCGTCATCCTGAGCGGAACGAAGTGGAGTCGAAGGATCTCGAGGGTAGTACGCCCTTGCAATCCCGATGCGGACCTTGAGATTCTTCGCATACGCTCATAATGACATACTTAGGCAATTAGTAATTAGTAGAGAGTAATTAGTAATAACCGTTACAAACAACGAAAGACACCCTAAGGTGTCTTTGTCGTTTGTGGAGGATATGAGATTCGAACCCGCGGAAAACCCGCGGAGATTTTTATATTTACATTCCTCCTATCCTCCTTTGGCAAAGGAGGGAAAAAGAGTTCGTTCGTGCAAATCTCGCTACCCCCTACAAACAACGAAAGACACCCGAAGGTGTCTTTGTCGTTTGTGGAGGATATGAGATTCGAACTCACGACCTCTTGCATGCCATGCAAGCGCTCTAACCAGCTGAGCTAAACCCCCAATCGTTGGCGCAAAGATACACCTATTTTCTAAATATGCAAAATATCACGCCGATTTTTTCGCGGTGAGCGCGCTAAAAAAATGCCGCCCAGGTGGTAACACCCGGACGACATCTTGTTGCTCGTGTGGCGAGTAATTTTACTTATACTCCACCAACGACTCACCAGTCATCTCGGCGGGCTTCTCGAGACCCATAAGGTCAAGCACCGTAGGAGCTACGTCGGCAAGGATACCATCCTTAACACGTGCTACCCTATCCGATACAACAACGATGGGCACGGGATTCAGTGAGTGAGCGGGGTTAGGGGTGCCATCGGGATTGATCGCATAATCGGCATTACCGTGGTCAGCAATCTGAACAACCTCATAGCCATTAGCCTTAGCTGCCTCGACAACATCCTTAACACACTCGTCGATAGCTTTTACTGCTTTTTGTATTGCCTCGTACACGCCAGTGTGGCCAACCATATCGCCATTAGCGAAGTTCAAGCAGATGAAGTCGTACTTCTGCTCGCCCAATGCCTCGACCAACTTATCCTTAACCTCGTAGGCCGACATCTCGGGCTGGAGGTCGTAGGTGGCAACCTTAGGTGATGCAACGAGGATACGATCCTCCTCGGCAAACTTATCCTCGCGGCCACCATTGAGGAAGAATGTCACGTGGGCATACTTCTCGGTCTCGGCGATGCGCAACTGCTTCAGACCCTGATTAGCTATATACTCACCGATGGTGTTGGGCACGTTATCCTTGTCGAACAAGATGTGAAGACCCTGGAACTTAGCATCATAGGGAGTCATACAGCAGTAGTACAGAGGCATCGTGTGCATACCCTCCTCGGGCATATCCTGCTGCGTGAGGACGATGGTAAGCTCCTTAGCACGGTCGTTACGATAGTTGAAGAAGATGACAACATCGTTGGGCTTGATGGTGCCGATGGCGTTACCCTCAGCGTCGACATTCACGATAGGCTTAACGAACTCGTCGGTAACACCCTCATCGTATGACTTCTGCATAGCCTCAACCATATTCGTCGACTTCTCGCCAACGCCCGATACGAGCTGGTCGTAGGCGATCTTCACGCGCTCCCAACGCTTGTCGCGGTCCATTGCATAGTAGCGGCCGATGATCGACGCAATCTTTCCGGTCGACTTAGCCATATGCTCCTCCAAAGCGGCGATGAAGCCCTTGCCGCTGCGAGGGTCGGTATCACGACCATCCATAAAGCAGTGAACATAGGTATTCTCGATGCCGTAGTGCTTAGCGATGTCGCAGAGCTTGAAGAGGTGGTCGAGCGACGAATGTACGCCACCATCCGACACAAGGCCCATAAAGTGTACGTTCACGCCCTCGCGCTTGGCATACTCGAAAGCACCGACAATCTCCTTGTTCTCGAGAATCGAGTTATCGCGGCAGGCGCGGTTGATCTTCACGAGGTCCTGATAAACGACGCGGCCAGCACCAATATTGAGGTGGCCTACCTCCGAATTACCCATCTGACCCTCGGGCAGACCAACGTTCTCGCCATCGGTCTTGAGCTCGGCGTGGGGGTATGCCGCAGTCATTGCGTTAATATACTCGGGATTGGTTGTGTAGATAACATCCGACTTCGAGTGGTCACCGTTACCCCAACCATCCAATATCATCAATAAAACTTTGTTGCTCATAATCTTATACTCACTTAACTCGTTAATTACTTAATCTGTGCCATAATTATCTCGACAGCCTTATCTACGGCTGCCTGCAAGCCCTCGGGGTTCTTACCACCAGCCGTAGCGTAGTGCTTCTGGCCACCGCCACTACCATTCATCAACTTAGCAGCCTCGCGAACCGTAGCACCTGCGTCAACACCCATAGCTACAATGTCGTCCGAGAGCATCACGTTAAGCGTGGGCTTGCCGTCGAAGAGGTTACCTACGACCATAACAAGACGCTCCGTTACGCGCTGACGCAAAGCAAATGCCAAGTCCTTCATAACCTCGGGAGTGTTGTTCGCCGTGTGCGAGATAAGCTGCACGCCATTACGCAAGGGGGTATTTGCGGCAAGGCTCTCGGCGAGCTGCACAACCTTCTCCTTACGCATCTCGGCAACCTCGCGACCAAGAGCCTCGTTCGACTCCATCATCTTCTCGATGGCCTGCACAACCTTAGGATTGTGGACAAGCTGCTCGAGTGACGAGATCATATCCTGAGCCGAGTAGATGATCGCCTCGGCTGCCTCGCCCGTAACTGCCTCGATACGACGTACACCGGCCGAGATCGCGCTCTCCGAGATAATCTTGAAGAAGCCGATAGTACCCGTTGCTGATGTATGCGTACCGCCGCAAAGCTCCGTCGAAGGACCAAAGTTAACGATACGAACCTTCTCGCCGTACTTCTCGCCAAAGAGCATAATGGCACCTGCTGCCTCAGCCTCGGCCATCGTTGCCTCGCGGTTCTCAACAAGGGGATAGTTCTTGCGGATCATCTTATTAACCAGACGCTCCACCTTGCGAATCTCCTCGGGAGTAACCTTCTGGAAGTGCGAGAAGTCGAAGCGCAAGCCCATAGGACCTACCATAGAACCCTTCTGCTCGACGTGTGTGCCGAGGACGGTGCGCAGAGCGTAATCCACGAGGTGGGTGGCTGTGTGGTTGTTGGCAGCCTTCTGGCGTGCATCCTCGTTAACAACAGCGCGAAACTCAGCCTCGGGGTTCTCGGGCAACTGCTTAACAATGTGGATGATAAGGCCGTTCTCTTTCTCTGTAGCGATGATGTCGATCTTCTCGTTAGCACTCTCGATATAACCCACGTCGCCGATCTGACCACCCGAGTTGCCATAGAATGGTGTGTGGTCGAAGACGAGCTGATATGTCACGTTGTTCTTGCTCTTCACGCGGCGGTAGCGAGCGATGCGAACATTGGCCGTAAGTGTGTCGTAGCCGATGAACTCGCTCTCGGCAATAGCCATAATCTCCTGCCAGTCGTCGATATCCTGCGATGCGGCATTACGTGAACGCTCCTTCTGCACCTGAAGCTCCTTCTCGAACTCCTCGATGTCTACCTCTACGCCCTGCTCCTTGGCGATAAGCTCCGTGAGGTCGATGGGGAAGCCGTAGGTGTCGTACAAGACAAAGGCATCCTTACCCGAAATCTTGCCTCCGGCCGACTTCTTGATAACGCCGTCGAGGAGGTTGATACCCGTCGCCAGTGTTCGGAGGAATGATGCCTCCTCCTCCTCGATAACGCGCTCGATGAGGGTCTGCTGCGCTACGAGCTCGGGGAACTGGTGACCCATCTGCTTAACCAGACCATCGACGAGCTTGCAGATGAAGGGCTCGGTGAAGCCGAGGTAGGTGTAGCCATAACGCACAGCACGGCGCAAGATGCGGCGGATTACATAACCAGCCTTAGCATTTGCCGGAAGCTGACCATCGGCAATAGAGAACGAGATTGCACGCAAGTGGTCGGCGATAACACGCATAGCCACGTCGCACTTATCATCCTTGCCATACTCCTTGCCTGAGAGTGCTGCAATGCGAGCAATCGTGGGCTGGAATACGTCGGTGTCGTAGTTCGACTTCTTACCCTGAAGGATCATACAAAGACGCTCGAAACCCATACCCGTGTCGACATTCTTGGCGGGCAGCGGCTCCAACGAACCGTTAGCCTTACGGTTGAACTGCATAAACACGAGGTTCCAGATCTCGATAACCTGAGGGTGGCTCATATTCACCATCTCGCGACCGGGGATCTTTGCTACCTCCTCCTCGTCGCGAAGGTCGAAGTGAATCTCGCTACAAGGACCGCAGGGGCCAGTCTCGCCCATCTCCCAGAAGTTGTCCTTCTTGTTGCCGCGGATGATGTGATCCTCGGGGAGGAACTGCTTCCAGTAGTCGTATGCCTCCTGATCGAAGGCAACGCCATCCTCCTCGCTACCCTCAAAGACGGTAGCATACATACGGCTCTTGTCGAGCTTGTAGACCTCGGTGAGCAACTCCCACGCCCACTCGATAGCCTCCTTCTTGAAGTAGTCGCCATATGACCAGTTGCCGAGCATCTCGAACATTGTGTGGTGATAGGTGTCGTGACCTACCTCCTCCAAGTCGTTATGCTTACCCGACACACGCAGACACTTCTGCGTGTCGGCAACGCGTGGCCAACGGCGCGGTGCATTGCCGAGGAAGATGTCCTTAAACTGGTTCATACCTGCATTGGTGAACATCAACGTGGGGTCGTTCTTTACGACCATCGGAGCCGAGGGTACGATCTCGTGCTGCTTGGAGCGGAAGAACTCCAAAAATGCTTCTCTAACTTTGTTTGATTCCATATATCTTAAATTTTATTTTATACCTATATTTTATTGCGGTTGCAAATTTACACAATTTACTTTAATTTTGTGACGTTAATTGTGATATTTTTAAGATTTTTTATTTTATTTGATGAGTGACGCTAAACATACTGCCCGAAAGTTCGCGCTAAGCAAATGGCCTAAAGGTTATAGGATAGCCTTCAGATTGTTTGTCGCGCTACTCATTGCAGCTGCGAGTAATATCCTGTTATCGTTGTGGTTAGATACTCCGAAGATGGCACGTATTCGCCGCGATAATCATAACCTCGTCACACAATACACCATCCTTCAGGAGAAGATACGCTCGGCAGAACATACTCTTGCCGACATAAAACATCGCGACCAATATGTCTATCGTCCGTTGCTCGGTATCGACACACTCAATATCCCGCAGGTCTATTCCGACTATAACGACTCGAAGTATGCCGATCTTCCCGATGGTGAGTACGGAGAGATGATTCGCGAGGGTTGGCTCAACATCGACCGCTTGACACGCGAGCTGTACTACGCCTCGCGCTCGCTCGACGACACGCAGGACTTGGCCGAAAACAAGGAGGAGTTCTCTACTATCATACCCGCCATTTGGCCTATCGACCGTACTAAGCTGAAATATGTGAGTAGCCTTTATGGTATGCGTATGCACCCGAAGTATGGCTATTGGCGTATGCACGAGGGTATCGACCTCTCAGCACCTAAGGGTACGCCTGTTTATGCAACGGGTAACGGTGTTGTTGTTGGTTCGGGTTGGAGACCGGGCTATGGTGAGATTATCGAGCTGAATCACGGCTTTGGTTATAAGACGCGTTATGGCCATCTGTCGAAACGCTATGTGCAAGCGGGTGATAGCGTTACGCGTGGTCAAGTGATAGGCGAAGTAGGTAACACAGGTGTGTCATCGGGTGCTCATTTGCACTACGAGGTGCGCTTCCGTGATAACACCGTGAATCCCATCCACTACTTTAATAAGGATATGTCTCCCGAGGCCTATATCGACCTTATGGAACAGCTCGAGGAGTCAACAAAAAGTAATTGATTGAATGAGAGATAAAGAGAATATATCACGTAGACGTTTACGTTTGAGACGGCGTTTGATACCAAAGGCTATCAAGCTACTCGTGTGGGTGGCGATGATATTGATGTGGTGGGGGGTGATGTACTTCGCAGTAGATATGCCTGCGGAGTATAAACTGCGTCATTCGACCGATGATCTGCGTAATGAATATAATGAGTTATCAGAGCGTTATGACTCGTTATGTAATGTTTTGGATAATGTAGTGCAGCGCGACGAGAATGTCTTTAGAAAGCTCTTCGAATCAAACCCATATGACTTAAGTGCTGATGTTGATAATGAGCGCATTGCGCTTTACGAGGAGCTGACGCAGATGGATGCCGAGGGGCTTATGGAGGTGTTGGATGGATATTTGCAACACACCGAGAGGCAGGAGCAGGAGATTGTATATGCCTACGAGGATTTGCAGTACAACCTCTCGAATGGTGTGCTGTCGGTGGATTGTATTCCTGCGATTCAGCCTGTAAATAATAGACAGCTGACACTGCTTGCTGCGGGTAAAAAGCCTTTAATTAACCCGTTCCATCGCACTATGCGTGAGCATCATGGTGTTGATTATCTAATACCAGAAGGAACTGCCGTGTTTGCTACGGCCGATGGCGTGGTTAAATCTCTCTCGGAGAAGAATACGTCGCACGGCAAGGCAATTACCATCGATCACGGAAATGGCTATGAGACGTCGTATAGCCACCTGCTCGATATCAGGGTAAAGAAGGGGCAGAAAGTTAAGCGCGGTGATATAATTGCTCTCTCGGGTAACAGTGGCCTTTCGTTCGCGCCGCACCTTCACTACGAAGTGATCTTCAACGATACGCGCGTTGACCCTGTGCACTACTTCTTTTTGGAACTCAATCCAGAGGAGTATCAGCGTATGATTCGTATTGCGCTATCAAGTATGCAATCATTTGATTAGGATGGCTCAGTTAAAGTTAATTCTACTTGACTTTGACGGTACGTTGGTCGATACGCGTCGAGCTAATGCGTTGGCCTATATCGAGACCCTTGCCGAGGTGGGGATCCACCTAAGCGAGGAGGAGTACCTTGAGCGATACTTCGGCGTTAGGTGTATGGAGTTTATGCAAATGGTCGGCATCGAGAATCCCGAAGAGGTGCAGAGGCTGCGTCGCCGCAAGGTTGAGTTGTATCCGCGATACTTCGATACTATTGAGTTAAACCAGCCGTTGTGGAATTGGTGCTCGATGATGAGACGAATGGGTGCTAAGGTGTGGATTGTATCTACTGGTCACATAGATAACATAACCAATGTAATGCGATACTTGAGGCTTGATAGCAGTATTGATGGCATTATTTCTGGCGACGATGTCGAGCGTCCGAAGCCCTATCCCGACTGTTTCCTCAAGGCGATGGAGATTGAGGGCGTGACGCCCGAGGAGACCATAGTTTTTGAGGATTCGAGTGTCGGTTTGGAGGCTGCCAGACACAGTGGCGCGACATACGTTCGTATTAAAATGTAGGCTGTTTATCTATGTAGGTGTGAAATATTTGACCTCAGTTTTGGTTTATTCAGTTTTTTTTTATAATTTTATCCTTTGAAAAACCTTAAAACTGATTTTATGAGAAGGTTTATACTATCACTTTGCGCTATATTTTGCGCGCTGGCCGCTTTCGCTCAGGGAGAGTTGGCGAATACGAGTCGTCCTGTCAAGGAGTTTTTGTCGAACTTTACCGCCATCAATGTTGATGCACCTATAAAGCTGAAACTTACGAAGATAAACGAGGGAGAGGCTCCCTATATCATCTACGACACTAAGGGTGTTTATACCTCAAAGTTTGCGGCTGAGGTTGACTCCAAGACCAGTACGCTGAAGATCAGCGAACGCTCTGATACCAAGCGCGAAAGCGTTACCGAGGTAGAGGTGTACTTCACGACACTTACCGACATAGCCATATCTAAGGCCGATGTGAGGGTCGAGGGTGTGCTTCAGTCCCAGCTGCTGGATATTTATACCTCGAACGATGCAACCTTCGTGGCGGAGGTCGATGTTATGGACGTCTTGCTGTTTGCGGCTGGCAAGAGTCGCGTGGTGCTCTCCGGCAAGGCGCGCTACCATACGGCCGACATATCTACCGCTGAGTACGATGCAGGGCGTCTGGAGTGTGTGGCAACAACAGCCGTAGCGTCGCATAATGCCGTGATGAAGGTTGGTGCATCGGAGCGTCTCGATCTTAAAACATCAACTGGAGGTAAGATATATTATATCACTCAGCCAGTGATACTTAGAAGTGAGGTTACGCTATTTGGTGGCGAGATAATAAAGATTTAGAACCCACAATCCCTAAATAATGCAGACATTTCAGCGAGAGCTTGCGGAGGCTCTCATAACGAGATACCACGGGGATCTATCGCAACTCGTGGTACTCTTTCCGTCGTTGCGCGCCCGAACATTCTTTAACGATGCCATCGCACAGATTGTCGACAGACCTGTATGGCAGCCGTCGTGGACGTCGGTTGATGAGATTATGGAGCGCGGCTCGGGCCTCGTGCGCGGCGAGCGCATAAGGTTGATAAGCGAACTATACAACATATATGTCAAGCACCACCCTACGGAGACGTTCGATCGTTTCTACTTCTGGGGTGATATGCTTATTGCCGACTTCGATATGATTGACAAGTATCTTGTCGATGCCGATCTATTGTTGCGTAATATTGAGGATATCAAGGAGATAGAGTCTGATGTGTCGTATCTTACGCCAGAGCAGGAACGCATCCTTAGTTTCTGGAGTAGCATTGGCCCTAAGGAGTCGTTGAGCGAGCAGAAGCGTCGGTTTCTCTATGTATGGCAATCGCTGCCGGCAATATATGCGGAGTATAAGGAGCGGCTTTTCGAGCTTGGTATCGGCTATCCCGGAATGATATATCGCGAGACGGCCGAGCGCATCAAGCGTGGCGAGGAGATATCGCTTGCTGATAAGCATTTCGTGGTGGCAGGCTTCAATGCTCTATCAAAGAGTGAGGAGATATTGTTTAAGTATCTGATGACAAGCGATAAAGGTGCTGAGTTTTATTGGGACTATGATAGCTATTATGTGGATAATCCCGACCACGAGGCGGGAGCATTCCTTCGACGTAATCTATCGCAATTTACACCCACTGACGGCATCTCGCACACTAATTTCTCGGGTGGCCAAAAGGAGTTTAATTCCATTGCTTGCGCCTCGAATATCGTGCAGGTGAAGCACGTGGCCGACATTCTCAACAAGCTCGACGGGGAACTCGATAAGCGTATGGCGATAGTTCTTACCGACGAAAACCTCCTGATCCCGTTACTCCACGCTCTGCCCGAAAGTGTTAAGAGTGTGAACGTTACGATGGGTTATCCGCTTAAGGCAACGTTGGCGTTTAGTTTTATGGAGCGACTTATTGTACTTCAGTCGCATAGTCGCCAGCGTGACGGGAGGACGCTATTCTATCACAAGGATGTCACGGGTCTATTGTCGCATCCATATGTTGTTGATTGCTGTGGCAGACGGGCCGCCGAGTTAGCCTCGAGTATTATTGGTGATAAGCTCACGTTGGTGGATGCTGTGTTATTTAATGAGGATGATATATTGAACAGCGTTTTTAGTTGTAAGACAACGGATTGGAAATCATTATCTAAATATCTTATTGATGCGCTTTGTCTTATCGCTTCGCACTCCAATATCGCCGATGTTACGCAGCAGGAGTATCTGCGTGTGCTCACGGACGAGATACGCAAATTAAAGATATCTGTTTCGAAATGTGGGGTCGATCCCTCGGTAGAGATCTTCACGTCGTTGCTCCGCAAGCATATACAGACTGTCGCAATCCCGTTCAAGGGCGAGCCGCTCGAGGGTGTTCAGATTATGGGAATCCTCGAGACTCGAAATATCGACTTTAAGAACGTCGTCATACTCTCGATGACCGACGCTAATTTCCCGGGAGATCGCACGGAGCAGCCGTCGTTTATCCCGTATAGTCTTCGTATCGCCTACGGACTCCCCACGCACGAGCAGCACGAGGCGATGTATGCCTACTACTTCTATCGCCTTATTCAACGAGCTCAGCGTGTCGATATGCTCTACTGTTCGAGGGCTGATGAGAAGAGTACGGGTGAGCGAAGCAGATATATCTATCAGCTTGATTATGAGTCGCCTTACAAGGTTAATATGCAGTCGGTAGGTGTCGACCTCGGACTTGCAGAAAATGCGACTATCGAGGTTCGCAAGGGTAAACACGAGATGGCGGTGTTGAACAGGTATCTCGACCCCGAGAGCGGCTACGGGTTATCGCCGACGTCGCTATTTAGGTATGTCGAGTGTCCGCTGAAATTCTACCTCTCTACCGTTGCGCACATCAAGACTCCTGATGAACTCGGTGATAAGATCGATCCGCTCACCTTTGGAAACATCCTCCACGAGACGATGCAGAATCTATATACACCTCTTATCGGCGTTGATAATCTGAGGGATAGGATTGCTAAGCTCTTGGATAAGGAATTGATCGAGGGTGCTGTTGATGCGACGATTTGCCGCATTTTACAGGGCGGCGACAGCGGTGCCAAGCGCGATTTTACGGGCGATACGCTGCTCGTGCGTGATATTATCGTGAAGTATATTATGCGTGGCATTCTGCGCTACGACCTCACACGCGAGCCCTTCGTGATTGATAGCTTGGAGGACGAGGACACGCGGTGCTACTACCCCATTTCGGGTGGTCGCACGGTGAGCCTATCTGGACGTGCTGACCGTATTGATAGACTTGCTGATGGTACGCTTCAAATCATTGATTACAAGAGCGGAACAAAGCCTCACCTCGAGTATAACGGTATGGATGGTTTGTTCCTCGGCACTGCTGTTGAGCGTATCTCCAACGTATTTCAGACGCTGCTCTATGCTATGATGCTGCGTCGTTCGCGTGGGGTGTCGACGGTGCCGTCGCTCTACTACGCCTCGCGTATGCTTGCGGAGGATTATTCGCCGCTGTTGAAGGATAGGAGCACGGGGGAACTTGTCGAGCGTTACGAGTCGGTTGCCGAGGAGTTTGAGTCGGAGTTGAATATCGTCCTTGAGGAGCTGTTCGACCCCGCGGTCAGCTTCAAGCAGACGGAGGATGAGGATATGTGTCTTTATTGTGACTATAAGAAGATATGCAGACGATGAAACGAGCGAAGATACTAAGTGCAAGTGCCGGATCGGGAAAGACATATCGACTGGCCTTGAAATATATATGCGATATCATCGAGAGACCGGAGCGTTATCGCAACATCCTCGCCGTGACCTTTACGAATAAGGCTACCGAGGAGATGAAGTCGCGAATACTCAGCGAGATACATAAGCTCGCTGCGGGCGATGAAAGCGACTACCTCGAAAACATTGTGATCGAGTCGGGTCTCGCTAAGGATAAGGTTCGCGAGCAGGCACTCAAGGCACAGACGCGCATTCTGCACGACTACTCGCGCTTCACGATTCTTACCATCGACCGCTTCTTTCAGCGTATCCTTCGCGCCTTTATCAAGGAGTTGAGCCTCGATCTGAACTACAACATCGAGCTCGATACCTCGATGCTGCTTGAGCGTAGTGCTGATACCCTTGTTGAGAGCATTGCCGAAAATGAGGAGATACGTCGCTGGTTATTGGAGTTTGCCGAGGAGCGCATCAACGACGGTACGCGCTGGGATATGCGTGCCGACCTCTGTTCGTTGGGAAAAGAGCTATTCAGCGAGAATGGTGCAAAGCGTATGAATAACAGCCTTAGCAAGAAGAGTTTGCGCGACTTAGTTAATGCTATGATTAAAGAGGGCGAGCAGTGTAAGGCGAGATTCAAGGAGTTGGGTTGTAGGGCTATGGAGATTATGGCCGAATATGGTGTCGAGCCCACGCAGTTCAAGGGTAAGAGTAATAGCTTTGCGACGAACTTTGTGCGTTATGCTAACGGCGAGCTGAAGCCACCCACGGCCACGATGCAGAGGGCTGCGGAGAGTACGGAGCATTGGTATGGCAAGGATGCCGATGGAGGTATTGTTGCGGCGGCAGAGCAGCTCCTCCCGCTTTTGCAGGAGATATGTGCGACGTTTGAGGAGGGCATACGTAAGATTAACACGGCGAAGCTCATTCGAAGTAACTATCGTAGCTTCGCACTTCTTGCCGACCTTCAGAATAACATCAAGGCGATTTGCGAGGAGGAGAGTATTATGGTGCTTAGTAAAACTAAGGATATGCTCTCAACCTTTGTTGATGACAGCAATGCGCCGTTCATTTACGAGAAGGTAGGTAACAGGTATGATCACTATATGATCGACGAGTTTCAGGATACGTCGGTCCGCGAATGGCGTAATATGCTGCCGCTGTTGAAGGAGGCATTGGCGTCGAATCGCAACGCCTCGGTCTTTATCGTTGGCGACATCAAGCAGTCGATATATCGCTGGCGCGGTGGCGACTGGCGGCTCCTTAACCAGGGGGCAATTCAGGACCTCGGCGAGGAGAATGTCGAGGTTGAGCACCTTAAAAATAACTATCGAAGCCTCGCAAATGTCGTCGACTTCAATAATAAGATTATCGAGCGCATCGTCGAGGCGGATAACGCTTATTTGAATAATTGTATTGATAGTGCATTAAAGGATAATAAGATAGCTAAATCAACTCACGCGTCGCTTTATGACATAGTTCAAGAAGCGTACCGCGGCCACCATCAGGAGCCAGCCGCCTCGGATCCAAACAAGGGTTACGTAGAGGTGTGTGCCTATGACACATCGTATGCCGACTCGCCATTTATCGAGGCTATCGAGAATGCCATCAATCGTGGCTATTGTTACCGCGATATTCTCATCCTTGTGCGTAAGACGGCTGATGCTCGACGTGTGGCTGATGTGCTGTTTGAGTATAAGAATCAGCGATTTACTTCACGCGGAGAGGCTGGCTTTAATATCCTTACGCCCGATGCCCTCACGCTTGAGGGCTGTGATATCACGGAGTTTGTCATTGCAGTGTTGCGTTTGGCTATCGACCCCACGAACGACATTGAGCGAGGGGTCTACAATCGTTTCCTCGGAAACCGTCTCGACCACGCGTTCGACGAGGAGGAGACAGAGACACTGAATCGCATAGCACACCTCTCACCAATGGAGGCATTCGAACTTATCGTATCGCACTTCCATCTTCACGAGCGAAAGCAGAGCATCGCCTTCCTTCAGGCTATGCACGAGCAGGTTATTGCCTTCTCGACAACGCGTATTGCCGATATCCAGCACTACTTGATATGGTGGGATGAACGTGGTAAGAAAGAGGCTGTTAAGGTTGAGATGGATGATAATACAATCGAGATAACCACCATTCATAAAGCTAAGGGTCTTGAGCGCGATATCGTAATTATCCCCTACGCTTCGCTCGATATGGTGCCGCGTCCGTCGTTGCGCTCGATTGTCTGGGCGCGTGCCGATGCGAAGGATAGCAACGCTGCGGCTATTGGCGACTTCCCCGTTGTCTATGGCAAGGATATGGAGTCGTCGGCCTTTTCGGAGGAGTATTACAGAGAGTTAGTTATGAGCCACGTCGATGGCGTTAACCTTCTCTATGTAGCCATTACGCGCGCCTCACGCGAGCTATATCTCTACTTCCCGAAGAACCTTAATTCGAAGAGTAGCAGCGATAGCATCACGACCACGGTGCCGCTCATCTGGAATGCCGTGGGGGCAATATGTCCCGAGCCCGAGAGCATTTATGAGCAGGATAAGGTGGCATTCGTGACATATCGTTATGGTGCGGAGACATCAGGGGCGGAGCGTAAGGCTAAGAAGAAGGAGGTCAAGAATATACTTCTTGAAAGCTATACTTCGAGCACGCCAAATATCAAAGTGCGCTTCCCCGCCACGCGTTATGCTGAGGAGGGCTTGACGCACAAGGATTCGTCGCTCACGTTTGGCATACGTCTGCACCGCGCCTTCGAGAGTGCCATTACGCGCGATGACCTCTATCGGGCTATTCATCGTATGACGCTCGACTGCGTTATCGACGAGAACGAGGCATTGACCTTAAGGCAAAGCATTGACAAGTCGCTCGAGTCGCCAGTCGTGGCAGAGTGGTTCAGTGATTGTTGGGATGATGTTAAGACCGAGACTGACATCGTGTATAACAATGAGTTGCGACGCCCAGATAGAGTTATGATTAAGGACGATAGAGCGGTTATTGTTGACTATAAGTTCGGCTACAAGCACGATCCGAGTTACGCTCAGAAGATGGCGCAATATATCTCGCTTCTTAGGCAGATGGGGCGTTTTGCGAACATCGAGGGTTATATCTGGTATCCCGTGTCGGGTGACATTGAGCGCGTAGAGGCATAATTCGCGAAGGCGGTATGAGGTAATTATAAATATTTATCGTACCTTTGCGCTATGAAAAGCACGCTCTGGAGAGTCATACCCCGCAACTATCGTCGCCGTGTCGCTGGTGTCACGCTGACGATATTCCTGCGTGCGTTGCTCAACTTCGTGGGAATCGCCACCCTTATTCCCATCCTTACGCTTATGCTCGAGGGTGAGGATGTAGCGTCGAATCGTTATCTCGGCTGGCTATATGAGGCGGTGGGTGCGGAGTCATATATGTCGTTTGTGGCGGTGGTGTGCTCGGCTGTTATCGTGTTTATCCTTCTGAAGAATGTCATTACGTTAATTCTCTATCGCACAGAGCGTAACTTTATCTATTTACTCTACAAGCGACTCTCCGAAAGACTCTATTTAGCATATCACGCGCGTGGCTATGGCTATATAAAACAGAACAATTCGGCCATCCTTACGCGTAATGTTAATGTCGTGAGCCTGCTCTTTGTGGCGGGTGTTCTTAAGCCTATTGCCACGATTATCGGTGAGGTGCTGCTGCTCGGGCTTATCTTTGTGGCTCTCGTGTGGTACACCCCCGTTGTAGCACTCCTTGCCGTGGGGTTGTTTGCTCCCGTGGTGGCTCTATTCTACCTCTCGATGCGTCGTAAACTGCACGATATAGGCCAGCGCGAGAATGAGGCTCAGCGCGTGAAGAGTCGCATCATTGCCGAGAGCTTTAGAGGTTATGTAGATGTTGAGATAGGCGGTGCTTTCCCACAGATGTTCAAACGTTTCGATGAGGCAATGGATGAGGTTGTTGAGCTTCGTAAACGTAATGCGACCATCGGTATGCTGCCGCAGATGTTCACCGAGGTGGGCCTCGCTCTCGGACTTAGCGCACTTGTGGTCGTGAGCATTGGTACCTCGAGCGACGATATGGCTCTGATGTTCGGCATCTTTGCCGTGGCGGCAATTCGTCTAATACCATCGGTGCGTAGCATTATGTCGGGCTGGAGCACGATACGATATAATAAATATACGATCGAAACACTCGTCGATGTTGCGGATGATGAGGTCGATGAGCGAAGTATTGAGCATTGTAAGGAGAGGATGGAGTTCAAGCGCAGCATCGAGCTTCGCGACCTTTGCTTTAGGTTTGATGATGCTGTGGATGATACCATCCACAACCTGTCGCTTACCATTAACCACGGCGAACGCCTCGGCATTCGCGGTAGCTCGGGCGTGGGTAAGACTACCCTATTTAACCTTATTCTCGGACTCTATCGCCCTACATCGGGAGGTATATATGTCGATGGCGAGAGGCTCGATGGGGAGAATATCCGCAAATGGCAGAACACCATTGGCTATGTGTCGCAGTCGGTGTTTATTGCCGACTTGACTCTTGCCGAGAATATAGCCTTTGGATGTGATGCAAATGAAATCGACTATGCACGTGTTAATGAGGTGGTTGAACTTGCCAATCTAAAGGATTTTGTAGCCTCACTCGGCGATGGTCTTAACACCCGTATTGGCGAGCAAGGGAGCCGCATCTCGGGAGGTCAGCGTCAGCGCATAGGCATAGCGCGCGCTCTCTACAAGGGTTGCGATGTCCTCTTCTTCGACGAGGCTACCTCATCGCTCGACGATAGAACCGAGGAGAATATTAATAGTGCTATCCGCAAGCTGTCCGACGAGAACCGCTCGCTAACGATTGTGGTCATTGCCCACCGCGAGAGCTCGTTGGAGTATTGCGATAGAATAATAACACTGGAATGATGTTTTACGACTATGTTATAGCCGACGTGCACCTGCGCGCAGATATGGACCTTGTTGCTGCCGGCATCCGCGGCTTCAAACCCTTCGAGGTGGAGCGTTGCGATGCAGAGACAGATTGCGAGCTTCGCCACGACCCCGAGTTTACGGAGGCGGCAGTTATCATTGAGCAGCAGCTCGGAACGTCGTATGTCACGGAGGCAGATGCCGATAGCAGCTTCTCGCGTACAACAACGGGATATCTCTACTCCATCAAACGACGCAAGGCCGATAGCCTCGAAACGCTGTTTCATATCGAGCGCGACACGAAGGTGATCACCACAAATATCGAGACCACGGATAGTATCGATGTCTCCATTCTGCGTTTTGGCATCTGGGTGATGTTTGGCGTGGTGTTGGCCTCGAAGTCTGCCATCGCCATACACTCCTCGGCCATAGTTACTCACGGTCGCGGTGTGCTTTTTCTTGGTGAGTCGGGTACGGGTAAGAGTACCCACACACGTCTCTGGCGCGAACATATCGAAGGCGCACGCCTTCTGAACGACGACTCGCCCATCATCCGCATTAAGGACGGTGAGCTACGCATCTATGGCTCGCCGTGGAGCGGTAAGACCCCTTGTTATAAGAATGAGAGCTACCCCATCGCCGGCTTCTGCCGCCTTGCGCAAGCTCCCTATAATAAGATTTCGCGTCTACCGGCCATTGTGGCTATCGGTGCACTGCTTCCATCGTGCCCGCCTATCTTTGCCCACGACGAGTATTTGCAGGATTGCATCTGTACAACTATTGGTGAGGCTATACGTCGCGTGCCTACTTTCCGTCTCGAGTGCTTGCCCGATAAGGCAGCAGCGGAGCTATCGTATACTACAATCCTCCAAAATACTTAAGAATGAGTAATCTGCGCGATTTAGCTACTGAAAATATCGAACAGCTCGTTGCCATCGGCGAGCGGTTTAAGATTATGGTTACGGGGTATAGTATGCTCCCGCTTCTGGGCTACGGTCGCGATGTTATTGTGCTTAGACGTGTCGATGAGGAGGAGGCTATCGTTGGTCGCGTGGCTATGTTTCGCTCGACGGATAGGCATATTATCGTCCACCGCGTCGTGGCTCTCGAGGGCGACGAGGTGATATTTCAGGGCGATGGTAATCCGTACCAGCGTGAACGATGTCTGCGCAACGAGGTAATAGGCGTTGTCGAGGAGGTGATACGCGAGGATGGCCGTACGGTAAGTTGTACGACGCCAACGTGGCGACTACGCGAGCGTGTATGGCTCCGCCAGCCTACCGTCGTTCGACGCTATGCGCTGGCTATAATTCGCCGATTAGCAAACTGTAAACGTAAAAATAGAGGATAACTATGGATATAAGAATTGGTCACGGTTATGATGTTCACGCCCTTGCCGAGGGGTTACGCCTTGTGCTCTGCGGCGTGGAGGTGCCGCACACTAAGGGTTGCGTTGCTCATTCCGATGGCGATGTCGCCATCCACGCCATCTGTGATGCTCTGCTCGGTGCGTTGGCTCTCGGTGATATCGGTAAGCTATTTCCCGATAGCGACCCTAAATATAAGGGAATCGACTCAACAAAACTACTTAAAGAGGTTGTTAATGTGGTGCGTGATAATGGATTTGATATCAGTAATATGGATTGTACAATAGCTATGCAACGACCCAAGCTCCGCCCTTATATTGACACTATGCGCGAGCGATTGGCCGAGGTCCTCGGCATCGCGGCGGATAGAGTCTCTGTTAAGGCAACGACTACCGAACGCCTCGGTTTCGAGGGCCGTGAGGAGGGAGCCTCTGCCACGGCTGTCGTGTTGCTTATCAAGGCATAATGGCGTAAAAGAGAAAAAGATTTTGGATAATTAAATAAAAGTGCTAAATTTGCACCATCTTTTAAAAAGATCGGTTGCTCGGATGGTGGAATAGGTAGACACGCCGGACTTAAAATCCTGTGGGCAGTAATGCCCGTACCGGTTCGACCCCGGTTCCGAGTACGAAAAAGAGGCTTCATAATCGAAGTCTCTTTTTGCGTTTTATACCTTTGTGTCTATAAACTCGATGATGTGTTCAATGTCTGATGGCGCGAACCAACCAATAGAGGCGTCGCGACGGAACCAGGTGAGCTGTCGCTTGGCATAGCGGCGTGAGTTGCGTTTAATGAGTTCTATGGCCTCGTCGAGGGTCGTGTTGCCCGCGAAGTGGTCGAATAACTCGCGGTAGCCAACCGTTTGCAATGAGTTTAGATGTCGCTTGGGATACATCGCGCGAGCCTCCTCGATAAGTCCATCCTCAACCATCATATCTACGCGGCGATTGATACGATCGTAAAGTATGTCGCGCGGCATATCGGTACCAACCTTCACAATGCGGAAAGGTCGCTCCGTGGCGGTGCCGTGGCGTTGCTCGGAGTAGGGACGTCCCGTAGCGAGGCACACCTCCAAGGCGCGCATCACGCGTGCGGGGTTACATAGGTCAACCTCCGAGGCATAGGTGGGATCTAAGTGTCGTAGCTCCTCGACAAGCGACTCTATACCATCCGAAGTAAGCCTGCTCTTCAGGTCCTCGCGGAGCGCAGGGTCAGCTTCAGGGAGGTCATCCATACCCTCGCACAGAGCCTGCACATAGAGTCCCGAGCCTCCAACTGCCACAACATAGTTGCCCTCGGCAAAGAGCCTATCGAGAAGTTCGAGAGCCTCCACCTCGTAGCGTCCGCAGTTGAAGTCGTCCTCCACCTCGCGGTCGGCGATGAAGTAGTGCGTTGCGGCGGCAAGCTCCTCGGCCGTGGGTTGCGCCGTGCCTATGGCAAGGCCGCGGAATACCTGACGCGAGTCGGTTGAGATGATGGGTGCGGAGTAGTGGCGGGCAAGTGTCACGGCGAGTGCCGTCTTGCCCGAGCCAGTGGGGCCGACAACCACGATGAGCGTACCTCGTTTAGTATTCGTCGTCGTAGCCATCGTCACCATCAAACTCGTTGTAGTCGCTCATCATCTCCTCGAAAATTGAGCCCGACTCCTCCGTGGCATCGGGGTCGTACTGGTCGGGGACGGCAGCGTGCTCGAAGGCTACGCGTGGATACTCGAGGTCCTCGGCGGGGCGTTGCATATCTATGAGCTCGAGGTAGAAAGAGCGGTTGTTGAGCATATCGAACGTATAGATAAGGCGGTCGTGGAAGTTGTTGTTCACCTCCATAAGACTCACATTCTCCATACAACGGGGCACTCCCGGCATATCTTCGCCCATATCTATCTCCGAGAATTCCTCGACGGGACGCCACTCGGCATCAGATTTGAATATAGAGACCATACAGTCGTCGTAGCCGAGGGCACGGAGCAGGAAGCGGTGGAACTCAGCGAGGGTCATATCGGGATATACCTCAAAGTCGCGAACGAAGTTGTCGCTCTCGTCGCTGAGCATACGATATTTGAAAACAATATTCATAGTCTAAAAGTTAAAACAAACAATAAATTTGTCCCATTTCAGTACAAATGTAATACATATATTTAAAATTAAGGCTACGGATGATAAAAATATTAAGAAACGTCAAAAAAAATTGTGTATCTACAAAAAAGATATTATATTTGCAGAGCAATTAAAAAACGTATTCACGTTTCCCGCATCGCTTGATGTCGGGTAAATACGAAAATCAAAAGTTAATATATGCAGGACTTAACAGCATTGGAGGGTAAGACCATCCTTGAGTTGCGCGAAATTGCGAAATTTCTTGGAATAACACCCTCAAATATGAAGAAGAAGGAGTTGCTCGATAGGATTGTCGCTGCGGCAACAGCTGGCGCGGCCTCGGAGGAGCAACGTGTGGAGGATGAACGCAATGAAGGAGCGGCTAAACGAGGTCGTCGTCCGCGTATGAGTAGTGTAAAGATTGGTGGTAATTCTTCAGCTGCCCCTATTATCAACCGGGTGGACGAACCTGCTCCAGCGGTGGAGAGTGTGATTGCGGAGGAGCCGCAACCAGAGGATAGACCCATCGTTGAGCAACCACGCCGACGTGGCCGTAAGCCGAAGTGGATGGTCGAGGCTGAGGCAGCAAAGGCTGCAGAGAGCAACGAGGAGCCCGTCGTAGAGGCTGATGATACGAGTGGCGGCTATGCTGAGGTAGAAAACTTTGACAATGCTCAGGAGCCAGAAGAGCAGGATGATATGCAGGGTGGTGATATCGACGATATGGAGGATGATGACGAGGATGATATCATCGACGGTGAGACACTCTTTGATGATGAATATATCGACGACGATGATGACGACTACGAGGAGTCGATTACGAAGGATGACTTCACGGCTGTTATCGAGGGCGAGGGTGTTTTGGAGATTATGCCCGACGGCTTTGGTTTCCTACGCTCGGCAGATTATAACTATCTAAATTCGCCCGATGATGTGTATGTGTCGCCGTCGCAGATCAAGCTCTTTGGTTTGAAAGCTGGAGATACCGTGAATGGCACGATACGTCCCCCGAAGGAGGGTGAAAAGTATTTCCCTCTTGTACACGTAAATCTGATCAACGGCCTTAAGCCCGACTATATCCGCGATCGTCAGCAGTTTGAGTATCTCACGCCGCTGTTCCCATCGGAGAAGTTTAACCTCTCGGCAGGTGCCCACAATACCAAATCTAACCGAATTATCGACCTCTTCGCCCCTATCGGTAAGGGTCAGCGTGCGCTTATCGTGGCGCAGCCCAAGACGGGTAAGACGATGCTCTTGCAATCGATCGCAAATGCCATCGCTGACAACCACCCCGAGGTGTATATGATTGTGTTGCTCATCGACGAGCGACCAGAGGAGGTGACCGAGATGGCTCGCCACGTGAAGGCCGAGGTTGTGGCCTCGACGTTCGATGAGCAGGCGTCACGTCACGTTAAGGTTGCCGAGATGGTTTTGGAGAAGGCTAAGCGTATGGTCGAGTGTGGCCACGATGTTGTCATCTTCCTCGACTCTATCACTCGCTTGGCACGCGCCTATAACTCCGTGCAGCCCGCATCGGGCAAGGTGCTCTCGGGTGGTGTCGATGCCAATGCACTGCATAAGCCTAAGCGTTTCTTCGGTGCGGCACGTAATACCGAGGAGAAGGGCTCGCTTACGATTATCGCCACGGCACTTATCGACACCGGCTCGAAGATGGATGAGGTTATCTTCGAGGAGTTCAAGGGTACGGGTAATATGGAGCTTCAGCTCGATCGTAAGCTCGCGAACAAACGTATCTATCCTGCTGTCGATGTTGTTGCCTCGGGCACACGTCGCGAGGATCTGTTGCTCTCGCAGACGGTGATGAACCGCACGTGGATACTGCGTAAGCACCTCTCGGATATGACGCCGGTGGAGGCTATGGAGTTCTTACAGAAGCAGATGAATCTTACGAGGGACAACGACGAATTCCTCGCAACAATGAATCAATAAACCGCAATAGTTATGAAGCGACTACTAACATTATGCCTCACGCTCTCCGTTGCACTCAGCGCGTCGGCGTGGGGACCTAAGGGTCACGATACCGTGGCCTATATCGCCGAGAAGCACCTCTCGAAGCGAACACTAAAGAAGGTGCAGGAGATACTCGATGGCCACTCGTTGGTCTATGTTGCCAATTGGCTCGATAATGCCAGTCATACGGAGGAGTATGCCCACACAAAGACGTGGCACTATGTTAACGTTGACCCCAATGAGGCAAGCTATGCCGAGGCTGTGAAAGAGGCTAAGGGTGATGTCGTTACGGCCATTAACGATATCGTGGCACATTTAAAGAGTGGTGAGCTTACGGCTGACGAGGAGCGCGTAGAGCTTATGATGCTTATCCACCTCGTGGGCGATATGCACTGTCCTATGCACGCAGGATATAGGAACGATCTTGGTGGCAACCGCACAAAGGTAAAATACTTCGGCAAGGAGCGTAAGTTGCACGCAGTGTGGGATAGCGAGATTGTCGAGTCGGCGCACCGCTGGGGTTATGCCGAGTGGCAGTATCAGGTCGATAGGGCCACAAAGAGGGAGCAGAAGGCAATGATTCAGGGCACGCCTAACGACTGGATTGAGGAGACCGTCCTGCTTGCTCGCGATATCTACGAGCGTTCGACAACGGGCGAGAACCTGTCGTATGACTACGTGGCCTACTACGCCCCCGTAGTCGAGCAGCAGTTCCTTAAGGGTGGTCTGCGTCTTGCAAGCCTTCTCGAGGAGATTTATTAAGCGGGAGACTGAGCATAGTAAATAGATAGTTTAGAGAGATCGAGGATTACTAACCATCCCGATCTCTCTAAATTTATATTACAAATTACTAATTTCAAATTGGTAATTACAGCCGTTACACCCTACTATTCAGTGATAAAGCAGGGATAAGTTACATTTATGAAAAAATTATTTCGAAAAAGTGTAGGAAGTTTGCGAAATAATGTGTACATTTGTTTGGTTAATTCCGCATTAAGAGAAAACCAAAACTATTAACAACAATAAAAACTACTGTCTTATGGCAAAAATCAAAGGAACAGTTGTTGTCGATACAGAGCATTGCAAGGGTTGCGGTGTGTGCGTAGCATCGTGTCCTACTAAGACGCTCGGTTTATCGGCCGAAGTGAACGGCAAGGGTTATCCCTTCGCTATGATGGTTGAGCCGGATTCTTGTACTGGTTGCGCTTCTTGCGCTATCATCTGTCCGGATAGTTGTCTAACGGTGTATCGCCAAAAATTCGAGTAAACTATGGCAGAGAAAGAGGTAAAACTTATGAAGGGCAACGAGGTGATTGCTCACGCAGCAATTCGCTACGGTTGCGACGGCTATTTCGGCTACCCCATCACTCCTCAGTCGGAGGTTATGGAGACCCTTATGGAGCTCAAGCCCTGGGAGACTACCGGTATGGTTGTTCTTCAGGCTGAGTCTGAGGTATCTTCAATCAATATGGTTTATGGCGGTGCTTCGACAGGTAAGCGCGTGATGACCTCATCGTCATCTCCCGGTGTCAGCCTTATGTCTGAGGGCTTGAGCTACCTTGCAGGTGCCGAGCTTCCTTGCGTTATCGTTAACTGCCAGCGTGGTGGTCCAGGTCTCGGTACTATCCAGCCTTCGCAGTCGGACTATTTCCAGGCTTGTAAGGGTGGTGCTCACGGTGACTTCCACCTTATCGTCTTGGCTCCTAACTCAGTTCAGGAGATGCACGACTTCGTAGCTGACGCTTTCGATCTCGCGTTTAAGTATCGTAACCCCGCTATGATCTTGGCTGATGGTTGTATCGGTCAGATGATGGAGAAGGTTGTCTTGGCTCCCCAGCGTCCCCGCAAGACTAAGGAGGAGATCGCTGCCGAGTGCAAGAGCTGGGCATTGATCGGTAAGACCGACGACCGTGAGCGCAACGTGATTACATCACTCGAGCTTAAGTCGGAGGTTATGGAGGTTAACAACCAGCGTTTGCAGGCTAAGTACAACACAATCAAGGAGAACGAGGTGCGCTACGAGGCTATCGAGTGCGACGATGCTGAGTATGTTATCGTTGCCTTCGGTTCATCATCACGTATCTGCTCTGCTACTGTGGAGATGGCTCGCGCCGAGGGTATCAAGCTCGGTTTGTTGCGTCCCATCACCCTCTATCCTTTCCCCACAAAGGCTATCGCTGCTCTTGCTGAGCGTGGCGTGAAGGGCTTCCTCTCGGCTGAGCTTAACGCTGGTCAGATGGTCGAGGACGTTCGTCTTGCAGTAAATGGCAAGGCTCCAGTTGAGCACTTCGGTCGTATGGGTGGTATGTTGTTCTCACCCGACGAGGTACTTAAAGCAGTTAAAGAGAAACTTATAAATCGATAAGACTATGGCAGAGGTTGAAATCAAAAAGGAGAATTTGGTATTTGGCAAGTCGAAGCTTATCTTGCCTAACGTAATGCACTACTGCCCCGGCTGTAGCCACGGTACCGTACACAAGCTCGTTGCCGAGGTTATCGAGGAGATGGGTTTGGAGCACGACACTATCGGCGTATCGCCCGTGGGTTGCTCGGTATTTGCATACAACTATATTGATATTGACTGGGCACAGGCGGCTCACGGTCGTGCTTGCGCTGTTGCAACAGCTATCAAGCGTGTTAACCCCGAGAAGATGGTCTTCACCTATCAGGGTGATGGCGATATGTCGGCTATCGGTACGGGCGAGACTATCCACGCTGCAGCACGTGGCGAGAACATCGTTGCTATCTATATCAACAACGCTATCTATGGTATGACCGGTGGTCAGATGGCTCCTACTACCCTCTTGGGTATGAAGACCGCAACGACTCCCTATGGTCGTGATCCTAAGCTCAACGGCTATCCCTATAAGATCGCTCAGATGTTGGCACACCTCGATGGCGTATGCTACGTTACTCGTCAGACTGTTCACACTCCCGCAAACGTTCGTAAGGCAAAGAAGGCTATCCGTCACGCATTCGAGAATGCTATGGCAGGTAAGGGCTTCAGCCTCGTGGAGATCGTTGCAACTTGTAACAGCGGTTGGAAGTTGTCACCCGTTGCTGCTAACGAGTGGCTCGAGCAGAATATGTTGCCTTTCTACGAGCCCGGTGATTTGAAGGACACAACTAAAGAGTAAGCATTATGAAAGAGACAATAATCATTGCAGGTTTCGGAGGACAGGGTGTCCTCACTATGGGTAAGATCTTGGCTTACTCTGGTATTATGCAGGATATGGAGGTTACTTGGATGCCTTCATACGGTCCTGAGATGCGTGGTGGTACTGCTAACGTTACCGTTATCCTCTCGGATAAGGCTATCTCGTCGCCTATCGCTCACGAGTTCGACTGCGTTGTGGTTCTCAACCAGCAGTCAATGGATAAGTTCGAGGCTCAGGTTAAGCCCGGCGGCGTTCTCATCTACGACACCAACGGCATCACACACCACCCCACACGTACCGACATTAGCATCTATCAGATTGACGCTACTGCTGAGTGCGCACGTTTGGGTCAGGCTAAGTTATTCAACACTATGATCCTCGGTGCATACCTCAAGGTTCGCCCCGTGGTTAAGATGGAGAACGTAATGGCTGGTTTGAAGAAGACCTTGCCCGAGCGCGCTTGGAAGATGCTCCCCCAGAACGAGGAGGCTATCAAGCACGGTGGCGAGATTATCCGTCAGATACGCTAATTTAGATGCTGTCGTAGCGCGCCCCGTGCAGATATTGTTCGCGAGGCGGCTCGTTAGACAGTGATAATTTCCCGAGTGGGCAGTGCCCATTCGGGATTTTTTTTGTGCATATCCGTGCGATTATTAAAGGAAAATTCTTATATTTGTACTAATATAATCCTTAATACGCAAAACTATGAAGAGACTACTGTTTGCACTTATCGCACTATTTCTTATTGCACCCGCAACTAATACCGCCTCGGCACAGGAGGATGGTGACTTCCGCTTTGGTATTCGCACGGGCTACTATTTCGGAGTAAAAGCTTATGGCGCAGGTATTTACGGAACATACGGAATCGCCGATTGGCTCAACATTGAGCCGGGCGTTAACTTCATCTTCAAGCAGAAGAGCACGGTCGACGTATATTGCGACTTTCAGATTCCGCTCGAGATAGCAACCTATTGGTACGTCTACCCTATTGTGGGTGTCTGTGTGAGTGATATCAGCGCGAAGAATGGCACTGTTGATGGCTGGTCGGTGGGAGCGAACCTCGGCCTCGGCCTAAACTATGAGATTAATGGTCGCTGGGGTGTCAATGTTCAAGGCAAGTGGATGGGTCGCCTACCTGGCAAGCATCGCAATGCTATCGTCACCTCGCTCGGCATTGGGTATAACTTCTAAATACGCTCACCTTAACGTATCCGTAAATAGGGTGGGATATATGAACCGAGAACGTTGATCTAAACTTGACATAAATGGAACTAAAACAAGGTACACTACTTAAGGGCGGAGAGTTCCGCATATTAAAGGCTCTTGGTCACGGTGGCTTTGGTATTACCTACCTTGCCGAGCAACTATCGCTCAACAATCGTAAGGTATGTATCAAGGAGTTTTTTCCCAGTGACTACTATACACGTGCGAACAACACGTGTCAGGCAGTAGCTATCTCGGAGAGATTTGTGGCTGATATGGAGGTATATAAGCGAAAATTCCATAAGGAGGCTACAACAATTGCCGCTCTAAACCATAGTAATATCATCAAGATATATGACGTTTTCGACGAGAACAACACGTCGTACTACGCTATGGAGTATATTGAGGGTTGTTCGCTACGTGATATGGTGCAGCGTGGCGGTGCTCTATCCAGAGGCCGTGCACTCAAATATATTCGTCAGACGGCGTTAGCATTGGCACATATCCATAAAAATGACCGTGTTCATCTGGATATTAAGCCTGCGAACATAATGGTGCGTGACGAGGATGATTGTGCTATTGTCATTGACTTTGGCCTTTCGAAGCACTTTAACGATGACGGTTCTCCAACAAGTACAACGCCAGGAGGTTTTAGTCGTGGCTACACCCCTTTGGAGATGTACCAAACACAGAAGGAGCGCACTTTCTATCCCGCAACTGATGTCTACTCGCTTGGAGCAACACTGTATACATTACTCACTGGTGAGGTCCCACCCGAGGCTACTGATATCTCGTTACAGGGTTTGCCATCACAGCTTAACAACGTAGACGCTGATATTTACAATGTTATATCAGCTGCGATGGAGCCTAATCCACAACGTCGCCCTCAGAATATTACAGCATTCCTAAGGCTCTTGGATGTGCACAATAAGGAGAATGACGATAGAACTAAACCTGAGAACATTCAAGAGGTAAATATAAAAAAGAATGTTACTGGAACCTCTACAAAGTCTATCGTTGAGATTGTTCGCGAGATAGTAGATGCCCATTTCGCGGAGGCGGGTAAGCGCGGTATTATCATAAAGACCAACCGTAAGGATGTGTTGACCACTACAATCTACGTTGACAATGAGAAGGCGTTTGAGATTAGCAGTAGTAGCAAGGAAGTTGGCGGGTATAGAGTATATACTAAGAGCTCAGCTGTTACCGAGGCGATTACAAAGCTGTGCACAAATACTTCTGCTGGCACATTCCTTCCGGGCAAAACTCACAAAATTGGTAATAGTCCCGAGAATTTTGTGACTGTAATCTCATCTGTTTTAGAGGAGATTGATGAGAATATTAAAAGCTCGCGTATATCGTCGGAGGTGCATATTGTCCGTCGTCCCTTCTCTCATCTAATGAGGAGTTTGCTTACGACGGTAGCAGTGGGTGGTAGTGCTGCTTTGCTTGGTGTGATATGTGGTGAAATGAATAATATTAGTTATGACGAAGCCGTAGCCATTGGATTAATGTCAGCACCTATATTCTTCCTGTTGTATAGTCTATTTTATAGGCGTGGAACAGACAGCCTTACTCGTACTCAACGTAGCATTAAGACTATTGCAATTGCAGCATTATCTTTCTCGCTGATTTGGGCAATATCTGCTATACCTTCAAGAAGCGAAGTAGAGTCGGTGGTATATAGCGAGTTTGGTGATACTTTTACAAAGGGAGAAAATGGCTGTGACGGTGAGTGGGATATAGGGAATTATTGCGAGGAAATATGTGATGTTAAGTGGGCTTCCGATTATATGACTGGAATGGTTGGGTATTTAATTGTGTTCTTGGGCTACGCCATAGCACAGTCAATAATAGTATACAGAGATAACGGTCGTGATAGACGACACTTTGGTACTATACTCCTTACTGTATTAGCATCTGTGTTATTTGTCTGTTTTTCAATGGATGGAAATTTATTTATAGACATAGATATACCATATAAATCTAATGATATCCGCGTGTATAGCGTAGGAATTTATGAAGAAGTTATATTAGGTTCAACCCTTCCGCTTATCGCGCAGTGTTTCTTAATGATGCTGGCGGATAGAAAATCTCTTATCTCGAAACGCTAATCCAAATATCCCGAGAACAATTGCTCTCGGGATATTTTTATAAATAGGGTAAGGAATTATCAACATAAGTGAAATTTATTTCGGTTTTTTGATACGCGCTATTATTATTTTTCGTATATTTGTATGAAATTATGGTGTGCTTTGCTAAAGGTGCATCTAATGGACTATGGGATAGTGACATAGGGCCGTGTGTCCCGAACACTTCGCATAGGCCGTAACAAATTGCAGAAAGTAAAATAGTAAACTTAATAACATAAAACTACAAACTACACTACAATGGACAATGTAAACGTACAGCAGTTGCAAGATGTGGTTATCCGTTTCTCGGGTGACTCGGGTGACGGTATGCAGCTCACCGGAACACTCTTCTCGGATACATCGGCACTGTTCGGCAATGGTATCTCGACATTCCCCGACTACCCCGCCGAGATTCGCGCACCGCAGGGAACAGTAGCAGGTGTATCAGGTTTCCAGGTACACTTCGGCTCAAGCCGTATCGACAATCCCGGCGACTATTGCGATGTGCTCGTTGCGATGAATCCCGCAGCACTTATCGCTAACCGTAAGTGGCTCAAGCCCTCGGCAACGGTCATCATCGATGGCGACACTATGACCGAGGAGAACATCAAGAAGGCTGGCTTCAAGACTTTGGATCCTATCGCTGAGCTCGGTCTCGAGGGTTACAACGTCGTTATCCCCGACATCACTACGATGACTAAGGAGGCGTTGAAGGATACGGGTATGGATAACAAGGCGATGGTTAAGTGTAAGAATATGTTCGCTTTGGGCATCTGCTTCTGGATGTATAACCGTCCCGATGACTTTGCTAAGAGCTTCCTCGATTCGAAGTTTGCAAAGAAGAATCCTCTCGTTGCTGAGGCTAACAAGAAGGTTATCGAGGCTGGTTACAACTATGCAGCTAACACTCACCAGTTTGCTAACAACTATACAGTAGCACCTGCCGACCTCGAGAAGGGCGTTTACCGCTCAATCAACGGTAACACAGCTACCGCTTGGGGCTTCTGCGCAGCTTCGGAGAAGTCGGGTCTTCCCCTCTTCTGCGGCTCTTACCCCATCACTCCTGCAACCGTAATCCTCGAGGAGCTTGCTAAGCGTAAGGACCTCGGTGTTAAGACTGTGCAGGCTGAGGATGAGATCGCCGGTATCTGTACCTCTATCGGTGCAGCTTATGCAGGTAACTTCGCCGTGACAACTACTTCGGGCCCCGGTATATCGCTTAAGAGTGAGGCTATGGGCTTGGCCGTTATGGCAGAGCTTCCTTTGGTTGTTGTAGATGTTCAGCGCGGTGGTCCTTCGACTGGTCTTCCCACAAAGACCGAGCAGAGCGACCTCAACCAGGCACTCTATGGCCGTAACGGTGAGTGTCCTATGGTTGTCATCGCAGCATCGTCGCCCAGCGACTGTTTCCACTACGCATTTATGGCAGGTAAGATCGCTATGGAGCATATGACTCCCGTTATGTTGCTCTCTGACGGCTTCATCGCTAACGGCTCGGAGCCCTGGAAGATTCCTTCAATGGCCGACTACCCCGCTATCGTTCCTCCCATCGTAGAGCCTCGCTCAGAGGGTGAGTTTATGCCCTACGCTCGTAATGAGAAGCTCGCACGCGGCTGGGCATTCCCTGGCAAAGAGGGCTTGGAGCACCGCATCGGTGGCTTGGAGAAAGATCATTTGAAGGGTAGCATTTCGCACGATCCGAAGAACCATCAGGAGATGGTCACCACTCGTAAGCGTAAGGTTGAGCTTGTTGCTGAGGAGTTGCCCGAGTTGCAGGTATTCGGTGCCGAGGAGGCTGACGTATTGGTTGTCGGCTGGGGCGGTACTCGCGGTCACCTTCACAGTGCCGTTAAGCAGCTTCAGGATGAGGGCAAGAGCGTAGCTCACCTCCACTTCAACTACATCTACCCCTTGCAGAAGGGCGTGGCTGACATCTTGAAGCGTTACAAGCGCATCGTTGTTTGCGAGTTGAACGAGGGTCAGTTTGCTGGCTACTTGCGTCAGCAGTTCCGCGATGTTGTCATCGAGTCATATGGCAAGACTGAGGGTCAGCCATTTACCGTTGTCGAGATCAAGGATAAGGTTAATTCAATGTTGTAATAACACCACTTAAAAATAGAGAGAAAACTATGGCAGATTTCAAGTATACACCCGCTGATTTCAAGAGTGATCAACAGGTAAAGTGGTGTCCGGGTTGCGGCGACCACGCTATTCTTAACGCCGTGCAGCGCGCTATGCCCGAGGTGGCAGACGCTCTGGGCAAGCCCCACAATAAGTTCACGTTCGTATCGGGTATCGGTTGCTCATCGCGCTTCATCTACTATATGAAGACCTTTGGCTTCCATACTATCCACGGCCGTGCTAATGCAATTGCAACAGGTATAAAGACGGCAAATCCCGACCTCTCGGTTTGGGTATGTACTGGTGACGGTGACTCGTTGGCTATCGGTGGTAACCACTTTATCCACGCTATCCGTCGTAATATCGACCTGAACGTTATCTTGTTCAACAACGAGATTTACGGCTTGACTAAGGGTCAGTACTCACCTACCACGAAGCTCGGCAAGATCACCAAGACTTCGCCTTTCGGTACCGTTGAGAAGCCCTTCACACCCGGTGAGTTGGTTATCGGTGCTAAGGGTACGTTCTTCGCACGTACTATCGACCAGGAGGTTATGCTCACAAAGGAGTGTCTGTTGGCAGCAGCTAAGCATAAGGGTATGGCCGTTACCGAGGCTTTGGTTAACTGTATGATTTTCAACGATAAGACCCACGCATTGTTTGCTGGCGATAAGGCTACCCGTGAGGAGCACACTATCCAGCTTAAGCACGGCGAGAAGATGCTCTTCGGCAAGGACAAGCAGAAGGGTTTGGTATTCGAGAATATGCGTCTGAAGGTCGTTACCGTTGGCGAGGATGGCTACACTATGGACGATGTCCTCACGCACGATGCTAAGTGTGCAGATACGACGCTTCACTCAATGTTGGCGGCTATGAAGTACCCTGAGTACCCTGTTGCTGTTGGTGTCATTCGCGATGTAGACGACGAGAATGTTTACGACGTAAAGGTTGCCGAGCAGGTTGAGAGCGTTAAGGCTACTGCAAAGATTAAGTGTGTTGACGATCTCTTGCGCTCAGGCCAAACTTGGGAGATTAAGTAATCTACCAACGATTAGTATTTAGGGCTGTACCTTTCGGGTATGGCCCTTTTTTATTGATTACGAGCGGGAGAAGAAGGTAGATGCAACGCTCGGTAAAATTCCGATGATGGGTTGTGTTACACAATTTGCGATCAGAAGTTATTGGCTTGGGGCACAGTAAAAGAAATGACCACGGGGAAGTACTTATACGTACTATCCGTGGTCATTTGAGCTTCTGGTATGTGGCGATAATTACCTCTTATCACAACAAGCTACTCGTACTGGCCGGTCTTAAGGCGCATAACCTCATCCTTCGTGAGGAAACGCCAAGCACCGCGCTTGAGATTCTTCTTCGTGAGACCTGCATAGTACACGCGATCGAGCTTCTGAACAACGTAGCCAAGATGTTCGAACATACGACGCACAATACGATTGCGGCCCGAGTGAATCTCAACGCCCACACTCTTCTTATCCTCCGATGCGTAGGCAATCTCGTCGGCAAAGATCTCGCCATCCTCGAGAGTGATACCCTCGGTGAGCGTATCCATATCGGCACGCGTGAGAGGCTTGTCGAGGGTTACCTGATAGATCTTCTTCTTACGATTCGAGGGGTGAGTGAGTTGACGTGTGATGTCGCCGTCGTTGGTAATAAGAAGGAGTCCTAACGAGTTCTTGTCGAGACGACCTACGGGGTAAACACGCTCGGTGCAAGCACCCTTAACGAGATCCATCACGGTCTTCTCGGCATAGGGATCGTCGAGTGACGTAACGAAGCCCTTAGGCTTGTTGAGCACGATGTATACGTTCTTCTCGCCCTGCAAACGCTCGTCGTTGAAACGCACCTCGTCTGTTGGGAGAATCTTCGTACCAAGCTCCGTAACCACCTCACCATTAACAGTTACTACACCTGCAAGGATGAAGTCGTCAGCCTCGCGACGTGAGCAAACACCCGACTGCGAGATGAAGCGATTGAGGCGGATTGCACCATCAACCTTGTTGGGGTTATACTTGGGGTAGGTACGTGGCTTGTCGTCGTGCTTCGGGGCATAGCTCTTCTTTGCTCCGCCCTTAAATCCGGCACGGCTATCAGTGGGGCGTCCGCCAGCCTTGGGCTTGAAACCACCCTCCTTGCGGCCACGCTCTGTACGGTCGTTGCGATCCGTGCGGTTAAAGCTACGCTCGGCGCGCTCAGTACGACCAAAGTCACGATCCTCACGATTGAAACTGCGCTCCGAGCGATTAAAGTCACGCTCGTTGCGGTCATTGCGCTCGGGACGATTGAAGCTACGCTCCGAGCGGTTGAAACTGCGGTCGTCGCGATTGAAGTTACGCTCGGTACGTTCGCCACGCTCCTCGAAACGACGAGGACGCTCGTACTCGGGGCGCAGACGGTTGTCGGCCGTAAAGTGGGGGTTAAACGACGATCGCTTCTCGGTTGTCGCCACACGTGGGCGATGCTCTCTCTGGCCCTCGATGTCTGCCTCACGGCGAGGACGGGGGCTACGCTCAACGCGCTCCGAAGAGTTGATACGCTGACGCTTATCGCGACCGAAGCGCGACAGGTTAGCCGTTGAGTCTGTGTTGTTGTTTTTCATTTGTGTATATTACTTTTAATAAATAAGTTCGCGGCAAAGGTAACTATTTTTTTTAATATCTCGCACTTTCGCAATATCTATGCCGCAAATTATCCGAAAATAGCAAATAATGCGTACCTTTGCAACATAATTTTGTAGCCAAACATTGAGATTATGAATCGCGAGATACTACGCATTGCCATACCTAACATCATATCGAACATCACCGTGCCGCTTATGGGTATCGCCTCGACGTTCATCGCTGGCCGCGTTGCGGGCTCGGATGGCGCAGTGACCATAGGCGCGCTATCTATCGGTGTGGCAATCTTCAACTTCATCTACTGGAACTGCTCATTCATTCGTATGGGCACAAGCGGCCTTACGGCTCAGGCCTATGGTGCGGATGACAGGCGCGAGTATAGCCTTATGCTTTGGCGTGCGCTCTGCGTGGCTCTCGGTGTGGGCATCGCGGCGTTTGCGTTGCAGTGGCCCATCGGCGAGTTCTCGCTATGGTTTATGTCCACGGGCGATGCCTCGAGCGATACGATGATATCCGACTACTTCTACACGCGAATATGGGCCGTGCCGGCGGGCATCCTGCTCTTTGCGTTTAATGGCTGGCTTACGGGAATGCAAAATGCCGTGGTGCCGATGAGTGTGGCTATATGCGTGAATATCTTGCACATAGGTTTTAGCTTCCTCTTCGCTATTGAGGGAGGTATGGGCCTCGAGGGTATCGCCCTCGCGTCGGTTGTGGCGCAGTGGACGGGCGTTGTTGTGATGATTGCAATCATCTTCCTTAAGTACCGCCGTCGCATCGTGAGCGTAAGCCTTCGCGAGGTCGTAGATATGGGTGCTATGCGCCGCTTCTTCCAGATAAACAGCGACATCATCATCCGCACGTTCTGCCTTGTTGCGGTCTATACGTTCTTTACTAAAGCATCAGCTGATATGGGCGACAAGAACATCTTGGCTGTCAATACAATACTGCTCCAGCTATTCACCTTATTTTCGTATATGAACGATGGCTTTGCTTATGCTGCCGAGGCCCTTACCGGCCGCTTTATTGGCGCGCGCGACGGAGCCTCGCTTCGCAAGTGCATTAAGCTCTGCGTGGTGTGGTGCTTCGTGGTGTCGTTCGTGTATGTGGGCGTCTATGTCGGCTGGTGGCGCGATATCTTTACGCTGCTTGTCGATGCGGAGACGAGCAACGTCGAGGAGCTTATCGCCGTTGCGGGCGAGTATATCGGCTGGGTTATCGTGATACCCATCGCCTGCGCGCTACCCTTCGTTATGGATGGCATTATGGTTGGTGCCACGCGTAGCCGCATTATGCGCGACTCGATGGTGCTGTCTACGGTGTTCTACTTCGCGATACTCTACGGTCTCGGCTGGCTTATCGGCAATAATGCGGTGTGGATGGCCTTCACGCTGTTTATGTTCCTTCGCGGTGTGTTTCAGTACTTTATGTCGCACCGCCTGAGGGATATCTACGCCGAGGCGGATAGGTAACCGCGACCGCGACACTACGGGCGCAACGCTATTGCACGGGCAGTGGCGTTGCGCTTTTTGTTGATAATATCTCGCAAACTATTTGATATTTTGAAATAAATACTTACTTTTGTACTACCATTCGGGCTATGCTCGGGTGGTGACATATTATTAATTAGTGAAAGTGTTTCGCTAATCCTTAACAATAAAATTTGGCGATTTTAGACAACGAGGATAACGGATACTTACATCACTTGTATTGGTATGCTATGTTGGCACGTTCTGTGCCCGCTCCATACTATGCAGGTGTGGAGTATAGTTTATTTGTTGTCGGGCCACGCCAAATGCCTATTGTTAGATAAACGAACATCTCCACACTTTCTTTTTTTTACAGCCGCTGATGGAGGTGCTGCGGCACACAAACAATTTATTATTATGAAAACGAGAAACCTACTGTTTGCAGCATTTCTGTTTGCATTTGGTGCGGCATCGTGCGAGAACGTTGTCGAGACACCAGTAACCCCCGACGAGGAGGCTAAGACCTACACTATCAAGCTCCGTGCTGGTGGCGAGGTCGATGTAACCTACGACCCGCTTACACGCTTTACCCCCGATGATCGCGACCTGTATGGTGTTAGAGTTATGCAAAAACCTGCAACAACAGGAGAATATGAATATTATGCCTATGGTCTATTTGACAACCTCGAGGATGTAGAGTTGGAGGTTAAGGAGAATCATAAGTATTCAATCTACGTCAACCTAATTGATGACGGTAAGGATAAGATCTATTGCGACTCTATCTTGATTGACTCCAAGCGTTACTTGGGTTATGGAGAGCCGTTTAAGGGACGTAATAAGTATAATGCATCATCTGATGTATCTATCACTCAACTTACCAATGAGTTTACCTACGATTCGGATAGATATTTTACTCAGAATTATGGTATCCAAACCACGGATGGAAAAACATATAGCTTTGCTGAGGGCATAGATTACTACTTTGGCAGGGTTAGTGATTATCTTCCCACGGAGGATGGTGCAACGCTATCAATCTACCTCAAGCATATGGTAATTGGCCTTAAGGTGAATATTGGCGATTACTTTGATAATGGCGTGATTACTCTATCTCTACCTCATTATATGGACTATCAGACATTTACATTTACTCCAGAGAATAAAACTTGGGAAACTACTTTTGCAAACAAAGATGATGCAGGTTCTTGGTATGGATATGAAGATTTATCGCACGCTGTTACTGACCCTATGGATGTGGATTTTCGTTGGACCAAGGATGATGGTTCGATAGTAGATTGGAAGAGTTTTCGTGTATACTTCTATCGTCTAAAGCAGACTGTAATTAACCTCGAGTATTATGGCGAGGATGGCGTATTGGGTGACAACTCTTTCGATATCCATTATGAGGATACCGAGATAGAGAACGACTACAAAAGCTACAATTTCGGTAGCGAGCAGGAGGACTACTACTGGTAGTCGGTCTTGGCGACAAACAATAAGGGACGGCATAATAGCCGTCCCTTACTATTTGAAATTTAATAGACTGCGATGCGGTCGATAGTGAGCGGGCCGCGCGAGTCGAGGAGGCGTATGCGGAGCGCGTCGGTCGTTGTGGTCGCCGCAAGCGGGATGATGCGCTTATAACCGATGGTTGTGCCCGAGGCTATCTGGTGCCACTCGATCTGGCGCGACGATGGAACGGTACTCATAGGCTGAGGCATCTCAGTCTGGCAGACCATCAGGCCAACGAGCATTAATGTGAGGAGAGTGCGGGTTGTTCGTATCATAATAATAAAGTGGTCAAAGATCTATCTGTTGAGCTTCATATCGCCATCCTTAACCCAGCCCAAACGCCTCATAATAAGGTGGAAAAGGAGGCTGAGGAATGCCGGGGCAATAAAGTAGAGGCAGATAATCTCGACCAAGAGTTCGGTGTGTGGTGTTGTTGCCGACATCGTATCCCAGCAATTGATAGGACCCACGAGGCCCGCAGTGCCCATACCTGCGCCAGCAGCATTATTCGTCATCTCGAGGACTACGGTAGATATTGGGCCGAGGATGGCCGAGGCGAGGGTTGGTGCGAGCCATATGATGGGTTTGCGAGCAATATTTCCGATTTGCAACATCGAGGTGCCGAGGCCCTGAGAGATAAGACCGCCAACGCCATTATCCTTAAAGCTGATGACAGCAAAGCCTATCATCTGAGCGCAACAGCCAGCCGTGGCAGCACCAGCGGCGAGGCCGCTGATACCGATAGATATACATAGTGCCGCAGAGCTGATAGGAAGCGTCAGGATGCATCCTACCGACACCGATATAACAATACCCATAACAAAGGGATTGAGCGTTGTGGCGCGGTTGATAACCTCGCCAAGAGACATAACCCACTCGCCAATAGGCACACATAGGTACTTGGCGAAGAGTCCGCCGACGACGACGGCAACAAGCGGAGTGATGATGATATCGACGGGGGTACGCTTCGATACCAACGAGCCAGCCTCGATGCCAACAATGGCGGCAAGGTAGGCCCCGATGGGGTTACCTGCGATATCGCCCGCTGCACCTCCGAGCGTATAACCCATAGCACCCACCGCCACGGCCGAGATAGTAACCAATGGGTCGCGCTTGAGACCCAGTGCGATAGCCAAGCCGATGGCACCACCCACGACGAGGTCGGTCTGCAAGAGTCGTGCAATGTCGGCGAGGAACTCCATCCCCTCGATCTTAGCAATCTGCGCGACGATGGTACCAATGATTAGTGAGCCGAAGAGACCCATAGCCATATAGCTCAAGGCGTCGACGATGTATGTCTTAAACAAACGGCCAAGAAGCGTGCTGCTCTTGCCATCAACTCCTGTTGTATTCCTTCCCATACTCTGTATTTATATAGTTTGTAGCACAAAGGTAGAAAAATAATCGTTATCGTGTTACTCTCCTACAATAATTATTCTGCTCGTCATTGTGATTAATTGACTGATGAGTCTGTAGTTAAGGCATAATGATGGATCGCGTTGATACGATTTAGTAAAAATTATTGACGAAATATTTTGGAGAATAGAAAAAAGTGTGTATATTTGCACACCGATTTGGAAACAAATCTACACGGTGGATGTAGCTCAGCTGGTTAGAGTAGAGGATTGTGGTTCCTAAGGTCGTGGGTTCGAATCCCATCTTCCACCCTGAAACCTTGTTGCAAGCAATTGTAGCAAGGTTTTTTTGTGCCCTATAGTTTCTATAGCAGCACAAAAATAATAGATGTAATCAACTGAAACATACTACTATAAGGATGTTAGTGATTACAT